>NZ_JAYWHI010000020.1:0-33385 GCF_043778355.1 Polaromonas sp.
GGCGCAAGTAGCTATTAAAATTATAGTATTTTTAACCACACTGATTGGAATCTATCATGCCAAGCAACCAGCAAATCCTTCTCGACAACCGTCCCGCAGGCGAAGCCGTCGCCAGCAACTTCAAGCTTGTCAGCAGCGACACATCGGCGCTGCAAGACGGCCAGGTGCTGGTGCGCCACCATTTCATGAGCCTGGACCCCTACATGCGCGGCCGCATGAACGACGCCAAGAGTTATGCCCAGCCGCAGGCGCTGGGCCAGGTCATGGGCGGCGGCACGGCCGGGGAGGTGGTCGAGTCGAAGAACCCGAAGTTCGCGGTTGGCGACAAGGTGGTCGGCATGGGCGGCTGGCAGGAATACAGTGTGGTGGACGCGAACCAGCCCGGCGCGCTGCGCAAGGTGGACACCACCCATGTGCCGCTGTCGCACTACCTGGGTGCCGTCGGCATGCCCGGCGTGACTGCCTGGTATGGCCTGGTGAAGATCATTGAACCCAAAGCCGGCCAGACCGTGGTGGTCAGCGCCGCCACCGGCGCGGTCGGCAGTGCCTTCGGCGCCCTGGCCAAGGCGCGCGGCTGCCGCGCGGTTGGCATCGCCGGTGGTCCGGACAAATGCACCTACGCGGTCGATGAACTCGGCTTCGATGCCTGCATCGACTACAAGCAGCACAAGGACGCCGCCTCGCTGTCGAAAGCGCTCAAGGACGCCTGCCCGGACGGCATCGACGGTTATTTTGAAAACGTCGGCGGCATGATTCTGGACGCCGTGCTGAGCCGCATGAACGCTTTCGGAAAGATCGCGCTGTGCGGCATGATCGCCGGGTACGATGGCCAGCCGCTGCCCATGAGTTATCCGCAACTGATCCTGACGAACCGCCTGAAAATTCAGGGTTTTATCGTCAGCGAACACATGGACGTCTGGCCGGAAGCGCTTAAGGAGCTGGGTACGCTGGTCGGTACCGGCAAACTCAAGCCGCGTGAGACCGTTGCGCAAGGCATCGCTGCTGCACCTGAAGCATTCCTGGGGTTGCTGAAGGGCAAGAACTTCGGCAAGCAGCTGGTCAAGCTGATCTAGCACGGCTACTGCGCGGCCACCATGCGTCGTTGGGCGGTGCTCGAAATCCTCACGTACCTGAAGTACGTTCCGGTTCCTGTGCGCCGTCCGCCTCGCCTGATAACCGCTCGCTACGCCGTCAAAAGGAGACAGACATGACCCACGACGTCTTCAACCAGCCGGCGCCGCTGGTCGACTACAACCTGTTCGAGACCAACCGTCCGCTTCGCGATGCACTGACATTCAACGCGCCGTCGCTGATGACCGCCGAGCTGTCGGCACTGGGTGCAAAGCTGGGCAGCCCGGAGATGCAGACCCACGCGCGTCTGGCCAATACCCACACGCCGCAATTACACAGCCACGACCGCTTTGGCCGCCGCGTGGATCAGGTGGAGTTTCACCCGAGTTACCACGCGCTGATGAAACTGTCCGTCAGCGCGGGTCTGCACGGCTCCCCGTGGGCCGACCAAAGCACCTCACCGCACGTCCTGAGAGCCGCTGGCTTCATGCTGTTCACCGAGCTTGAGCCCTCGACACTCTGCCCGATCTCGATGACCTATGCGGTCACACCGGCGCTGCGCAGCAATGCCGCCATCCATGCCGACTGGGCGCCCAAACTCACCAGCCGCGCCTACGACCCGGCACTGAAACTGTTTTCTGAAAAATCCGGCGTGACCATGGGCATGGGCATGACCGAAAAGCAGGGCGGCTCCGACGTGCGGGCCAATACGACACAGGCCACGGCAAATGGCAACGATGCCTGGGGCCAGCGCTTTCGACTGACCGGCCACAAATGGTTTTTTTCGGCGCCCATGTGCGACGCCTTTCTGGTGCTGGCGCAGGCGCCAGCCGGGCTCAGTTGCTTTTTCCTGCCGCGTATCTTGCCCGACGGAACGCTCAACGCCATCCGCATCCAGCGCCTCAAAGACAAACTGGGCAACAAGGCCAATGCGAGTTCTGAAGTCGAATTTGACAATGCCAGCGCCTGGCTGGTCGGCGAAGAAGGGCGTGGCATTCCGCAAATCCTGGAGATGGGCACCCTGACCCGGCTCGATTGCGCCTTGGGCACCAGTGGCCTGATGCGGCAGTCGCTGAGCATTGCGCTGAACCACTGCGCCCAGCGCCAGGCGTTTGGCAAGCCGCTGATGGCGCAAGCCTTGATGCGCAATGTGCTGGCCGACCTGGCCCTCGAATCCGAAGCCGCCACCGCGCTGGCCCTGCGGCTGGCACGCGCTTTCGACCACAACACCGACCCGCACGAGCAGGCCATGGCGCGCCTGCTGACGCCGGTGGCCAAGTTCTGGATATGCAAACGTGGCAGCCATTTTGCGCAGGAAGCCATGGAATGCCTGGGCGGCAACGGTTATGTGGAAGAGGGCGGCGAAGGCATCATGGCCCGCATTTACCGCGAGATGCCGCTCAACTCGATCTGGGAAGGCGCTGGCAACATCATGGCGCTGGACCTGCTGCGCGCCTTGCGCAAGGGCGATGCCGCGGCTGCGCTGGCGCACGAACTGGCGCCGGCCAAAGGCGCGCACGAGGCGCTGGATCGCCTGGCGGCCGCCTTGCCAAGCCGTGTCGAAGAGATGGCGACCGAGATGGAAGCGCGCCGCCTGGCGCAGGACGTGGCACTCGCCGTTCAGGCAGCGCTGCTGTACCAGACCGCACCCGCAGCCGTGTTCGGCGCGTTCTGCGATTCACGCCTGGCCGGCAACTGGGGCCAGGTTTTTGGCACGCTGGGCGCCGGGATCGACGTTGACGCGCTGCTCCAGCGCGCCATGCCGCAATAAATATCAAGGAGACAAGCCATGGCCGATCTGATTCTTCATCACTACCCCAACTCGCCGTTCTCGGAAAAAGTCCGCCTGATCCTCGGCTACAAAAAGCTCGCCTGGAAGTCGGTGGTCATACCCGCCATCATGCCCAAGCCCGATGTGCAGGCCCTGACCGGCGGTTACCGCAAGACGCCGTTTATGCAGGTCGGCGCAGACATCTACTGCGACAGCGCGCTGATCTGTGACGTGCTGGAACATCTGCAACCCGCACCGACGCTTTACCCGGAGCCGGGCAAGGGGCTGGCGCGCACCCTGGCCCAATGGGCCGACGAGACCTTGTTCTGGACCGCGATGGCGCACAACCTGGGTCCGAAAGGTGCGGCCCACATGTTTGCCGGTGCGCCACCCGAAGCTGCCCAGGCTTTCGCCGAGGATCGCAAGGCCATGCGCATCGGCATCCCACGCATGCGTCCACAAGACGCTGCTGCGTCGTACAAATCATATTTGCGACGCCTGTCTGACATGCTGGACGAGCAGCCTTTCCTGCTGGGTCAGGCGCCATGTATCGCCGACTTTTCAGCCTACCATCCGCTGTGGTTTACGAAAGTGCGAACACCCGTGGTTGCCGACATTCTGGCGCACACGCCGGCGGTACTGGAGTGGATGGACCGCATGGCCGCCATCGGCAGTGGCACCATGGAAAAATTCAGTGCAGCCCAGGCGATTGCCGAAGCCGCTGCGACTGAGCCCATGGCAGTGGGTCACGGCCTGCTGCGTGACAGCACCTTCCAGGACGAACACGGCATTGCGCTGGGCAGCCGCGTCACCATCACGGCCGAAAGTTTTGGCCCTGAGCCGACCGAGGGCGAACTGATCGCTGCAACCCGCACACACTACACCTTGAGCCGCCGCGATGAGCGCGCCGGCAAGTTGCACGTGCACTTCCCGCGCATTGGCTATGTGCTCAAAAAAGCGGAGGCCTGAGGCTTTCGACCACTGAACCAGCAAGGACTAGAGATGATCACGGACTTCAAAGGTAAAACCGCCGTTCTCACCGGCGCAGGCTCAGGCTTTGGCCTGGAATGCGCACGTATTGGCGCGCGACTCGGCATGAATCTGGTGCTGGCCGATGTGCAGCAAGATGCGCTCGACAGGGCCGTGGCAGAAATATCAGCGACGGGCGCACAGGTGCTGCCGTTCCGGCTCGATGTGTCCAAAGCCGCAGAGGTAGAGGCCTTGGGTGCGGCTGTGTTGGCGCGTTTCGGTGCGCCGCATGTTGTCTTCAACAACGCCGGCGTCGGGGCCGGTGGCCTGATCTGGGAAAACACCCTGAAAGACTGGGAATGGGTCATCGGTGTCAATCTGATGGGCGTGGCCCATGGCGTGCGTGTTTTCACACCCATGATGCTTGACGCCGCCAAAAAAGACCCGGCCTGGCAGGGCCACATCGTCAACACCGCCAGCATGGCCGGCCTGCTGAACGCGCCCAACATGGGCATTTACAACGTCAGCAAACATGCGGTGGTCAGCATGAGCGAGACCCTGTACCAGGACCTGGCCCTGGTCACCGACCAGATCAGCGCCTCGGTGTTATGCCCCTTCTTTGTGCCTACGGGTATCAGCCAGAGTCATCGCAACCGTCCTGGCGAACTGGAGGCGGCTAAACCGACGCGCAGCCAGTTGATCGGTCAGGCCATGAGCGACAAGGCTGTGGGCTCCGGCAAGGTCACGGCGGCTGATGTGGCGCAGAAGGTGTTTGACGCGATCGCCGCCAACCAGTTCTACATCTACAGCCACCCGAAAGCGATTGGTTCGGTGCAGACGCGGCTGGAAGACATCTTGCAGGCGCGCAACCCGACCAGCCCGTTTGCGCACAAGCCCGAGCTCGGCGTGGAACTCAAAAAAGCCTTGCGCGAGGTTTGAACCCGCAGCGTCTGCCCATCCTCCAATTGGGGGATGCGGGGCAGATGCAGCGGGTCTATTCTTTCCCTCCCGCAATGTTGCCGTGGAGGTGTTCATGAAATCCTTTATTCGTCTGCGGACGGTTTTTGCATGGCTGGTACTGGCCAGCACCGGCCAGGCGCTGGCCCAGGCCAGCGGCCCCTCCGGCTTCGCCAAAAAGAAACTCGAAAGCGTTGACTCCGTGCCCGGCCTGCATTCCGGCAATGTCACTGCCAGCGTCCCGGCCGCGGCTGGCTATCCAGGCGCCTGGTCTTCCTGCAGCAAGCAAACTGCATTGATTGACGAGCTTGAGAAAACCGTGGCGCTGCAGACCAGACGCATTGGAGAGCTGGAAGCCGCCGTCAAGCTTGCCAGCAAGGTAGGCGCACGATGAGCCAGACCATTGCCGAGCAGCTTCAGGCGCAAACCGCCAGCCTGGCGGCGGCCCGGACCGCAATGACCGAGCAAGCCGCAGCCAGTGCGACACCGGGCAAAATACCCTGGTGGTCAGTGACCGATGCGATGACGATCAGCGCGTCGATTTTGCTGTTTGGCCTTTTGGTGATGGGGCTTGCCACCTGGGCGTTGCGCCATGGCATTGCCGCCGGGCTGGTGCTGCGCCTGTTTGGCATGCTCACCATCATTGTGCTGGCGGTGTTTCTGGTGGTTGCCGGCTATGACAGCCAACAAATCGCGCCAGTGACCGGACTGCTCGGCACACTGGCGGGTTATCTCGTGGGCAGAAGCGTGCAGGAGCAGCCCAAGTCGTAAGACCCCTCCGGCACGCTACTTGCGGCCCACGGCAGTCAACAAATCGCCCAGCGCCACGATGCGGCCGTGCAGCGGCAGAATGCGCTCAACGACGAGCTTGTTCTGCTCGATGTTCTGCACCAGATTCACATGGTTGGCATTGGGCAGGGCCGGCGCAGGCGTGTTGGGCGGTAGCGGGGTGTAGGCGTCGGCCTCAATCAGGATTTTTTCGGCAGGCAGGTACACCATCAGAAATCCCTGGGCATGCACGCTGCCCTGGATCTCAAAAATCTCCACGGTGCGGCTGCCGTCGTTCAGCACGCGTTTTCCGCTGATACCTTCCACACTGGCTGTGCGCCCCGAGCGCGCCAGGGCGTCGGGCCGGATGCGGTTGGCATTCGCCATGGTTTTGTCCCACCAGGTCTTGGCGTTGGCGCTGGTGATCAGCGTCGCGCCCTCGGCCACCGCCGTGCGCAGGCCTCCTGCATGGTCAAAGTGATGGTGCGAGTTGACGACGTAACGCAGCGGTTTGCCGGGCACCAGTTTGCGCACTTCGGCCAGTACGGCTGCCGAACGCCCGTCGTACAGCGGCGCCTCGACCAGCATGGCGTGGTCTTTCA
Source organism: Polaromonas sp. (assembly GCF_043778355.1). GTDB lineage: Bacteria > Pseudomonadota > Gammaproteobacteria > Burkholderiales > Burkholderiaceae_C > Polaromonas. The sequence continues at coordinate 6,139 of NZ_JAYWHI010000020.1, forward strand.
TTTCAATCAGCACACTGTTGTGTGAGCCACCAGCGAGGTGCCACACACCATCAGCAGCCTTCTCGGCAACGACGCGTTCGGCAAACTGGCGCACCAGCTCGGGCGCGACCAGATCGCTGGCCGGGTTGACCTGCACCTCGCTGACCTGCAGGTCCAGGATGTCCGAGCCGCCCATGGTTTGCCGGATGCGGCCGGGGAACTTGACCCCCGCATGGTCCTTGTAAGCCGAAAAAACAATGACAGAGTCGGTGTCGCCCATCACAGGATGGGGTTGGCGCGAGTCAATGCGCTCCACCAGATGTTCTGCATTGACGTAGGCGGTGGCCTCAAAGCGGCCTGGCTCGGCGAAAGTGAGGGTGGTGTACGTCTTGCCGTCTACCGTTCGCGTGCCGGCCGTGGCCTTGTTTTTGAGCGCTGCCTTGAGCACGCCATGCGGGGTGGTCCAGAGATCGTGGATGCGGGTGTCCAGCGCCACCGGCGACGCCACGGGCGCTGGCCCCACCATGTTCCAGGCCCAGGCGCCCTGCAACATGCCGGTGCTGCGCTGCTCCCCCAGGCCCATCAAGGGCAGGGCGCCACCGCCGGCCGGCTCTGCGCGGGACACCGCGGCGTCCTGGCGCAAGGCGCTGTTGCGGTAGTCCACCAGCCGCGAGAAACTGCTGACGGTGATTTTTGGCCAGGAGCTACCTGGCTGGTAGGCCTGGCCAAAGGTGGCGCCGGTGCCACTGCCGGCATAACGCAAGGTGTTGAGGGCCGCACCACCGCCCATGGCCGTTTCGGCGCGCTGGATCACGGCCACCGGGTCGGGCGGCGCCCAGGCGGCGCAACCTGCAAGAACAAGCAGGCTGCTTGCGGCGAGGCCGGTGGCCCAGGAAGATGGAAGTCGCGCGAAGGTGCTCATGAGGATCCGATCAGGGTGATGCCAGCGCCAGAGATTAGCCCCGCTCCACGTCCGGGCGCATCGGCTTTACCCTGAGATACACCATGATTTGCGCGGAAACTTCCGGGGGGGGACCGCTTAGCGGTACTTTGCGGCCGAGATGAATTCCGAGAAGGTCTCGCACCAGACCAGGACCGTGGTGTACTGCGTCACATCCACACCCGCAGGCACGGGCACGATGAAGTTCTCAAAGGTCTTGATATCGCCGAGCCGCGCGGAGCGGGCCTTGACCTTGAGGAACTGCGCTTCGTTTTCTACAAACTCCGGCACCAGGTAGAGCTTGTAATCCGGGCCGGGCGAGACCTTGCCGATCAGCGCAATGGTTTGTTTGCCGACAGAAATTTCGCCTTCCCCCCAATGCAGCAGGTCACTGCCGGCGAGGTCACGTCGAAACTGGCCGCGAAAATCCGATTGGCCCGCAATCGCCTGAACGATGGCGACTGACGGGGGTGCAGGCGCGGTCAGGATCGGCAGCAGGTAGACGCCAAGCACAAAACCGGAAATCAGCACCACCAAGTGAGAAATCAGCAGCAACAGTGATTTTTTCATCGCTGCGCCTAGCCGGCCTTGCATTGCAGGCTCAGTGCCTGCAGGGTTTTACCGCTTTGCGGCTCGAACACCACCAAATTGATCTGGCGCTCATGGCCAGGCGTTGCGGCGATGCTGCGAAAGCCCAATTTTTTCGGCGTGGCGTCGGGGCTTTTGTACTCGCCGGCCTGGGTGTATTGACGCACCACAAAGTCGTGTTTCAAAAATTCGCCAGCGTTTTCACCGGCCTTGACTTTCGAGTTGTGGCCGTGTTCGGTCACCGTCCAGTAGGCCGCCCAGGCCTGCGCAGCGCCGGAGGCGGCTGCGGGTGTAACGGTCGCCTCAAACTGGTCGTTGGCCAGCCGCTGGATGCTGATGTGGGTTCGCGCGGCTTCACGTGTGCCCACGATGCGCGATTCGGCATTGCCCCATTGCGGCCAGTCGCGGCCATTGACCACCACCTGCGGGGTGTAGATGTTGCGCAGGCGGTTGTTGACGGCAACTTCGCGTTGCCGGAGGGTGTAGGCCGGCGCGGCAAAACGGTCGACCCAGCCAATGTAGTCCCAGTAGCCCACATGAAAAGCCTGCACCACGAGGTCTTTGCCCTTGAACGACGAGGCCCACTTGTCGGCCGGTGGGCAAGAGCTGCAGCCCTCGGAGGTGTACAGCTCCAGCACCGGCGTGACCAGCGGCCCGGAACTGGCTGCGCACTGGTTTTGTATGCCAAATGAGGCGGTAGCCCATGCTGATAAAGCGCAGGCAGCTATGAATTTAGGAGCAAATGTGACCATGTCCGGAGTCCTTTTAATCGGTGATTCCGGTTGGTCGCGCCAGCAGGCAGCTTCTTACGGCCGCAAGGAAGCGCTGGATAAGTTTTAGCGGATGTGCGGCAGCCGGATCGGGATGGGGTGCAAGGCGAATTTCGCCGCCAATAGTTGACTATTGGCAAGAAATTCAACGCAGCAGACCGCCTGAGCCCGGATGATGGAACGCCGCAGGGGACTTGTTTAGCGCTTCCGCTACCTAAATGAGCGGCGGTGTATCAGTGCGCACTGCTGTGCGGCGTACACCGTCACGGCTTTCCAGCCGGTCTTCCAGCTCGCCAATGTAGGCCGCCAGCGTGTTGCCGGACTGGTCGATTTTTGTGGCGATGGCTTGCTGGGTTTGTGCCAGCCGTTCGGTCAGCACGGTGGCATGGGCGGTTTCACGCTGATTGGCGGCGACGGCTTGTGCTTCCAGGTAGCTGCGCAGCTCGGTAAACCGTGAGGCCTCGGCCTTGTCGGCCAGTTCGCGCTGGGCCTGTAACTCCCGCGCGGTCTGGCGTGTTTCGATCAAATGGGTGCTCTGGATATACAGGGTGGTCGCCAGAAACAGCAGCAGCGCTGCTGCCAGGATCACCAGCAGAACCAGGCCCAGCGGCGCCTGTACGGTGGTGAAACCCAGGCTCAGCAGAGCGGGGCGGGTGAATTCGTCCATGTTCAGCGCGGCAAAACCGGCCATCAGTGCAATGGCAACGATCAACACAATGGTTCGGGTACGCATGCTCGGAACTCCTGAAAATAGAAGCCACCATCTTCCTGCGGCAGGGCTGCCGCTGTCTGTAGGAAAAAGGCCTGAATCGGCGCCGCCAGAGAGCGGTCGCTCAGCCTGGGCCGGGCGCCCGCGGGTCCGGCGGTGAGCGCGGGGGCGGCGGCGCTTTGTCCATTGCATCGGCAGCCTCCTCGTTCAAGGCGGTACCTGCCTTTTTTGGCCGGGTCAGCGGCGCCGGTGTCCATCGCCCGCCGTGCATCAGATTGATGCCGCTCTGAATGTCACCGGCCAGTTGCAGTTGCAGGCGTTCCGCATCGCGGCGACGGATGTCGTCGGCGATCTCCAGCACCTCCGCATCGGCGACACCGAGCTGGCGCAAGGCGGCGCTGCTGAAGGCCATGGCTGACTCGAAGGTTTCGCGCATCTGGTAGTCCACCCCATGGCGAATCAGCTCGATGGCGTGCTGGCGGTCGTAGGAGCGCGCCAAGAGGGGGGTCAGCGGGAATTCGTGCCTGGCCAACTCGACGATACGCGTGGTGGCCTCTTTCTTGTCCACGCAGACCAGGATGGCCCGCGCCTGCGCGGCGCCGCTGGCATGCAGCACGTCCATGCGGGTGCCGTCGCCGTAGTAGACCTTGAAGCCGAACTGCGCCGCACTGCGGATCATGTCGGTGTCGTTTTCAATCAATGCGATGTCGATGCCGCGCGCCAGCAGTGCCTGGCTGGCGATCTGGCCGAAACGGCCGAAACCGATGATCAGCACGCTGCCCTTGATCTCGCGCGCCTCCTCGATGCTTTCAATGCCGTCCAGGTCGGGCCCGGCCTCTGCCGGCATGACCCAGCGCAGCGCAAACACCGCCAGCGGCGTCAGCGCCATCGAGATGATGATGGCTGCGGTCAAGACAGCATTGACGCTGGCCGCAACTATGCCGGCCGCTGCGGCGGCCGAATACAGCACAAAGGCAAACTCGCCGCCTTGGGCCATCAACACCGTGCGCTGCAGTGCGTCGCCGTGGCTGGATTTGGTGACACGCGCCACCGCGTAAATGCCGACGCTCTTGAAAAACATGTAGGCCAGCACACCGCCGAGAATCAGCGGCCAGTCGGCCAGCACCAGCGGGATGTCCAGCGACATGCCCACACCCATGAAAAACAGGCCCAGCAAAATGCCGCGGAAGGGCTCGATGTCGGCCTCCAGTTGGTGCCGAAAGGTCGACTCTGACAGCATCACACCGGCGGCAAAGGCGCCCATGGCCATCGACAGCCCGCCCCATTGCATGGCCAGCGCCGAGCCCAGCACCACCAGCAGCGCGGCGGCCGTCATGACCTCGCGCGCATGGGCCTTGGCCAGAATGCGAAACAGCGGGTTGAGCAGCCAGCGGCTGACTGCCACCAGGCCGATGATGGCAGCCAGCGCCGCGCCGATCGTGACCCAGCGCGAGACGCCATCGGCGGTGTCCGGCGCCATGAAGGCGACGATGGCCAGCAGCGGCACGATGGCCAGGTCTTCCAGCAACAGGATGGAGACCATGCGCTGGCCGCGCGGTGTCGAGGTGTCGCCGCGTTCGTCGAGCAGTTGCATCACGATGGCGGTGGACGACAACACAAAACCCATGGCCGCGATAAAGGCCACTGGCGGCTTGAGCCCGGCGACCACGCCGACCCCCGTCAGCAGCGCGCCGCAAACCGCGACCTGCAGCAGGCCGAGGCCGAGAGATTTTCGGCCTCGACCTGCAGCAGGCCGAGGCCGAAAATCTCTCGGCGCAGCTTCCACAGCCGTGTCGGCTGCATCTCCAGGCCGATCACAAACAGGAACATCACCACGCCGAGTTCGGCCACATGCAGGATGGTGGCGGCTTCGGTGAAAAAGCCCAAGCCGAAAGGGCCGATGGCGAGACCGGCCGCCAGGTAGCCAAGCACTGACCCCAGGCCCAGGCGCTTGAACAGCGGCACAGCCAGCACGCCGGCGCCCAGCAAAACCACCACTTTGACGAGTTCACTGCCTTGTTCGACTGCCATGAATGTCCTGTGTGCTGCTGGATGGAGGAGAGCGAAAGATTGGGGCGGGGAGATGAACATGGTAGCGGAGTTTGGGCGCCTGCCGGTGCAGCCGCATGTGGCAAACTCGCCCCCTTTCTCCCCGCGCATTCCATCCAATCCATGCAAAAAATCATTCGCCAGATCGCCGCAGAAATCAAGGTCCAGGAGCACCAGGTCAAAACCGCCGTGGAGTTGCTCGACGGCGGCGCCACCGTGCCGTTTATTGCGCGTTACCGCAAGGAAGTCACCGGCGGGCTGGATGACATTCAGTTGCGCGAACTCGAATTCCGGCTCGGTTACCTGCGCGAACTGGAGGAGCGCCGCGATGCTGTGCTCAAAAGCATTGATGAACAGGGCAAACTCACACCCGAACTCGCCGCCGCGATTGCCGCCGCGCCGACCAAGCAGGAGTTGGAAGACCTGTACCTGCCCTTCAAGCGGAAACGCCGCACCAAAGGCCAGATGGCGCGTGAAGCCGGCATCGAGCCGCTTGCCGACAAGCTGTTTGCTGACCCGTCGCTGGTGCCGGTGGACGAGGCGATTGCCTTCGTCAAGGCTGAAAAAATGGAAAGCGGCGACGACTTCACCACGGTGCAGGCGGTGCTCGACGGCGTGCGCGACATCCTGAGCGAACGCTGGGCCGAAGATGCGGCGCTGTTGCAAATGCTGCGCCAGTGGCTATGGAGCGACGGGCTGCTGTCGTCCAAACTGGTTGCCGGCAAGGATGAAAACAACATCGACAACAGCAAGTTTCGCGACTACTTCGACTACGACGAGCCGATTGGCCGCGTGCCTTCACACCGCGCACTGGCGGTATTCCGTGGTCGTGGGCTCGAAATCCTTGACGCCAAGCTGCTGCTGCCCGAAGTACCAGAGCCCGGCAAACCGAGCATCGCGGAAGGAAAAATCGCCATTCACCTCGGCTGGAGCCACAAGGGCAGGGCGGCCGACGATCTGCTGCGCAAATGTGTGGCCTGGACCTGGAAGGTCAAGCTGAGCCTGTCGATAGAACGCGACCTGTTCAGCCGCCTGCGTGAAGAGGCCGAAAAAGTCGCCATCAAGGTGTTTGCCGACAACCTGCGCGACCTGCTGCTGGCCGCGCCGGCCGGCCCGCGCGTGGTGATGGGCCTGGACCCCGGCATACGCACCGGCGTCAAGGTCGCGGTGGTGGATGCCACTGGCAAGCTGGTCGAAACCTCGACGGTCTACCCGCACGAGCCGCGCAAGGACTGGGACGGCTCGCTGCACACCCTGGCCAAACTGTGTGAGAAACACGGCGTGAACCTGATTGCCATCGGTAACGGAACGGCCAGCCGCGAGACCGACAAACTGGCCGCCGACTTGATCAAGGGCATGGCGAAAGCCGAACAGGTGATTGAAAAAGTTGTGGTGAGCGAAGCTGGCGCCTCGGTGTATTCGGCCAGCGAATTTGCCAGCCAGGAAATGCCCGATGTGGACGTGAGCCTGCGCGGCGCCGCGAGTATTGCGCGCCGCCTGCAGGACCCGCTGGCTGAACTGGTCAAGATTGACCCGAAATCGATTGGCGTCGGCCAGTACCAGCACGATGTGAATCAGAGCGATTTGATGCGCAGCCTGGACACCGTGGTCGAGGACTGCGTCAACAGCGTCGGCGTCGACCTGAACACTGCCAGTGTGCCGCTGCTCGCCCGCGTTTCGGGCCTGAGCAACACGGTTGCCAAAGCCGTGGTGCGCTGGCGTGATGCCAACGGCGCGTTTGCCTCCAGGTCCGATCTGCTGAAAGTCAGCGGCCTGGGTGCCAAGACCTTTGAGCAGAGCGCCGGTTTTTTGCGCCTGCGCAGCCAGGCCGCAGGCAGCAACCCGCTGGACATGACCGGTGTGCACCCCGAAACCTACCCAGTGGTTGAAAAAATCATGGCGCACACCGGCAAACCGGTGGCCGAACTGATGGGCCGCGCCGACATGCTCAAGACGCTGAAACCCGAGCTGTTTGCCAACGAGCAGTTCGGTGTGATCACGGTGAAAGACATCATCGCCGAGCTCGAAAAGCCCGGGCGCGACCCGCGCCCCGACTTCAAGGTCGCGCGTTTTAACGACGGCGTCGAAGACATCAAGGACCTTCAACCCGGCATGACCCTGGAAGGCACGGTCAGCAACGTGGCTGCTTTCGGCGCCTTCATCGACATCGGTGTGCACCAGGACGGCCTGGTGCATGTGAGCCAGTTGTCCAACAAGTTCGTCACCGACGCGCGTGAAGTCGTCAAGACCGGTGACATCGTCAAGGTGCGCGTGACCGAAGTCGACGTGGCGCGCAAACGTATCGCCCTGACCATGAAACTGGACGCCGCCCCGGCGCGCCGCGATGAACCGCGCGACAACCGGTTTGAAGGCGCGCGGCCGGGACAGAACCCGAACCGCAGTGGCCAATACGGCGGTGGGCAGAACCGCGCGCCGCAGCCGGCGACCTCGACCGCGATGGAGTCGGCCTTCAGCAAGCTGGCCGGGCTCAAGAAATAGCGCAGTCTCCCTGCCGACACCTTTCGTTCATGTTTTGTAGTCAAATACGCCCTCAGCCCATGACCAGTGGGCGCAAGTAGCTACCAAAACCATAGCAAACGAAAATCCGAACGTGCCAGCCCTCCGCATCTACGCCGGCCCCACCGCGCGCCAACACATCGCCGACCACGGTCTGCAGCCGCAGCACGTGCGGGTGGTGCCGGGCGCAGCCGGCGGGCCCAAGGGCCTGGTGCTGGGCCCGCTGGACCGATTCATTTTTGGCGAGTGGCTGGCCGCGACCGAGCAGCCGGTGCATCTGGTCGGCGCGTCGATTGGCGCATGGCGCATGGCGACGGCTTGCCTGGCCAACCCGGTCGAAGCTTTCCAGCGACTGGAAGACGACTACATCGCGCAGGTATTTGCGCCCGAGCCCGGCCAGAAGCGGCCCAGCGCCCACCGGGTCAGCGAACAGTTTGGCCAGAGCCTGGCGACGTTTTATGGCGGCCGCGTGCAGGAGGTGCTGCAGCACCCGCGTTACCGCCTGCATATCGTCACGTCACGCGGGCGGCACCTGCTGGGCCGCGAACACGGCCTGCGCACGCCGCTTGGGTATTTCGGCGCGTTTTTGACCAACACCGTGCACCGCAAGGCCATGGGCGCATGGCTGGAACGTGTGGTTTTTTCCAGCCAGCAGGCGCCGCTGCCTTTTGCCACCAGCGACTACCGCACACGCCAGGTGCACTTGAGCGAAGCCAACTTCAACCCGGCGCTGCAGGCCAGTTGCTCGATCCCCTTCATGCTGCGCTCGGTGCACGACATTCCCGGCGCACCGCCCGGCGCCTACTGGGACGGCGGCATCACCGACTACCACCTGCACCTCAACTACGCTTCTGAATTAATAGCGGCTCATGCAGACGGGACATGGGCTGGAGGCCAGAATGATTCGAAAATGGGAGGTTTGGTGCTGTACCCGCACTTCCAGAAAGCCGTGGTGCCCGGCTGGCTCGACAAAGGCCTGAAGTGGCGCCACGGCGCAACCCACTTCCTCGACAACATGGTGCTGCTGGCGCCCGACCCGGCCTGGGTCAAAACCCTGCCCAACGGCAAGCTGCCGGACCGCAACGACTTCATGCGTTACGGCACCGACCTGGCCGGCCGCATGAAAGCCTGGCGCACGGCGGTCACGGCCAGTGCGCAACTGGCCGATGAGTTGCAGGAATGGCTGGTGAAGCCGGATATGGGGCAGTTGCACCGGCTGTGAGTCGTGGCAGGGCGCTCAGACCCTGGGCAGGCCAGAGTCGGCACCACAAGCATGGCCTCAGGCCCTGTGCTAACGTCGCCGGGTATCAGCACCAGGCGCAGCCAGCCCCTACCGTCCAGACCCCAAGTCCAAAGCAAGCACGAACACCATGCACATGTTGGTAATGGACCCCGATCCGGCCACGGCCGCTCTGCTGATGGCCGACGTTCAGGCCCAGGGCTTCAGCCAGGTCACGCATATTGCCGATGCTTCCGGGCTGGCCCAGGCGGTAGCGGGAAACACGCCCGACATCGTCATTTTCAACTACCACTTTGATCGTCCCGACAGCCTGGAAAGCTGTGGGCTGATCAGGTTGATCGCGCCGCACACCGCCATCCTGGCTATCGCGTCGGCAGGGCCGGCCATCAAGCGCCTGCGCAGCTGGAGCCGGGACAGCGGCGCGCTGGACGTCATTCTGGAAAAACCCTATTTGACGCAGCGTTTCCGGGCAGCACTGGGCGATCTGGTCCAGGGCAAGCAAGCCAGCCGCGCCATGGAAGTCAAGGCCGCTCTTCTGGAAAACCTGTTGCCCGAGGAGGCGCTGACTGCCATAGACCGGAACGCCACCGACGAGGTCGAAATTTTTGAGGGCACCGTACTGTTTACCGACATTCGCCGCTCTTCCGAAATGATCACCCACATGCCTCCGCGCGAGTTCTTCAGTCAGCTCAATCAGACCCTGAGCATTCAGGCCAAACTGGTGCGCGACTACGAGGGGTCTGTTATCAAGTTCACTGGCGATGGCGTGCTGGCCGTTTTTCGCGGGATGGGAAAATCCTATCTGGCGCTGCGTTGTGCGGTGGAACTGGCGGGCAACAGCTGCCAGCAGATTTTTCCCTACGGGATTGGCGTGGCCGGCGGCCTGATCATGGCCGGCCTGGTCGGCGACTCCGGCAGGGCAGGGCAGAAGCAGCAATACGATGTGATCGGCGCCAGCGTGCACCTGGCCGCCCGGCTTTGCAACATGGCCAATGCACGCGAGGTGATCGCGACCCAACAGGCCTACGCCGCAGCCCGCTTCAGCCATCCCGTCACACGGGCGATCGGACGCGTGTCCATTCGCGGCTTTGATGCAGGCGTCGATTGTGTCGCCCTGAACCCCTCACCGGAAACGACCGTTACTGCCACTGGAACTTAATCATGCAAGAAAAATACAGCGCCGCGCAACTCAGCAAAGTCATCGACCAGTCCCTCATTTACCAGTGCGCGTGCCCGGCACAGGTATGCCGCGCCTTGTTTGAATTGCGCGAGCTGTATGACTACCAGATGAACTGCGCCAACGACACAGCCAACGACCGGCTGGTGCACGAAGCAATTGCGGCGGCCGCTGCGCAGTCCCATGAACTCATGGAGCAATGCCTGACCCGCGTTCTTGAAATTGAAGGCTGGGATCCGGCGAGTCTGAGCCTGCCAGAATCGCTACGCAAGAAAACGGTCAAGAATTTTTAATCCAAACCGTCTGCGGCGGCAGGCGCGTCTTGCCGCCGGCGCATCCGGCGCGATCACACACAAGGGCAATAATCTGTCATGGACCTGTCTTCCCTTGAAATCCTGATTGCCGCCATCGAGGAGAAAAGCCTCTCGCGCGCTGCCGAACGCGTGCACCTTGTGACCTCGGCCGCGAGCAAACGCATCTCCGAACTGGAGCGCCGGCTTGGCACCACCTTGCTGCGCCGCCACGGCCGCGGCGTCGAGCCGACACCGGCCGGTGCGATGCTGTACCAGCAGGCCAAGGCCATCCTGCGCAACGTGGCGCAGGCCCGGCAATCGCTGGCAGCTTTTGCCAGCAGCGGCGTGCCCAACATCCGCCTGGTGGCCAATTCCTCGACCGTGCTGCAGTTTTTGCCGACGGATATCAGCGCCTTTGCACGCAAGGTGCCAGCCGCGCGTGTGGACCTGGTCGAGGCCTTCAGCTATGACGTGCCGCGCATGGTGGCCGACGGACAAGCCGACATCGGCATCTACCATGCCGAACATCCGTCTTCGGGCGTGGTGTCCATGCCCTACCGCACCGACCGTCTGGGGCTGGTGGTGCCGGTCGGACACCCGCTGTCGCACCACAGCAGCCTGCGGCTCGACGAAGCGCTGGACCACGACTTTCTTGGCAACTTCCCGCGACACAGCCTGGACGAGTTCCTGACGCTGGCCGGCGCAACCATCTCACGGCCGCTGCGGGTGCGGGCCCAGGTGTCGAACCCGGAGGCGCGTTGCGCCATGGTGCGTGAGGGCATGGGCCTGGCAATCATGCCGGAGGGCATTGCACGCAACTACGAGGCGCGGCTCGGCCTGGTGGTGTTGCCGCTGACCGATCCCTGGGCAGCGCGCCAGCTCTATGTGTGTGTGCGCGACGTCGATGCGTTGTCGCCTCAAGCCGGCGCGCTACTGGCGCACTTGCTGGCTGTGTAAGTTTTTGTCCTGGGCGGGTGTGTAGACCGGGAAACAAAGCTTTTCCCAAAATTCATAGCTGCAGTCTTTTGGAGGTCTAGACTGGGTCTCAGCCGGGTGAGCTGTTTCGCGCGGTATTCCAACGGAGACAAAGACATGAACACCCTGCACACCGGCGCCCGTCGCCGCGTTCTGCTGGCCATAAGCAGTTTGGCCAGCCTGGCCAGCTTCGCATTGCCGGCCTTGATGGTTCTGGCGCCCGCCAGTGCGTCGGCGCAAGTTTTCCCGACCCGCACCATCCGCATCGTCGCGCCCTTCACAGCGGGCGGCGGCACCGACCTGGTGGCCCGCACGCTGGCGGAAGGCATGGCCAAAGAACTGGGCCAGCCGGTGATTGTCGAGAATAAACCGGGTGGCGGCACCGTCATTGGCTCCGACATGGTTGCCAAGGCGCCCGGCGACGGCTACACGCTGTTGTTGACCACCTCGGCGCATGCGATCAACACCAGCCTGGTGAAAAACCTGCCTTACAGCACCGACAAGTCCTTTACCAATGTGGCGCTGGTCGGCCGCGGCCCCAACATGCTGGTCACACGCGCCGACAGCCCCTATAAAACCATCAAGGACGTGGTGGCCGCGGCGCGCGCCAATCCGGGCAAGCTGACCTACGGATCGTCGGGCAACGGCACGGCTGTGCACCTGGCCGGCGAGTTGTTCAAGATGATGGGCAAGGTGGACCTGACCCACGTGCCGTATCGCGGCGCCGGCCCGGCCTATACCGACCTGCTGGGCGGCCAGATCGACTTCGTGTTCGCCACGGCTGCTGGCGTCGGCAAGTTTGTCGAATCCGGCAAGATGCGCGCGATTGCCGTCACCTCAACCGCACGTTCGCCGCAGTGGCCACTGGTGCCGACCATGGCGGAGTCCGGCCTGCCAGGTTACGAGGCCGACGTCTGGTATGCGGTATTCGCCAGCGGCGGCACGCCGCCCGACGTGGTGGCCAAACTCAATGCCGCCGTACGCAAGGCAACCGAAGCGCCGGTGTTCCGCACCCGCGTCGAGAGCGAGGGGCTGGTCGCCGCCGTCGGCACGCCGCAGGAGCTGGCGACCTATGTGCGCTCCGAAGAAGCCCGCTGGCGCAAGGTCGTGGTCGAAGGCAAGGTCACCATCGACTGATTGGCGTCTCTGCGTTCGCACCGGTCCCTGTCTCCGTTCGCCCTGAACTCATCGAAGGGTTTCGACGGGGCCTGTCCTGAGCCTGCCGGGAGGCTCAACCCGAACGGCGATTGACGGCCCGACCACGCGTACCCGTATCCCTATTTCGAAAGACAGCAGCAATGACATCAAGCAAAGGCCGGCTCGCCGGTAAGGTCGCCATCATCGTCGGCGCGGGCCAGCAGCCCGGCGACACCGTGGGCAACGGCCGCGCCACCGCAGAGCGTTTTGCGCAGGAAGGCGCGACCCTGCTGCTGGTGGACATCAACGAAGCCTGGGCCCAGGAAACCTGCAATGCACTGGCGGCTTATGGTGGCCAGACTTCCATCCTGGTGGCCGACATCACGCAGGAGGACGAGTGCAAGAAGATCGCCGACACCTGTGTGGCACGTTATGGCCGCATCGACATCTTGCACAACAACGTGGGCCAGTCGCGCGGCGACAAGAAAACCGTGGACCTGGAAGTTTCGGTCTGGGACGCGATCATGGCGATGAACCTCAAGGGCATGTTCATGACCTGCAAACACGTGCTGCCGCACATGATTGCCCAGAAGTCCGGCGCCATCATCAACATCTCCTCGACGTCGTCGATGGCTGCGCGGCCGACGTTGACCTACAAGACCAGCAAGGGCGCGGTCAACACCCTGACCCAACACATCGCGATGGAAAACGCGCCCTTCGGCGTGCGCGCCAACGCCATCCTGCCGGGCCTGATCGACACACCGATGGCCATTGAGCGCCGTGCGAAGGAACGAGGTGTCTCGCGCGAGGTCGTGCGTGCGGAGCGCGAGGCGCTGGTACCGATGCAACGCATGGGCACGGCCTGGGACGTGGCGAATACCGCGGTTTTCCTGGCCTCCGACGAGGCGCAGTACATCACGGGCGTGCTGATCCCGGTGGACGGCGGCCTGCTGGTCAAACGAGGATAAAAATGGACTTGCAGCTCGCCGGCAAACATGTGCTGGTCACCGGCGCCAGCAAGGGCATCGGTTATGCCTGCGCGCTGGGTTTTCTGCAGGAGGGCGCACGTGTCAGCCTGGTCTCGCGCAGCGAAGAGGCTTTGAAAGCTGCCGCAGGCGGCCTGCAGGAGGCCTTGCCTGAAGCCACCTGGCGCATCGCTTATTTCGCGGCCGACCTGCAGGACGCGGCGGCCGCCCAGGGCGCGCTCGACGCGGCCGAAGCGGCGCACGGGCCGGTGGATATCCTGGTCAACTGCGCCGGTGCGGCCAAACGCACAGCACCGGCTGATTTGCAGCCGCAGGCCTGGCACGATGCGATGCAGGCCAAGTACTTCACCTACATCCACATGATGGACCCGCTGGTCAAACGCATGGGCCAGCGCGGCAGCGGCGTCATCATCAACATCGTCGGCGCAGGCGGCAAGGTGGCCAACCCCACACACCTGGCTGGCGGTGCCGCCAATGCCGCACTGATGCTGGTCAGCGCCGGCCTGGCCGCGGCCTACGCCAGCAAAGGGGTGCGCATCAATGCCCTGAACCCCGGGCAGGTGCTGACCGAGCGGCTGCGGGCGCGGCTGGACGCGGAATCCCGGTTGGCAGCTTCCGAAGGCCGACCCGCACCGGGCAAGCCCGGCGACAAGCTGCCACTGGGACGTCCGGCCGAGCCCGAAGAAATTGCCAACGTGGCGGTGTTCCTGGCCTCGCCACGCGCGAGCTACGTCACCGGCGCCATCGTGGCGATGGACGGCGCCAACACCCCGATGGTGGTGTGAGGCCTGCCTTTGTCATTGCGGGCAGAGCCTGTCCCGGACCTGATCCGGGGACCCGCCATCCATGCTGCGCGAACTGGTGTGGCCTGGATCCCGGATCAAGTCCGGGATGACAGCTTTTATGGGTGTGTGTGAGTACCCCTCGGTCAACTTTTTATGGAATCAACGATGAGTAAGAGACTTGAAGGCAAAGTGGCGCTGGTGACCGGCGCCGGATCCGTCGGCCCCGGCTGGGGCAATGGCCGTGCCATCGCGGTGCGGCTGGCCGAAGAGGGCGCGCGTGTTTTTGCGGTGGACCTGAATCCCGAAAGCATGGAAGAGACCGTCACGCTGGCGCGCCAGGCTAGCGGCGAGATTGAAACCGGCATCTGCGACGTGACCCGCAGCGAATCCATAGAGGCGACGGTCGCGGCCTGTGTCGCGCGTTTCGGCGCCATCGACATCCTGGTCAACAACGTCGGCGGCTCGGCCGCCGGTGGGCCGGTCGAGATGAGTGAAGAAGTCTGGGCCTCACAAATCGACCGCAACCTCAAAAGTGTGTTTCTGACCTGCAAACACGTGTTGCCGCTGATGGAGCAGGCCGGGCAGGGCGCGATCGTGAACCTGGCTTCGACCTCCGCGACGCGCTGGACCGGGGCGCCGCAAGTCGCGTACGCCGCGGCCAAGGCCGGCGTGATCCAGTTCTCGCGTGTTGTAGCGGTGCAGTACGCTGGCAAGGGCATACGCGTGAACACCGTGATCCCCGGCCAGCTCTACACGCCCATGGTTGATGTGCGCCTGGCCAAACAGCGCGCTGGCGGCGACGTACAGGCGATTCTCAAACAGCGCCAGGCGCGCATTCCGCTGCCTTTCATGGGCGACGGTCGTGACACCGCCAACGCGGTATTGTTCCTGGCCTCGGACGAGGCGCGTTTCATCACCGGCGCCGAGCTGGTGGTGGACGGCGGCATGTCCGTGCGCTGCGACTGACGTTTATTTATCAAGGATTTCCCATGCGTATCGCACCGATTGAACCCGGCACCCGCCCTGAACTGGCCGAACAGGAGGCGACCATCGCCGCTCAGCGCGGCCGCGTCTCACCGCTGTACCAGGTGCTGCTCAACAGCCCGCCCATGGCGCACGGCTGGGAGCAACTGCTGACCGCAGTGCGCAACAAAAACACATTGCCAGCTGATTTGCGCGAACTGGTCATCATCCGCGTCGCCGTGCTGAACCGCGCGACCTATGAGTACGAAGCCCATGTGCCGATCGCCCTGAAAGCCGGCGCCACGCAGGAAAAAATCGATGCCTTGGGCGATCCGGAAAAACTTGGCGAAGGCCTGAGCGATCTGGAACACACCTTGATCACCCTGACCGACGTGATGACTTGCAACATCGAGGTGCCGGCTGAGTTGTACGAGAAGGTGCGCAGCCACCTCGACGAACGCCAGACCGTGGACGTGATGGTCACGGTTGGCGCCTACAACATGGTGTCGCGGTTTTTAGTCGCGCTGGAGATGGGGCACTGAAAACTGGGCCAGCGCCCGCAGCGCTCTGTTTTTGATAGCTGACTGGCCAGCAGGGATATGGGCTGCGGGCCTTTTCCTTGGCGAAATTACAGCGAATCGGTCAGCATCGATTCGTACTCCTGCGCCGTCGCAATCCGCGGATTGGTCTTGTGGCAGTGGTCGGCCATTGCGCCCTTGATGATGGCGGGAAACTGATCCCGCGTCACGCCCATCGCTGCCAGGCCGGTGGGCAGGCCGAGGCGGGCATTCATGTCGCGCACGGCTTCGGCGACGTCACTGCCGGCGGACAGGCCCATGGCGTGGGCCATGCGTTCCAGGCGTTTTTCCTTCTGGATCGACTCGGCGCTGGCATTGAAGCGGATCACCGCCGGCAAAAACATCGCGTTGAGTGAGCCGTGGTGCAGGCGCGGATCGACGCCGCCCAGGCTGTGGCTCAGCGAATGCACACAGCCCAGGCCTTTCTGGAAAGCCATCGCGCCCTGCATCGAGGCGCTCATCATGTTGAGCCGGGCTTCGCGGTCGCTGCCGTCTTTGGTGGCGCGCTCGATATTGGCCCAGCCGCGCTGCAGCCCGTCCAGCGCAATGCCGTCGGCTGGCGGGTTGAAGGCCGGCGCCATGAAGGTTTCCATGCAGTGCGCAATCGCGTCCATGCCGGTGGCGGCCGTCAGCTTGGGGGGCAGCCCCAGCGTGAGTTCGGGGTCGCAGATGGCAGTTTTGGGGACGATGTGCCAGGAGTGAAAACCCAACTTGCGGTGGTCGTCGACGATGATGATGGCGCCGCGCGCGACTTCGCTGCCAGTGCCGCTGGTCGTCGGCACGGCAATCAGTGGCGCGACGCGGTCGGTGATCTTGAGTGAGCCGCCCTCGATGGTGGCGTAGGTCGTCAGCGGGCCTTCATGCGTGGCGGCAATCGCGACACCCTTGGCGCAGTCAATCGCCGAGCCGCCGCCAACCGCAATCAGGCCGTCGCAGTTGTTGGCGTGGTAGACGGCAACAGCGGCGCGCACGGCAGCTTCGGTCGGGTTCGACGGGGTCTGGTCAAACACGGCCACCGTCAGGCCGGGCAGGGCGTCGAGTGCTTTTTGCAGTACGCCAGCGGCCTTGACGCCGGCGTCGGTGACGATCAGCGGTTTGGTGATGCCAACCCTTTCACATTCTTGCTTGAGCAGCTTGACCGCGCCGTACTCGAACTGGATCTGGGTCACGTAATAAATAAAGGCCATGGGTTGTCTCTTTGTAGCGTTGTACGATTCGATGACTTTACTTTAAAGGCAGGAGGCGTCTTGACCCACAAGCCCACCCCGATCATCGTCACTTTGGCGATAGCCGCGCCACCAGATTTATTCATTTAATGACCCATCCCGCCCAAGCCGAAGAGCTGCTCACCCCCGCCATGCGCGACGTGCTGGTGCGCATGGCGCGCGCCGCGCGGCCGCCGCTGCACACGCTGAACCCGCAGCAGGCCCGCGCCGCGTATGAGGCTGGCGCGGGGGTGCTGGAGATTCCCCCGGCGCCGCTGGCACGGGTCGAGGACTTCACCATCCCGGCGCGCGACGGTTTTGCGCTACCGCTGCGGCTGTACGCGCCGGCGCATGACAAGCTGCCGGTGCTGATGTATTTTCATGGTGGTGGTTTCACGATTGGCAGCGTGGCTTCGCATGACATTTTGTGCCGCCAGCTTGCTCACCTGGCTGGCTGCGCGGTGATCTCGGTCGATTACCGGCTGGCGCCCGAGTACAAATTTCCGACGGCCGCCAACGACGCCTGGGATGCGCTGGCCTGGTTGTCTTTTCATGGCGATGAACGCGGGCTGGACACTACCCGCCTGGCGGTCGGCGGCGACAGTGCCGGCGGCACGCTGGCGGCGGCCTGCGCGATTCAGGCACGCGACATGGCCATGCCGCTGGAGCTGCAGTTGCTGATTTACCCCGGCTGCGCGCCACAGCAGGATTCAAGCTCGCACCGGCGCTTTGCCCAAGGTTTTGTGCTGGAGGCCTCGCACATTGAGTTTTTCTTCAGCCAGTATTTGCGCAGCCCGGCGGACCGGGACGACTGGCGTTTTTCGCCTTTGAGCGCGCCCGATGTCGATGGCGTGGCGCCGGCCTGGATAGGCCTGGCCGAATGCGACCCGCTGGTCGATGAGGGTGTGGCCTATGCCGATAAACTGCGCCTGGCCGGGGTGGCTGTGGACCTTGAGATTTACCGCGGCGTGACCCATGAGTTCATCAAGATGGGCCGCGTCATTGTTGAAGCCCGGCAGGCCCATGCCCACATGGCCCACGCCCTGCGAAACGCCTTTGCAAAGTAGAGACACTGATATGAAACGACAGGACTTCCGATTTTTCCACCGGCTGCGGGTGCGTTGGGCCGAGGTGGACATGCAGAAAATCGTCTTCAACGCGCATTACCTGATGTACTTCGACACCGCCGTGGCCGACTACTGGCGCGCGCTGGCCCTGCCATACGAGGAAGCCATGCATGCGCTCGGGGGTGACCTGTATGTGAAGAAGGCCTCGGTCGAATACCACGGCTCGGCGCGGTATGACGACCAGATCGATATCGGTTTGACGTGTTCGCGTATCGGCACCTCGTCCATGGTGTTCAGTGGTGCCATTTTCCGCGGCGATGCGCTGCTGATTACCTGCGAGCTGATCTACGTGTTTGCTGACCCGGCGACCCAGACCTCGCGGCCCGTGCCCGAGGGCCTGCGCAAGATATTGACCGGCTTCGAGGCGGGTGAGCCCATGGTCACGGTGAAGACCGGTTCGTGGTCAGAGCTTGGCGAACACGCCAGCGCCATCCGCACCGCCGTTTTTGTAGAAGAGCAGGGCATCCCCGTGGAGATGGAATGGGACGAGGCCGACAAAACCGCCGTGCATGCGGTGGCCTACAACGGCCTCGGCCAGGCCATAGGCACTGGCCGCCTGCTGAAACACGCGCCGGGCAGTGCAAAAATCGGCCGCATGGCGGTGAACCGTGTGCTGCGTGGTTCCAGCCTGGGGCGCGAACTGCTGAATGCCCTGGTGGCGCAGGCTGAGAAGCGCGGCGACACCGAGGTGCTGCTGCACGCCCAGCGCAGTGCCGAGGGGTTTTATGCGCGGCTCGGTTTTACGCCGCGCGGCGAGCCTTTTGACGAGGTCGAGATTCCGCACATCGAGATGGCGCGGGCGCTGGGTCCGCGCTAACTTGTGTCATTGCGGGCAGAGCCTGTCCCGGACTTGATCCGGGAACCCGCAATCCAGGTCTCGTGAGCCAGACAGCCTGGATTCCGGATCAGGTCCGGAATGACAAACCAAAGGCAGCGCTTGATCAGGCCTGCCAGCACAGCCGGACGTTTTGCACGCCGGGCCTGTCATCCTCGCGGTGGGCATGGGTCACTTCCTGTATTGAGAGATCCCAACCCTCTGAAACGCCGGACGCCACCAGCACCGTGCTGCAGCGCGTGCCATAACCATGTTCGGGGAAATCCACAAACGCACTCGACAAGGCTTCTTCGAGCGCGAGTGGCACGCCGGTGTTGGGCAGGTCTTCACGGTCGGCGCGCCGCCTGTCTTTGAGCGCGGCCATCATTTCGGCCTCCAGCGTCTCCTGATCGGAAGCCGTCAGCGCTGTATACAGTGCTTTTTTCAGGCCCTGCGTTTTCGGCCAGGGGGTGTCGAGCGCGCCGTTGGACAGGCCGTAAACACCAGGCTTCAGCGCCTGCGATTCGAGTCCCGGCCCAGGCTTGTTGCTGAGCCAGTGCCAGGCGCCGCTGTTGACGTCGCCGAGCACCAGGTTGAAGCCGCCATAGGCTTCAGCGTGAATCTGCGCCATGAAACTGGCCGCATCCACATCGCTCTCCAGCCAGCGCGTGACCAGCTCGCCGCGCGATTTTTCGCCGGTCAGCGAGGCCGGGCCACGCACATTGGTCAGCATGGCGATACGCCCCATCGCTGTCAGGCCCATCCAGGTGCCGCCAGCGCGGATGTCGCGGCCCGAGATGATCTCGGTGCCGGCCTCACTTGCCCAGCGCGCCAGGGGCAGGGTGGGGCGGTCCAGGAATTCGTCGCGGTTGGCGGCGATGACCAGCGGCCAGCGCTTTGATACGCCAATCGCAAAAGCAATCAAACACATCAGGAACGACCTAGATGTCTTCCAGCAGCGGATACGGCAAGGGCAGAAGCACAAGCGCCGGGCCGGCCGCGCTACCCAGGGTCAGACGTCCGCCATCGGCATCGGCCGCCGCCGAGGTCTGCATGGACACGATGGCGTCAAAACCACCGCCGGGGCGCGGCGCGCAGGCCGCCACCAGGCCGCAGGGCTGCTCGGCATCCAGCGCGTGAAAGACGTCCTGACCGACCGCGGGCTCGCCGTCGGTGTGCGCCAGGTAAGCCCGACGTTTGAGCGTGCCGCGAAACTGGCTGCGCGCCACAATTTCCTGGCCGGGGTAACAACCCTTTTTGAAATTCACGCCGCCAACCGATTCGTAATTAAGCATCTGCGGCACAAAGGCCTCGAAGATCGGCTGGGAAATCATCGCGATGCCGGACTGAACCTCCAGCCACTGCCACTGGTCCAGCGGCAGGGCCTCGCCGGCAGGCACGGGTGTGCCGGCGGGTGCACACCAGAGCGCGCGCGGCTGGCCGTTGCCGGGATAGAGAAACACCACATTCGCAGCATCAAAATCGGTCTTGGCCCATGCCGGATATGGCCCAGAAGCTATCGATTCAATAGCGCTTCCAGCCAGGCCGAACAGGGCGTAATCGGCCGTGGCATCGCTGAGTTTGGCTTTGGCGCGCATGACAAACATCGACAGCCGCTTGAGCGTGGCCGCCAGGATGTCCTGGCTGCAGACCAGCAGGATTTCCTCATGGCTGCGTTTGAAAACGATGAAACTGGCCTGCATGCGGCCCTTGGCGTTGCAAAACGCCGCCAGCCGTGCTTCGGACAGCCCCAGCAGCGCCACATCCTGGGTCAACTGGCCCTGCAGGAATTTCGCGGCTTCTTCGCCAGCGACGCGGATCACGCCGAGATGGCCCAATCCGGTGACCCCCGACAAGGTGGAAACAACAGGCAAATCAGTGGAGGTGCTCAACATAAGCTGAATTATCATGGACCCATCGTTTTCAGGAAGGCAACAGGGTTGTGCGTCGTTTTTTAATGAGTTTGCTGGTGTTGATGTTTCTCACCGGCTTGTTGGTTTTTGGCGCGGCGGGCTGGTGGCTGTACGAACCCCTGAAGCTGCAACCGCAAGCCGGCAACACCGTGGTGGACCTGGAAATCGAGCCCGGCACGCCGGCGCAGCGCGTGGCCCATACCGTCGCCGCCAGCGGCGTGGCAGTGGAGCCGACCCTGCTCTACGCCTGGTTCCGGCTGTCTGGCCAGGCGCGCCAGATCAAGGCCGGCAGTTATGAAGTCACCCCCGGAACCACACCGCGCTCGCTGCTGAGCATGCTGGTGCGCGGCGAGGAAAGCCTCAAAAGTGTGGTGATCGTCGAGGGCTGGAATTTCCGCCAGGTGCGTGCGGCGCTGCAAAAAGCCGAAGCGCTCAAACCCGACAGCGCGACACTGAGCGCCGAAGCCATCATGGCGCAGCTCGGCAAACCCGGCGTGCACCCGGAAGGGCGCTTTTTCCCCGACACCTACACCTATGCCAAAGGCTCCAGCGACCTGGCCGTGCTCAAACGCGCTGCGCGCGCGATGGACCGGCGCCTGGAAGCCGCCTGGTCGCTGCGCGAGGCCGACTCGCCGCTCAAGACGCCGGACCAGGCGCTGATCCTGGCCAGCATCATCGAGAAGGAAACCGGCAAACCGACAGACCGGCCTGAAATCGGCGGCGTGTTCACAAACCGCCTGCGCATCGGCATGCTGCTGCAGACCGACCCGACTGTCATTTACGGTCTGGGCGAACAGTTTGACGGCAACCTGCGCCGGCGCGACCTGCAGACCGACACGCCTTACAACACCTACACCCGCGGCGGCCTGCCGCCCACGCCGATTGCCATGCCGGGCAAGGCGTCACTGATGGCCGCCGTCAAGCCGGCTCCGACCAAGGCGCTGTATTTTGTGGCCAAGGGTGACGGCAGCAGTCAGTTCAGCGAAACGCTCGATGACCACAACCGCGCCGTCAACAAGTTTCAACGAAACAAGTGATGTCAGGCCTTTTCATCAGCTTCGAAGGCATAGACGGTGCGGGCAAGTCCACCCACATTGCTGCGCTGGCCGATGCCTTCAAGGCACAGGGCAGGGCCGTCACCCTGAGCCGCGAGCCGGGCGGCACGCCGCTAGCCGAGAAGCTGCGCGCGCTGATCCTCAACGACGCGATGGACCCGCTGACCGAAGCCCTGCTGATTTTTGCGGCGCGGCGCGACCACCTGACGACCGTGATCGCGCCAGCACTGGCGCGCGGCGACGTGGTGTTGTGCGACCGGTTCACCGACGCCACCTTTGCCTACCAGGGCGGCGGGCGCGGTTTCGATCTTGAAGTGCTATCAAAACTGGAGCTGTGGGCGCAGGCGGCGCAAGGGCTGGGGCGCGATTTTGT
Organism: Polaromonas sp.; assembly: GCF_043778355.1. Taxonomy (GTDB): domain Bacteria; phylum Pseudomonadota; class Gammaproteobacteria; order Burkholderiales; family Burkholderiaceae_C; genus Polaromonas. The sequence continues at coordinate 28,312 of NZ_JAYWHI010000020.1, forward strand.
GCATGAGCTGGGCCGCAAGGGCGCAGCACCGGCGATTGTCCAGCCCGACCTGACGGTCTGGTTTGATCTGGCGCCTGAGGAAGCCGCGCAGCGCCTGGCCGGCGCACGTGTGCCGGACAAGTTCGAGGCCCAGCCGGTCGAATTTTTCCGCCGCGTGGCTCAAGGGTATGCCGACCGCATGGCGCAGGATCCGATCCGTTTTGCACGCATCAACGCGGCCCCGGCGCGCGACGCTGTCTGGCGCGCGGTCTATCAGGTTTTTGCCGACAAAGGCTGGTTGCCATGAGTGGCCAGGCCGCGAACGCTAATCCACCGCTGGCGCCCTGGCTGCAAACCCAGTTGCGCACGCTGCTGGCCCAGCGCGGCCATGCCTGGCTGCTCAGCGGACCGTCCGGGCTGGGCCAGTTCGACCTGGCACTTGCGCTGGCGCGCGCCTGGCTGTGCGAGCAGGCCACGCCAGATGGCGCCTGCGGTGTCTGCGGCAGTTGTCATGCGGTCGCCGTTCACACCCATGCCGACCTGTGTTTGCTGATGCCGGAAACCCTGTCGCTCGCGCTGGGCTGGCCGCTGGACGAAAAAACCCAGGACGATCTGGACGCCAAAAAACGCAAGCCCAGCAAGGAAATCAAGGTCGATGCGGCGCGTGAAGCAGTCAGTTTCACCCAGTTCACGCGATCACGCGGCACGACCAAGGTGGTGCTGGTCTACCCGGCCGAACGCATGAATGCCATCACCGCCAACACCCTGCTCAAAACCCTGGAGGAGCCGCCCGGCGCGGTGCAGTTCATCCTGGCGACCGAAGCGGCGCACCAGTTGCTGCCCACCCTACGCAGCCGCTGCCAGGGCCACACCATGCACTGGCCGTCCCATGACGAGGCGCTGGCCTGGTTGTCTGAACAGGCGCCCGGCGAAGGCAAGGGGGCGGCCCGGCCATCCACCGCCGACCTGCAGACGTTGCTGGCCGCCGCTGGTGGCCGTCCTGCGGACGCGCTAGAACGGCTGCGCGCCGGACCCAGCAGTGCCAGTGCCCAGCACTGGCAGGCACTGCCCAAAGCGATGGCGCGTGGCGACGTCAGCGCACTGTCCGACATGGGGCCGACGCAGGCAGTCGATGCATTGCAAAAGTTGTGTCATGACGTGCTGGCGGTGAAGGCCGGTGCCCAGCCCCGTTTTTTCAGGGTCGCAGACCTGCCGGGTGGCAAATCGGGTGGGCCCGGCTTCATGGCACTCGGTGCCTGGTCCAGGGAGCTGGCGAGCACCGCGCGTACCGTCGAACACCCCTACAACCCCGGCCTGATGTTGGAAACTCTGGCCAGCCGGGCACGCCAGGCGCTGGCTGCCAAATAAGCGCGATTTCTTGCTGACAGCAGGGCGCTCCAGCCTATAAACTAAGTGGACCTATGAGCTCATTGCCCCCCGCCAGTACCCCCGGCGCCAGCGCGCGGCCCAGCGTCATCCAGTTGGCCATCCGCGAAAAGGCGGCGCTGTACGCTGCCTATATCCCGCTGTTCACCGAGGGCGGTGTGTTTATCCCCTCGGCGCGCGACTACAAGCTCGGCGACGACGTGTATGTGCTGCTGACCCTGCCGGACGACATCCAGCGCTACCCGGTGGCAGGCAAGGTGGCCTGGGTCACGCCGGCGCGCGCCTCCGGCAACCGCACCCAGGGCGTGGGCGTACGCTTCCCGAACGACGAAAAATCGCGCCTGCTCAAGATCAAGATTGAGGAAATCCTCGGCGCACATCTGGCGTCTGACCGCCCGACCCAGACCATTTAGTTTTTCTGGTGGCCCTGCGCCACCGATCCGCTACTTTTTTGATAGCTTTCCACGCCCGTCCGACATGGGCTGGAGGCCAATTTGATGCATAAATCCACGCTGTCCTGATGTTCACCGATTCCCATTGCCATTTGAGCTTTCCCGAGCTCCAGGCCCAGATGCCACAGATCCGCGAAGCCATGGCCGCGGCCCTGGTCGACCGCGCCTTGTGCATCTGCACCACGCTCGAAGAGTTTGAGACGGTTCATGCGCTGGCCACCACCTATGACAATTTCTGGTGCAGCGTGGGTGTGCATCCGGACAACGAAGGCGTGACCGAGCCCAGCCTGGATGATTTGGTGCGGCGCGCGGCGCTGCCCAAAGTGGTGGCCATTGGCGAAACCGGGCTCGACTACTACCGGCTCGGCGAGCGCACGCTGGCCGACATGCAATGGCAGCGCGAGCGTTACCGGACCCACATCCGCGCCGCCCGCCAGACCGGCAAACCGCTGGTGATCCACACCCGCAGCGCATCAAACGACACGCTGGCCATCCTGAAAGAAGAGGGTGAAGCCACCGACGGAGCGGGGCGGGCCGGCGGGGTGTTTCACTGCTTCACAGAGACCGTCGAGGTTGCGCGGGCGGCGCTGGACCTCGGTTTTTACATCTCGTTTTCCGGCATCCTGACCTTCAAAAACGCCGCCGATTTGCGCGAAGTCGCCCGTTTTGTTCCGCTGGACCGGACTTTGATTGAAACCGACAGCCCCTACCTGGCGCCCATGCCGTACCGCGGAAAAACCAACAACCCGTCTTATGTCCCTTATGTGGCCAAACAGGTGGCCGAGCTCAAGCAGTTGCCGGTGGAAACCATTGCCGAAACCACGAGTCGTAACTTTGAACGCTTGTTTTCAGGAGTTTTATCATGAAAAATTTCTTCTCAAATTACATTAAGAATGTCGTATATCTAATTGTTTTTGTTGGATATGTTTCTGCTTTTGCCGGGTCTTACGAAGACTTCTTCACGGCCATCAAACGTGACGACGCCGCCCAAGTCCGGCAATTGCTGGGACGCGGTTTTGACCCCAACACCATCGACCCCAAGGGTCAGAGCGGCCTGTACCTGGCACTGCAGGAGCCGTCGCCCAAGGTGGCACAGGTTTTGGCTGAATGGCCGAAAACCAATGTCAACCAGCTCAACGCCCAAGGCGAAAGCGTGTTGATGATTGCGGCGCTCAAGGACAACATCGGTGCAGCCACCAGCCTGGTCAAGCGCGATGCCGACGTCAACAAAACTGGCTGGGCGCCGCTACATTACGCGGCCACCAGCGGCAGCCTGGCCATCCTGAGCCTGTTGCTGGACAACCATGCCTACATTGATGCCGAATCGCCGAACGGGTCGACGCCGCTGATGATGGCCGCGATGTACGGCACGCCGCAGGCCGTCAAGCTGCTGGTAGAGGCCGGCGCCGATCCCTTGCTCAAAAACCAGCAAGGCCTGACCGCCATCGACTTTGCCCGGCGTGCCAGCCGCACCGAGTCTGTGGAGCTGCTGACGGCTGCCATACGAACTAAGCAGGCGACAGGCAAGTGGTAGCTGTGTCATTGGGCTTAAACAGGTCGCTGTGCGTGGCCTGGTGACCTTCCATAAACACGCTTGTTGAGTTCTACGATGTATAAGACATTTACGACCTTTATATTAATGCAGTTTCTTCATGAATGAGGTAAAAAAAGGGGAGGTCTATCAGGGTGACCGGCCCCGCTTCGAAAGAGCGTACGGAGCAGCCCAAGGAGCGCGCCACGTAGTGGCCTTATAGTCGTCAGCCGACAGGGGAGCTGCGCCCCCCTCCCTACGCTTCGCTACGCCCCCCGCAGACGCCACGGACGCGAGAGAAAAGACCGAGTTAGGAACCGCAGCGGCAAGGGCCAACGCGTCGACCTGGGCCTTGATGGCGGGTTTGTGCTTCACTTTGGACACGGCCACCGCCTTGACCACCGGAGGCAAAGCAGCCTTCTTGGCCAAGCGCTTTAGCTCTTTGACCCTGACCTTCTCACGCACCCGATCTGGATGAGCAGCAGCGTATCGAGCGACGGCCTCCCTGCGCGCACGGTTAAAGGCTTCAGGGTCCAAAGCCTTACGCTTGGCAACCGATGCCTTGGAGCTGGCTGCGCGCCTAGCATCGGCAGTCGCTAGCCGCTCCTGGCGCCCTTCATAGACGACCGTCATACGCGCCAAGAACTGGGGCAACGTCTCAGTCTCGCGCTCGAGTTTCTTAAGGTACTCAACTTTGAGCTGCTCAGGTGTGTAACGAGGCATCAGAGCACCCTCCAAGCGACGTACTCAGCGTACCGGCACAGGAACCACAACGGCACCTTACGAAGGCGCAATGGCACCTTGGACGGACGCATGCAAAGAGCCACGGCACGATGCACGGCGGGAGAAAACCAGCCGGGCAGGGCAGCAGTGAAAGTGTCCGCTGGCCTCATGACTTACCCCCCTTGCCGTCCACCGACCCCGGCAGCGTGTCCACATACTCTTCAACGACACGCATAGCGTCCCGGACACGTTTAGGGGCCAGCAGGCGGATAGGAGCAGGCTTGGCTACGACCCTTGCCACCAAGCCCGCCAGCAACCCGCCAGCCCGTGGAGCGGTCAATCCATCAAAACCGCCAGGAGCGGAAGCAACGCGCTTTTGACCCCGAGTTAGCTTAGCCATAATTTGTTACTTTCCATGATGTGAAATTAGGCGCTATGGTTTCAGTAGCACCGGATGTAGACAGGCCGTGATCTGACTGTTTATGTCGAGTAGTGTTCTTAAGATAAATTAAGGCGGGCGGCTGCGCCGCCGCCCGGCCAAGGCCGGTCTGGTCGGTCAGGCCCACCGGTGCCCGGTGCGCCCTGCGGTCGCCCCCAAGCACCGGCGCACCCGCCCGGCCCGCCTCGGAAATGGACGGAACGGAGGCCTGAACGGTCTGGCCAGACAGGGCTGTCAGCTCAATTAAGGCCCGCTCGAGCTGGCCGGATTTGCGGTACATGGAGCTGAAGCACCGGGCCTGACGGACCAGCAACGTCCACCAGGAGCCATCATTGCCCGAGATGGTTCGACCCTCAGGCGTGACCAACATCCCACGGGAAAAGCTCCAGCCGCGCCACGATTCACCCGGTAGCTCCATGTAGCGCATCAGCTTGAGCAGCTTGAACGAGGCGTAGGGCACCTCATGCCGGCCGCTCAGCCAATTCTGTAAAGTGCGAAGTGACACGTGCAGGAGCTTCGCGGCTTCGGGGTGAGTCAGGCCCAGATCGAACAGCGCCGCACGGA
>NZ_JAYWHI010000021.1:0-13258 GCF_043778355.1 Polaromonas sp.
CGGCTGTCGAGCTCCTGGTTGTCGATGACGGCGCGCACGGTGTAGAAGTCGGCTGGCGTGCGTACCAGCCACTCGACCGGATAGCTGGTCTGGCTTAGCGGGCTTTTCCAGCGCCGCAGCGGCGCGGCGTACCCCGTCATCTCCAGGTAGCCGCGCCCGACCATCTTGCCATTGCTGGCTATCAGTTCGCTCAGGCCTTCCCAGTAAATCGCGCCGGTGGATTGCCGGCTGTCGAGCTCCTGGTTGTCGATGACGGCGCGCACGGTGTACACGTCGGCTGGTGTGCGGACGCGCCACTCGACCGGGTAGCTGGCCTGGCTCAAAGGGCTGTTCCAGGGGCGCACGGGCTGGAAGATCACCTCGCCGCGGCTGAAGCTGTAAGCGTTACCTTTGGCGGCGCGAAACGAGCCGCCGTCCCACAATGCATTGCCGGCCTTGTCGCGCAGCCGGAAAGCGGTCAGAGCGCTGCCGTCGTCCAGGTTCATGCCTATCCAGTCCCAGCCGGTGGCATCGGGGTGCAATATCTCTTCGCTCCATTCGTGGTCCAGCCAGGCCTTGCCCGTGATCTCGAAGGTCTGGCCCTTGATGCTCAAGGCGCCGCGCGTCGCCAGTTGCGGCAGGCTGTAGTAATAACTGGCCTGTTTCGCTTCCGGCCCCTTGCGTGACAGGCCCTGCTTGCCCTGCAACAGCAGTGGCTGCGTTTCTGTGAACTGCAGGTCCAGGCTGAAGTCGGCGGCAGGGAGTTTTGCCGTATGGGTCTTGCCATCGCTTTGCAGCGACCAGTCGCGCAGTTTGAGGGCCATGTCCTGGGTGCTGGCACTGGCGATGTCGAACCCCTCGCGCGCGATGCGCTGGTCGTGCCAGAGCTTGTTGCCCGACACATCGGTGATGGCGGCGTGCGCGAAGATCAGTTGTTTGGCGGCGAACTTCGAGGCCATGGCTTGCGTGCCGTCCACGCGCGAGCGGAAGAAGGTCAACTGAAAGCCAAAGCTGCGCGTACCGGCGCTGGCCACACCGGTGATGTACCACCACTCGGTGCGAAAGTCCGGGTGCGCACCAAAATCGCGCGGAAATTGCAATGGTTTGGCGGGCAGGGCCTGCGCGCTGCCGCTGGCGCCCAGCAGTCCCGCCATGCCGCCGGCCAGCAGCAGGCGACGGCGGTGAACGAAGGGCGGCGATCCAGGCATTCGCAGATTCTCGCAGTTTGCCATCCGAGCCATTCAAGGGTGATTGCGCCTTGCACGCGGGCCATGGAGCGTCTATCCTTTAAACCATCGGTTCACCTTGGGCTCAGGAGACTTACACCATGTACAAGAAAATATTACTGGCTTATGACGGTTCCAAATCCGGGCAAAAGGCCCTTCTCGATTGCCGCGATCTGGCGCAGTGGAGCCAGGCTTCGCTGACGCTGATTGCCGTCACACCGCTCTACATGGACCTGATCGGTGTCGAAGGCGGCGTGTACGACCGCAGCCTGGCCGAGGCCGAGAAGGAAAAGTACAAAAACATCCTCGACGAGGGCCTGAGCCAGCTTGCTGCGGCCGGCCACCAGGCCACAGGCGAGGTGTTGCTCGGAGAAACCGTGGACGAGATTGCCAAGTACGCTGGCAAGATCGGCGCCGACCTGATTGTGGTCGGTCACCGGCATCTGGACGGCTGGGCCGCACGCTGGTGGCGCGGCTCGGTGTCCAAATCGTTGATAGAACTTGCGCCCTGCAGCGTGCTGGTGGTCATCACGCACTGAGCGTTCCGGGATGGCGGCCCCGAGCCGGAATCCGTGGCGGCGCCTCACTGCTGCCTGTTCTCGCGGCTTGGATACCGCGTCGGGCAGGCGATGACGTCAATGACTGATTTCTGAAGTCTGGAACACAATTTCCCCGCTGGGAATATGCACCACGCGAATCTGCTGGCGCGTCGGGTCGGCCAGGCTTTTGACCGCCACAGCCACCGCCAGCGAGCGGTCGGCGTACAGGGCCTGGTGCGTGGTGGGTAGCAGACTTCCCAGCAAAGGATTCCTGCTTTCAATGCGGTATTGAGCGGACGCCATGATGTGGGCCTTGTTGAAGTGATGCTGTCATCCTAGGCTTGCTGCGTGGCGCCGTGATGACAATCCCGCGCACCGCAGCCCTTCAAGGTAAGCAAACGAAAACGCGCATCGGCAGACCACCTGCCATAGCGTTTTTGCGCCTACCAGTCTTCCTTGACCGCCAGCACCGCATCCCGGCCCGCCGCCGCCCGTCCCGCCAGCCAGGCGGTGACGGTGCCTGCCAGCACCACCGCAGCACACAGGGCGAAGAGCCGGTCCCAGGGCAGGGCCAGGTCCATGGTCCAGTGAAAGCTCTGCGGGTTCACCACATGCACCAGCACCAGCGACACCGCCAGGCCCAGACCCAGACCGGCCAGTGCACCGGCCAGCGTCCAGGCCGCGCCTTCACCGGCGACCAGCGTGAGGATTTGCCGGCGCGTCAGGCCCAGGTGCGCCAGCAGGCCGAATTCCTTGCGGCGTGCCAGCACCTGGGCGCTGAAACTCGCCGCCACACCAAACAGGCCGATGGCAATCGCCACGGCCTGTAGCCAGTAGGTCACGGCGAAGCTGCGGTCGAAGATGCGCAGCGAGGTTGCGCGGATCTGGCTGCTGGAGGCGAACTCGATCAGTTCGCCTGCGCCCGGCGAACTGGCTTGCGCCAGCGCGCGCACCGCTTGCTGCACCTGCGGCTCGGCCGCGCCGGGCACCAGCCACAAGGCCAGGTCGTTGACACGCCGGTCGCCAGTCAGGCGCTCAAAGTCGCGCTGGTCCATGGCGATGGCGCCGAACTGGCGCGCGTAGTCGCGCCAGACACCGGCCACGAAAAACTTCGGCGCACCGTCGTCAGGCGGTACACTCGCTCCTGAATTGATAGCTGTTAGCCCATGTTCGGCAAGGGCTAGAGCCCTGAATGGCTCTGAAAGCGGGGCAAACACCCTGCCGGGCTGTGCGCCATACAAATCGACCATGGGTTCGCTGACATAAATTGCGATGTGGCCCGCCGGGACCTGCAGCGGCTCGCCCACCAGCGGCAGGCTGGCGGCAGGGTCCTGCAGATCGCGGGCAATCAGCGCAACGGCGGGCTGGTCGGGGTCCAGCAGCAGTTGTGTCACGCGCAAGCTGCCGGTGCGAGCCACGCCAGGGACCTGCGCCAGCGCCGCTACAAAGTCTGGCGAGAAATACACGGTGTCGCTGGCGGCCGTGTTGCTGGCCGCGCGGGCATAAAGATCGGCCGGCAGCACCACGTCCAGCCATTGCGTGACCGAGTCGCGAAAACTCGCCACCATCACCGTCAGCGCGACCGCCAGGCTCAGCGAGGCCACCACGCCGCTCACGGCCACCGCAGCGCTGCCACGCACGCGGCGTGCGCGTTCGACCGCCAGCAAGGGCAGCAGGCGCCGGCCGACGCGCGGCGCGATGCGGTCATAGAGCAGCGCGATCAGCCAGGGCAGGGCGCTGATGCCGCCGACCAGCAGCAGGCCGACCGACAAGTAGGCGCCGAGCGCGATGCCGGCCACTGGCGGCGTGAAGGCCAGCAGGCCAGCAGTGGCGATCAGCAGCAGACTGAGCCGCCACGGGGTGCCGCCCGCCGGCGGCGCGCCCAGGCCCTTGAGGGTTTGCGCCGGCGGCAACTTCTGCGCAGCGCGCGCTGGCCACCAGCCACCGACCAGCGCGGCGGCCACACCGAGCAGGCCGTAGACCAGCGCCGCAGACCCGTCCCATTGCAGCGCCGGGGCCACGCCCGAAAAATAGCCACCGCCCAAATCACCGCCGAGCAGGCGCAGGGCCAGCGCTGCCAGCGCTGTACCGAGCGCGATGCCGGCGACGCTGCCGACGCCGCCCAGCAGCGCCGACTCCCACAGCACTAGGCGCAGGCGCTCGCGGCCGGTCAGGCCGAGCACACCGAGCAGCGCAAATTGCTGCGCGCGTTTGGCCACGCTCAGCGACAACACCGAAAACACCAGAAAGGCGCCGGTGAACAGCGCCACCAGTGCCAGCACCGTCAGGTTGACGCGGTAGGCGCGCGACAGGTTGCTGACGCGCTGGGCGTCGTCGCCCGGTTCGGTGGCGGTGATGCCCGCCGGCAACTGCAATGTGGCGATGAGGGCGGCGCGGTCGCTGCCGGTCAGCAGGCGCAGGTCGATGCGCGACAGCTCGCCGATGCGGCCAAACAGCTCCTGCGCTGCAGCGATGTCCATCACCGCCAGCGGCGCGCCGCCGGCGGCGACGCTGCCCGCCACCTGCACGTCCAGCAGTTGCAGGCCGCTTTGCAGCCGCAGGCGCTGGCCGGCCAGCGCCTGCCGGGCTGCCGCGTTGAGGAACACCGAGCCGGGTGTGAACAGCGCCAAACGTGCCGCATCGGCAGCGGGCACCGGCATCAGGGCCGGGGCCAGCCGGGCCACCACCAGCGCATCGACGCCGACCACGCGCAGGGCCACACGCTGGCCATCGGCACCGACGGCATAGGTGCCGAGTTCGAGCACCGGGCTGGCTGCGACGACCTGCGGGTGGGCCGCAATACGCGCATACAGCGCTTCGTCAAAACCGCCGCGCACCGCGCGCAGCTCCAGATCCGGTTGGCCATTGACTGAACGCACCGCCTGGGAAAACTCGCTGAGCGCCGAGGCATTGATCAGTTGCACCGAAAACGCCAGCGCCACACCGAGCATCACCGCAGCCACCGCGGCCGCATTGCGCCAGCGGTGGTGCAGCAGCTCCTGCCAGGAGAAGGTGGAAAGCAGCGCGCGCATGTGCTGATTGTGCCCTTCGGGGCGCCGGCCGTGATTGCGTTATGGTTCTGTCCTGATATTCATGAAAGGCCCTGGTGATGCAGCTTCCCACGTATGACGATGTTGTTGCCGCCGCCGCGCGGATCGAAAACCATGCGCACCGCACACCGGTGCTGCGTTCTGCCACCGCTGATACGCGCTGGGGCGCGCAGTTCTTCTTCAAATGCGAGAACTTTCAGCGTATGGGCGCCTTCAAGTTTCGCGGCGCGTTTAATGCGTTGTCGAAATTTGACGCCGCGCAGCGCCGCGCCGGGGCCATCGCTTTTTCATCGGGCAACCATGCACAGGCGGTGGCGCTGTCGGCCCGGCTCCTGGCCATGCCGGCGCTGATCGTGATGCCGCAGGACGCGCCGGCCGCCAAGCTGGCCGCCACCCGTGGCTACGGCGCCGAGGTGGTGCTCTATGACCGCTTTACCGAAGACCGGGAAGCCCTGACGCAGCGGCTGGCCGCCGAGCGGGGGATGACACTGATTCCGCCTTACGACCATCCCGACGTGATTGCCGGCCAGGGCACCGCCGCGAAAGAACTGATTGAAGAGACCGGTCCGCTGGACCGGCTGTATGTGTGCCTGGGCGGCGGCGGTTTGACCAGCGGCTCGGCCCTGGCCGCACGCGCGCTGTCACCCGCCTGTCAGGTGTTCGGGGTCGAGCCCGAGGCTGGCAATGACGGCCAGCAGTCGCTGCGCGCCGGGCACATCGTGCAGATTCCGGTGCCGCAGACCATCGCCGATGGCGCGCAAACCCAGCATCTGGGCGCCTACACTTTTGGCATCATCCGGCGCGATGTGACCGACATCCTGACCGTCAGCGATGCGCAATTGGTCGAGGCGATGCGCTTTTTTGCCGAGCGCATGAAGATGGTGGTGGAGCCGACCGGTTGCCTGGCGTTTGCCGGTGCCTGCGCCGATGCTGCGGCGATCCGTGGCATGCGCGTGGGCGTGATCATCAGCGGTGGCAATGTCGACCTGGCGCGTTACGCCGCGCTGCTGGCCGAAGGCTGAAACGGCAGCCCCCTCAGGCCGAGCGCCAGAAGCGCAGCGGCACGCAGGTCAGCAGGCGTTGCACCGCCTGGTCCATCAGCGCAGGATGCAGCGCGTGGCCTATGGTTGACGCGATGTCGCAGGTGGCGTCGGCGCCAAGTTCCATCAGCCGCGCATAAGCCTGCTGCGTCACTTGCGCGGGAACCGCCCTGTCTTGCCGTCCGTGCAACAGGTGCAAGGTGGTCAGGGCGGGGGCCTTGTCGGGCAGGGCGGCGTAGCTGCCTGAAAAGGCCAGCACCCGGCCGGCCAGGCCGTCGTGTATGTCGCTGATCGCCAGCGCCAGCGTGGCGCCCTGACCGAAACCGGCGACGGCGGTGTCGGACTGCAGGATGCCAAACCGCGCCTGCTGCTCACGCAGGAAGGCGGTCAGCGCGGGTACGACCTTGGCCACGCGTTCCGTACGGTTGCTGTCGGTCAGTTCAAAAGACGTAAACCAGTGGCGCTCGGTCTGCCCGAGGTGGATCGACTCGGCGCCCTCGGGCATCACGACGGCCGCTTCGGGAAAGGCTTCGCCGAGCCGGTTGGCGAAATCCATCATGTCCACCGCAGAGCCGCCGGCGTCATGCAGCAGCACAAACAGTTGCCGGGGCGGCGTGACCGGCAGCAGTTCCAGGGTCTCAAAACAGGATGCGCTCATGGCAGGAGGACGTTCAGGTTGTCAGGCGCGTATGCCTTCGCTGCTCAGATGCAATACGCGGTCGGCGCGCGCCGCCGCAGTTTCGGAATGAGTCACCAGTACCAGCGAGGCGCCGTGTTCACGCGTTTGCGCCACCAGCGCGTCCATCACGCGGGCGGCGGTGGTCGGATCGAGGTTGCCGGTCGGCTCGTCGGCCAGCAGCAGGCCGGGGCGGTGGATCAGCGCGCGCGCAATCGCCACCCGCTGCAACTGCCCGCCCGACAGCTGCTGCGGCAGGCGTGTGCCCAGGCCGTCCAGGCCGACGGCGGCCAGCATGGCTGACACGCGGGCATCGTCGTGTTGGCCCAGCAGCAACAGCGGCAGCGCGATGTTTTGCGCCACATCGAGATGCGGCAACACATGAAAGGCCTGAAACACAAAACCGACTTTTTCGCGGCGCAGCAGGGCGCGCTGGTCGTCGCCCAGAGCGCCGATGTCGACACCGTCCAGCGCCACCGAGCCGCTGTCCCAACTGTCGAGCCCGGCCATGCAGTTCAGCAAGGTCGACTTACCGACGCCCGATTCGCCAACGATGGCCACAAACTCGCCGGGGGCGACGTCGAGCGACACGTTGCAGAACACGGCGACCTCACCATAGTGTTTGCCGAGCTGGTGGATGCGTAGGCTCATGGCAGGGCGCCTCCCGCCGGCTTTGTCATTGCGGGCCTGACCCGCAATCCATGCGACGCGGGCCGGGAAAGTGGTTTGTGCGACATGGATCCCGGATCAAGTCCGGGATGACAGACGGGAACGGTAAAAACCGGCGGGAGTGTTGTCATGTGACTGTGGTCCTCGTCCCCAGGGCGGAGACTGCGTGGAGCACCTGCTGCAGCGCATCCGGCGCGTCGCAGGTGACGATGTGGCGGTCTGGCATGGAGCGCAGCCAGGTGATCTGGCGCTTGGCGAGCTGGCGCGTGGCGGCGATGCCGCGCTCGCGCAGCTCGGCCAGCGGCCAGTCGCCATCCAACGCTTCCCAGGCCTGGCGGTAACCGACACAGCGCATCGATGGCAGGTCCGTGTGCAGGTCGCCGCGCGCACGCAGGGCCTTCACTTCGTCCAGAAAACCGCTGGCCAGCATGGTGTCGAAGCGTTGCGCGATACGTTCATGCAGCCAGGCGCGGTCCTGCGGTTCAAGAGAAATCAGAGCGCCAGCCCTTTCCGAGCGGGCGTGAGCAGCTCCTTTTTCGATAGCGTTTTGTTTCTGGAAAAAAGACAGCGGCTGGCCCGAGACGCGAAACACCTCCAGCGCGCGAGAGATGCGCTGCGAGTCATTGGGCGCCAGCCGCGCCGCCGTGATGGCGTCAACCGCCGTCAGCTCGGCGTGCAGCGCCGGCCAGCCTTTTTGCGCGGCTTCGGCTTCGAGTTCAGCGCGCACGGCCGGGTCGGCGGTCGGCATGTCGTCGAGCCCGTCGCGCAGCGCCTTGAAATACAGCATGGTGCCGCCGACCAGCAGCGGCAGCTTGCCGCGCGCGCTGATCTCGCCGATCAGCCGCGTGGCATCAAGCACAAACTCGGCAGCGCTGTAGGCCTGCAGCGGATCGCGGATGTTGATCAGGTGGTGCGGTGCGGCGGCCAGTTCGGCCGCCGTGGGTTTGGCGGTGCCAATGTCCATGCCGCGGTAGACCAGGGCCGAATCGACGCTGATGATTTCAACCGGCTGCTGCGCCGCAAGCGCCAGCGCCGCAGCGGTTTTGCCCGAGGCGGTGGGTCCGGCCAGCCCGATCCAGCGCGCTGCGGTCATGGGCGCACCGGTGCGGCGGCCAGCCCCGCCGGGTCGCCGTGTTTCTGAACCAGCGTCCAGGCCGTCACGGACACGCACACACTCCAGAACAACACGCCATAGGCCAGCGGAAACACCGTGCCGTCCATGTGGCTGCCGAGCCAGCCGCCCATGGCAAAGGCGGCCAGCATCATCAGGAAGCCATTGAGCGCCGATGCCGCGCCCGCTGCGCCGGGAAAGGGGCTGACGGCGCCGCTCTGGCTGCAGGGCTGGTGCACACCATGCGCAAAAACAAACAGGTAATAAGGCAGCAGCAGGGCCCAGACATTGTGGATGCCGGCCCAGGCCAGCGTGCCGATCAGCAGGCCGCCGCTGAGCGTCAGGACGCCGGCCAACGCGACCGAGCGGCGCACGCCAAAACGTGGCAACAACCGGCGGCACCAGAAGGTGCCCAGCACATAAACAAAAGACATCGAAAACATCACCAGACCGTAGTCGGTCTTGGACAGGCCCAGCACCTTGATGAAAATAAAGGACGAAGACGCCAGGAAGGTGAACAGCCCGCCGTAGGAGGCGGTGGCCAGCGCCGAGAAGGCGACGAAGGTCGGGTTGCGCACAATGGTCCACCAGGTGCGCACCAGGGTGCGCGGCTCCAGTGCGCGCGGGTTTTTCAGTGTCAGGGTTTCTTCAAAGCGCAGCATGATCATCGCTAGCGCGACCGCGCCGAACACCGCCAGCGCCAGCAAGGCGGCGCGCCAGTTGAAGATGTCCGACAGCAGGCCACCCAGCGGTGCGCTCAGGCAGGCGATCACGCCCAGGCCGGTGAGCCCGCGCGACATGGCACGTGCAGCGGCCACCGGTGCGTAAAGGTCGCGCACGATGGCGCGCGCGCACATCACAGCGGCGCCCATGGCCGCGCCCTGAACGATGCGCCAGATGATCAGCAGCGCCATCGACGGCGCCAGCGCCGCGCCGATGGCCGCCAGCACGTAAGCGCCCAGGCCCCACAGCAGGATGGGCCGGCGGCCAAAACGGTCGGACAGCGGTCCCCAGAACAGCTGGGAAATACCGAAGGCCAGCAACAGGCCGGTCAGCGTGAGCTGCGCCTGCGCCATCGGTGCGCCGAAGCCTTCAGTCAGCGCAGGCAGCGCCGGCAGGTACAGGTCGGTGGTGATGGGCTGGATGCCCAGCAGCAGCGTGAGCACCAGCACCACCAGGGCGGCGGGCATGGCCGGAGCGATGGGGGAGGACAGGGCAGCGGGCGGGGTAAGCGGCATTGATCTGAGGGTAGCAGATGGGGGAAGCGCTGAACAAGTCTCTGCGGCGCGTGATCAGCCGCGCATCCGCAAGCACTGTCTGGCGCTTCCCGAGGCGCTTATTTCAGGCTGAACAACTCTGCCAGCGCCTGCCGGTACTGGGCCTGGCCGACCGAATTGGTGTTGTGGTGCGAGCCGCCTTCGACCAGCACAAAACGCTTGGGCTGGGCCGCGGCTTCATACAGCTTGCGCCCCAGGTCGGGCAGGATCAGGCGGTCTTCACCGCCATGCACCACCAACAGCGGCGAACCAATCTTGCTGACCTTGCGAGCGGCTTCAAAACGCTGGGTGATCAGCAGCGACACTGGCACCCAACCCCACTTGGAGGTGCTGACCACGTCAGCGATCGAGGTGAAGGTGCCCTCGACAATTGTGCCGCTTTCGTCGCCGACCTCGGTGGCCAGGTGAATGGCGATGGGCCCGCCCAGCGAGTGACCGAACACATAACGCGGCCGGTCCGGATATTTTTTGGCCAGCCAGTCCCAGGCGGCGCGCGCGTCCTGGTAAGCGGTTTCCTCAGACGGCAGGGCTTGCGTGCTTTTGCCAAAGCCCCGGTAGTCCACGCCCAGCACCGAAAAACCCAGTTCCTGCATGCGGCGCATGCGGGGTGCCGAGCCGGTCACGTTGTAACGCGCGCCATGCAGGTACAACAGAATGGGCGCTTTAGGCTGATCGGCAGGCAGCCACAGGCCGTGTAGCTTGACCGGCTCCTCACCGTTTGAGGCGGCGGGCAGCTCGATCCACACATCGTCCATGCCTTCGGCTGCGGCCAGGCCACCGCTCCAGGTCCGGTCGCTGGGCTGGAAGATCCAGGCGCGCTGGCGTTCGTCGAGGGTGCTGCAGCCGGCGAGGACGGCAAAACCGAGGGCCAGGGCGAGGGCGGCGAAGAGGGTCCAGCGTTTCATGTTCATGACTGAGTGAATAGGGCTGTAAAAGTTCGCATGCACATTGATTTTTGCAGCATCTTGTACTCCCGCTGATGTCTGGTTGGTGAAGCTATGAAATAGCCAGGGGCTTGTTCTAAACTGGGGTGATGTCATCTTTGCATCCCTTACCCGGCGGTGCCCCGGACCGACCGGGCACACTGGCGGCCCCTTCGCCCTTGGCCCGGCTGCTGGGTGTGGCGGGCCTCGTGCCTTTCATCGCCGGCGCGGCAGCTGTCTGGCTGGTCGGCTTGCAGGATCGGCTGCCAACCGCAGCGCTGCTGGTTTACGCGGCGCTGATCGCGAGTTTTCTGGGGGGCATCCATTGGGGTCTGGCCATGCGCGAGCAGACGACGGATGCGGCGCAGCTGCTGTGGGGCGTGAGCCCCAGCCTGCTGGGCTGGCTGGCGGTTTTGCTGCCCCCGCGCTGGGGCCTGCTGCTCGCGCCGGCCACATTGATCGCCTGTTATGGGGTCGATCGTCGCTTGTACCTCCGCTTCGGTCTGAGCGGCTGGCTGGGCCTGCGCGCGGGCCTGACTGTGGTGGCCTCGGTGAGCTGCCTGGCAGGCGCACTGGCCTGGTGGCTGGGCTGATTCCGGCCGGCGACCGTGCAGGTGTTCAGCGCCCGCGCAAAAACAGGCTGTCCAGCTCTTTGACCGTGACCTGACGCCAGGTTGGCCGGCCGTGGTTGCACTGGTCGGAGCGCTCGGTGGCCTCCATCTGGCGCAGCAGGCCGTTCATCTCGTCGAGGGTGAGTTTGCGGTTGGCGCGCACGGCGCCGTGGCAGGCCATGGTCGATAACAACTCGTTTTGCGCGCGCTGGATCACCGTGCTGGCCTCGTGCTGGGCCAGTTCGGCCAGTACGCTGCGCGCCAGTTCCACCGCGTCGCCCTGCGCGAGGCTGGTCGGCACCGCACGCACCGCCAGGGTGCGTGGCGAAAACGGCGTGATCTCCAGGCCGAGCGCCTTCAGGGTCTGTTCGCTGGCCTCGGCGGTGGCCACTTCCTGCGGCGTGGCGGCAAAGGTGGCCGGGATCAGCAGCGGCTGGCTGCTGATGGCCGCGGCGGTGTCGAGCTGGCTTTTCAGGCGCTCGTAAACAATGCGTTCATGTGCCGCGTGCATGTCCACAATCACCAGGCCCTGCGTGTTTTCGGCCAGCACGTAAATGCCCTGCAACTGCGCGATGGCGCGGCCCAGCGGCCAGTCACCTGGAGGCAGGTCGGCGTTGTCGCTGCGCGCGGGCGAAGCCTCTGCCCTGTGAAACCCCTGGTCAGGCTCATGGAGAACTGCGGAAGGGTTTGCAGAAGGCCACATCGCTTCAAAGTCGGAAACGCGTGCATCCTGGCGCGTAGCCTGCTGTGCTCCGAAATTGATAGCTGGTTGCGCCCATCCGGCATGGGCTAGCGGCCGATTTGGTTCAAAACTTCCGGGAATGATGCCGTTCGGTGCTGCCAGCGCGGCCGCAGCCGCACGCGGGGCCGCCAGCGCGTTTTCAACCGCATGGCGCACCGCCTGGTGCACTTCGCGGCTGTCGCGGAAACGCACCTCGATCTTGGTCGGGTGCACGTTGACGTCCACGCGTGCCGGATCCATCGCCACATACAGCGCATAGACCGGCTGGCGGTGGCCGTGCAGCACGTCCTCGTAGGCGCTGCGCGCGGCGTGGGTCAGCACCTTGTCGCGCACGTAACGCCCGTTGACATAGGCAAACTGCTGGTCGGCACGCGCCCGCGCCGCATCGGGAATGCCAGCGCGACCAGTGATGTGCAGCGTGCCCGAGCGGTAATCGACGGCCACACTTTGCGCCAGCAGTTCGCTGCCCAGCACATCGGCCAGGCGCTGGTCGTGGGCGCTTTGGCCCGCCGCGTCGTCGCAGGCGCGCCACTGCTCGACCAGCTTGCCCTCGTGCCAGATCGCAAAACCCACGTCGGGCCGCACCAGCGCATGGCGGCGCACCGCCTCGATGCAGTGTGCCAGTTCGGTGGCGTCGGTTTTCAAAAACTTGCGGCGCGCCGGTGTTGCGTAAAACAGCTCGCGCACCTCGACCGTGGTGCCGCGACTGCGTGCCACCGGTTTGAGCTCGCCGGAGCGGCCATCGAGCTGCCAGGCGTGGCTGTCGCCTTCGGTCCGCGACAGCAGGTTCATGTCGGCAATCGAATTGATCGCCGCCAGCGCCTCGCCCCTGAAACCCATGGTGCCGACAGCCTCCAGGTCCTGCAGCGACGAAATCTTGCTGGTGGCATGCCGCCTGAGCGCAACTGCCAGTTCGCCCTGCGGAATGCCGGAGCCGTCGTCCTCCACGGCGATCAACCGCACGCCGCCGGCCTGCAGCCGCACCGTGACCTGCGTGGCGCCGGCATCCAGCGCGTTGTCCACCAGCTCCCGCACCACCGAGGCCGGGCGCTCCACCACCTCGCCTGCAGCGATCTGGCTGATCAGTTCGTCGGGCAGTTCGCGAATGGGGCGGCGGGGGAGGGAGGCAAGGGTCACGTTGTGATTTTAGGGGGAAGTGATTTTTTACTGCTTCCTGGGTGGCTTCCGAATCAGTTGCTCTGCCACCAAGCCGGGTCTCGCCCCGGCGGGCGACTCACTTTCTCTTGCGTCGCCAACAGAAAGTAAGCAAAGAGAAGGCGACCCGATGGTCCGGGTCCCTCCGCTGCGCTACGGGCAACCTGCGGTGCTCGCCGAAAACGGGATCGAGCTCGAACTCGGCTAGCGCCTCAGACAATCGCTCGCCCTGATCCGTTTTCGGCTGCGCTCCTCGGCCC
>NZ_JAYWHI010000022.1:0-32596 GCF_043778355.1 Polaromonas sp.
TCAAATTTGCCTTTTGCCATTTTTTCGACTCCAAATACCTAAAGGATTGACTTACGAAAATTATTCAACTCACACGTCACCACTTGCAGCCCAGCCCGGCAATCGCCTCGGCCCTGCCAAAGAAATGGTGCCCATTCCGGGAATCGGACCCGGGACCTCTCCCTTACCAAGGGAGTGCTCTGCCACTGAGCCAAATGGGCCTAATTCAAAAACTGTCACTACCAACAACAACCAGCACTGCTGCCATGGAGCGGGAGACGGGAATCGAACCCGCGTCATTAGCTTGGAAGGCTAGGGTTCTACCATTGAACTACTCCCGCATCGGTTGCCACGGTTTTGAAACCCCGGCAACCCCGAAAAACGGTATCCAACTTGTCCAGACTGCTTGCCTACATGCCGAATTGCGCCTGCAACATCAATTCATCGCTGGTGGAGAGGGCTGGATTCGAACCAGCGTACTCGTTAGAGGGCAGATTTACAGTCTGCTGCCATTAACCACTCGGCCACCTCTCCTTTGGCGAACCTCAGATTATGCCATGGAAATTTGACATCCGGCAATCCCGAACAACAAGTGCTTACCAGTGAATGGGGCCACGTCCATGGCCCTCAAGAAACCGGTTGGCAGCACTGAAATGTCCACAGCCGATGAAAGGCAGAGGCGGACGCACAGCGGAAAGCGGCGAAGGATGGTTGGCCTTCAAGATGCGGTGACGGGGGGCGATCAGCACCTCTTTGGCTTGGGCGTGGGCACCCCAGAGCAAAAAAACCACAGGTTCGGGCTTCGCCGAGACGGCACTGATCAGCTGGTCAGTCAAGGCCTCCCAGCCCTGTTTGGCGTGGCTGGCGGCTTGGCCCTCTTCCACGGTCAGACTGGTATTGAGCAGCAACACGCCCTGTCTGGCCCAGCGCTCCAGCGACCCACCGCTGTGTTGCTCAGCATCCACAGCCGGGTCGCGCGCCAGTTCCTTGAACATGTTGCGCAGGCTGGGCGGCGGTTTGAGCCCGTCCGGAACAGAAAAGGCCAGGCCCTGCGCCTGACCGGGGCCATGGTAAGGGTCTTGCCCCAGGACGACAACGCGCACATCGGCCAGCGGCGTCAGGTCCAAGGCCCGAAACGGCTGAGGCGGGTAGACGATGGCGCCGTCGGCCAGGCGTCGCTCAATGAAGGCACCCAATTGCTGGCCAGACTGGCTTGCCAGAAACTGGCCGATAACCGGCGCCCAGTCGGCGGCCAGCGGCCAATCGGCCGGGTTCCAGCGCGCCAGATGACGGCTGCGGCCAATACCTTCTGGCACCGGTTTTGACAGGTTTTCAAAGGCCAAATCGACCTGTAGCCCTTGTGACATAAGCGCAAGCAGCTATCTAATTTATAGCATCCGGAAACAGGGCGGCAAGCGCCACGCCCGGCTCCTCGGCGCGCATGAAGGCCTCGCCGACCAGAAAGGCGTTCACCCCGGCGCCCCGCAAGTGGGCTACCTCGGCCGGTGTCGTGATGCCGGATTCGGTCACCAGCAGGCGATCGGCTGGCACGTGCTGAAGCAGGGTCAGCGTGATGTCCAGGGATACCTCGAAAGTCTGCAGGTTGCGGTTGTTGATGCCCAGCAGCGGCGTCTTGAGCTTGAGCGCACGGTCCAGCTCGGCGCGGTCATGTACCTCCACCAGTACCGCCATGTCCAGCGACATGGCCAGGGCCTCCAGCGATTTCATCTGCGCATCGTCCAGGCAGGCGGCGATCAGCAAAATGCAGTCAGCCCCCATGACGCGCGACTCGTACACCTGGTAGGGATCGACGATGAAGTCCTTGCGCAACACCGGCAGGTCGCAAGAGGCTCTGGCTTGCTTCAGGTAGTCGACACTGCCCTGAAAAAAATCCTTGTCAGTGAGCACTGACAAGCACGCTGCGCCATGTTCAGCGTAGCTTTGGGCGATGTCGGCCGGGATGAAATCGGCTCGCAACACACCTTTGGAGGGGCTGGCTTTCTTGACTTCGGCGATCACGGCAGGCTTGCCGGCGGCGATTTTGGCGCGCAGCGCGCCGGCGAAGTCCCGCGTCAGCACCCGCGATTCGGCGTCGAAACGCATCGCGTCCAGCGGTTTGCGCTTCATCGCCACAGCCACTTCCTGGCGTTTGACGGCCACAATTTTGTTCAGGATATCGGACATCGTCAGGTCGCCAAGGCTTTGGAGGTGGAAACAAGCTGCTCCAGCTTGCCTTGGGCGGCGCCGGAAGCGATGGCCTGACGCGCCAGCTCCATGCCGGCTTTCATGCTGTCGGCCACGTTGGCCGCATACAGCGCGGCGCCGGCGTTGAGAATGACGATGTCACGCGCCGCGCCCGGCTCATTGGCGAGTACGCCCTTGAGCATGGTCATGGACTGTTCGGGGGTTTCCACCCGCAAGCTGCGGTTGCTGGCCATGGCCAGTCCAAAGTCCTCGGGATGAATCTCGTACTCGGTGATTTCGCCGTTTTTGAGCTCGCCCACCACGGTGGCCGCGCCCAGCGACACCTCGTCCATGCCGTCCTTGCCGTAGACCACCAGCGCATGTTCGGCGCCCAGGCGCTGCAAGGCACGCACCTGGATGCCGACCAGGTCGGAGTGAAACACCCCCATCAGGATGTTGGGCGCCCCGGCCGGGTTGGTCAGCGGCCCCAGGATGTTGAAGATGGTGCGCACGCCAAGTTCCTTGCGGACAGGCGCAACGTTTTTCATCGCTGGATGGTGATTGGGCGCAAACATGAAACCGACGCCGACCTCTTCGATGCACCGGGCGATGGCATCGGGCGGCAGATTGATGTTGATGCCCAGGGCTTCGAGCACGTCGGCGCTGCCCGACTTGCTGCTGACACTGCGGCCGCCATGTTTGCTGACCTTGGCGCCGGCGGCGGCAGCGACAAACATCGAACAGGTCGAGATGTTGAAGGTGTGCGAGCCGTCGCCGCCGGTACCGACGATGTCGACCAGGTGTGTCTTGTCGGCCACGTGGACCTTGGTCGAAAACTCGCGCATCACCTGGGCGGCGGCGGTGATTTCGCCAATCGTTTCCTTCTTGACACGCAGGCCGGTGATCAGCGCCGCCATCATCACAGGCGACAGCTCGCCGCTCATGATCAGGCGCACGATCTTGAGCATTTCGTCGTGAAAAATCTCGCGGTGCTCGATGGTACGTTGCAGCGCTTCCTGCGGCGTGATTTTGTTGGTCAGGGGCATGGTGGTGCTCTCAGTGTTCGGAAGGATTGTCGGACATGGCCAGCTTGATGCCAAACCCGATAAACATCAGGCCGGCCGCGCGGTCCAGCCAGTGCATGCCACGCTGCACCGCTTCGCGCCTGGCCATCCACGCAGCAACCAGCGCCCAGCCAATGTTGACCGGGATGGCGTTGAGGTTGAACAACACACCGAGCAGCGCAAAAGCCAGCGCCGGGTTGGCAGCATCCGGC
The DNA here is from genome assembly GCF_043778355.1 of Polaromonas sp. Taxonomy (GTDB): domain Bacteria; phylum Pseudomonadota; class Gammaproteobacteria; order Burkholderiales; family Burkholderiaceae_C; genus Polaromonas. The sequence goes on from NZ_JAYWHI010000022.1 coordinate 3,440, forward strand.
ACGATGAACTGCGGCACAAAAGCCAGGAAGAACATGGCTACTTTGGGATTGAGCACGTTTGTCCAGAACCCGCCGACAAACACCGCGCGCAACTGGCGCGGCGGCTCGCTGGCGGCGGCGGCCAGCAAGTCGGTACTGGTTTGCGGGCGCTTGGAAAACAGGATTTTGATGCCTATCCACAGCAGGTAGCCCGCGCCCAGCCACTTGAGCACGGTGAACGCCGTGGCCGAGGCAGCCAGCAGCCCGCCGATACCCACCGCAGCCGCCACGATGTGCACAAAGCAGCCCGCCGTGATGCCCAGCCCGGCCACAATACCTGCGCGCGCCCCAGACCGCAGGGAGTTGGTGACGATGTAAAGCACATCCGGGCCCGGCGTCAGGTTAAGCAGCCAGCCGGCCGCGACGAAAAGCAACAAGTGCTGGAAGTCAGGCATGTCGGCTCACTTCGCTTTGAAGAACTGCCGGATAGCGGCCACCGCGCGGTCCACACCGGCCGCGTCCACGTCCAGGTGGGTGACAAAACGCAAACGGTAAAGGCCCGTCGCCTCAATGCCCTGACTCGCCAGGTGTTTGAGCAGAGCGGCGGACTGCGCCCTGGCCGCACCCGTCAGGTCCACGAACACGATGTTGGTTTGCGGTACCTCAACTTCCAGGCCCTGGATACCAGCCAGGCCATCGGCCAGGTGTCGGGCCAGCGCATGATCCTGCGCCAGGCGACCCACATGGTGGTCCAGGGCGTGTGAAGCCGCCGCGGCCAGCATGCCCGCCTGGCGCATGCCGCCGCCGGCCATTTTGCGGATGCGGTGCGCCCGGGCGATGAATTCACGTGAGCCGCACAGCGCGGAACCGACCGGCGCGCCAAGCCCCTTGCTGAAACACACCGACACGCTGTCAAAACACTGCGCGATACGCCGCGCCTCGGCAAAAATATCGCCCCCACGCTCCCCCACTTCGTGTGGGTCGCTGCCCCCCGCGGGGGCTGCCCCGCCTTGGGACGGCCCGGCGGCGGGGCACGGATTGCCGCCAGTTTGCGCCGCCTGTGCGACGGCAGCATTAAACAGGCGCGCACCATCCAGATGCCGGTCCAAGCCCTTGCTCTTGGCCAGCGCCGTCGCCTGTTGCACATACTCAAAAGGCAGCAGTTTCCCGCCCAGCGTGTTTTCCAGCGCGAGCAGCCGGCTCCGCGCGAAATGCGCGTCGTCGGGTTTGATGGCCGCCTCGATGTCGGCCAGGGCCAGGCTGCCGTCGGGCTGGTGATTCAGCGGCTGCGGCTGCACGCTGCCAAACACCGCCGCGCCGCCACCTTCCCAGCGGTAGCAGTGCGCCATCTGCCCGACGATGTATTCGTCACCGCGCTGGCAGTGACTGAGGATGGCGCACAGATTGCTCTGCGTGCCGGTGGGCACAAACAAGGCAGCCTCAAAACCGAGCAGGCCGGCAATTTTTTCCTGCAAGGCATTGACGCTGGGGTCACCGCCAAACACATCGTCGCCCAACGGGGCGGCCAGCATGGCCTCACGCATGGCTGGTGTGGGCTGGGTCACGGTGTCACTGCGCAGATCAACCATCATTTCGGCCTCCAGCCCATAAGCAGCAGGCGCGAGCAGCTACTAAATTCATATCACTTTTCATGCGGCCTGCACCAAAAAGTTTTTCAGCATGGCGTGGCCATGCTCGGTGAGTATGGATTCGGGGTGAAACTGCACGCCCTGGATGGCCAGCTCTTTGTGGCGCACGCCCATGATCTCGCCGTCATCAGTCCAGGCGGTGACGGCCAGCATATCGGGGCAGGATGATTTTTCAATCGCCAGCGAGTGATAGCGATTGACGGTGAACTGTTTGGGCAAAGCGGCAAACACGCCCTGCTGCGTGGTGCTGATGACACTGGTCTTGCCGTGCATCAATTGCTGAGCGCGAACGATCTTGCCGCCAAATGCCGCGCCTACCGCCTGGTGACCCAGGCAGACACCGAGGATCGGCAGCTTGCCGGCAAAGTGCTGGATGGCAGCAACCGAGATGCCGGCCTCGGCGGGTGAACAGGGGCCGGGTGAGATCACCAGCCGGTCCGGCGCACGTTCTGCGATGCCTTCGAGCGTGATCTCGTCGTTGCGGAAAACCTCGACCTGCGCGCCGAGTTCGCCGAAATACTGCACGATGTTGTAGGTGAAGGAGTCGTAGTTGTCGATCATCAGTAATTTCATGATCCGCTCCTTATTCCAGGCCTTCTTCAACCAGCTCGGACGCCCGCAGCAGCGCGCGTGCCTTGGCCTCGGTCTCTTTCCATTCGAGCTCGGCCACCGAATCGGCCACCACGCCTGCCGCCGCCTGCACATAGAGCATCTGGTCCTTGATGACGCCGGTGCGGATGGCAATCGCCACGTCCATGTCACCGGCATAGCTGAGATAACCGCAAGCGCCGCCGTACAAGCCGCGTTTGGTCGGCTCCAGTTGGTCAATCAGCTCCATCGCATGCACCTTGGGCGCACCGGTCAGCGTGCCTGCCGGAAAGCTGGCCTTGAGCACATCCATGTTGCTCATGCCATCGAGCAGAATGCCTTCGACGTTGCTGACGATGTGCATCACATGGCTGTAACGCTCAACCGCAAAGGCCTCGGTCACCTTGACCGTCCCGGTTTTGGCGATGCGCCCGATGTCGTTGCGTGCCAGGTCAATCAGCATCACATGTTCGGCGCGTTCTTTCGGGTCGTTGATCAGCTCCTGCTCGATCGCCGCGTCGGCCTCCGGCGATGAGGCCCGTGGCCGCGTACCGGCGAGCGGGCGGACCGTGATTTTTTCTCCGGCCTCCACCTTTTCCTGGCGCACCAGGATTTCCGGCGAGGCGCCCACCACATGGAAATCCCCAAAGTGGTAGTAATACATGTAGGGCGAGGGATTGAGCGAACGCAGCGCCCGGTACAACGACAGCGGCGACTCGGTGTAACGCTTCTTGATGCGCTGGCCGACCTGCACCTGCATGAAGTCGCCGGCCTCGATCAGCCGCTTGGCGCGCTCCACGGCAGCCAGGTAATCGGCCTTGGCAAAATCGCGCTCGGCCGGGTAACCCTGGGTCGGTTTGACCACCGGCGCACTGACCGAGTACTTCAGTTGCTCCTTGAGTTCGCGCACGCGCTTCCTGGCATTGGCATAGGCCTCAGGCAGGGCGGGGTCGGCGTAAACGATCAGGTAGAGCTTGCCCGAAAGGTTGTCGATGACCGCCAGCTCCTCGCATTGCAGCAGCATGATGTCGGGACAACCCAGCGTGTCGGGCGGGCAGGACGCTTCGAGTTTCTTCTCGATATAGCGAACGGTGTCGTAACCGAAATAACCCGCCAGGCCACCGCAAAAACGCGGCAGGCCCGGCCGCAGCGCGACCTTGAAACGCTTCTGGTAGTCGCTGATGAAGTCCAGCGGGTTGGCTTTGGAGGTTTCGATGACCTGGCCATCCCGAACCACCTCGGTCAGCACGTCGGCGCCGAAGCCGCTGGTGCGCACCAGGGTCCGCGCCGGCAAACCGATGAAGCTGTAGCGGCCAAACCGCTCGCCGCCAACGACGGACTCCAGCAAGAAGCTGAACTTGCCCCCGTCCCTGGAATGTGCCAGTTTCAGATAGAGCGACAGCGGGGTTTCGAGATCTGCAAAGGCTTCCGCCATCAGCGGGATACGGTTGTAGCCCTGCAAAGCAAGGCTTTTGAATTCAAGTTCAGTGATCACGGTGGGTGTCCTTTTACCGGTGACAGGCACGCTGTGGTGCCGTCACCCTCATTCACGGGGCCCCTGTGCGGGGCCGGAATGCCCGTGCAGCGGGCACGGGCGCATCAACATCTGCAAGCCCGAGGCCGGGCGGCCTCAAGGGGCAACCAGGTCAGGCCCGCCAGGGCCAGGCTCCCCGGTAGCTGCTACCTGTCTGAATGATGCGATGAATGAACATGAAAGCAAAGTGTAGCAAAGAGGCTGGCCCGCAAGCCGCCAGCGATTTTTCTTCAGGTTGTTAAGAGACATGCTCGCAAACCCTGTTGCCTTGATTTTGAGCAAACTCCACAATAAGGTACAAACGAACGACCGTTCTTTTTTGGAGACTTTATGACTTTGATGAAGCAATGTATCGCGGCTGCGGCCGGCCTCCTGCTCGCCTGGGGCGCTACGGCGGCAACCGTAGATGTGGGTGGGGTGAAGATGGAAGACGCGACTGACGTGCGCGGCAGCAAGCTGGTCCTCAACGGCGCTGGCGTGCGTTACAAGGCCGTGTTCAAAGTCTATGCAGCGGGCCTGTACCTCGGCAAGAAAGCCGCCACGCCTGAGGAAGTGCTGGCCGCGCCCGGCGCCAAACGCCTGAGCATCACCATGCTGCGGGAGATCGACTCCAATGAGCTCGGCAAGCTGTTCACGCGCGGCGTACAGGACAACGCGCCCCGGACCGAGATGTCCAAGCTGGTCCCCGGCCTGATCAAGATGGGCCAGATTTTCTCGGACCAGAAAAAACTCATGACTGGCGATGTGTTCACCATCGACTGGGTGCCTGGCACCGGCACCGTGATCACCGTCAAGGGCGTTCCACAGGGTGAACCATTCAAGGAGCCGGAATTTTTCAACGCGCTGATGCGGATCTGGCTCGGTCCCGAACCCGCCGACTGGAAGCTCAAGGACGCGCTGCTCGGCAAGGCGGCTTAGGCCAGTCGCAGGAACAACTACCAGCAACGGGGCGCAAGCCCCGTTGTCATTTCTGCCAGGGCAAGTCAGCGAGCGTGTCGACAAAGCCGTCAGCATCCACCGCACGCACCGGCTCGCCGTGGTTGTAGCCGTAGGTCACCAGCAGCACCGGGCAACCCGCCGCGCGCGCCGCACGCGCGTCGTTGCTGGAGTCACCAATCATCAGGGTGCGGGTGGGCGTCGTGCCCAGCGCTTCACAGGTCTTGAGCAAAGGCAGCGGGTCAGGCTTTTTGCGCGCGAAGGCATCGCCGCCAAACACCTGGCTGAAAAAGCCGTCCAGCCCCTTGATCCTGAGCAGAGGTTCGGCAAAGGCGGCCGGCTTGTTGGTCAGGCAGGCCAGCTTCAGGCCGCGGTCCTTCAACTGTTGCAGCCCCACCCGCACACCGGGGTAAACATCGGCATGTTTCCCGTTGACGGCCAGGTAGTGCCGCTGGTAGCTGGTCCATGCAGCGGGCCACAGGCGCGCCGCATCCGCTTCTGAATTGATAGCGGCTTGCGCCCGTTCGTTATGGGTTGAGGCCCCGTTTAATACATGGGCGAGAACGGACGCGATCAAATGCTCCGAGCCTTTGCCCACCAGCGGTTCGACAACCGCGCGGTCCACCGAAGGCAGCGACAGATCGGCCAGCATGAGGTTCAGGGCAACAACAAAATCGCCCAGGGTGTCCACCAGGGTGCCGTCGAGGTCAATGATGGCGGCCTCCAAACCAGCGTCGCCCGACCCGGGGAAAAACTCAGCGTTCATCATCGTCCGATCCAGAAGCGCCCGGCTGACCCGCTATGGCCAGCCGCAGACTGCCCAGCAAGCGTCGCTCATCAATCGGTTTTTCGAGCCAGTCAAAAACCATCAGTGTGTCGCTGGCGTGCTGCCTGGCTTCCGCCGCAGTCACCGACAACACCAAAATGGGGATGGCTGAGGTACGCGCCTCCTGACGCAGGGAATGAATCAGGGCCAGGCCACTTTCGTAGGGCAGCTTCACATCGACCGTCATAGCGGCATAACTGTCGATCTTGAGGCACTCCCTGGCCTGGGCTGCAGTGTGCGCAACGTCGGCGTCAAACCCGCCCTTGTCCAGCATCATCCCTATCAACTGCGCCACATCCGAATCGTCTTCGCATACCAGGATGCGGGGCCGGATGACACCCTCCAGGCCCATGGTGGCCGTCACCGCTGGCGCCTCGCGCCACTCCGGCAACTCAAAATAAAAGGTAGTGCCCACGTTAACCCGGGAATCGAACGCAATGCTGCCCTCCATACGCTCCAGCATCGCCTTGACGATGTTGAGCCCCAGCCCGGTGCCGCCTTTTTGTCGGGTGTCCGATGAATCGGCCTGGGAAAACTTCTGGAAAATGCGTTTGCGAAATTCGTCCGGAATGCCAGGTCCGTCGTCGCCGACCTCCACGCGCACCCGCCCTGCGTGCCGACCCAGCAGCACCCGCACCGTCCCCTCCGCCGGCGAAAACTTGATGGCATTGGACAGCAGGTTGGCCATCACCTGAAGCAGGCGATCACCGTCTACATTGGCACGCAAGGCCTGCCGGGGTGCCTGAAGCACGAGCTTGACTTTGTGCTGCGCAGCAAAGCCTTGGTTGTCAGCCAGCGCCTGTTCCAGCAGCGGCAACATTTCCATGGGCCTGAGCTCGAACTGCATCTTGCCTGACTCGATTTTTTCGCTGTCCAGAATATCGTTGATCAGGCGGATCAAACGCTCGCAGTTGTTTTTGGCGATTTCCACCAGGCCGCGCACCTTATCCGGCAGAACACCGGCAACGCCCCCAGAGATCAGCCCCAGCGATCCGCGGATGGACGTCAGCGGGGTTCGCAGCTCATGGCTGACGGTCGATACGAACTCGCTCTTCATGCGGTCAATCCGCTTGAGCTCGCTGATGTCGGTGCCCAGTGAAAAGAATCCGACGACCTGGTCTTCTTCAACGCCCTCACCGTAACGCGGCAAATAACTCATCACGTATTCGCGTCGCTCACCGCTGGGGGTGGTGTGCTCTCGCTCATAACGCACGGCATACCCGGCCATCACCTCCTCGACCTTCTCGCTCACCTCGGCATACAGCTGTGGGCCCATGACTTCCAGCATACTTTTCCCGTGGATCTTTGCGCGCGGCAGGCCAAATATTTCTTCGTATGCCTTGTTGTGAAACCGAAACCGGCGGTCCCGGTCCACGTAGGCAATCAGCGCCGGGACGTTGTCTGTCAGCTGACGCATCTGCGCTTCGCTGTCGCGCAGCGCATCGGCGATCTGCTTGCTCTCGGTGACATCGCGGATGATGGCGGTGAAAAGCCGCCGCCCGCCCACGTTGACATCACCAAACGATGCACGCACCGGAAACTCCGTGCCATCGCGGCGCTGCCCCATCACCTCTGTGTCGGACTCCCGAAAACCCGGAGCACGCAAGGGCAGCGATTCGAAAAAAGCACGGAAAGCCATCTGGTACCGCTCGGGCAACAACAGCACGACATGTTGCCCCTGCAACTGCTCTAGGGTGTAGCCAAACAGCTGCCGGGCAGCGGTATTCGCGTTGACCACCAGGCCAGCCTGCGTCACAGTCACCACGCCATCGGCCATGCTTTCGGCCACAGCGCGGGCAAGCGCCTCACTGTCAGCAAGCCGGGCCTGAATCTGCAGGCGTTTGGCCTGGGTCCGGAAGATCATCAGCGCCGCCCAGAGCAGAATGCCGAGCGACAGCAGGCCGCCCGCAACGATCAGGTGTTTGACGCTCCGCGCGTTCACGCGCGCGGCCTCCCGTGCGGTGTCGAGGGCGCGGATTTCTCCCCCTCTAATGCGCCCTACCAGCAACGAAATTTCGTCGTCAAGTTTGCGGTTCAGCTCGTTACCAACCAGCGCTGCAGCAGCTTCGGCCCCGATACTCTGTCTCACATCCACCGCACGCCCCATCAGCTCGATACGCGCCGAAATTGCGCTTTCCAGCGTTCGCCAGTCCTGCAGCTCACTGCTGGTCGTGCGCACTGCAAGTACCTGCGGCAGAGCCTGTTGCAATTCCCGGTTGGTCTGCCGGTAAACAGCCAGATCGGTCTCCAAGCGTGTCAGCAGGAAGCGTCGCTGCAAGGACTCGGTGGTTTTAAAGTCGGACACCAGCGAATCAAGAAAAAACAGGGTTTCCTGGGTCTGCGCGTCCTGCTCTGCGCCGCGAGTCAGGGAGTTGATGGTGAGATAGGACGCCGTCATGCTCACGACCACCAGCACCACGCCCACACTCAAGGCGGTGAAGATGGTAGCGCGAAAAGGCAGTTTCATGGATTCAGCCTTGTGGTGTATCTCGGTGCGGCGGGCCGGTCAGGGCGCGCGCGCCGCTGTTGGCAGGGCCGCGTCCAGCGCGGCCATCAGTTGGCCCAACGAATTCTCCAGCGGCATCAGCAATTCCTCCATCACGTCCAGGGGTTGCGCCTCGTGAATCGCCTGCTCCAGCGCCCCAGCGTCCAGCGGCACCTGGAGGGCGCCGATTTGCGCCGCCACTCCGCGCAGCGAATGCGTCAGTAACTCGGCAGTTTTCAAGTCCCCCTCCTTCAGCGCCAGGCGGATTTTCGCAGACGTGTCCCTGCGCCCTTCCTGAAACCGTTTCAACAACGAAACATACAGGTTTTTCACTCCCATCGCACGACGCAGCCCCAATTCGGTGTCCAGACCGCTGATGGTCAAGGGCAAAGCGGGCTCTGTAGCGGCAGACTTGGCAGCTGGCGCCAAAGCGGCGGCGGTTTCGGAAGGCTGCTCCAGCGCCTGGACAAGCCCGCGCAGTTGGGTAGCCGCATCCAGCCGTTGGGCAGGCGTCATGCGTGTCATGTCGATTTCGACGCGTATTCCCGGTTGCTCACAAAGCAAAATATTCGCAGCGTCCTGCAAGGTGGCAGCGCCCGGCTTGACCACATACACCGGAATCGGATGCAAAAACCCCTTGGCCTGCACAGGTTGCCGCGCTTCAGCGGCCACTTCACGTTGCACCAGTGCGTAGGTTTCGCTGGAGATGAGGATCTCGCCGGGCTCGGCCGCCTGCTCAAGACGCGCCGCCAGGTTGACCTCGCGCCCGATGATGGTGTATTCCATGCGCAGGGCACTGCCAAAGTTACCGACATCACAGAACCCGGAGTTGATGCCGATACGTATCTCAAACGCCTTGTTGATGCCCATCTCGCGCCAACGCGCCTGCAGCTGGCCCATGCGCAACTGCATGGCAATGGCCATATTGACGCATTGCACAGCATCCTCCCGAACCCCCAGGGTGTGCGGGTCGCCAAAAAAAATCACGATGGCATCGCCGATGAATTTGTCCAGCGTGGCGCCATACTCGGCGGCGATCTGCGACATTTCCGCGAAGTAACTGTTCAGCAGCAAGGTGACCTCTTCGGGTTGCCACTGCGCTGTCGATTCGGTGAAATTCTTGATGTCTGAAAAAAATACCGTCAGTTTTTTGCGCTGGGTACGGATTTCCGCCTGGCGCGAGCCGTCAAAAAGCGATTGGTACACCTGGGGCGCCAAATAACGCGACAGCTGTTCGGACAAATCCTTCAGGCGCCTGGCATTGGTGCTGCGCTCCAGATGCAGCTTGATACGCGCCAGAAGAATGGGCGGGCTGATCGGCTTGGCCACATAGTCGATGGCGCCCAGATCAAGGCCTCTTTGTTCTTCATCCGCGCTGCCCAGCGCGGTCAGAAAAATCACCGGGATTTCGGCCGTGCGCGCATCCCGGCCCAAGTGGCCCAGCACCTCGTAGCCGTCCATGTCGGGCATCATCACATCGAGCAGGATGATGTCGGGCCGCGGCTCCAGCATGGCCAGCCGCAACCCGGCGTCGCCCGCTGCGGCGGCCAGTACTTCGTACTTGTCCTCCAGCAGTGCGGTCAGCAGATAACGTATGTCCTCACTGTCCTCAATGACCAGGATGCGCGAGCGGCAAGCCATCGCCATGCCGGGCTGCCCTTGCCGGGGTGTGCCTGACTCGCCTGCTGCAGCCTGCATACGCCACTTCCTTTAAAAAAACAAGGAACCCCGACCTCGCCCTACCGGACCAGCAGCGACCTTATGTCGCCAGGGCCGCGCGCATCGCGTCAATCGACGCCTTGTAGTCCGGTTTGCCGAAAATTGCGCTGCCCGCCACAAAGGTGTCGGCGCCGGCCGATGCCACGCGCGCAATGTTGTCCGCCTTGATGCCGCCGTCGACCTCCAGCCGGATATTTTTGCCCGACGCGTCAATACGCTTCCTGGCCTGCTCGATCTTGCGCAGCGCCGAGTCGATAAAACCCTGACCGCCAAAGCCCGGGTTGACACTCATGATGAGGATCAGGTCGATGTCGTCGATCAGCCAGTCCAGCACGTCCAGCGGAGCCGCCGGGTTGAACACCAGCCCGGCCTGGCAACCTCTGGCTTTGATCGCCTGCACACTTCGGTGCACGTGGCCAGAGGCATCGGGGTGAAAGCTGATCAGGTCGGCGCCGGCATCGGCAAAGGCCGCCGCCAGTGCATCAACCGGCTGCACCATCAGGTGCACGTCAATCGGCACGGCGGTGCCATCGGATCTTTTGGCATGCGGCTTGAGGGCACTGCAAATCATCGGCCCGAAGGTCAGGTTGGGCACGTAGTGGTTGTCCATCACGTCGAAATGGATCCAGTCCGCGCCAGCAGCGATCACGGTCTGAAGTTCTTCACCCAGCCGCGCAAAGTCGGCCGACAAAATGGAGGGGGCAATCCGGTACACCGGTGGCTTGATTTGGCTCATGGCAGGATTGTCGCAGCAAGCGCGCGGCGTGCCCATGACCCCGTGTTCCCATGCACATGCCGGGCATTGGACAGGCAGGCAACCACTTGGCCCGCAACCGATGATGCGCAAGCCAATGCCAGCGTGGAAGCGGCTTTGCCGGGCCACAGGTGGCTCAGGGGGTGCGTGGTCATGGAGGCCGGTTAACATGGTCACCCATCACCTCCACGCCATGCCGAAATACCAATTTTCCTGCGATGTCCTGCCGCACTACCTGCCCGAGCAGTCTGCACCTGAAGACGAGGTGTACGGCTTTGCCTACACCGTCACCGTCACCAACACGGGTGAGGTCGCGGCACAGCTGATTTCCCGCCACTGGGTCATCAGCGACGCGCGCGGCCACAGCGAAGAAGTCAAGGGCCTGGGCGTGGTCGGCCACCAGCCGCTGCTCAAGCCCGGCGAATCTTTCCAGTACAGCAGCGGCTCACGCCTGCGCACACCAACGGGCACCATGCACGGCAGCTATTTTTTTGTCGCCGAGGATGGTGAGCGCTTCGAGGCGCCCATCCCGATGTTTGTGCTCGACGCAGGCCATGCGGCCGGGCCCGACGGAGCCAGTGGCAGCCGCGTGCTGCACTGAATCCGGACCGCGGCATGCACAACCTGGCCCAATTGCTGGACCTGCTGGAGCCGAAGGCCAGGCTGGCTGGCCGCCATCTCTGGCTGATTGACCTGCTCGACTGGATCAGGGGCAAGGACAACAACCCCCAGGCGGCGGTCGCGCGCCTGCGGCTTTTTCTGGATGCCGCACAGGCCCGGCCAGAGTTCCAGGCCAGGCTGCATCAGTGGTGGCGCACGCTGGTTGACACGGTCGATGCCACCCCGCTGTTTGCCGATTTCGGGTTTGCACCACGTGCGGCTTTTCTCAGCGAGCTCGGTGAGCGACTGCGCTACAAGCTGCTGCCGGGCACGCCAGAGACCACCCATGCCACCGAATTGTTCATGCTACTGTTTCCGACGCCGTTTGATGCCCGGTGGCTCAAACTGATTGACGAGAACACCCTGGCCCGCCTGGGGGCCTTGCTCAATACCGCTGCGCCATCAGACGCCCACAACCATGAGAACGCCGCGCAGGCCACGGCCAGCACCTTGATGCAGGACTGGCATAACGTGCTGCTGGAAGCGCTGACCTATTGCACCAGCCAGGTGGCGGCCACCGGCTTTTCCCCCGAGTTGCGCCTGCGCATGAGTCCGCAAACGCTGCAGGCCCGGCCCTTTCATGGCCTGGCTGGCGACCTGGACGCCTTGCGCGCTGCCTTGCTGGCGCACGGACCGGACAGCGGCGCGCTGCACCTGGCGCTGGACCAGTTCAAAGGCCGGCTTGAGGCCTGCCGCAGCGCGGCCTCATCGGTGTATGCACACCTTGACGAACACGGCATCTCGGTCGGCCTGGTGTTTCGCCTGCGCCAGTTGCGCGAGCGCATCCTGCGCATCCGCGACCTGCTCGACTGCCTGCTGTCCGACAAACCGGCCGGCAGCGCGATGCAACTGCTGGCGCGTCTGGTGCTGCTGGCCGAGGAAAGGCGCAGCATACGCGCACTGATTGCCACCAACTCCACCTTGCTGGCGGCCAAGGTGGCCGAGCGTGGCGCGGAAACCGGTGAGCACTACATTACCCGCGACCGCGCCGCGTATATGCAGATGCTGGGCAAAGCGGCTGGTGGCGGCGCGCTCACGGCGGGCACCACCCTGCTCAAATTCATGATCGTCGGGCTGGCACTGTCCGCGTTCTGGAGCGGCTTTGTGGCCAGCGTGATGTACGCCACCAGTTTTGTGTTGATCCAGTTGCTGCATTTCACGCTGGCCACCAAGCAGCCGGCCATGACGGCACCGGCCATGGCCGCCAAACTCAAGGACCTGCGTTCGGGCGAAGCGGTCAGCGAGTTTGTCGATGAGGTGACCCATCTGGTGCGCTCACAGGTGGCGGCTGTGCTCGGCAACGTGCTGATGGTGGTGCCGGTGGTGCTGCTGATCGGCGCCGCCTTCCAGTTCGGCCTGGGCCGCCCGATGATCAATGCGAAAGAAGCCGCGCATGTGTTGCAGACTCTGAGCCTGCTGGGCCCCACGCTGCTGTGGGCGGCGTTCACCGGTGCCGTGTTGTTTGCCGCCAGCATCATCGGCGGCTGGGTGGAAAACTGGTTTGTGCTGTACCGCCTGGCCTCCGCCATGCGTTACAACCCGCGCATCACGCGCGCATTGGGCATGGAACGCGCGCGGCGCTGGGCCGGTTTCATGCGCGACAACATCTCGGGCTTCACCTCCAACATCGCGCTCGGTTTCATGCTCGGCCTGATTCCGCCGATGACCGGATTTTTTGGGCTGGAGCTGGAAGTGCGCCACGTCACGCTGTCGGCAGGGCAACTGGCCGCGGCCGCGGCGGCGCTGGGCTGGGACGTGCTGCGCCAGCCGGCGCTGTGGTGGTGTGTCGCGGCCATTCCCCTGATAGGCGCACTCAACCTCGGGGTCAGTTTTTACCTGGCGTTCCGGCTGGCACTGCAAGCACACAATGTCAGCGGCGTGGACCGCGCCCGCATCCGCGCGGCGATCTGGGCGCGCTGGCGCAAGCACCCCGGAAACTTTTTTATTCCGGACTGACATCCGCGTGTCAGTCAAGCCCCTTCGCCCGAATTCACGGACTTGTCCTACAAGCAGGTCCCGCATATCGTTGTAAATTTGAGTAAGCCCTTCCCCACGGGGTCTTCTCACACCGTATCGTCGGCGCGTCCCATCGAGCACTCCGTTGCCGCCCCCGGCAGCGGGCCTGCATCCATCTCATCAATCATCAGCGGAGACACCCACCCATGAATGAAGTCATGGCCATCTGGGCCGAATGGATCAAACCCTCAGCCGGCCTGCCCACGGTTCAGTGGTCCATGCTGCTTGCCTTGGCCGCCCTGACCGGGCATCTGGTGCAAAGGTTCGCCGGCATCCCCAAGGTTGTCGGTTATTCGGTGGTGGGCGGCTTTGCCGGTTTGGCCGGGTTCACCGGCGCGGTCTGGCCGCTGCAGGGCATCGGTCTGTTCCTGCTCGAACTCGGCGTGGCGGTCGTGCTGTTTGAAGCCGGGGGCCGCATTCCCCTGCGCTGGTTCCGCCACAACCCGATGGTGCTGGTCCAAAGCCTGGCTGAATCGACCCTGACCTTTTTTATGGTCTATTGGTCGCTGACTTTTTTAGGCATGCGCGAGGTGGTCGCCGAGCCGCTGGCCCTGCTGGCCATGGCCGCATCTCCAGCCGTGTTGTCGCGCGTGGTCATGGACACCCGTGCCTCGGGCCCGGTGACCGAGCGGGCCATGGTGCTGTCCACCCTGAGCACGCTGTATGCATTGACGCTCTGCAGCGCCAGAGCCGGCATGATGGGCCGCGGCGAGCAAAGCCTGGCCGACACCTTGTACCCGGTGGCTGTGGTGCTGGGTTTGTCGGTGGCGGTGGGTGCCGGCCTGGCACTGGCCCTGCGCTCGGCATTGCGTGTGATGAGCCCGACCAGCGAGAACACTGCCATCTTGCTGCTGGCCCTGATCGCTGCGGGCGCCGCACTGGCCGCGCACTTTGGGGGCTCGGCGCCGTTGGCCGCTCTGTTGGGTGGCATGCTGCTCAAGCAACTCAATCCGCGCCCCTGGTCCTGGCCACGTCAGATGGGCACCGCCTCGGCGATGCTGACCATGCTGATGTTTGTGCTGGTGTCCGTGGTGGCCGCACAGGCTGACTGGAGCGGCCCGGTCGCCGGCATGGTGCTGGCGCTGGTGGCGGCCAGGGCGCTGGCCAAAATCATGGGCGTGGCACTCGGCAATGTCGGCAGCGGCGCGAGCTGGAAGCAAGCCCTGTGGGTCGGCTGCGCGATGTCGCCGATGTCGTCGGTTGCGCTGCTGCTGGTGTCGCAGTTTGTTGCCGCCTCGGCCTCGCTCGGACCGCGCATTGCCAGCATCGCGCTGCCGGCGATTTTGCTGATGGAAGTGCTGGGCGCCATCTTGGCCACCTTTGCCATTTACCGCGCCGGCGAAAGCTCCAAACCGTGGGCACCACGGCCCTTTCACACCTCATCCGCAGGAGACCTCCGTGACTAAACACACTGCAGCGCCGCTGGCGCCAGGCGGGCTGGAGCCTTTTCAGAAGTCGGCGGCCTTGTCGCTGGGCGTCGAGCTCGAACTGCAACTCGTCAACACCCACGACTACGACCTGGCCCCGTATGCCGAAGACATGCTGCGCCTGATGAGCAAAGTGCCACTGCCCGGCAGCGTGGTGCCCGAGATGACGTCGAGCATGATCGAAGTTTCCACCGGCGTTTGCCAGTCGTCGTCCGAAGTGCTGGGCCAGCTCACACAAATCCGTGACGCGCTGGTCAAAAGCGCCGACAAGCTCAACATCGCCGTGGTCGGCGGCGGCACCCACCCGTTTCAGCAGTGGCATGAGCGGCGAATTTACGACAAGCCACGCTTTCGCGAGCTGTCCGAGCTGTACGGCTACCTGTCCAAGCAGTTCACGATTTTTGGCCAGCATGTACATGTCGGTTGCCCGGACGCAGACACCGCGCTGCTGACCCTGCACCGCATGTCGCGCTACATTCCGCACTTCATTGCGCTGTCAGCCTCCAGCCCCTATGTGCAGGGGCAGGACACGGCCTTTGACTCGGCACGACTGAACTCGGTGTTTGCCTTTCCACTGTCGGGCCGCGCGCCACTGGCGCTGACCTGGGACGAGTTCACGGTCTACTTCGAGAAAATGACACGCACCGGCGTGGTCAGGAGCATGAAAGACTTTTACTGGGACATCCGGCCCAAGCCGGAGTTCGGCACGATCGAGATCCGCGTGTTCGACACCCCCCTCACGGTGGGCCGCGCAGCCGCACTGTCGGGATACGTGCAGTCGCTGGCCTCCTGGTTCATGAACGACCAGCCCTTCATGCCGACCGAGGACGACTACCTGGTCTACACCTACAACCGCTTTCAGGCCTGCCGCTTCGGGCTGGAGGCGGTTTATGTGGATCCGGCCACCGGCGAACACATGGCGCTGCGCGACCACATCCTGATGACCATGGACAAACTCGGACCGCATGCCGGTCCGCTGGGCGCGAGCAGCGGCATCCACCTGCTGCGCAGCAGCGTTGAATTGTCAAACAACGATGCACGCTGGTTGCGGGAGCTGCAGGGCAAAGAAAAACTGCTGGCCGAAGTGATTCGGCAAGCGGCGCTG
The DNA here is from genome assembly GCF_043778355.1 of Polaromonas sp. Taxonomy (GTDB): domain Bacteria; phylum Pseudomonadota; class Gammaproteobacteria; order Burkholderiales; family Burkholderiaceae_C; genus Polaromonas. The sequence goes on from NZ_JAYWHI010000022.1 coordinate 19,118, forward strand.
AAATTTCGGGGATTGCCGGTTTAGACAGCCTCACGCTGCGGCTCGCGCGGGGCTTGTCGAAGCGCTTCTCGCGAGCCGGTTAGTAGAGTGCCTGAAACTGCTGGCCGGGGGTTGCCCGGCGGCAACTCACTTTTCTTTGTCTCGCCAAAGAAAAGTAACTCGCCCGCCGGGGCGAGACCCGGCTTGCTGGAAGTACTGCCAACGCTCAAGCTGGCAAGAGCGTGGTCCCGGATCAAGTCCGGGATGACAATTCCGGCGACGGAACCACTGAGCCGTTATGCTCCCCCCATGGGTGAATTCGACCTGATTGCGCGTTACTTCCAGCGCCCCACCAGCCGCGCCGTGCTCGGCATCGGTGACGACTGCGCGCTGCTGCAGTCGGCCACCGGCATGCAACTGGCCGTCTCCAGCGACATGCTGGTCGAGGGCCGGCATTTTTTTGCCGATGTGGATCCTTGCGTGTTGGGCCACAAGGCCCTGGCCGTCAACCTCAGCGATCTGGCGGCCTGCGGTGCGCAGCCGCTGGCCTTCACGCTGGCACTGGCGCTACCGCGCGCTGATGAAGCCTGGCTGGCCGCCTTTTCGCGCGGCCTGTTCGCGCTGGCTGACGAACACGGCTGCGAGCTGGTCGGTGGCGACACCACGCGGGGGCCGCTCAACATCTGCATCACCGTGTTCGGCGAAGTGCCTCGCGGCCAGGCGCTGCTGCGCTCGGGTGCGCGCGCCGGTGACGACATCTATGTCAGCGGCACGCTTGGCGACGCCCGGCTGGCGCTGGAGGCGCTGCGCGGCAAACTCACGCTGCCGGCTGGCTGGATGGGCGCCGCACGTACGCGGCTGGAGCAGCCCACACCGCGGGTGGCGCTGGGGCTGGCGCTGCGCGGCATTGCCAGCGCGGCCATCGACATCAGCGACGGCTTGATCGGCGACCTGGGCCACATCCTCAGCGCTTCGCGGGTGGGGGCACACATAGCCACCACCATCGCGGCGGGTTTGCTGGCGGGCGAGGGAGAGGGACGCGGAGTCGAAGGTGTTTTACTCGACGACGCACGGCTGGCCTGCGTGCTGGCCGGCGGTGACGATTACGAACTGGCCTTCACCGCGCCGGTGTCGGCGCGCGCCGCCGTTGAAGCGGCTGCGCTGGAGGCGCGCACCGCAGTGACCTGCATCGGCTGCGTTGAAAACGCGCCCGGCCTGCGCCTGGTCGACGCGGCGGGCAAGCCTGTCAGCGGGCATTTCACTTCTTTTGACCACTTTGCCTGAACCCGGCGCGCCACCCTCACCGATGTCCGCACTGCTCCCGCCTCCGCCGCCAGAAGTTCAGCAACTGCTGGCGCGTGCCACCCGGCTGGAGACGCCCTGCGGCGACGGCCAGATGGTCTGGCACCGCTGGTCACCGGCCCCGGCCGGCAAACACTTGCCGGTGGTGCTGCTACACGGCGGCAGCGGCAGCTGGACCCACTGGCTGCGCAACATCGATGCCCTGGTGGCCGGCGGGCGCGAGGTGCTGGCCGCCGACCTGCCGGGGTTTGGTGATTCGGCGCCGCCGCTCCGGGGTCGCGACGCCGACGCCCTGCCGGAGCCGGTCGAGGCCGGCCTGCGTGTGCTGCTGGGCGATGGTGCCTGCGTTATGGTGGGGTTCTCCTTTGGCGGCATGGTCGCCGGGCTGTTGGCGGCACAGTTTGCCGCGCGTGCCGCGCGCCTGGTGCTGGTCGCCGCGCCCGGTCTGGGCCTCGCTGTTCGCAACAGCATCACGCTGACGGCCTGGCGTCATCTGTCCGACCCGGCCGAACGTGAGCGGGTGCACCGCGGCAACCTGGCGGCGCTGATGTTGCACCGGCCCGAGGCTATCAGCGCACTGGCATTGCGCCTGCACACCGACAACACACTGCGCGACCGCATGAAGGGGCGGCGCCTGGCCTACACCGACATCCTGGCGCGCGCGCTGGTTAAGGTGGACTGTCCTGTACACGCGGTTTATGGCCGGGAAGACGCGCTTTACCGCCAGCGCCAGGAAGCGCTGGCGCCGGCGCTGCAGGCCGCACCGGATTTTCGCGGCATACACTGGGTGGAAGGCGCCGGCCACTGGGTACAGTTCGAGCAGCCCGCGGCTTTTGATGCGCTGCTGCTGGCGCTGCTGGAGACCCCATCATGAAACCAGATTGCTATCAAAATCAGAGCTGCTGCGCCTTGTCCGACATGGGCTGGAGGCTAATTTTTCTTCAAACACGAGGGCGACCATGATACCGTCGCCAATGGAGCCCGGCATGTCCGCGCACGCACCGCGCCGGCCCACCGCCCGTTTCATGCTCGGACACCCGGCGCACCTGGTCGCGCTGGGTTTCGGCTCCGGGCTGAGCCCGGTGGCGCCTGGCACGGCGGGCACCCTGTGGTCCTGGCTGGCTTTTGTGGTGATGACTCCCTGGTTCAGCCCGCTGCAGATGGGCTTGCTGATTGCGGCAGCGGCCTTGCTGGGCTGGTGGGCCGCTACCGTCACCGCAAAAAACCTGGGTGTCGCCGACCCCGGCAGCATCGTCTGGGACGAGGTGGTCGCCTTCTGGCTGATCCTCTGGCTGATCACCCCGGCCGGGCCGTGGGGCCAGTTGGCGGCATTTGTGCTGTTCCGCTTTTTCGACGCTGTGAAGTTCGGCCCGACCGCCTGGGCCGACAAACACTTCAAGGGTTTCGGCAGGCGCGGCGGCTTCGGCATCATGCTCGACGACTTGGTTGCGGCGTTTTGCACCCTGCTCGTGATGGCCGTCTGGAGGTTCTGGTGACTGCTCCTCTGCTACCAAAACAAGAGCTGATTGCGCCCATTCTGTCTGGGCATTTGGCCGATTTGATGCTCAGAAAGGGCTGGCTGCTGGCCACCGCTGAAAGTTGCACCGGCGGCCTGATCTCCGCCGCCTGCACCGACCTGGCAGGCTCCAGCAACTGGTTTGAGCGCGGCTTTGTGACCTACTCCAACGAAGCCAAGACCGACTTGCTGGGCGTGGATGCAGCGCTGATCGCCGCACACGGCGCGGTCAGTCAAGAGGTGGCGCGCGCCATGGCGGGCGGAGCCATCGCGCGTTCCGGGGCGCAGGTCGCGGTGGCTGTCACCGGTGTCGCGGGCCCCACCGGCGGCAGCCGCGTCAAGCCGGTTGGCACGGTCTGGTTCGGCTTTATGGTGGACGGCCAGCTCAGCAGCGAGCTGCAGCGTTTTGACGGTGACCGCGCGGCGGTGCGCGCCGCCACCGTGAACCATGCGCTGCAGCGGCTGGTGCAACTGCTGACATAAAACAGCCCATGCACGCCACGCCAGCCGCCGCCGACCTGATTGACTCCGCCACGGCCTGGCGCCGCCTGCTGGTGACGCTGGCGCTGATGACGGTAGGCGCCGCCGGCATGTACATCGTGCCTGTGGTGTTGCCCGCCGTGCAGGCCGACTTCGGTGTGGCGCGGGCCGACGCTGCCCTGCCCTACACCTTGCTGATGGTTGGTTTTGGCCTGGGCGGCATGCTGATGGGCCGGCTCGCCGACCGTTTTGGTGTGGCGCTGCCGCTCAGCGTGGGCGCTGTGGGCATGGGCCTGGGCTTCGCCGCGGCTGCGCTGTCGGGAAACATCTGGCTGTTTGCGCTGGCGCACGGCCTGCTGATTGGCCTGCTGGGCAGCTCGGCAACGTTTTCGCCGCTGCTGGCCGACACCTCGCTGTGGTTCATGCGGCGCCGCGGCATTGCGGTGGCGGTGTGCGCCAGCGGCAACTACCTGGGCGGCGCGCTGTGGCCGCCCATCATCCAGCACTTAGTTGAAAGTGTGGGCTGGCGCCAGACTTACTGGGGGCTCGCGGTGTTCTGCAGCCTGGCGATGTTCGGTTTGGCCCAATTGATGCGGCAGCGCCCGCCGGCCCTCGCTCTGGCACCCGTCAATGTGCGCGGCGTCGCCGCCAGCGACCGGCCTTTTAACCTGAGCCTGGGCCAGGCGCAGGCGCTGCTGTGTGTGGCCGGCCTGTCCTGCTGTGTGGCCATGTCCATGCCGCAGGTGCACATCGTGGCTTATTGCAGCGACCTTGGCTTTGGCGCGGCGCGCGGCGCCGAGATGCTGTCGCTGATGCTGGCCTGCGGCATCGTCAGCCGGCTGATCTCCGGCGCTATCTGTGACCGTATCGGCGGGCTGCGCACCTTGCTGCTGGGCTCGGCATTACAAACCGTGGCGCTGATGCTCTTCATCCCGTTTGACGGCATGGTCTCGCTGTATGTGATCTCGGCGATGTTCGGTCTGTTTCAGGGCGGCATTGTGCCGAGTTACGCCATCATCGTGCGCGAGCATTTTCCTGCCGCCGAAGCCGGCGCCCGCGTCGGCACCGTCATCATGTTCACCATGGTCGGCATGGCGCTGGGCGGCTGGATGTCGGGCAAGGTGTTTGACCTCACCGGCTCCTACGACGCCGCCTTTTTCAACGGCATCGCCTGGAACCTGCTGAACTTCGGCGTGGTGCTGTTTTTGCTGCACCGCACGCTCAGGCCCCGTTCCGCCACCTCTTAAGCTGCGGTGATGAGGTGGGCCTGCAAGCCGCGCCGCGGCGACGGCCCAACAGCCGGCGCATAACCCAGCCGCGTCCACATCTGCACCGTGTAACGCGGCGCCGGCGCCTGCAGCAAGGCGTGGATGTCGGCATACGGTTTGGCCTGTTCCGGATACTCCTGCAAGGCCTGCGACAGCGGCTGCATGACCAGGCCCTGGGCGGTGGCGGCGAGCTGCGCGCGGGCGTAGGCCCGGCCGGCGTTGACCTGAGTCTTGCGGTCGTTGCCTTCGGTCACCATCCAGAAAAACGCCGGTGTAGCGGCCATTTTTTCATTGAAGCCCTTGATCTGCCCGGTGGTGGCGGAGTCGTCCGGGGCAGGCGCCTTGCTGCGATCAAACAGGCCCAGCGCCGTCAGCGCGCGCACCATCGGTGTGTTGATGCTCAGGCCATCGCGGTGCTCGGCGATTTCACGCGGGCCGACCCGCAACACCTTGAACGATTCCATGATGGTGCGCGGCGTCACCAGCTCGATGCGCCAGGCTTCTTTGGCAATCGCCCGGTGTTTCTGCAAGGCGTCCGGCTGAGCGCCGCCAACAAAGCCGGTGCGTACCGGGTGCTGGGCGACGCTGGCGACAATCGCCTGTACGGCAGCCGCAGCCGGTTCGCGCGCCTCGTAGGCTTCGCGGTTGGTGTGGCGCTTCAGAATCTGCTCAAACAGCGGGTCCGGCTTGATGCCCGCATCTGCGGCCAGAACAATACGCGCCACCGGCCGTTTGTCCAGCGTGGTCGGGCCGAACTCGCCTTGCGGGAACAGCGTGATGTCGGTGCGTAGCCCTTTTTGCCGGGCAGCCAAGTCCAGCAGCTCCAGAAATGTGCCCTGACTCATCATGATCTGGCGCGACAGCGGATCGGTTTCGGGCAGCAAACGGCTCAGGTCGCAGTACAGCATGATCTCGCCCGGCTGGCGCAGGTCCACCAGCCAGGACTGCAGGTTGTGCGAATGCGGCGCCAGAATCGCGTAGCTCAGTACCCAGTGGCGCACATCGGTCATGCCGGCCGGCGGGCCGCTCCAGGCGGCGACGGCTTCAGCGGGCAAGGTCGAAGAGCACCCGGCCAGACCGGCTGTGGCGCCCAACACCACGCCGCCACCGGCGAGACGAACAAAATTTCTGCGGTTGATCATGCTGCGCTCCTTTATAAAACATTGTGTCGATGGGTGATTGTGGAAACACGGCAGCTGTTTGACAATTCGCTAATTGCTGACATCAGATATTCACAAATGAATAACAACTTCGACTGGCGCCTGGTGCGCTCTTTCCTGGCGGCACTGGATCAGGGCAGCCTGCTGGGCGCGGCGCGGTCACTGGGCGCCACCCAGCCCACCATCGGCAGGCACATCGCCGAGCTGGAGGCGCAACTCGGCGTGTTGCTGTTCGAGCGCACCGGGCGCGGCTTGTTGCCCACACCCATGGCACTGCAGCTGGCCGACTCGGCGCGCGCCATGGAAAACGGCGCCAACCAGCTGGCGCGCAGCGTGTCCGGCTTTGAGCCTGGCATCTCGGGCACAGTGCGCGTCAGCGCCAGCCAGCCGGTCGCTTGCTACCTGATGCCGCCCATCCTAGCGCAGATGCGGCTGGCCCTGCCCGAGATTCAGGTGGAACTGGTGTCAAGCAACGCCGTCAGCAACCTGCTGCGCCGCGAGGCCGACATCGCGCTGCGCATGGTGCAGCCCAGACAAGCCAGCCTGGTCGTCAAGCGCATTGCGAAGGTCACCCTCGGCACGTACGCGCACCGCGACTACCTGGGGCGGCGCGGGACGCCCAGACAGCTACAGGATTTGCTGAACCATGAACTGGTGGGCAACGACCACGATGAAACCATCCTCAAAGGCATGGCGGGTTTTGGCCTGCCGGTGACGCGAGCGTCGTTTGCCTTTCGCAGCGACGACCTGCTGGCCTACTGGCACGCGGTACGCGCCGGTCTGGGCATCGGCTTTGTCTCCGACTACCTGGCCGCCACGGACAAGGAAGTGTTGCGGGTGCTGCCCGTGGTCAAGTTGCCGCCCATCCCGATCTGGCTCACAGTGCACCGCGAGATCCGCACCAGCCGCCGCATCCGGGCGGTGTATGACTTTCTGAGCCACGCTGTGCCCAGCGCGCTGTAGCGGAAGCAAGCAGGTGACGATGTAAAGTAGTGCGTCACACAGGCGCCAGACGGGCGCCTTGGGTCATTTATTTCCGGCGACACCTCCAGCACGCGGCGGCCGGTCTGAACAGGGATTGAATGCAGCTACAGCCTTGGCGACAGAAGTTTTGGCAGCCGGTCGGCAAGACAGTGCGCCGGGTGGCTATGCTGCTGCCTCTGTTGCTGCACACCCCGGTTCAGGCACTGCAGTGGAACCTGAGCAACCCGTTTCCCGATGGCCCGCTTGCCGGTGTGGCGCGCACTGTCACGCTCAGTGGAGAGCTGCTGCCCGGCGACACCGGCAAGCTGGTGCAATGGATGCAGCGCCAACCGGCTAGTGCCTGGCACAGCCTGGGCCGGGTGGAACTCAACATCACCGGTGGCGACACCCGCGAAGCCTTGCTGCTGGCCGACACGCTGGCGCCGCTGTACCCCCACATGGTGGTGACAGGTAACAGTTGTACCGGCCCCTGCGCTCTGGTCTGGCTGTCTGGCGCCTGGCGCATGCTGGCCGGAGGAAAGCTTGGGCTGCAGGCCGTGCCGCCTGCACCGCCGGCCGACAGCGGCACCAGCCGGCCTGCTGACGCCCCACCGGCTTTTGACACGCTGCCGTCCCAATTACGCGTTTATGCGCTCAAGCAGGGCCTGCCCTTGCTCTTCACCGAGCGCTGGCTGACGGGAAGCGGCGGACAGATGTATTGGTTGAGCGAGCAGGACGTCAACGCCACGGGCACCTGGCCGCCGTATTACTACGAAAAACTTCGCGCCAAATGCCCGGCGCTGGCGACCACCGAAGAGTCTTTTCATGCACTGCGGCGATGTGCCGCGCGGCTGGTGATCAGCCAGAAAGCCTTTGCCTTCGACAAGCTGATGACGGGCGTGGACGATACCTGGTGGAACGAGAACCGGGATGTTTTCAAAAGTGCGCCTCGGTAGTGGAGCCCCCACGCTTGTCGCTTCGCGTACCGCGCTGCCCCCCCGAGGGGGCGCATTTTTCCTTGGGACGGCCCGGCGGAAAAACAGAGCCCCCGCGCTTGTCGCTTCGCTTGCTGCGCTTCCGCTCGTCCTGAGCCTGTCGAAGGATGCCCCTCCCCGGCAGGTGGTCAGGGCGCATCGCTAACATGGCTGCATCGGCCACCGCCCGGCGGCCTTCAGAAATTTCCAAGGAGTTGTTGTGCGATCCATCATCTGTGCCAGCGTTTTATCCCTGTGTCTCCTGCCCGCTGCCTGGGCCCAGTCGGATGCGGCAGCGGCCGCCGCCGCAAAAGAAGCCGGGGCCTCCGTGACCGCCAGTGGCCTGGTCTACCGTTCGCTCAAGGACGGCAGCGGCGCCAGCCCCGCCGCGTCTGACACCGTGCAGGTGCATTACCGGGGTCGCTTTCCGGGCGGCAAGGAGTTTGACAGCTCCTACTCGCGCAACGAGCCCACCGAATTTCCGCTGAACCGGGTGATCCCGTGCTGGACCGAAGGCGTGCAGAAGATGAAAGTCGGTGGCAAGGCCAAGTTGACCTGCCCGTCGGCGATTGCCTACGGCGCGCGCGGTGCTGGCGGCGTGATTCCGCCGAACGCCACGCTGGAGTTCGAGATTGAACTTCTTTCGGTAAAGAAATAAGCCCCCAGCTTCGCTCGCCGGTTTTCCATTCGTCCTGAGCCTGTCGAAGGATGGCCCCAGCGATCAGCGCTGCAGGCTGGCCGTGATCTCGTAAGAGCGCAAGCGCGCCTGGTGGTCGAAGATCTGCGAGGTGATCATCAACTCGTCGGCGCCGGTGCGATCCACGAAGGCCTGCAGTTCGCGCCGCACCGTGTCGGGTGATCCGATGGCTGAACATGTCAGGGTCTGCTCAATAATCGCGCGCTCGGGTGGCGAGAGTCTTTCCTCGTAACCCGCCACCGGCGGCTGCAAGCGCGAAGGCCTGCCGCTGCGCAGGTTCACAAAGGCCTGCTGCATCGACGAGGACAGCAAGCGCGCCTCCTCGTCGGTATCTGCAGCAAACACATTGAAGCCCAGCATCACATGCGAGCGGTCCAGTTGCGCGGAGGGGCGAAAACGGCTGCGGTAAACCGCTATGGCCTGCAGCATCTGCGCAGGTGCAAAGTGCGAGGCAAACGCAAACGGCAAGCCGAGCTGTGCCGCGAGCTGCGCGCCGAACAGGCTGGAGCCGAGAATCCACACCGGCACCTGGAGCCCGGCGCCGGGCACGGCACGCACACGCTGGCCTTCCTGCACCGGCTGGAAATAATGCATGAGTTCAACCACGTCCTGTGGAAACTCGTCGGGGTTGGCATGGAGGTCGCGCCGCAGCGCGCGTGCCGTGGCCTGGTCAGAGCCGGGCGCGCGGCCCAGGCCGAGGTCGATGCGGCCGGGAAACAGTGACTCCAGCGTACCAAACTGCTCGGCAATCACCAACGGCGAATGGTTGGGCAGCATGATGCCGCCGGCACCCACGCGGATGCGCGAGGTGCCGCCGGCCACATGCGCCATGACGACTGCTGTTGCGGCGCTGGCGATGCCGGCCATGCCGTGGTGTTCGGCCAGCCAGTAACGCTGAAAGCCCCAGCGCTCGGCATGCTGGGCCAGATCCAGCGTATTGCGCAGGGACTGGGCGGCGTCGCTGCCCTCCACGATGGGGGACAGGTCAAGAACGGAAAAAGGAATCATGCAGGGCAGATGGGTTGCCGCGGCGTTTTATCAATGCCCGGAAGAGGCTTTTGCGTGCGCAGCGGGGGCGCGCGGCCAATATGTCACAAAAAATGTCGGCGCTTCGAAGCGGTATGTCGCAGGTGTACCATTTCCCCGACCACTTTCAAAAATCCTGATGCACGCCAACCAGCACACCCTCGAAAAGCTCTACAGCGCTTTTGCGCAGCTGGACTCGGCCGCCATGGCCCAGTGTTATGCGGCTGACGCGGCGTTTGACGACGAGGCCTTTTCGCTGCGCGGCCACCGTGAGGTCACCGGCATGTGGCACATGCTGTGCGACGCCACGAAGGCCAAGGGGCGCGATGTCTGGAAGCTGGACTACAACGGCATCGCCGCCGACGCCGCTACTGGCCAGGCGCACTGGGAGGCCGACTACCGCTTCAGCGCCACCGGCCGCATGGTGTACAACATCATCGACAGCCGTTTTACGTTCACCCCCGAAGGCCTGATTCAGACCCAGCGCGATGACTTCGACTTATGGGCCTGGTCGCGCCAGGCACTCGGTGCGCCTGGCCTGCTGCTGGGCTGGACGCCGTTTCTCCAATCCAAGGTGCGCGCCACTGCCGCAGCCAACCTCAAGAAATATTTGGCCGCTCGGCCCTGAATCACAAGGACGCGCCATGGCCTCCACCCTGCCCGACAACTGGTTTGACGGTTTTGAAGCGCGCGACTTCGAGGTCAACGGTACCTCCATCTTTGCGCGTTTCGGTGGCAATCGAGAAGGGCCGGCTCTGTTGCTTCTGCATGGCTTTCCGCAAAGCCATGTGATGTGGCACCGCGTGGTGCAGGCCTTGAAGGCCAAGTTCTTTCTGGTGCTGCCGGATCTGCGCGGTTATGGCGACTCGTCCAAGGTGGCCGGCCTGCCCGACCACAGCAACTACAGCAAGCGAAACATGGCCGCCGATGCGCTGGGTGTGATGGACGCACTGGGCCTGAGCCGCTTTGATGTCTGCGGCCACGACCGCGGCGGCCGCGTGGCGCACCGGCTGGCGCTGGACCATCCGGGCCGCGTGCGCAAACTCTGTGTGATTGACATCGCACCCACGCTGGACATGTACGAGGCGACCGACATACGTTTTGCCACTGCCTACTACCACTGGTTCCATTTGATCCAGCCCAGCCCGCTGCCCGAGACCATGATTGGCGGCAACCCCGTGCCCTACCTGCACGCCAAGCTCGGCGGCTGGGGCGCAAAAGGGCTGAGTTATATCGAGGCCGAAGCGCTGCTCGAGTACGAACGCTGCTTCTGCACCCCCGAAGCCATCCACGCCGCCTGCGAGGACTACCGTGCCAGCGCAGGCATCGACCTGCTGCACGACCGCGAGAGTCGCGCCCAGGGCGAAAAAATCCGCTGCGATATGCACGTCTTGTGGGGCGAACGCGGCGTGGTGCACAAGCTGTTCGAGCCGCTGGTGCTGTGGCAGGCGCAGTGCGCGGGCGTGGTCAGCGGCCAGGTGTTGCCGGCCGGGCATTTCATTCCCGAGGAATTGCCGATGGAAACCGCGCATGCGCTGGCGCAGTTTTTCGGTGAAGGCGGCGCGTGACGCGCGACTGATGCGGAGCGCCTGACGTGGAACTCGCATTTGTTGCATTTATGCTTATTTCGCTGATCGCGGCGAACGGGATGGCTACCCGCCTGGTCCTGCGCGACGAAGTAGTTTCACGCGAGCAGCGAATCGCCCAAATTTTTCTAGTGTGGCTGATACCCATCATCGGCGCCGTTCTTGTCTTTGCGGTCCATCGCCGCCCTGAGGCGGCGTCGCGCAAGTACCGGGAGGCGCCTGATCCGGGCGATGACTTCGGACTGTCGGGCCGAGCTACCCGTTCAACCCATCACGCGGACGCTGACGATTGACGTTCCCCTCTTACGTTTCAGTCGGGGGATAGCGTCCCGCCCCTCACCCCGCCCCATGACACTTCTTGTACTTCTTACCGCTGCCACAAGGGCATAAGTCATTGCGCCCCGGCTCGGCCTCCTTGCGAATCGTTTCGACCTTGGGGCCCATGGTTTTCCACAATTCACGCAGGTCATACACCGCCCAGATCGCATCGCCAAAGGCGTTGAGGCGGGCGATGCTGGTGCTGTGTGCGCCGTCTTCGCTCAGCGGTGAGACTTCGGGCTTGCCGGTGTCGTCTTCGGTCATGGCGACGACGGCCTGCAGCGCGTCGTCCAGCCACTGCGCAGCGTCCTTGTCGCGTGGCGCAGCCCACTCGTCGGGCCAGCTTTCGACCGCAAACATGAAACCCAGCGCCCAGACCTGGGCAAAAGCCGGCAGGTCTTCGCCCTTGAAGCCGGCCTGTTCGGCCGGCGGCATGTCGGCGACCGCACTGCGCACATCCATCACCTCGGGGTGGTAACAGGCGTCGTCTTCCAGCGTGTCCACGCGCGCGTCGAGGGCTGTGGCGACTTCGTTCCAGCGCCGGCCCCACAGCGCGAGGAATTGTTCGCGCTGCGCCGGGCTGGCAAACGCACCGCTTTCCTCGTCGGGCGTTTCGCCCTCGGCGGGAATCGCCAGCAGCACCGACAAATACTCGTCGGCGGGGATGGGCCGGCGTGAGCAGATCACGGCGGCCATAAACCCCTCGCAGAACTCCCACTGCGGCGTCTCGTCGTAACGCGTGCGCAAATCATCAAGGATGTCGTCGAGCGCGTCGAAATCTTCCATCTCCATCCAGCCGTCAGCGGGCGCGGAAGACACGGTGGGCAGGGAGGCATCAGCGGGGGGTGTAGTCGTCATGGAAGTCGGTTTTGAGCGTCACGCGAGGCTCTTATGATCGGGGGAAGCCCAAAGTGTATCTGCCGGCCACTGCCGCGCCCGTTGACCGAAAGCCACGCATGCTGCACAAACTCAACGCCCTGTTCCCCGTCCGGTACGCCGTCATGGGCCTGTGTTTGCTCGGCGTGATTGTTGCCGGCCTGAGCTTGCTGTCCGGCGGCAGCGGCTGGATCGTGTTGCTGGTCTGTGCGGTGCTGCTGGGCCTGGGCATCCACGATGTGCGCCAGACGCCGAGTTCCATTCTGCGCAACTACCCGGTGATCGGCCATCTGCGCTTCGTGCTTGAGTTCATCCGCCCCGAGATGCGCCAATACTTCATCGAAAGTGATTCGGAGGCGGCGCCGTTTTCGCGGTCGCAGCGCTCGCTGGTCTACCAGCGCGCCAAGGGCGAGATGGACAACCGGCCGTTTGGCACCCAGCTTGATGTCAGCCAGCACGGCTACGAATGGATCAACCATTCGGTGCAGCCCAGCCACATCGCCTCGCACGACTTCCGCATCACCATCGGTCCCGACTGCGCCCAACCCTACAGCGCCAGCATCTTCAACATCTCGGCCATGAGTTTCGGCGCGTTGTCGGCCAATGCCATTCTGGCGCTCAACGGCGGCGCGCACAAAGGCCGCTTTGCGCACGACACCGGCGAGGGCTCGATCTCGCAGCACCACCGGGTGCAAGGCGGCGACCTGATCTGGGAGATCGGCTCGGGCTACTTCGGCTGCCGCCATGAGGACGGCAGCTTCAGCGCCGAGAAATTTGCGGCCAGCGCCGCTGACCCGCAGGTCAAACTGATCGAGCTCAAGCTGAGCCAGGGCGCCAAACCCGGCCACGGCGGCATCTTGCCGGGCGCCAAGGTCACGGCAGAAATCGCAGCGGCGCGCGGTGTGCCCATCGGCAAAGACTGCGTGTCGCCCTCATCCCACAGCGCGTTTTCCACACCTGTGGAGATGATGCAATTCATTGCCCGGCTGCGTGAACTGTCGGGCGGAAAACCGACCGGCTTCAAGTTCTGCATCGGTCACCCCTGGGAATGGTTTGCCATGGTCAAGGCGATGCTGGTCACCGGCATCACACCGGATTTCATCGTGGTCGATGGTGCCGAGGGCGGCACGGGTGCCGCGCCGCTGGAGTTCACCGACCATGTGGGCGCGCCCCTGCAAGAAGGCCTGCGCCTGGTACACAACACACTGCGCGGCGTGGGTCTGCGGAGCCGCATCAAGGTGGGCTGCGCCGGCAAAGTCATCAGCGCTTTTGATATCACCCGCATGATGGCGCTAGGCGCCGACTGGTGCAACAGCGCGCGCGGCTTTATGTTC
>NZ_JAYWHI010000023.1:0-4496 GCF_043778355.1 Polaromonas sp.
ATGCTCGTGGATTTAGAAGCTTCACCAACTATCGGGCAAGAATTTTGTTTCATTGTGGAAAATTGAACTTGGCCATCGGCTAAAGAAAAATCACAGTGAATTCAACGAAGAGCCATACAAAATATGGCTGTAGCCCTCGTGGAATGTGCGCAAGCAGCTATGAAATATATAGCGCCTCTGGCTGCTTGCATGAGCGCTATTGACGAACCCACAGCGTCGGTGATGGTGTGTTGGGTGTTGGGTGTTGGGTGTTGGTCATGCTTATGACACTCCCAAAAGTTCACGGATTTTTTGGGTCGGCCAGGCGAGGCGGCCATTGATGCGGATCGGGCGCAGCGGCCCATCCTCATGACAAGCCCAGCCGCGCAAGGTCTTTCAGCTCTGCGCGTTCAATTCGCAGGAAACCTGTGCAAATGGTGCTCTCCAAACCCCCGACGGCCATGTCAAACGCCTGCCCGATGTCATCGACCCTGAGAAGCTGATATTGAAATGGCTCTTTGTAACCGACCTGGGTTACGTACACGGCCGGTAGGGTGCGCTCTTCGACAACCAGAACCCGCACATCAGCAGGCGTTGCCCCAAGGATGGAGGCGGCTTTTTCAAAGTTGAGGAGTTGAACGAGATCGGGCACGGCACTTCAATAGCGTGAACGGCCGCGCAACTTCTGAATGACCGAAGTGCCAAGGGGCGTCATGCGTGCGCCCGCAGAACTTCATTGATCCGGGTTTGCCAGTCGTCGCCGAATGCTTTGAATTTATCCACCACTTCAACGTCAAGCCACAGAGTGACCTCGGTTGTTGGGTTGCCGCTTTCCTCAGATTTATTGGCGACAGCTTCCGCTTCCATTTTCGATTTGGACAGTGCCCGCATCCTGGCGGCTTCTTCTGGCGTGTCCTCAATCGCATCCCACACGTCGGCGAATCTTTGGCGATTAGTGTCATTGGGTTTCTGCGTGGCGCGGCTTTCGGTGGCGTGGTCTCAAGCGTGCTGCTCAGTGCGTGTCACACCCAATTGCAGGCCAGACGCGGCCAGCACGGCCAACAGTGTCTTTATGGTTGGGTTACCCCGTGGAGACAAGGCGCGGTAAAGGCTTTCACGCGGCATGCCCGCTTTCTCCGCCACGCTGGCCATGCCTTGCGCTTCGGCAATGTGGCGCAGCGCTGCCAGAAGGGCGAACTGCCCGCCTGGCAGGTTGGCTTCTTCAAGCGCAGTTGCTAGATACACGTCGGCCATATCAGGGTCGGCCTTGAGCATTTCTACTACGAGTTCGTCGTGTGGTCGTGAGGCTTTCATTTGGCGTTCTTCCTTTTCCAATCGTTCCAATAACCGACAGCAGCATCAATATCGGCCTGCTGTTTGCGCTTGTCGCCGCCTGTCAGCAGCAAGACCAAGCGTTTGCCGGATTGCGCGTAATACACGCGGTAGCCCGGTCCCCAATCAATACGCAACTCCCAAACTCCATCGGCAACCGGTTTGCAGTCGCCAAAGTTGCCACCGGCCATCCGGCCCACGCGCACCAGCACGCGGGTTTTTGCTTGTCGATCCACCAGCTTGGCTAGCCAATTTGAGTAAGGTTCTTCACCTTGATCGTCTTCGTAGGTAAGGACTTCAAACATGTTTTTGTGAATTATAGGTTACAGATCAATTTATTTCAACGCGCATCAACTGGCCACCACACGCAGTCCACCCGGCGCAGCCTTGGCATCAAACACAATCCCCGCCTGCTCCAACATCCAAGCCTCAATGCGCTCATGGTGACCCCGCAACAGCTCCAGCGGGCGCACGGTGTAATGCTTTTCCGCCGTGGCACTGGGCTTGTGCCCCTGAATCTGCGCCACCACGCCCACCGGCACTTCCAGCCACTCGGTCAGGCTCTTGAATGACCGGCGCAGGCCATGCAAAGTGAGCCCGTCCAAGCCAGCGGCCCTACATGCGCGGGTGTGCGGGTTGTTGGGTTCGGTCAAGCAGCCGGTCGCACTGGTGGGGCTAGAAAATACCCACGGGTTGGCAATCTGCTCACCAGTTTTGGGGTCTGTCATGGGTCTGTCATGGGTCTGTCATGGTGCGCCGGGGCAGAGCGGCCAGCAGGTGCAACATGTACGGCGTTGCCGGAATCTCGCGGGTGCCTTCCACCTTGTCCCGAATGCTGATGCCCTTCCATTGCGTGTTCACATCCTCCCAGCGCAGCGCCAGCACTTCACCGGGCCTGGCACCGGTTAGCAGCATCATTTGAATGCAGGCCGCAATGACCGGGTTTTGAAGCTGTTGCACGGCGGCAAACCAAGCGGCCAACTGGCCCTTTTGCAGCACGTCTTTCTTGGTGCCAGCCTTGCCCAGCGCTGGAAAAACGAAAGCGGTGATGCTGGGTGGACTGGCCCACATCGCGCAGCGCAGTTCAATCAAAAAAACAGGCCGCCCGGCATGACCGCGCTGCTGGCCAACGCCACGCGACAGCTTCGTGGTGCCTGGCCATTGCGGTACTCCGCATTGGCCACTGACCAAGGCTACAGACTCGCGAAAATGGAAAGCGGTGATGTTGGGTGCGCTGCCACCAGCGCGCAGCGCCGTTTAGTAGGCAGCGTGCCCGGCATGACCGCGCTGGCGGAGGTCGCAGACACATATCGAGAGCCGAAGGTTCGTCACTGTCTGCCGCCTTCGCGGTAACTGTTCAAACCCTTGCGCAGCACCTTTTATATGCGAAATAAGCCTCTAGCCCTCGTGGAACGTGCGCAAGCAGCTATCAAAAACGTAGCGATTTGATTGATCACCGTGTTTGCCCGGCAGACACCGCAAGACAACTATGTGTCATATGGCCTGGCCCCCGATTCAGCGGACAATCTACATTCCACAATTCAACAAAAGCAAACACTCCCAATGAGCATCGAAGAGAACTACTCCATTGGATTTGTCGCCGCGTTGGCCCTCCGTGAGAAGCAAATCCAGCAGGTTTACCGCCCAATAATTGCAGTCCATAAGTGGTTTGCCCGTCGGCCAGGAACCCTTTTTAGAGGCTTGATCCTCTCCGAGTTTGCTCAAGTCCCGGTACAGCAAAGCTACTACCAATCCCACGGATTTGAGGGAATCACTGTCGCTGACTGCTTCATGGGCGGAGGATCGCCCCTTTTGGAGGCCAACCGCGTTGGCTGCAACGTCATAGGCACGGACATCAATCCGATGGCGACCTGGATCGTTCGCGAGGAAATTGACGCACTCGACATGGCTGCCTATGAGGCCGCAAGTGTGCAATTGCTGGGTCATCTACAAACGACGCTCGGACACCTCTATAAGACCAAGTGCCCGATCAGTGGTCGTGCTGATGCCGATTTGAAATATGGGCTGTGGGTCAAAGTCGGCTCATGTGGCAACTGTGCACGTGACTACGATCTCTTCCAGGGGTATTTGATCGCCGATGACACACGACATACCGCCTACGTCATCGCCTGCCATAGTTGCGGCGACTTACACGAGGTAAGTGACCCCAAGAAGCTTGGCACATGCCATTGCGGGGCCGTTCTGAGGACCGAAGGCAATGTCAAACGCAGCAAAGCAGTTTGCTCGCACTGCGGCCACACAAACAGCGCTCCATTCCGCTCAGATGGTCCGCCACGGCACAGACTGTTTGCCATGGAGTACTACAACGCTGATTTGAAACATAGGCCCGGTCGTTGCTTCAAGAAGCCTGACGCGGACGACCTCGCCTGTGTTGCTGAGGCTGAAGCCGAACTGAGCAAACTGAAAGTGGAGTTTGTGCCCGATGACGCTATACCGGGCGGTGATGAGACAAATCGACTACTGCGCTGGGGCTATCTCCGCTTCAATGAAGTATTCAATGGCCGACAACTGCTTGCATTGGAGACTACCGCCCGTTGGATTTCTAAGGTCACAGACCCACGAATAAAGCGCGCGCTGGCTACGAACTTCTCTGACCTTATCCGCTATCAAAACATGCTGTGTCGCTACGACACCATGGCGCTAAAGTCTTTGGACATCTTCAGCATCCATGGCTTCCCGGCCAGTTATGTTCAATGCGAAAGTAATTTCCTTGGCATTCGCAATGCGACAGGCACCACGGTTGGCTCTGGCGGTTGGGTCAACATCACTGAAAAATACGCGAAGGCCAAGCGCTTCTGCACAGCACCCTTTGAGGTCGCTTTTTCTGGCAAAAAGAAGACAACCATTCCCATTGAGGGAGAATGGATCGGTGAAATCAACCCCGAACTTCCTGACGCGCTTCTTCGCCTGGTCGATATTCGCTGCGGCTCATCCACCGAAATGGAGCTTGAGGCAGCAAGCCTTGATGCCGTGCTAACCGATCCACCCTACTACGGGATGGTCCAGTACGGCGAGTTGATGCACTTTCTCTACATCTGGCTTCGCAAACTGATGGGTGGTGACTTCGTTGGTCTGGAAGCTGAGAGCACGAAGCACGCAGGCGAGCTAACCGGCAACGCGACCGAGGGACGCGGCATTGAGCAGTTCGCGGAAGGTTTGGCGAC
>NZ_JAYWHI010000024.1:0-73333 GCF_043778355.1 Polaromonas sp.
TTCCGATTTGAACTGACGCGATGGATCCAGCAGGACCGGCGATGTTCTTGTACGGAATGAAGTTTTGCGCCAACACCCGCTTGGCCTGGTCGCAAGAGCTGGTGAAGTCGATCTCACGCGCAATCGGGCTGCCCTGGAAGGAGCATGATTTTGGATCGGCCGTGACGCTCACGGGCACGGTGTCGTGCGCCATCTTCAGCGCCGGATTGGCGTACTGCAGCAGCATCGGGAACACTGCGAAGTACGTGATCGCACCCAGCAGACAACCCGCCATGATGATGGCCTTGCGACCAATCTTGTCAGACAGCACGCCAAAAAAGATGAAGAAGGGCGTACCAACCACCAGTGCGGCGGCAATCAGCAAGTTGGCCGTGACACCGTCCACCTTGGCAATTGTTGTCAGGAAGAACAGCGCGTAGAACTGACCGGTGTACCAAACCACCGCCTGCCCAGCGGTCAAACCCAGCAAGGCAATGATCACGATTTTCAGGTTTTTCCACTGACCGAACGACTCGGACAAAGGTGCTTTGGAGGTCTTGCCTTCGGCCTTCATTTTCTGGAAGGCGGGGGACTCATTCATCGACAAACGAATGTAGACGGACACGCCCAACAACAAAATGGACACCAGGAACGGAACACGCCAGCCCCAATCAGCAAAAGCCGCTTCGCCGACAGTCTGACGCACGCCCAGAATCACCATCAGTGACAGGAACAAGCCCAGCGTGGCAGTGGTCTGAATCCATGAGGTGTAAAACCCGCGCTGGCCCTGTGGCGCATGTTCGGCCACATAGGTAGCAGCACCACCGTATTCACCACCGAGTGCCAGACCCTGAAGCATGCGCAAACCCACCAGAATAATAGGCGCGGCAATACCAATGGTGGCGTAATTCGGCAGCAAGCCAACAATGAATGTCGCCGCACCCATGATCACGATGGTGATCAAAAAGGTGTATTTGCGCCCAATCATGTCACCCAGGCGGCCAAACACCAGCGCGCCGAACGGACGCACAAGGAAACCGGCAGCAAATGCCAGCAAGGCAAAAATATACGCGGCTGAAGGATCAAGACCCGAGAAAAACTGCTTGGCAATAATTGCCGCAAGCGAGCCGTACAGGTAAAAGTCATACCACTCAAATACGGTGCCCAGCGAAGAAGCGAAGATCACCTTCTTCTGCTCCTTGGACATGGGTCGGTTGTCGATGGCTGCGGACATGTGTTGTGTCTCCAAAATAGTAAGGCCTCCCGTTTGGAAGCTGAAGGCATTATTTTGGAGACCGCTGACCCTGCTCTGACGTGAAACCAACAGGAGCTTGCGCGAAACTTATCGACTACTGACAACTCGAGGGAAAACCCCTGAATAATTTTTCAGGATGCGAACAATACCGTCCTATTTGGGACGGGTGGCACCAGACTCCAGTTGCCGCGCCGCGTCCCAGTCAGGGCCATCAAACCACGCATGACCCAATAAATAGGCGCGCAGCATGGGCAAGGCGTCCAGGCCCCAGAACAATTTGTCATCCACTGCGATGGTGGGCACCCCAAACACGCCATGCCGGATGGCTTCATCGGTATGCGCCTTCAGGTCGGCCTTGACCTCCGGGCTGTCGGGCGCGCGTTGCGGCGTCAGCAGCGCCGTCACCTGCGCCAGCCGTGACTCGTCAGCAGCGTCGGCGCCGCCGCACCACACATGGCGCAACAGCGTCTCGCACACATAGCGGTTCGGCGTGCCGTTGGCATCGCAGGCCACGGCCAGACGCAGCAGAGGCAAGGGGTTGAAGGGATGCTTCGCCGGCAACTGGAGTTCAACGCCTTGTTCGTGTGCCAGCCACAGCACCTGGCGGTAGGTCCACTCACGCTTGCCGGCGATCTCGGCGGGGCCAAGTTGCCCGTGGTGTTTCAGCAAACCGGCAAACAGCAGCGGCTTGTAGGTGACGCTGTAACTGATGCCCTTCAGTGTTTCCGGCAATTTCTCGAATGCCAGCCAGGCATAGGGCGAGATGAAATCAAGATAGAAGGTGAGGTTTTTCATGAGCAGCACCAATCACGCGTGCGAAGCATCACGCCTGCAGCGCAACGATGCGCTGCTCAATCAGGTTCCAGACCGCGCGTTTGCCGCCATCGCTGGCCTGACTCCAGCCGGCGATCTCGTCGCGTGTGCGAAAGCAGCCTTCGCACCAGCCCGTGAGCGTACTCATGCGGCATACCGAGATGCAGGGTGATGGAAGATTGACGGACTCAGCCCTTATCTGTCGGGCGCGAGCAGCTACCAGATTGATCGCATGTTGCTGCGACACCTGTTCCTGCACCGGGTCCACCACGACATCGGCCACCGGTGCGCCGGTGAGGTCCACCAACTGCTGCGGGCTCAGTTTGAACACGCCGTGCGGATGGCCCGCGGCCGCCCAGATCTCTTCAAAACGAAACAGGCTCTGGTCGATCAGCGTGACCGGCGGCGTGGCGTGCGCCAGCGGCGACACGCCGCCAATCGAAAAGCCGGTGCGCACCTTGACGAATTCTGCGTCGGCCCGTCCCAGGCGTTTGCCGTCGGGGCAAACCAGCGCCTCGACCTTGCGTTCGTCAACCCGCTGATCGCCGGCGGTGATGACCAGCACCGCCACATCGTCCGACTTGCGGCGGAAGATGATGCTCTTGGCAATCTGGCCGAGCAGGATACCCAACGCATCGGCCGCCTGTTGTGCGGTGCGCGCCGCGTCGTCGAGCATCACCGGCGTGTGCGGGTGGCCGCGCTGCTGGAGCAGGGCAGCAACCCGCTGGACGCCTTCGGGCAAGGCATGCAATTCAGCGCCGCACATATTGCGCTCCGCTCAATCCGCAGGACACCGCGGAACCGGCTTTGCCGGGCCGCTGGTGGCGCCCCCTCGAGGGGCTGAGAGCCGCGGCTACAAGCCTGCCTGCGCAGGCTTGGACGGCTCGGAAGAGCTGTCGCCTCTGGCGACAGTACGGGGCGCCGCAGGCGCTTCGGGGGTGTGTCATTTACCCGGCCCTCTTGTTGAGAAGGGCGGTGGATGCACGCGAGTTCGGCTTGCGCTCCAGGAAGTCGCTGATGAACTTGCCGGCGTCGATCAGTTTGCCGAGGTCGATCCCGGTTTCAATGCCCATGCCTTGCAACATATAGACCACGTCTTCGGTGGCCACGTTGCCGGTCGCGCCCTTGGCATACGGGCAGCCGCCCAAGCCAGCCGACGAGGTGTCGTATTGCCAGATGCCCATTTGCAGGCTGGCGAGGGTATTGCCCAGCGCCTGGCCGTAGGTGTCGTGAAAATGGCCGGAAATGTCGTCAACGCCGTAATACTGTAACGCCGCTTCCATGGCGCGCTCGACCTTGACTGGCGTGCCCACGCCAATGGTGTCAGCCACACCGATGTGCTGGACACCAATCTCCTTGAGCAGGCGCGCCACCATGGCCACGCGCTCCGGTGCGATCTCACCTTCGTAGGGGCAGCCGACGGCGCAGGAGATCGCGCCGCGCACATAGATGTTGTTCGCCTGCGCCGCCTCGGCCACCGGCCGGAAGCGTTCAATGCTTTCTTCGATCGAGCAGTTGATATTGCGCTGGCTGAAAGCCTCGCTGGCAGCAGCAAACACCACGATCTCGTCCGGCTTTGACAACACGGCAGCTTCAAAACCCTTCATGTTGGGCGTGAGCACCGAATAACGTACACCGGGCTTGCGCGTGATGCCGGCCATGACCTCGGCGGCATCGGCCATCTGCGGCACCCATTTGGGCGACACAAAACTGGTGACCTCAATCTCGGTCAGGCCGGCGTCTTGCAGGCGATGCACCAGCTCGATCTTGATGGCCGCTGGTACCGGCGCTTTTTCGTTCTGCAGGCCATCGCGCGGGCCAACGTCGACGATTTTGACTTTGGAGGGGTATTTCATGAGGTCAGTATCCTTTGTTGCGGTCAACCACACCGGCAAGGCTGGCAATAGGCGTCCCGCTCTGCACTGCCCGAATCTTGCCCGCGATTTGTGCGATGGTTTCCTCGCGCAGGGTGCGTGCCGAGGTGTGCGGCGTGATGTTGATTTTCGGGTGTTTCCAGAAAGCGTGCTCTGCGGGCAGCGGCTCGGTGCGGAACACGTCCAGCGTGGCGCCAGCGATGTGGCCGCTGTCGAGCAAGGCAATCAGATCTTCGTCCACCAGATGGGCCCCGCGCGCCACGTTGATGACATAGGCACCGGGCTGCAATCTGGAGAGCGTGTCCCGGTTCATGATGTTCGTCGTGTCTGGTGTGAGGGGCAACAGGCACACCAGCACCCGCGAGGCCGCGAGGAAGTCCGCCATGCCCGCCTCGCCCGAAAAACACTGGACACCTTCAATGGTTTTGGGCGAACGGCTCCAGCCTTTCACGGGAAAGTCGAATTGCGTCAGCGTGCGGGCCACGCGCTCGCCCAGCACGCCCAGCCCCATCACGCCCACTGGAAAATCGGCACGCAGGTGCGGCTTCCGGTAAGACCATTTGCCGCCGAGGATGTCGGCCTCGTAGCCATCAAACTCCCGAAAATGCCGGATCACCGCATGGCTCACATATTCGGCCATCTGTACCGACATACCGGCATCGTCCAGTCGCACCACCAAGGCCTGGGGCGGCAACTTCAGTTTCAGCAGGGCATCAACGCCCGCGCCGATGTTGAACAGCGCCTTGAGTTGCGGTTGCTCTTCGAGGAATTGCTGCGGCGGCGTCCAGACCACTGCATAGTCTGCGGCGGGTGCGCCCGGCGCCCAGTCTTCAACACTCTCAGCGGGAAACGCCGCTCGCAGGCCGGCAACCCAGGGCTCTGCCTTGGCACCTGTGCAACAAAAAAGAATATTCATGGGCTTGATTGTGCCGCGACCATTCGACACCCGCTGGCTCTGGCTGTCATTGCGGGCAGAGTCTGTCCCGGACTCGATCCGGGAACCCGCCATCCATGCACCGAAGGAAAGTGGGAGCGCACGCAAGGATCCCGGACGGAGTCCGGGATGACAAGCTGCAAAAACAGGCATTCACGTTTCTAGCCTGCCATCTTGAGCAACTCGGCTCCCTCGATGACCTGGTCGCCGGGTGCGTAAAGCAGCTCCTGCACCACCCCATCGGCCGGTGCGGCAATCGTGTGTTCCATTTTCATGGCTTCCATCACGGCCAGTGCCTGGCCCTTGCTGACCTTGTCCCCCGCCTTCACGGCAAACGACACCACCTTGCCCGGCATGGGCGCGGTCAGCCTGCCGGCTTCGCCGTGGGCCTCGCCAGCATGGGCCAGCGGGTCGATCACCGCGATCTGTGTCGCGCCCCGCCGGGCAAACACAAACACGGTTTCACCGCGACGGTACAGGCGGGCCCTGAGGCGTTTGTCGCCAAAGGTCAGCGTGACCGCCTCCCCTTCGCGCGAGAACATCAGCAGGCCCTCTTCACCGCTCACCGCCAGGCGCAGCGCGCCGTCATGCAGATAGGTCAGTTCGGCCTTCGCGGGTTCGCCATGAAATTCAAATTCAAAGCGGCGCAGGGTTACACCGTGCGAACGCCAGCCGTCCCGCTTGCTGAAGGGGTCGGCTGTCTCAAGCACTTTTTCTTCCAGCAGTCGCAAGGCCACGGCGGCTGCCGCAGCCAGCGGCAGGCCGATCTTTTCCTGGTGGAACAGCACCGCCTGCTCGCGTGGAATCAGGGCCGTGTCCAGATCAGCTTCAGCAAAGGAGCGACTTTGCACCACATGGCGCAAAAACTGCACATTGGTGCTCAGGCCCACGATATGCACCTGCGCCAGCGCCTCGTCCATACGCGCCAGCGCCTGTTCACGCGTGTCGCCGTGCACGATGAGCTTGGCAATCATCGAGTCGTAAAACGGCGAGATCACATCGCCCTCGCGCACGCCGGCGTCCACACGCACCAGGCCACGCTCGAAAGAAACAGATGGCGGCAGGCCGTACACATGCAGCGTGCCGGTTGCTGGCAAAAAATTGTTGTCCGGGCTTTCGGCGCAGATACGCGCTTCAATCGCGTGGCCATGAATCCCCAGCTGGCCCTGCATCAAGGGAAGTTGTTCGCCGGAAGCCACGCGGAACTGCCACTCCACCAGATCCAGCCCAGTGATGGCTTCCGTGACGGGGTGCTCAACCTGTAAACGCGTGTTCATCTCCATGAAAAAGAAATTCATGCTGCCATCGCTGCGCTGCTCGACGATGAACTCAACCGTGCCCGCACCGACATAGTTGACGGCACGCGCCGCAGCCACCGCTGCTTCGCCCATCTGCTGGCGCATGGCTGGCGTCATGCCAGGCGCTGGCGCTTCTTCCAGTACCTTCTGGTGCCGGCGCTGCACCGAGCAGTCACGCTCGAACAGGTACACATAATTTCCGTGAGTGTCGCCGAATACCTGGATTTCAATGTGACGCGGACGCTGCGCATACTTTTCCACCAGCACTGCATCGTCGCCAAAGCTGTTAATGGCCTCGCGTTTGCAGGAAGCCAGCGCGGCTTCAAAGTCTTCCGCCTTCTCGACCGCACGCATGCCCTTGCCGCCGCCGCCGGCGCTGGCCTTGATCAGCACCGGGTAACCGATGCGGTCGGCTTCGCGCTTGAGCAGCGCGGGGTCCTGGTCGCTGCCGTGGTAGCCGGGGACCAGCGGCACGCCGGCCTTTTCCATCAGTTGTTTGGACTCTGCTTTCAGGCCCATGGCCTTGATGGCCGAGGCCGGCGGGCCAATGAACACCAGGCCGGCATTGCCGCAGGCCTGGGCAAATTCCTCGTTTTCGCTCAGGAAGCCGTAGCCGGGGTGAATCGCCTCGGCGCCGGTGGCTTTGGCGGCAGCAATGATTTTTTCCCAGCGCAAATAGCTGTCTTTGGGTGCGCTACCGCCGATATGGACGGCCTCGTCGCAGGCACTGACATGTTTCGCATCCGCGTCGGCATCTGAATACACAGCCACGGTCTGGATGGCCATGCGGCGTGCGGTCGCCGCCACGCGGCATGCAATTTCACCGCGATTGGCGATCAGTATTTTTCTAAACATGGTTACCCCTGTCATCGATCAGTATTTTTTTAAACATGTCAGTCGTTCTTTTCTGAAAAAGGAGATGTCAGGGTAAAAGCCGGCGCCGGCCCGCTGTCGGGTTTGCCGCTGAAGATGCGGGCCACACGTGCAAACAGTTGCCGCAGGAAGCGCCAGCAGGTGCGGATCAGCCAGACGCTGAAGATCAGCACCAGAACCAGCACGCCTACAAACACCAGCGGATGGGCAATGGCCAGCCATAGGCCGGCAGGCACCATGCCGTCTTCCACCAGCGAGGCGCCCACGTTGCTGAAGGGCTCGGGCGAGGTATTGATGGCCGCGCGGGTCGTGGCCTTGGCCGCATGGCTGGTGGCAGCCAGCGTACCGCCTGCCAGAGCAGCAAGCAAGGCCATCACACCACTGTCTGCGCCAAAGACACCGGCCGCCAGCGCCGCGCCGGCGGGAATGCGGATGACGGTGTGCACCACATCCCACAGTGAATCCAGCCCCGGAATCTTGTCGGCAAAAAACTCGACGAAGACCATGAAGCCGCTGGCACCCAGCACCACCGGGTGCGCCAGCAGGTGCAGGCCTTGCGGCAAGGCAACCCAGCCCATGAAACCCGCCAGACCGGTCAGCAACACCACCAGGTAGAGGCGCACGCCGCTGGCCCAGCCGAGCGCGCCGGCCAGGGCGATCAGTTGCGCGGTGTCGAGACTATTCATCCAGGTCTCTTATGTTCATGGCACCCACACTACATCGTCATCCACCGCATACAGCTTGCACACAATGCCGCGCCTGGCCTGGCAAAAACCCAGCGCGCGGCCGGCCGCCCAGTCGCCGGTAGCCCAGCCATTGGAACCATCAGCGCTGACTGCATAAGCGCGTGGCTTGTTGCCGGCCAGAAATTTGGCATAGGTGTTGTCGCGGCTGGCCTTGTTCACCGGCACCCGCTCCACCTCATCCACTTTGGCAAAGCCGCTGGCTTTGGGAATGTCCACGGTGCCCGGTTTGCTGAAACCGTTGCGCGCCAGGAATTCTTCCGCCAGCGGCACCCAGCGGTCCATGTCGTTGCTCATGCCACTGTGGCCGTCGGCCCCGGATGCCGGCATGGCATGTAGTTCGGCCTGGCCACCACCGTCGGTCCAGGCGCGATGCCAGCGCTTGGGGGTGTCAGCGCCCCAGTATTTGTCGTTGGCCCAATAAAACCACTGCATCGGTACGTTGGCCGTGGCGGCCCTGCTGCGCCACAGACTTTCCAGCGCGCGCGGATTGCAGGGGTCGTTGGGGCGATTTTCCGGATCCCCGCCAGTGCCACCCGCAAAGTTGATGCCGGCCACCAGACCCGGCGGATTACGCGACACGGTGGCGACGGCCGTCAATCCGCCCACCGACTGGCCCATCACGACCCAGCGCTGCGCATTCACATACGGCAGGGTACGGGCAAAGTCCAGCGTCTGCAGCACCTGGTCCGATGCCGCCGTGGCCACGGCCTCGGGCCGCAGCGTGTTGCAATTTCCGGCGTCTTCCGGGTCAAACTGGCCATAGGTTTCGTGGTACCCCAGCCGCGTCGGAATCATCACCACAAAACCCTTGCGCACCAGATAACGCGACAGGTGTTCATAACGCTGGCGGCCTGTCGCGCCGCGTTTGTCCTTGGTCGCCCGGCCGTGGTTCATGATCACCAAAGGGAAAGGCCCGTCACCGGCCGGCCG
Organism: Polaromonas sp.; assembly: GCF_043778355.1. Classification (GTDB taxonomy): domain Bacteria; phylum Pseudomonadota; class Gammaproteobacteria; order Burkholderiales; family Burkholderiaceae_C; genus Polaromonas. Next base: position 8,703 of record NZ_JAYWHI010000024.1, read on the forward strand.
GAAGATGGTCACCGGGATGATTCCCTCGGCCGACTTGCCATACAGGTCTTGCGTCTTGACCGCGATATGCTGCACTTCCTCGCGCAGGTCCGCAGCGCGCACCGGCTCGGCCGGCGCCTGGGCCCAGGCCGATGCACCGAGAATCAAGGCCAGGATCATCCCTTGCGCCGCGCCTGCCAGTGAAGCCATCTTCGAAGGCCAGCGGACACCGCGGGACCGGCTTTGCCGGACCGCTGGTGTCGCCCCCTGCAGGGGGGAGGGTGCTACACGAAGTGAGCAAACAGCGGGGGGGAGCATCAGCTTATCCAATTAGGTTTGCGCTTCTGAAGGAAAGACTGAACGCCCTCGCGGCCCTCGGGGCTGACGCGGATGTCTGCAATACCTTCGACTGTCATCCGGATCAGGGAGGTCGAGATCTCCTGCTGCGCCACGTCCTGCACCAGCAGCTTGCACAGCTTCACGGCCTCCGGGCCGGCGTTGACCAGCGCTTTCGCGAGTTCCGCGACCTTGGCATCAAGTTCTGCGGCAAGCACCACCTCATGCACAAACCCGATGCGCAAGGCTTCGGCGGCACTGAAGCGCTCGGCCGTCAAAAAATAGCGGTGCGCGGCACGTGCGCCCATCGCGCGGATCACGTAAGGGCTGATGGTCGCGGGGATCAATCCCAGTTTGACCTCGCTCAGGCAATAACCGGCCGTGTCCACCGAGACCGCGATGTCGCAGGCCGCCACCAGACCGGTGCCGCCGGCATACACGTCACCCTGCACCCTGGCAATCGTCGGTTTCGGACACGCGTACACCACACGCAGCATCTCGGCCAGCGCGCCGGCATCGGCGACGTTTTCATCGCGCGTGTAGTCAGCCATGCGTTTCATCCAGTTCAGGTCGGCACCCGCGCAGAAGGCCGTTCCATTGGCGGCCAGCACGATGCAGCGCACCTCCTCGCGTTTGCCGAGTTCGATGAAAACTGCCGTCAGTTCGGCGATCACCTCGTCGTTGAAGGCGTTGCGTACTTCAGGGCGGTTCAGCGTGACGGTAGAGACTCCGCCGCCAAAGCTCAGTTCGAGATGTTTCATGCTTGCTCTTTCTGTTCAACCGTTTCAGTAGCGCTTGGCGACTTCTTCGAGCATCACCTCGGTTGCGCCGCCGCCAATGGCCAGCACGCGTGCGTCACGCCAAAGCCGTTCGATGGCTGTCTCGCGAATGAAGCCCATGCCCCCGTGGAACTGCTGGCAGGTCTGCACCACTTCATTGACCAGCTCACCGGTCAAGGCTTTAAGCATGGACACGTCCTGCACGATGTCGTGGCCCTGCGTCACGCGCCAGGCGCAGTGGTACATGAAGGCGCGCGCCGCACGCGTCTTCGCATCCAGCATCGAGATGCGCTGGCGGATCACCTGCTGGTCCCACAGCGGACCACCAAAGGCCTGCCGCTGGCGCACATAGTCCACCGTCAGCTTGAGCGCCTGCTGGCAGTGGCCCACCGCCATCGCGCCCAGCGCGATGCGTTCGGTCTGGAAGTTTTTCATCACTGAATAAAAACCCTTACCCTCCTCGCCCAGCAGATTCCAGGCGGGGATACGCACGTTGTCAAAGATCAGCTCGGCGGTGTCGGACGACAGCCAGCCGGTTTTCTTGAGCGCGCGGCCGACCGTGAAGCCGGGCGTGCCTTTTTCGACGATGAACATCGAGATGTCGCGTTTGCCCGGACCCGTCTTGGCCGCGACAAAATAAAGGTCGGCATGGACACCATTGGTGATGAACATCTTGGTGCCGTTGATGACCCAGTCGTCGCCGTCGCGTTTGGCGGTGCTGCGTATGCCCGCCACGTCCGAACCTGCACCGGGCTCGGTGATGCCAACGGCGGTGATCAGCTCGCCGGCGATCACCTTCTTCATGTATTTTTCTTTTTGTGCCGCGTTGCCCGCGTGGTGCAGATGCGGGCTGGCCATGTCGGTGTGAACCAGCACGGTGATGATGAAGCCAGCAAAGGTCGATTGCGACAGCGCCTCGGCAAACACCAGGTTGGTCATCGCGTCACTGTCGGCGCCGCCGTATTTTTCCTCGTACATCAGGCCGAACAGGCCGGCAGCACCCATGCGTTTGAGCACGTCGCGCGGTACACAGCCGGTTTCTTCCCAGGCGGCGGCATGCGGCTCCACCTCTTTGGCGATGAAGCGGCCAATCTGGTCGCGCAGGGATTCGTATTCGGGAGTGTCGTAGATGGAGGCGTTGGACATGGGTTCTTTCTGGCGCAGTTACATGCGGAAAACACCGAACTTCGGCTCGGGAATCGGCGCATTCAGGCTCGCGCGCAGGCCCAGCGCCAACACGCGGCGCGTGTCGGCCGGGTCGATCACACCGTCGTCCCACAGCCGCGCGCTCGAGTAATAAGGGTGCGACTGGTGCTCGAACTGGTCCAGCATCGGCTGCTTGAAGGCTTTTTCTTGCTCGGCGCTCCAGCTGCCGCCCTTGGCCTCGATGGCGTCGCGCCGCACGCTGGCCAGCACGGATGAAGCCTGCTCGCCGCCCATGACGCAGATGCGCGCATTCGGCCACATCCACAAAAAGCGCGGGCTGTAGGCGCGGCCGCACATGCCGTAGTTGCCGGCGCCAAAGCTGCCACCGATGATGATGGTGAACTTGGGCACCTGGGCGGTGGCCACGGCCATCACCATCTTGGCGCCGTGGCGCGCAATACCTTCGGCCTCGTACTTGCGGCCGACCATGAAGCCGGTGATGTTCTGCAAAAACACCAGCGGGATCTTGCGCTGGCAGCACAGCTCGATGAAGTGGGCGCCCTTTTGCGCCGACTCGCTGAACAAGATGCCGTTGTTGGCGATGATGCCGACCGGCATGCCTTCAATGTGCGCAAAACCGGTCACCAGGGTGGCGCCGAAGCGCGCCTTGAACTCGTCGAACTCGCTGCCATCGACGATGCGGGCGATGATTTCGCGCACGTCATAAGGCTTGCGCGTATCGGTGGGCACGATGCCATACACCTCGTCTGCTGCAAATTCAGGAGCGCGTGGCGCTCGTCGCATAGGGGCTGGCGCCTCTTTTTTCTTGTAATTCGTATTTAGGTTGCCGACGGCGGCGCGCGCCAGCGCCAGCGCGTGCGCATCGTTCTGCGCCAGGTAGTCGGCCACGCCCGACAGGCGCGTGTGCACGTCGCCGCCGCCCAGGTCTTCGGCAGTGACAATCTCCCCGGTGGCAGCTTTGACCAGTGGCGGGCCGCCCAGAAAAATCGTGCCCTGCTCCTTGACGATGATGGTTTCGTCACTCATGGCCGGCACGTAGGCGCCCCCCGCCGTACAACTGCCCATCACCACGGCGATTTGCGCAATGCCCTGTGCGCTCATGTTGGCCTGGTTGTAGAAGATGCGGCCGAAGTGGTCGCGGTCCGGGAACACGTCGTCCTGATTCGGCAGGTTGGCGCCGCCGGAATCGACCAGATAAATACAGGGCAGGCGGTTTTGCTGTGCCACTTCCTGCGCGCGCAAATGTTTCTTCACCGTCATCGGGTAGTAGGTACCACCCTTCACTGTCGCATCGTTGCAGACGATCATGCAGTCCACGCCGTTGACACGGCCAATGCCGGTGATCACGCCGGCGCAGGGCGCGCTGTCGCTGCCGTCGCGGTCCGGGTACATGGCCAGCGCCGCCAGCGGGGCCAATTCAAGGAAAGGCGTGCCGGGGTCCAGCAACATCTGCACCCGCTCACGCGGTGGCAGCTTGCCGCGCGCCACGTGTTTGGCGCGGGCAGCTTCACCGCCGCCGGCAGCGGCCTTGGCCACCTGCGTCTTCAAGTCGTCCACCAGCGCACGCATGGCGGCGGCATTGGCTTGAAAGTCGGCCGAGCGGGCGTTGAGTTTGGTTTCCAGAACTGGCATGTGTCTCCTCTGTTCAATCGCATGGCGTGCAGCGGCTCGTTCACCGTTCGGGCTGAAGCGCCCGTGCTGAGCCCGTCGAAGGCGCCAGTCCACACCTTAACGCCAAACCTCCCAGCTTAGGCCCAAAAGCTGCCACGCGGTCGCCACACAGGTTGCAAATCGTGCCAGCCTGCGCGAAACTTGAGCCATGCATGCCCGCCCTGCACCCGAGACCATCAACCCGCCCATCGCTGCCACGCCCATGGCCTTTGCTCGGGTCATCGCTGCGGCCTACCCGCTGTACGGTCAAAGCCCCGCCAACGCCCTCAAGCTGGCACAGATCACGCCAGCCAAACTGCAACAGCCCGAGGCCCGCATCAACGCACGCCAGATGGAAGTGTTGTCCGGGACCGCCATGCAGGAACTGGACGACGAAGCCCTGGGCGCCTTCAGCCGCCGCCTGCCCTGGGGCAGCTACGGCATGCTGGCCAGGGCCTCGCTCAGCGCGCCCGACCTGGGCGTGGCGCTCAAGCGCTGGTGCCGCCACCATGGGCTGCTGACCGACGACATCCGCCTGCGGCTGGTGGTCACCGGTGACAGCGCGGCCATCACCATCGAGGAACGCGCCAACCTGGCTCGCCACGGCGAGGCCGCCCGCGCGTTTTGCCTGGTGCATGTGCTGCGCAACATCCACGGCCTGGCCTGCTGGTACATCGACTCGCGCATTCCGCTGCAAGGCGCGCACTTCCCGTTTGCTGCGCCGCCGCATGCCGATGCCTATACGCTGATGTTTCCCGGTCCGCTGCAGTTCGGCGCGGCGCGGGCGTCGATTCGTTTCGATGCGCGTTACCTGGCCCTGCCGCTGCGGCGTGACGAAAAAGCCCTGACCCAGATGCTGCAGCGCGCGCTGCCGCTGACGGTGCTGCAGTACCGGCGCGACCGCCTGCTGGTTCAGCAGGTACGCCAGGCGCTGGCCGCCTGGCCAGAGCAGGCGCACAAGGCTGACGGCGTCGCGGCGCTGCTCCATGTCTCGGCCCGCACCCTGCACCGGCAGCTCAAGGAGGAAGGCGCGTCGCTGCAGGCGCTGAAGGATGAGGTGCGTTTTGAACGCGCGAAGGACTTGCTGAACCGCAGCGACAAACTGGTCAAGCAGGTCGCGACCGCGGCAGGTTTCAAAAACGAAAAGAGTTTTATCCGGGCCTTCCGCGCGGCCACCGGGCTCAGTCCCGGCGACTTCCGCAAGGGAGCGACGGGCTGAGGCTGTCATCCCGGACTCGATCAGGGACCCATGTCGCCCCGCCGCACTGCGCCGCATGAGCCCGCCAAGCATGGATCGCGGGTCATGCCCGCAACAACAAGCCCGGCTGTCAGCCCGCCGCCTGACGCGCAGCGACCGGTCTCAGCCCGGTGACTTCTGCGAGGGCTCGCCGGCGTGAGCCGTGTGGCGGCCAGATTTTCTGAGCCAAATCGGCCTCCAGCCCATGTCGCTCGGTCACCTCTAGCTATCAATACAGTAGCAAACCTGCTTCACCGCGTCGCCCGCCGAGACAAGACCGGCGACCAGGACTTCGCGGGGTTGATCAGGTACTTGGTGCCGGTTGCGCGCTGGCCGTACACCGCGATCTCTGCGGGTTGCAAGGCCTCGGTCAGGGAAATCTCTTTGGAATAAGTGCTGGCAAACGTGGTCTTGAGTTCGTTGGCCACACGCTGGCGCAGCGCTTGCGCCGCCTCAGCACCTATACGCTGCAAAAACGGAAACAGCAGCCAGCCACCCATGCCCCAGGCCATGCCGAAGCTGCGGTTGAACTCGGTGACGCCCGTGTCCAGCCCGCCGTAGATGTACACCTGCTTGTGGGTGGTGGAGCCGTAGCGGCTGTATTCTTTTGCGGTGCGGTTCAGCGCGGCCTCCATGGCGGTCAGGATCTGCCCGGCCAGTTTGCCGCCGCCCGTGGCGTCAAAGCCCAGGGTGGCGCCAGTCGCCACCAGCGCCTGCGTGAGGTCTTCCATGAAGCTGGACGCCGTGGCGTCACACACATGCTGCGCACCCTGCGCCTTGAGCAGCGCCGCCTGCTCCGGCTTGCGCACGATGTTGACCAGACCAATCCCGTCCTTGATGCAAATCTTGTTGAGCATCTGTCCCAGGTTCGACGCAGCCGCCGTGTGCACCAGCGCCGTGTGGCCCTCGCGGCGCATGGTTGCCACCATGCCCAGCGCGGTCAGCGGGTTGACGAAGCAGGAAGCGCCCTCCGCCGGTGTCGTGCCTTCGGGCAACAGCAGGCACTGGTCGGCCTTGATGCAGCGGTATTGCGCATACATGGCACCGCCTAACAGGGCCACGGTTTTTCCCAGCAGCGCTTGCGCGGCGGCCGCACTGCCGGCCGCCACCACCACACCCGCGCCCTCGTTGCCGACTGGCAGCGCCTGGCTCAGGCGGCCTGCCATCGACTTCATGGCCGCTGGCGGAATCTGCATCGTCACCACCGGCTGCGCCGCTGTGCCCGACAGCTTGACGCTGCGGATATCGGCCGCGCCAAACAGCAGACCGATGTCCGACGGATTGATGGGCGTCGCCTCGATCCGCACCACCACTTCATCGGCGGCGGGGGTGGGCGTGGGCACGGCGACCAGCGAGATTTTCAGCTCGCCCTCCGGCGTGACCAGAGACTGGAGTTGAAGGCCGGCGGGGGTGGGGTGTGTGGTCATGTGTGTTTCTCCGGGTTGTCGATGTTTTGCAGCCAAGAACCTTACACCGTTCGGGCTGAGCCTGTCGAAGCCTGGTCCCTTCGACAGGCTCAGGGTGAACGGCTTATCCACTAGACTTCGCAAATCAAAACATAGGAGACAACATGCGCCACCTCATCGTCAAACCACTGCTCTCTGCAGCCCTCGGCCTCGCCGTGTTGTTCGGCGCCGCCACCGGCGTACTGGCCCAGACCAAACCCAAGGTGACGGACGTGGGCGACAAGCCCGCCTCGGCCATCTACATCGGCAACAGCTTTTTTTATTACAACAACAGCCTGCACAACCATGTGGGGCAGCTGATCGCCGCCGGCCAGCCCGGCTTCCGGCACCGCGCGAGTTCGGCCACCATCAGCGGCTCGGGCATGAACTGGCACGACGTGGACAGCTACTTCCGCCCCAACGCCGTCGGCTCCTATTCCTTCGGCGCCAACAACACCGTCAGCTTCAACAAGCTGGACCGTTTGTTCGACCTGGCCATCATGATGGACTGCAGCCAGTGCCCGCTGCACCCGCAGCTCAAGCCGCTGTTCCATGAATTTGCGAAAAAGCATTCGGACACGGTGCGCAAACACGGCGCCAAGCCGGTGTTCTTCATGTCGTGGGCGTACAAGGACGTGCCGTCCATGACGGCCGAACTCGCCGAGGCTTATACCCAGGCCGGCAACGACAACAACGCTTTGGTGATTCCCGCAGGCCTGGCCTTCGGCAAGTCGATGGCCAAAATGCCCGAGTTGAATCTGTACGTGCCCGACCTGCGCCACCCCAGCGTGGCCGGCAGCTACCTGGCCGCCTGCGTGACCTACGCGACGCTGTTCAAGGCGTCGCCGGTGGATCTGAAGTACACGGCCGGCCTGGACCCGGCGATTGCGAAACATTTGCAGACGGTGGCTTGGGAGACCGTGCAGGAGTATTTCAGGCCTTAGGCCTGAACCGAAACTCGCGCGGAAAGTCTGCGGTCTGCGCAGCACCCGGTCGGCATTTCAAGCGCAGATAGCGCTACCTGAATTCGGTCTATGCCTATGCCAGAGTCCACACGCGGACAAACAGCTGGCAGTTGCCCCTGCTCCTCAAAATACGGGGCGATTCAGGTTGGCCACGGTCTTGTCGACGTTGTGCCACTTCTCCAGACCGAACAGGCCGATGCGGAAGGTCATGAAGTCGGCCCCTTCGTCGCACTACAGCGGCACGCCCGCGGCGGTCTGCAGGCCCTCGGCCAGGAATTTCCTGCTGGACTGGATTTCGGGGTCGGTGGTGTAGCCGGCCGCCACGCTATCAGGCAGGCGACGCAGAAGCAACTGCAGGCCGCTTCGCTTTCTTGACCTTCGGCTCGCCTTTTTTGCGGGCCTGGGAAAGATCGTACTGGCCCTGCATGCGAAGCCATATTTCGGGGCCGTTGCCGACCCACTTGCCTATGCGAAGCGCCATGTCTGCCGTGATGGCAGAGCGCCCATTGATCACACGCGACAGGGTCACGCGCGACACACCCAACTGCTCCGCCGCGTCGTTGACGCTGAGCTGCAGTTCGGGCAAAACATCATCTCGAATGATGAGGCCGGGGTGGGAAGGATTGTGCATGGTTACCTCGCTTTTCTTTTCAATTTGTAGTCTTCTCGGGATGGCACTAGTGATAGTCTTGATAGTCAACAAGCACCACGTCCAGACCATCAAAGGTAAAGGTGACCCGCCAGTTCCCGTTCACCCACACCGACCAATGCCCTTTCAAGTCCCCACCCAGTGAATGAAGCTTCCAGCCAGGCACGTCCATTTGCTCGGGCAGTGCGGCTTGGTTTAGCGCGGTCAGCTGACGGTTCAATTTGTCCGCCTGGTGCGGCTGAATGCCCGCTTTGCTACCGCTTTCAAAAAAAGCCTTGAGGCCCTTGTGCCGAAATGATTTGATCACGAAAATCAGTGTATCACGTAAAGATACGCGATACAAACGTGAGTGCCAATGGCAACACTGCATCTCGACAAGCAGCACCCGCCATGAGAAAAGGCTCCACCAGGGAGCCTTTTTACTGGAGAGCGGAAGCCGCCTTCAGCCCGCCACATCCTCAGTCACTTTTTCAGTGATACCGATGCGGTCCAGAGCGTCTGCCAGATCGGCCACGGTCTTGTCGGCGTTGTGCCACTTGTCCAGACCGAACAGGCCGATGCGGAAAGTCATGAAGTCTGCCCCTTCGTCGCACTGCAGCGGCACGCCGGCAGCGGTTTGCAGGCCTTCGGCCAGAAACTTCTTGCTGGACTGGATCTCGGGGTCGGTGGTGTAGCTGACCACGACGCCCGGGGCCTTGAAACCGTCGGCGGCGACGCTGGGCAGGCCACGGGATTCAAACAACGTGCGCACCTTGGCGCCCAGGGCAACCTGCTCGCCCTTCACCTTGGCAAAGCCGTAGGCCTGGGTTTCCCTCATGGCGGCGCGCAGGCGGGTCAGTGCGTCGGTCGGCAGGGTGGCGTGGTAGGCGTGGCCGCCTTTTTCATAGGTTTCCATGATCTGCAGCCACTTCTTCAGGTCGCAGGCAAAGCTGGAGCTGGTGGTGCCGTCGATGGCGGCCCTGGCACGCTCGCTGAGCATGACCATGGCGCAGCAGGGTGAGCTGCTCCAGCCCTTTTGCGGCGCCGAGATCAGCACATCGACGCCGGTGGCTTTCATGTCCACCCACATGGCGCCGGAGGCGATGCAGTCGAGCACAAACAAGCCCCCCACGGCGTGCACGGCGTCGGCCACGGCCTTGAGGTAGCTGTCTGGCAGCAGCATGCCGGCGGCGGTTTCCACGTGCGGGGCAAACACCACGGCGGGTTTTTCCTTGGCAATCGCGGCCTGCACGTCGGCAATCGGTGCCGGAATCCACGGGGCTTGCGCGCCCTTGGCGGTCTGGCGCGCCTTCAGCACGGTGGACGAGGCGGGAATGTTGCCCATGTCGAAGATCTGCGTCCAGCGGTAGCTGAACCAGCCGTTGCGGATGACCATCACGTGTTTGCCGTGGGCAAACTGGCGGGCCACGGCTTCCATGCCGTAGGTGCCGCTGCCGGGCACCAGTACGGCGGAAGGGGCGTGGTAGACCTCCTTGAGGATGCTGGAGATGTCCGTCATCACGCCCTGAAAGCTTTTGGACATGTGGTTGAGCGCGCGGTCGGTGTAGACCACCGAGAATTCAAGCAGGCCGTCAGGGTCTACATTGGGCAGCAATCCAGGCATAGGGTTCTCTCAGGGGGGAGGTTGGAAAAGTCAGAACGGCAGCTTAGCACGGGGGGCTTGCCGGTGCAGCCGGTGTGTTTTGCGCCCTTGCTGCCGAGCTAGCAAACCCCTTCGCCAGATCGCCCACATGGATCCCGGATCGAGTCCGGGATGACAGGGAAAAAGGGAAACTGCTATGAATTAAATAGCTGATTGAGCACAGCGGACGTGGGCTGGAAGCCAATTTCGTTCATAGGGTCGGCCGCCAGGCCTACAGCCTACGGCCGCCCGAGGTGGGCGACCAGATCAGCCATGTCCTGGAAGATGTGCAGGGCGCCCTGGCGCCGCAGCGCCTCGGGGGTATCGTGACCGGCTTCCGGCGGGCTGTAGCCAAAGACGGTGGCGCCGGCCGCGACGCCAGCCATCACGCCGGTGACGGTGTCTTCCACCACGGCGCAACGCTTCGGGTTCACACCCAGCGCAGCGGCAGCGGCCAGGTAAACGTCGGGCGCGGGTTTGGAGCGCGGCATCTCGTGGCCGCTGAAGATGCGGCCCTTGAAATAAGGCATGAGTCCGCATTTGTCCATCTGCAATTCGACCTTGAAGCGGTCGGCGCCGGAGGCGCAGGCGATGCGGCCGTCGTACAGCGCGTGGATGGCCGCTGCGGCTTCTACCGCACCGCGTATCGGCGTGACGCGGGCCACCAGCCCTTCATTGCGGCGTTCCCGGAAGCGCTGCATCCAGTCCTCGGTGACAGGCTGGCCAGTGTTGGCCTCGATCAGCGCCGCCTCGTCCTTCACCGCCTTGCCAATGAACAGGCGCATGCACTCGTCGTTACTGAGCGTCCAGCCGGCCTCTTCCAGCATGTCGCGCAACACGCCGTTGGTGATCGGCTCGCTGTCCACCAGCACGCCGTCGCAGTCAAACAGCACCGCGTCAAATTTCAGAGTCATAACCTTGCTATCTATTCAGGAGCTGTCTGCACACACTGGACATGGGCTGGAGGCCGGTTTGATGCGCAATCACAGTTGATCGCCGTCCACATAGTACCAACGCCCCTCTTCTCGCACGAATCGGCTGCGCTCGTGCAGGCGCACCGCCCGGCTGCCGGGGCTTTTTTGCCGGGCGACAAATTCAACCGCGGCATGGGTGGTGTCGGACACACGGTGTTGCCGCAGCTCCAGACCCAGCCATTTCACGCCGGCATCAAACGCGATGGTGGCCGGGCGGCGGCTGGCATGCCAGGTGGCGAGCAGGTAGTCAGCCCGCTCCAGCACAAAGGCGCTGTACCGCGAACGCATCAACGACTCGGCGTCGGGCGCGGGTGCTTTTTCAAAGTCGCTGATGAACCGGCCGCAGCACTGCTCCAAAGTCAGCGGCTTGCTGGCGCCGGCGAGGCGGCCACAAGGGCAAAGCGCCATCAACCGCCGCCGCTGGCTTTGGCCGCCTTGCGCTGTTCCAGCGTTTCAGTCGGCGCACCCTGCTTGAGCCATTCGGCATACCCGCCGTCGATGTGGGCGACATTGCGCATGCCCATGTCCTGCAGGGTTTTTGCGGCCAGTGCGCTGCGCCAGCCGGCACCACAAAACAGGATGAACTCTTTGCCCTCGTCGGCAAACAGCGGCTTGTGGTACGGCGAATCAGGGTCCACCCAGAACTCCAGCATGCCGCGCGGCGCGTGGAAGCTGCCGACCACGGTGCCGGCGCTGAGCTCGCGCACGTCACGGATGTCGACGATTTGCACCTTGGCATCGTGCATTTTGGCCTTGACCTCCGCAACGCTGTAGGTGGTGACCTGCGCCATTGCTTCGTCAACGAGGGCGCGGAATCCTTTGATGATGGGCATTTTTACTTACTCCTGCTGAGGTGGTTTGCGCGCCTGGATTGCGGGTCAAGCCCGCAATGACAACTCTAGCGGCTTACGCGAGCGCGCGCTGGATGATGATTTTCTGAACGTCGCTCGTGCCCTCGTAAATCTGGCAGACCCGCACGTCGCGGTAAATCCGTTCCGCCGGGAAGTCGCTGACATAACCGTAACCGCCCAGGGTCTGGATCGCGGCGCTGCAGACTTTCTCTGCCACCTCGCTGGCAAACAGTTTGGCCATGGCGGCTTCCTTCAGGCAGGGCAGGCCTGCGTCACGCAAACTCGCCGCGTGCCAGATCAGTTGGCGCGCGGCTTCAAGCTGCGTCGCACAGTCGGCCAGCCGGAAACCCACCGCCTGGTGGTTGAAGATGGCGGTGCCGAAACTCTGCCGCTCTTTCGAATAGTGCAGGGCAAACTCAAACGCGCTGCGGGCCATGCCCACACTTTGTGCGGCAATGCCGATGCGCCCGCCCTCGAGCCCACCGAGCGCAATCCTGTAACCCTCGCCCTCCGCGCCAATCAGGTTCTCGGCCGGGATGCGGCAGTTGTCGAAGTTGATCTGCGCGGTGTCGCTGCTGTGCTGGCCGAGCTTGTCTTCGAGCCGCGCAACCACGTAGCCGGGCGCATCGGTCGGCACCATGAAGGCGCTCAAACCTTTTTTGCCAGCGCCCTTGTCGGTGACAGCAATGACCACCGCCGCATGGCCGTTTTTGCCACTGGTGATGAACTGCTTGACGCCGTTGAGAACGTAGCCGTCGCCGTCCTTCAACGCTGTGGTGCGCAGTGAGGACGCGTCGCTGCCCACATGCGGCTCGGTCAGGCAGAACACGCCCAGCATGTCGCCCTGCGCCAGCGGTGTGAGCCACTGCTTCTTCTGCGCGGCATTGCCGTAACGCATCAGGATGGCGTTGACCGGACAGTTGGTGACGGAAATCGCCGTGCTGGTGCCGCCGTCACCGGCGGCGATTTCTTCAATCACCAGCGCCAGGGTCAGGTAATCGAGGTTGGCGCCGCCAAACTCTTCGGGAACACAGATGCCGTAGGCGCCGAGCGCAGCCAGACCTTTGTGCGCCTCGACCGGAAAGTGGTGCGCTTTGTCCCACTTCGCGGCGTGGGGCCAGAGTTCGGTTTGCGCAAAATCGCGTACCGCGTCGCGAATCTGTTCCTGCTCGGAATTTAGTATCAAATCGACCTCCAGCCCATAGAGAGTATGCGCAAGCAGCTATGGTATTTATAGCAATTCAAGGGCCAGTGCCGTGCCTTCACCGCCGCCGATACACAGCGTCGCCACGCCTTTTTTGAGGCCACGCGCCTGCAGCGCATGGAGCAGCGTGACGATGATGCGGGCGCCGCTGGCGCCAATCGGGTGCCCCAGCGCGCAGGCGCCGCCGTTGACATTGACGATGTCGTGGCTGATGCCGAGCTCCTTCATCGCGGCCATGGGCACCACAGCGAACGCCTCGTTGACTTCCCACAGGTCCACATCTTTCACGCTCCAGCCGATTTTCTTGAGCAGCTTGTTGACGGCGCCGACCGGTGCGGTGGTGAACCACTCGGGCGCCTGCGCAAACGTGGCGTGGCCAACGATGCGGGCCATCGGCTTGGCGCCAAGTTCTTTCGCGGTCGATGCGCGCGCCAGCACCAGTGCGGCGGCGCCGTCGTTGATCGACGAACTGGACGCAGCGGTGATGGTGCCGTCTTTCTTGAACGCGGGTTTCAGGGTGGGTATCTTGTCGAGCTTGACCTTGCCCGGCCCTTCGTCGATGGAGATCACCGTGTCGCCGCTGCGGCCCTTGACGGTGACCGGCGTGATCTCGGCCTTGAAGGCGCCGGACTCGGTGGCGGCCTTGGCACGGTTGACGCTGGTGGTGGCAAAAGCGTCCTGCGCCTCGCGCGTGAACTGGTATTTGTCGGCGCACTGCTCGCCGAAGGTGCCCATGGCACGGCCCGGTTCGTAAGCGTCTTCCAGGCCGTCCAGCATCATGTGGTCAAAAATGCGGTCGTGGCCGATGCGCACACCGCTGCGGCCCTTGAGCAGCAGGTGCGGTGCGTTGGTCATGCTTTCCATGCCACCGGCGACCATGACGTCACGGCTGCCGACCAGCAACTGGTCGTGCGCGAGCAGGGTGGCTTCCATGCCGGAGCCGCACATCTTGGACAACGTGACTGCACCTGCGCTGGCCGGCAGGCCACCTTTGAAACCCGCCTGTCGCGCGGGCGCCTGGCCCTGGCCGGCCATCAGGCAATTGCCGAACAACACCTCATCAACTTTTTCAGGCGCGATGCCGGAACGCTCGATCGCGGCCTTGATCGCAGCGCCGCCCAGGTCGTGCGCCGACAAGCTCGAAAAGTCGCCCTGGAAGCCGCCCATGGGGGTGCGGGCGGCGCCGAGGATGACGATGGAATCGTTGGGGATGGTAGACATGGTTTTCTCCTTAATGATGGCTAAACAAGTTGGATCGCCGCGCCGCGCTCTTCTGCGGCGACGCGCAGGATGTATTTCTGGAAAGACGGGTCTTCGCCGCGCAGCAACAGGGGCAAAGCATTGAAAAAATTCTCGCGCTGGCACCACTCACGCATGTAATCGTCCCAGCTGTTCCAGCGGCGCGCCTCGACCTCGCTCATGTGTTCGTCCCAGGCGACGATGTAGGCACGCTCGAACAGGGAAATCAGCATCTCATAAATGATCATGATGCGTTCGTTCTGCTCGCGCGTCGGGTTGGGCAGGGGCTCGTTGGTGCGCAGGTGCAGGTCGGGGTTGGCCAGCACCACCTTGAGGAAATCGTTGTAGGCGTCGGACAGCAGCTGGTAGGCCTCTTCTTCCTCGTTGTTGCGCTCCTTGCGCTGCTCCAGCATGAAGAAAAAGATCGCCACAGGCAGCGCCAGCGCCGTGACCACAAAACTCGCGTATTCCCAGAAGTCGCGCATGTGGTTTTCCTCAGGCTTCCTGCGCCGCGTACTTGCGCACGAAGCGGCGCTCCTGCTCGTACGGAAACACGTCATGCACGTGGCCGGCGGCAATCCGCTCCTTGTGGCCCTGCCAGAAGGCGGCGTCAAGCAGGTCGGCATGGTGCTTCATGAAAACTTCACGCACGGTGTCGTTGCCCAGCAGGAAAGGGCCGAAGGTTTCCGGGAAGACATCTTTGGCGCCCACCTTGTACCAGACCTCGCCGCTCATCTCTTCTTCTTCGTTGCGCGGCGTGGGCACCTTGCGGAAGTTGCAGTCGGTGATGTATTCGATCTCGTCGTAATCGTAGAACACCACCTTGCCGTGGCGCGTGATGCCGAAGTTTTTCCAGAGCATGTCGCCGGGAAAGATGTTGGCGGCCACCAGGTCCTTGATGGCGTTGCCGTATTCAAGCACTGCGCGCTCTATCTGGCCTTTGGCAAAAGGCTGTTCCACGCCGGCGTCAAATGCCTCCTGCAGATAGATGTTGAGCGGAATCATGCGGCGCTCGATGTAGACGTGCTTGATGATGACCTCCACGTTGCCATCACCGTCACGGTCGCTGATTTCAAGCTGACTGGGCGCAAACTTCTCGATTTCGGCGATCAGTTCGTCGCCAAACCGGTTGCGCGGAAAAGCCACCTCGCTGTACTCCTGTGTATCGGCCATGCGGCCGACCCGGTCGTGCTGCTTGACCAGCAAATACTTGCCCTTGATCTGCTCGCGCGTGGTGTCCTTGGGTGGCGGGTAAAAGTCCTTGATGACCTTGAACACATAGGGAAAAGACGGCAGGTCAAACACCAGCATGACCATGCCCTTGATGCCGGGTGCGCTGCGAAACTTGTCGGTGGAATGGCGCAGGTGGTACAGAAAGTCGCGGTAGAACAGCGTTTTGCCCTGTTTGGCCAGACCCAGCGCGTTGTAGATTTCAGCGCGGGGCATACGCGGCATCATGCTGCGCAAAAACTGCACGTAGGCCGAAGGAATACCCATGTCGACCATGAAGTAGGCGCGGGCAAAACTGAAGAGAATCAGCAGGTCGTCTTCGCCGATCAGCACCGAGTCAATCGCCAGCTTGCCCGATTTGGCATGCAGCAGCGGCAGCGCAAAAGGCAGCTCGCTGAAACCGTTGATCAGCTTGCCAACGATGTAGGCGCCCTTGTTCCTGAAAAACAGACTGGACAACACCTGAATCTGGAAGTTCGCGCGCAGCTTCACGTCGCCGAGCCGGTGGTTCAGCTCCTGCACCACATAAGCTGCGTCGCGCGCCAGGTCTTCAAACGCAATATGCAGCTCGAAGTCACTGACCAGGCGAACCAGATGTTCTCGCAGCGTGCCCTGCTGGGGGTAATAGGCACGGTAGGTCGGCTGCGTGGCCGACTCGTCATTTTCGATGTATTCGGTGCTGACCGCCGGTCGCACAAAAATGAAGTTATTGTGGAAATAACTGCGGTGCAGGATCTTGGTGGTGACCGAGTTGAAAAAGGTTTCGGCCAGCTCCGGCTGGTGGTGGTCCACCAGCAAGCCGATGTAATGCAGCTTGATCTGGTGCCACACGTCCATCGGCTGTTCGCCGGCCTTGAACTCCCGCTCCAGCCGCATCGAGGCTTCGCGCACGCGCAGGTCGTAAAACTCGATGCGCTCCCGCTGCGCACGCTGCTGGCCGTGCCAGTCAGCGGTTTCAAAGCGGTGTTTGGCGCGCGCCGACTCGGTGCGAAACAACTGGTAGTGCCGGTTAAAGCCGTCCATCATCGCCTTGGCGATGTCGTAGGCAAGCGGCGAGTCGAGGCGCTGCGGAAACATGGACGTCCCGATGATCAGGCCTACGAAGCGCGGCGGGTATCCCAGACGCGTTCAACCGCCGCGCGGTACAGGTCATCAAGCTCCGAAGGGCTGGAAATCGTCATCTGCAGGTCCTGCAGCAAGCCGTCGTGCACACCGAAAGCCCAGCCGTGGATGCTGACCTTCTGGCCCTTGGCCCAGGCATCAACCATGACGGTGCTGACGCAGACGTTGACCACCTGCTCGATCACATTGAGGTCGCACAGCGCGTTGGCGCGGACGTTGTCCGAGAGGCTGTCCAGCAGTTGGCGGTGGCGATGTCGCACGTCCTGGATGTGGCGTATCCAGTTGTCGGCCAGGCCAATGCGCGCGCCGTCGAGCGCGGCCTGCACGCCGCCACAGCCATAGTGACCGACCACCATGATGTGTTCGACTTTGAGCATCTCCACCGCGAACTGGATGGCCGACAGCGCATTGAGGTCGGAGTGCACCACGATGTTGGCCACGTTGCGGTGCACAAACACCTCACCCGGCTCCAGCCCGGTGATCTGGTTGGCCGGCACGCGGCTGTCGGAGCAACCTATCCACATGTACTTGGGTTTTTGCTGCTTGACCAGGCTGGTGAAGAAGCCGGGGCGCTCGCGCTCCATTTGCCCGGCCCAGGCGCGGTTGTGGCTGAAAAGATCGGTGATGGAAGAAGTCATGGTGCTATTTTCTCCTGCTTTGGCAGTCATCCGGATTTGAGGCGCCTGGCCCGGACTCGATCCGGGCGCATCCTTCCCTGGTTCATGAGTATGGATTGCGGATCAAGCCCGCAATGACATGGTCATAAAGTTACATCGTCTCGGCAAACAGTTCGCGCCCGATCAGCATGCGGCGTATCTCGCTGGTACCCGCCCCAATTTCATACAGCTTGGCATCGCGCCAGAGCCGGCCCAACGGGTAGTCGTTGATGTAGCCGTTGCCGCCAAAAATCTGCACGCCCTCGCCGGCCATCCAGGTGGCTTTTTCAGCGCACCAGAGAATCACCGAGGCGCAGTCCTTGCGTACCTGCCGCACATGGTCAGCGCCCAACATGTCGAGGTTTTTGGCGACGGTGTAGGCAAAAGATCGGCCGGCCTGCAGCACGGTGTACATGTCGGCGACCTTGCCCTGGATCAGCTGGAACTCGCCGATGCTCGTGCCGAACTGCTTGCGGTCGTGGATGTAGGGGATCACGTTGTCCATGACCGCCTGCATGATGCCCAGCGGCCCGCCGGTCAGCACCGCGCGTTCGTAATCCAGGCCACTCATCAGCACCCTGGCGCCGCTGTTGAGGCCGCCCAGAATGTTTTGCGCCGGCACCTCGACATTGCTGAAGACCAGCTCGCCGGTGTGGGAGCCACGCATGCCCAGCTTGTCGAGTTTTTGTGCGACCGAAAAGCCCTTCATGCCTTTTTCAATCAGGAAGGCGGTGACACCGCGCGCACCGAGTTCAGGTTCGGTCTTGGCATAAACCACCAGCGTGTCGGCGTCGGGGCCGTTGGTGATCCACATCTTGCTGCCGTTGAGCAGGTAATAGCCGCCTTTGTCCTCGGCCTTGAGCTTCATGCTGATCACGTCGCTGCCGGCGCCAGGCTCACTCATGGCCAGCGCCCCGACGTGTTCACCGCTGATCAGCCTGGGCAGGTATGTCGCACGCTGGGCCTCGGTGCCATTGCGCTTGATCTGGTTCACGCAGAGGTTGCTGTGCGCGCCGTAGCTCAAGCCGACCGAGGCACTGGCGCGGCTGATTTCTTCCATCGCGATCATGTGCGCGAGGTAGCCCATGTTGGCGCCACCGTACTCCTCGCTGACGGTGATGCCCAGCACACCGAGGCTGCCCATCTTCTGCCACAGGTCCATCGGAAACTGGTCGTTCCGGTCGATCTCCGTGGCGCGTGGCGCGATTTCGGCCTGCGCAAATTCGCGCACGGCATCGCGCAGTGCGTCAATGTCTTCGCCGAGCTGGAAGTTGAGGCCTGGCAGGTCGTTCATGGAGTCTCCTTGCGTTCAGTTCTTGATATCGTCACGGCCGGTGATGGTCATCAGCGTGGCACCCAGGGTGGCGATCAGCTTTTCACGTCCGCCGTCGATGGCGTAAGCCCGGCCTTCGGTGACGGTGATGTTTCGGCCGGGCTTGATGACCTGGCCGACCATGCGAAACCGCTGGCCTTTGGCCGGCGCCAGCAGGTTGATCTTGAACTCGATGGTCAACACGCCGGCGCCTTCCGGCATCAGCGTGAAGCCGGCGTAACCGCAGGCCGAATCCAGCGCTGTGGCGACCATGCCGGCATGCAAAAAGCCATGCTGCTGGCTCAGGCCGGCAGCCCAGGGCAGCTCGATCACAACGCGGCCAGGCGCGATCTCTGCGAGCGAGGCGCCCAGCGTGCCCATGGCACCCTGCAGCGCAAAACTGTCCCGCACGCGGGCCGCATAGCCCCCGTCTTTTGGCTCGAATTCAGGCTGTTCCATGCGCGTGCTCGGGTTTTTTAGTTGACGTTGACGTAAACGTCAATTATGGCCTATTTTGCTTTTTTGCCGGTCCGAGCCAGCAGCGCGCGGGCTTCTTTCTCGTGCACTTTCACTTCTTCCAGGTTGGCCTGCAGGTCGGCCATCTGCTCTTCGAGCTGCTTGCGATGCTGGGCCAGCACGGCCAGGAACTTGGTCAGTTGCGGGCCGGTGTCGCGCGGGCTGTCATAGGTGTCGATGATCTCGCGCGCCTCGGTCAGGCTCAGGCCCAGGCGCTTGGCGCGCAAGGTCAATTTGAGCCGGGTGCGGTCGCGGGCGGTGTAGACGCGGCTACGCCCTCCCGGCCCTTCGCGCTGCGGCTGCAGCAAGCCCATGTCTTCGTAAAAACGAATCGCGCGGGTGGTCAGGTCAAACTCTTTGGCCAGGTCGCTGATGGAATAGGTGGTGCTTGCCATGAAGTAAAACCCTGGTGACAGGACCTGTGTGAAGGCGGACGGTAAATCAGGTGTAATGGACCATCTGTTTACGTTAACGTAAACGTCAACGAATCGGTGATCTTACAAGATGAATGCACAGGAAGCGCAACTTCTCTACCCCTGGGGCGACGTCTTGCCGGCCGCCGGCAGCACGCTGGAGGTGGCGATCGGCGTCAAGTGGATACGCATGGGTCTGCCGTTTGCGCTGGACCACATCAACCTGTGGCTGCTGCGCGACGAGATGGACGGCCCGCACGGCAGGCAGCAAGGCTGGACCGTGGTGGATTGCTGCGTCAGCCGGGACGAGGCCAAAGCGCAATGGGAGCAGATTTTTGCCGGCGAGCTTGAAGGCCTGCCTGTCCTGCGCGTCATCGTGACCCACATGCATCCGGACCACCTCGGGCTGGCGCACTGGCTGTGCGAGCGCTGGAACGCGCCGCTGTGGATCAGTGCCACCGACTACAACACAGCCAGCCTGAGCATTCGCGGCAGCACTGGTTTTGGCGGTGAAAATTCAGCCGCCTTTTTTGCCTCGCACGGGCTGACCAATGCCGACGACCTGGCGCAGATTCGTGGCCGCAGCAATTACTACCCTGGACTGGTACCGGCCATCCCCGGCAGCTTTCACCGCATGATGGACGGGCAGGTGGTCCGCATCGGCGAACGCGACTGGACCTGTATCAGCGGTTACGGCCATGCGCCGGAACACATCGCGCTGTCCTCGTCACAAGACATGCTGCTGATCAGCGGCGACATGGTGCTGCCGCGCATCTCGACCAACATCAGCGTCTACGACGTCGAGCCCGAGTCCAACCCGTTGACGCTGTTCCTGCAGTCGATCGACCGGTTCAAGGCCCTGGATGCCGACACGCTGGTGCTGCCGTCCCACGGCAAGCCGTTTCGCGGCTTGCACACACGCATTGACCAGTTACACGCCCACCACCGCGACCGGCTGGCCGAAGTGATGGACGCCTGCACGGCCAGCCCCCGCAGCGGCGCCGACATCCTGCCCGTGATGTTCAAACGCCCGCTGGACCTGCACCAGACCACATTTGCCATGGGTGAGGCCGTGGCCCATCTGCATACGCTGTGGTTTGAAGGCGAGCTGCGGCGCATGTTGGGCAGCGATGGCATTTACCGGTTCGAGCCCACCTGATCCGGCAATGGCGCGACCGGCGCCTGCGGCAAGGCCACGAAAAAACTGGCGCCGCCGTTGTCTGCGGTGGTGGCCCAGACCCTGCCACCGTGGCGCTCGGCCACCCGTTTGACAATCGCCAGGCCGAGGCCGCCACCGGGAAAATCTGCAGACGAATGCAGGCGCTGAAAAGCGGTGAACAATTTGTCGGCATAGGCCGCGTCGAAACCGGCGCCGTTGTCCGCCACCGACAGCACGCTGTGCTCGGGTGTGGCGCCGGGTATCAGCGCGACCTTGATCCAGCCCTGTTCTTTTTTGGCAGTGAACTTCCAAGCATTGTCCATCAGGCAGTCCACCGCCGTGACCAGCAGGTCCCTGTCGCCAAATACCGGCAGCGTCTGCGGGATCTCCAGCACCAGGTGCCGCTGCGGCTCGCGCTTGCGCCACTCCTCGACCAGCCGGTGACACAGGGGCGCCAGGTCTACCGGCTCGGGCTTGAAGGCCAGGCCCGGCAAATGGGCCAGGGTTCGCAAGTCGTCGATGAGTTTGGCCAGCTGGCGGGTGCTGACCCGGATACGCGCCAGGTAATGGCGGCCCTGCTCGTCGAGCGCGCTCGAATAACGCTCCGCCAGCACGGTGGCAAAACCGCTGACAACATGCAACGGGGCCTTGAGAAAGTCAGACATCGCATGGGTGAAAGTGTCGAGCTCCTCGCGGCTGCGCTGCAGGTCGGTGCTGCATTGCGCGATGCGCTGCTCCAGCGTGTCGTTACGCCGCTGCAACTGGATATCGGCAAAATGCCGCGCCCCCACATCCACCACGCTGACCAGTGCGGCGGGCCGCTCAAACCACAACACGGTGCTACAGGCCAGCTCCACCAGCACCAGCTCGCCATTCATCTTGCGTTGGGTGCACACCCGCATCTGCTGCTGAAAGTCTCCAGCCGGCAGGCTGGCGAGCCAGCGCAGCGCTTCGCCCTCCGGGAAAAAGGCCTCGACCTTCGGCATGGCTGCGGTGTCGCCCGGCAGGCCGTAAAAGGCAGCGGCCGCCTTGTTGAGCGCCAGCACATGCCGGGAATCGGCATCCAGCAGCCACATGGCCTGGGTGTTGCCTTCAAAAAGACTGCGGTTGCATAACTCGCTGCCGTGCAGCAGCTGCAACGCCTGGTGGGTGTCGCTGACATCGCGCAGGTTGACCACGGCGCCGCAGGCATGCGGCGTGAAGCTGTATTCGACCCACTGGTCCTGGAACGGATCGTGGGCAACAAAAACATGCGCAAAGCCGCTTTGCACGGCCTGCTCGGCAACACTCCGGTGGTTGTCTGCAACCCGATCCGGCACGGCTTCCCAGAACTCCATGCCGGACAGGTCCGCGCCGGTCGAATGCATCAGCGCTTGCGCCTGGC
Source organism: Polaromonas sp. (assembly GCF_043778355.1). Classification (GTDB taxonomy): domain Bacteria; phylum Pseudomonadota; class Gammaproteobacteria; order Burkholderiales; family Burkholderiaceae_C; genus Polaromonas. The sequence goes on from NZ_JAYWHI010000024.1 coordinate 30,591, forward strand.
TGTTAAGGGCAACAATGGTCCCGTCAGCGTCGAGCGCGATGATGCCCTGCGAGGCCAGTTCCAGACCGGCCTGAAAACCGTTGCCGTCCGCTGCTGCATTGCCGTCCGCGAGGGTGTCGCCCCAGGTCGGTCGAGACCGGCGGGCTTTCAACCACGCGCGGAACACAGCCAGGGGAGACCGCACGGTCGCACTGCCTAGTGACTCAACGCCACTTGCGATTGGCCACCAACAGCGCGGTCACGTAGCCGTGCAGCCACTGGAAGTTGATGGGCTTTTCCAGGTAATGCGAGTTGGGCGGAAGCCCGCCGCGCTCGGCCACGGCCTGGCGGGGCAGGCCGCTGATCACCAGGATCTGCATGGCCACCAGTTGCTGGTTGCGCTTGAGCGCACGCAACATCTCCATGCCATCTACACCGGGCATGTTCAGATCCGTGATCAACAGGTCTGGCCGCATGGTGGCGATGTCCATCAGGGCTTCGAGCGCGGAGGGCATGAAGCTGCAGTCCACTGCCATGTCCCACTCCTCGAAATGGGCCTTGTAGAGCTCGCGAGCGTCTTCGTCGTCCTCTACCACCAGAACACTCAGGCGGCTGCGCGGATCGGGGTCTGCCGGCGACAGTTGCGGGCTGTTCTTCTGCAGGTAGGCGTTGATGGCCCGCAGTGACAGACGGCGATGACCGCCCAGCGTTTTCCAGGCTTCGATTTCGCCCTTTTCAACCAGCGACTGCACAGTGGCGACCGACAGGCCCAGCAGCTTCGCGGCATACGTGGTGCCACAGTAGTCATCACTGGAGAAGTCATTGGCGGTGATGGCACTCTCAAAAGACTGAGGTTCGCGCGGCATAAAAATGGCCCCCAAAAGAAAGAAATTGCAATTTAATAGATTTGGTGAATTTAATCAAACGAATTGATTTTCATCAGTTTAATCTTGCTGTGCCCATGGCCCTTCACGACAGCGGTAGCACCGTAGGCAGGGTGAAATAAAAGGTGGCGCCTTTGTCCGGTTCGGACTCGGCCCATACCCGGCCGCGATGGCGCCCGATGACCCGGCTGACCGTTGCCAGCCCTACACCGGTGCCGGGGAACTCAGTGACCGCATGCAGCCGCTGAAAGGTGTTGAAAAGTTTGTCCGCATACGCCATGTCAAAGCCGGCGCCGTTGTCCTGGACAAAAAAGGCCGGCACCCCGGCGGCGTCGGCGGCGTGTCCCACCTTGATCACGGCCTGGGCTCGCCGAGAGGTAAATTTCCAGGCGTTGCCGATCAGGTTTTCCATCACCACACGCAGTAAACGCCCGTCGCCGCGCGCCTGCAAACCGTTGTCGATGCTGATGTCAGCCACGCGCTCCGGGTTGCGGCCCCGGCATTCGTCCACAATCTCGCGCGCAAGTGCGCTCAGATCAACCGTTTCGTCACGCAATTGCATGCGGGAAACCTGCGCGAGAGACAGCAGGTCCTCGATCAATCGCCCCATCTGCGCAACACCCGCCTGGATCCGCGACAAATAGTGCTGCACTTTTTCAGGGGAGTTGCCGGCTTCGAGCTGCTTGGACAAAAGGCGGCTGAAGCCGTCAACCGTGTTCAGCGGTGAGCGCAGGTCATGCGAGACGGAATAGGAAAAAGCCTCCAGCTCCTGATTGGACAGACGCAAGGCGGTCTCAATCGCCTTGATCTCGGTCACGTCCGCGTCGATACCGACCCAGAACAACAGCTGTCCGTCTTCGTCCAGGACGGGAGAGGCGCGGTAGGACATGGTGTGATAGACCCCATCGCGCGCGAGCAGGCGCCGCATGCCCTCGTAGGGCCGCAGGCTTTCGCGCGACAAAGCCCAGTTGTTGGCCAAGGCTTCGACATCATCAGGATGGATGGCGGCCACCCACTTGGTTCCCATCCAGTCGGCGGGGGTGCCGCCCATCAGCTCGTACCACTTGCGGTTCAGATAGGTCAGCCGGCCTTGCGCATCGGCGTTCCAGACGACCTGAGGGGCCTGCTCGGCCAGCACCCGAAACAGGGCCTCCTGCCGCGCCAGGGCAGCGGTGCGCTCGGCGACTTTTTCTTCCAGCCCGAGGTTGAGCTGGTAGACCTGCTCAAACAACCTGGCATTTTCTATCGCGATGGAGGCGAGCTGGGCGAGCTCGACCGCCACATACTGGTCCTGCAAAGTGAACTCGCCTTCGTATTTGTCGGTGAGTTGCAGCAGGCCAATATTCTCGCCATGGCGCCCGGTCAGGGGCACAGCCAGCCAGCCCCGCATGGCCAGGGCTTGTTGCCGGTTACCAGCGAATGCGCGCCAGCGGGGATGCGCCTCCAGTTGCTCACGGGTCAGCCGCACCGGGCTGTTGGTTTCACAGACCATCGCGGCGATCCCGCTGCCGTGCGACTGGCTCACAAAGTCACGGCTGTTGGCATATTTGTCCGAGAAAGAGACCGCGTTCATCGCCGGCGCCGGCTCACCCCGCGCCACCAGACTGACCACCGCCTGGTGCGCGCCAACGACCGCCCTGGCCTGCTCCACGGTTTCCTGCAGGGTGGCGTCCAGGGTGCGACGGCTGGTGATGGCCTGGGTCGCGTCGGCGGCGCGCTGCAGGGTAAACAGGTAAGCCTGCACCTCGTTTTCGGCCTTGACCTGGGCGGAGACATTCACCGCCACCACAAAACGTGCCGGCCGGTCCAGATAGGTGATGGCGCGCGAGAAGGTCTCTACCGGAAACTGCCGCCCGCCACTGTCCACGTGCTGCCAGCGATGCACACCCCCCGAACTGGCTTTGGCAATGTGCTGTTGCAGGTCTGCGCGTTCGACGGGCGCGAGGATATCGGAGATGGCCAGGCGCAGAAACTCGTCGCGGCTGTAGCCATAGTTCCCGAGTGCGGCTTCATTGACGGCCAGAAAGCCCAGTGTCTGCATATCCACAATCCACATCGCCACCGGCGCGGACTCAAACAGCGCGGCGTAACGCTGCTCGCTGTTGATCAGCGCCTGCTCGGCCAGCTTGCGTCGGGTGATGTCGCGCTCGACCGCCACGAAGTGCGTGGACTGGCCCCTGTCGTCGGCGATGGGGACAATGTCCAGGTCGAGCCAGAACTCCTCGCCATTTTTTCTGTAGTTGATCAGCTCGGCCCGCACCGGCTTCATTTGTTTGAGCGCTGCGCCTATGCGGTCAAGTTCGGCGCGCTGCGTTTTCGGCCCCTGCAGGAAGCGGGGAGAACGGCCCAATACTTCCTCCCGGCTGTAGCCGGTGCGGCGCACAAACGCATCGTTGACAAACACGATGCGTGGTCCGGGTTCTTCGAGCGGGCTGGTCTCGGTGATCAGCACAATGTCATTCAAGCGGGAAATGCTGGTTCCCAGCAGCCGAAGCTGTTCCTGGGAATCGTGTTTTTCGGTGATGTCCTGGAGCGCGCCCACCACGCGCACAACTTTTCCGTCTTGCATCAACGCCTGCCCCTGGGTCCGGACCCAAATGCGCCGACCGCTGGCGGTCACCATCGGCAGTTCCAGGTCCCAGGGTGTGCCGTGCTCCACCGCAGCCCGCGCGGCTGCATTCATCATGGGCAGCACCTCGGGCGAATAAAACGCCATGGCCTCAGCGACGCTGACGGGGGTATCTGTCTCTACCTCGTGAATGCGGTAGACCTGATCGGACCAGATCGTCTGCATGCCGTCGAGCACGACTTCCCAGCCGCCAATTTTTGCCATGTCACCGGTTCGCCTGAGCATTGCCGTGGTGCGTGCGGCAGCCTGCTGTGCATGTTTACGCGTCGTGATGTCCTGCACCACCCCGGCCCGCAACATGCTCGCACCCGCACCGTCGCTGTGCGGCTCGCCGATCTGGTGGATCCAGCGCGTCTGCCCGTCCGGCGTGATGATGCGGTATTCAACGTCAAGTGGCAGACCGTCGCGCACGGCCTCCTCCCGCAGGCGCCCATATTCCGCACGATCGTCCACATGAACCAGGCTCAGCACGGTGTCGGGTCTGCCGTCAAAGGCGTCCCGCGCCAGACCATACAGCTCATAAACCTCGTCCGACCACCAAAGCAGGCCGGTGCTCATGTCGAGCTCCCAGTTCCCGATGCGCCCCAGGCGCTGGGCATTGAGCAGCTTGCGCTGGACCTCGCGCAGTTGTTCGTAGCTGCGTGTCTGCTCCATCTGCAGTCGTTCAAGGTGCGTGATGTCGCTGAACACCATCAAGGCGCCGACGATGCCGTCAGGTCCGCGCATGGGCCGGTAGCTGCAACTGATCAACCGTCCCCCGGTTTCGCGCTGATTGCTCACGAGGATGTGCAGGGGCCCCCCGCTGTCCCCCTGCAAAGCCCTGTACAAGGGAAGTTGCTCGAAGCTGAACAGCGCTTGCGTGCCCGGCACAAACAGGCCCTGTCGCTCCGGCCAGCGCGGGGACAGGACCATGGACATCTCGTCAATCGCAAACAGCTGGGCAGCGGTTTCGTTGATCAGCAGCGGCCGGCCTGTGGTGTCAATGGCCAACAGGCCCTCTTGCATGCTGTTGACGGTCAGTTCCAGCGTCGCGTAGGCCTGCCGGCTGCGGGCCAGCTCTTTTTCCACGTCACGTTCACGCTGCTCGAGCGAATCGGCCATCAGGTTGAAGGCAGCGGCAATCCTCGTGAACTCCCCCTGGGGGGTGTTGAAACGAAGCGGAATACGGACATTGAGATGGCCCGCTTCCAGCTGACGCGTCGCCTCGAGGATCTGGCGTGTCGGCCTCACAATGGCCGGGCCACCTATCATCCACGCCACCCACGCGCCCAGGAAGGCGACCAGCGCCAGCACCACCAGTTCCAGCCAGAGCTGTTTGTGATCCGGCCCCACGATCAGGTTGCGGTCCATGCTTACGGACACAAACACCGATGCCTCGATGCGGGGACTGCTGGGCATGAAGGCCCACAGCCGCTCGTGGCCGGCGCCATCCAGACCTTCGCGAACTCCCGTGCTCAGGCTCTTCACCGCCTCCTGCAACACCGGGCTTCGCACCATGTCGCCGACATGGATGGGGAGCTTTGGCTTGCCTGCGAGCAACCTGCCCTCGCGGTCCTGGATTCCCAGCGCTGCGCCGGACGGCAGTTGTATGCCGGCAATCAACCGGGCCATTTCCACAAGATCAAACGAGGCAAACACCACCCCGGTGACCTTGTCTGCGGCGTCGATCACGGGCAGGGCGTAAGTCAGAACCGGTTTGTCCGCCAGCGGACCGACAGCGTAGCCACCGACCACGAACCGGCGTAGCTGAAGGGCATCGTGGAAATAGGTCTGGTCACCCAGATAGATATTCCTGCTGCTGCCCAGGGCCTGGCAACGGGTCTGGCCGTCGAGCCCGATCAGGCCCAGGTTGGCATACTCGGGGAGACCCCGCGACAGCCTTGAAAAATAACGGTCGCAGTCGGTGGGGTCGGCGTCCTGAATGTCCGGCAGGGATGCGATGAGGGTCAACACCTGGCGGGCCGAGTCCGCCACCCGTTCCTGACCGGCTGCAGCCAGCGACGCGGCGAAGCGAAGATCATTCTTGGCGCGCTCCACCTGGGTGTCGGCATTGTGCAGCGCCGTGAGGATGGACATGCCGAACAGCGGAACAATCGCCACGACCACCAGCATGACGATACGCGCGCGCAAACTGATCCTGGCCTTCATGGAGCTTTCAAATGGGTTGAAAGTCCCGACTGTAAGTCACGCGGCAATTGAGGAGGCGGGGAAAGCCCCGGCACGCGAAGGGGCCGGCTGGCGGCGAACGCTCAAGCGGTCGCGATGGACTCGTTGACGCGGAGCCAGTAGTGCTGCAAACGGCTTAACTTCTCTGTGAAATCACCAAAGTCAATAGGCTTGCGGACAAACCCGTTGGCGCCGCTCTGGTAACAGGCAATGATGTCGGATTGCTCGCTGGAAGAAGTCAGCATGACCACCGGCACCAGCGCCGTGAGCGGGTTGGCGCGCACGCTGCGCAGCACGTCCAGTCCCGACAGCTTGGGCAACTTCATGTCCAGCAGGATGAAGGCCGGCTGCTTGTGCGTGTCCCGGCCCGCATGCATGCCCTGGCCAAACAGATAGTCGAGCGCTTCAGCGCCATCACGCGCCGTGACGATGGCGGTGTCCGCACCTTGCTCCTGCAGCGTCAGCACAGTCAGTTCAAGGTGGTCTGGGTTGTCTTCCACTACAAGAATCGGGTTGTCGTTCATAAAAACCTTCACTGCACTGCGGGTGTGCTGCTTACTCTTTAAGATCTGTTATTGTCAATTTTATCAGCTTTATCATATTACAGAAGTTAACAAAATTGTCCAGTGGTAATTGTGCTGATACCTTTTTTGCGCCCCTCTTCTGCCTCTACGAATGGTGCAGGTCAGTCACCAGCGCGGTACCGCCTCGTCCTTCAACTGGATGCGCAACTCCGCGAAGTCGGGAACCACGGTTCGCACTGTATCCCAGAAGCGCGGGCTGTGGTCCATCACCCGGAGATGGCTCAACTCGTGCACCACCACATAGTCAATCACTGACAATTTGAAATGAATCAGCCGCCAGTTCAGACGTATCGCCCCGTCGGCGCTGGCGCTGCCCCAGCGGGTGCCCGCACTGCTCAGGCTGAGTTTGCGCCATTGCACGCCCAGATGTGGTGCAAAGTGGTCCAGCCTTTCGGTAAAAATCTGTTTGGCGCGCCGCATCAACCAGGCCTGCACCGAGTCGCGTATCTGCTCGGCCGTGGCGTCGTGCGCCAGGCCGATGTACAGGGTTTTCTGCGGGCTGGCCGGGTCGCCGGCTTCTGTGGGCCTGAGTTCTCCGCCGACACCGCCGAAAGCATGGCACGGGTCAATCTGCACAGTCACCGTCTCGCCCAGGAAAGGCAGGGTGGTTCCGTCGCGCCACTCGATGCGGGCGGCTTCGAGCCGGGCATGCCGCGCGCGGGTTTCCCGCAGCTTGGCGACAATCCAGCCGGTTTTCTCCTGCACCGCCTTGTCGATCTCATACAGCGGCACCCACTTGGGCGCGCTGACCACCAGCCCTTCGGCACCTACCGAAAAACCGATGGTCCGGCGCTTGCCACGGCGAAACTGATACGCCACGACCGTGTCGCCCAGCAGCGCTTCGCGCGTGGCCGCCGGATGCCGGTAGGTGGCGGGCGCCAACACCTGCGTCAGGGTCTGCACGGGCAGCAGGTCCTCAGGCGTCAGGGTTGCTACCTTTTCAGGAGCTGCTTGCGTAGTTGGGTTATGGGCTGGAGGCCGATTTGGCTGTTTTTTTCGGGGGCGGCGAGGGCGCGAGGCAGCCGGGCTGACCGGCATGCTGTCAAACAGGTCAAGCGTGAACTGAAGAAGCCTTTGCATCATGGCAGTTTAGCGCCGCTAAATGGCATTCAGGCCTTGATGCCAGCGCTTTCCGGATAGGCTTCCGGATCCAGCCGCCGCATCTCGGCTTCTATCCAGGCCTGGACCTCCTGCATCAACTCTTCTGGCTTGCGGCCCACACTGCTGATCGGCTTGCCAATCGAGATGTCAACGATGCCGGGCTTCTTGATGAAGGCCTTGCGCGGCCAGCACTTGGCCGAGGTCACGGCGATCGGGATCACTGGCGCGCCGGTCTCGATGGCCAGCCGCGTTCCGCCGGTTTTGTAGACGCCCTGCTGCCCGCGCTCGATCCGCGTGCCTTCGGGGAACATGATGACCCAGACGCCCTGGCTCATCAGACGGCGGCCCTGCTCGACCACCTTGTTGAAGGCCTGGGCACGCTGGCTGCGGTCGATGTGGATCATGTCCATACGCGCCATGGCCCAGCCAAAAAACGGCACGTAAAGCAGCTCTTTTTTGAACACGTAGGCCAAGGGGTGCGGCATCAGCGTCGGCATCGAAAAGGTCTCCCAGGTGCTCTGGTGTTTGAGCAGCAGCACGGCAGCGCTGGTCTGGCCGGTCGGCAGGTTTTCCATGCCGGTCACGCGGTTCTGGATGCCCAGGATGACTGTGCCGCCGCTGACTGCCAGACGCAACCAGCCGGTGCACAACCAGTAAATCTGCGTGCTGCTGCCGAACAGCGAAAAAATCAGGACGGCCAGCGCCCAGGGAATCACGGTCACGATCATCCACAGGAGATGCAGAACGGAACGAATCAGGGGCATGGTGTCTCTTCTCAATCAGATTTATACGTTTCAGGGCTCCAGCCCTTTCTCCGGGGGCGTAGACAGCTCTTATTTTTATAGCATCAGGGAGCTGCAGCGCGGCTCAGGACAAACTCCACGAAGGCGCCCAGGTCAGCATGAAAGCGCGTACCCTCGGGCAGGCCCTCGGGCTGCCCGCCGTCCTTGTAGGGCGCCGACTTGCCGGTCAACACCAGGTGCGGCTCGCATCCGGCGGCGGCACCGGCCAGCAGGTCGCGCACCGAGTCCCCGGCCGTCGGCACGCCTTTGAGTGGCACACCAAAACGCGCGCCGATCTGCTCGAACAGACCGGGCAGCGGCTTGCGGCAGGTACAGCTTTCTTCGGGGCTGTGCGGGCAATAAAACACCGCGTCGATGCGCCCGCCCTGCGCCGCCAGCAACTTGTGCATCTTGGCGTGCATGGCGTTGAGCGAGGCCACGTCAAACAGGCCGCGGCCCAGCCCCGACTGATTCGACGCAATCACCACATGCCAGCCCGCGTGGGTGAGCCGGGCGATGGCTTCCAGCGCACCGGGCAATGGCTCCCACTCTTCCGGCGCCTTGACGTAGTCGTCGCTGTCGCGGTTGATGGTGCCGTCGCGGTCGAGGATGACAAGTTTCATGGTCACGGCTCTATCAGGTCGCGAGGCGGGACAAATCAGCCACGCGGTTCATGGCCTGGTGCAGGGTGGCGAGCAACCCAAGGCGGTTCAGCCGCAAATCGGCCTGTTCGGCATTGACCATCACACCTTCAAAAAAAGCGTCCACCGGTGCGCGCAGCGCGGCCAGGCTCTGCAGCGAGGCGGCGTAGTCGCCGGCCTCAAACTGCGCACTGGCCTGCGGGACCACCTGCTGCATGGCAGCATGAAGGGCTTTTTCAGCGGGCTCCTGCAGCAGCAGCTCGCTCACATGGGCATCCACACCATCGGTCTTCTTCAGAATGTTGCTGATGCGTTTGTTGGCGGCGGCCAGCGCCGGGGCTTCGGACAGGGCAACGAACACGCGCACGGCGGCCAGGCGTTTGGGGAGGGTGGACCACAGGCCGAGTTTCTGGGCATAAATCGCCGCATCGACCTCCGACACTGAATAACCGCCTTCGCGCAGATAACCTTTCAGGCGCTCGATCAGGAACTCGTCCAGCTCAACCGCTTTGTCCTGCAGCAAGCCGACAGGAAAGACACCGAAACCCAGGCGCGTGAGTTCGTGAAACTGCAGCGGCAGTTCACGTTCGATCAACATGCGCACGACGCCGAGGGCGTGACGACGCAGCGCAAACGGATCCTTGTCGCCGGTTGGCAAATTGCCAATGCCGAACATGCCGACCAGGGTTTCGAGCTTGTCGGCCAGCGCCACCACAACCCCCACCCTGTTGCGCGGCAACTCGTCACCGGCAAAACGCGGTTTGTAGTGGTCCTCGATCGCATCGGCCACGTCGCCGCTGAGGCCATCGTTGAGCGCGTAATAACGGCCCATGATGCCCTGCAACTCGGGAAATTCGCCGACCATGTCGGTCACGAGGTCGGTCTTGGCCAGTTGCGCGGCCTGGTCAGCCTGCTGCGCCAGTGCGTCACCGCCCAGTTGCTGCCCAATCGCTTTGGCAATGGCTCGCACACGTTCGACACGCTCGCCCTGCGAACCCAGCTTGTTGTGATAAACGACTTTGCCCAGGCCTTCCACGCGCGAAGCCAGCGTCTTCTTGCGGTCCTGGTCAAAAAAGAATTTGGCATCGGCCAGGCGCGGGCGGACCACGCGCTCGTTGCCGCCGATCACCGCGCTGGCATCAAGCGGGCTGATGTTGCTGACCACCAGAAACTGGTTGCTGAGTTTGCCCGAAACTTCGAGCAGCGGAAAGTACTTCTGGTTGGCCTTCATCGTGAGGATCAGGCATTCCTGCGGCACATCGAGAAACTCCTTTTCGAAAGTGCAAACCAGCACATTGGGGCGCTCGACCAGCGCGGTGACTTCATCGAGCAGCGCGTCGTCGTCGATCGCCTTGACGCCGCCACCGACTTTGGCGGCCGCTGCGGCCAGTTGTTTTTCAATCTCGGCTTTGCGTTTCGAATAGCTGGCAATCACCTTGCCTTGTTCCAGCATCTGAGCTTCGTAGCTGTCCGCCTCCCGAATCGCAAAAGCCTTCAGGTCCGATTCAAATCTGTGGCCTTCGGTCATGTTGCTGGCTTCGAGTCCAAGAGCCTTGACGGTCAGGATGACTTCGCCATGCAGAGCAACAAGACGATGCACGGGACGCACAAACTTCACGTCGCTCCAGCCGTCGGCCAGCTGATAGGTCATGACCTTGGGAATCGGCAGCCTGGCAATCGCTTCGAGCAGCGCTTTTTGCAGGCCTTCGGCCAACATCGCGCCCTTGACCGTACTGTCGTAAAACAGCGCTTCGGCTTTGCCATCGGGTGCACGCTTGAGGCCGGCCACGGCCGATGCATCCGCGCCGAGTGCCTGCAGCTTTTTCAGCAGCGCGGGCGTGGCATTGCCCGAAGCATCCAGCCCCACCGCCACGGGCATCAGTTTTTGCGAGACAGCCTTGTCGGCGCCCTGCGCGGCCACCGCCGTCACATGGGCCGCCAGACGCCGAGGCGAGGCAAACGATGTGAGCACCGAATCCGCAGCGGTCAGGCCCTGGGCCTTGAGCTGTTCGAACAACACCCCGGCAAACGCGTCGCCGAGTTTTTTGAGCGCCTTGGGCGGCAGCTCTTCCACAAACAGTTCGACCAGAAGGTTCTTCGTTGTCATTCTTATGCAGCCTTCTTCGTCATCTGTTCCACCCAATCGCGCGGCGCCATCGGGAAACCCAGCCGTTCACGGCTTTCGTAATAACTTTGCGCTACGGCGCGTGCCAGATTCCGGATGCGGCCGATGTAGGCGGCGCGTTCGGTCACGCTGATCGCACCGCGCGCGTCCAGCAGGTTGAAACTGTGTGCGGCTTTCAAGACCTGTTCATAAGCCGGCAACGCGAGCTGCACATCAATGAGGTGTTTGGCCTGCTTTTCGTGCGCGGTGAATGCCGTGAACAAAAAGTCCGCGTCGCTGTGCTCGAAGTTGTAGGTCGACTGCTCGACTTCGTTTTGTTTGTAGACGTCGCCATAACTGAGGCCGTCCGTCCACGTGAGGTTGTAGACGTTGTCCACCCCCTGCAGATACATGGCCAGGCGCTCCAGGCCGTAGGTGATCTCGCCGGTGATGGGTTTGCAGTCAATGCCGCCGACCTGCTGGAAGTAGGTGAACTGCGTGACTTCCATGCCATTGAGCCAGACTTCCCAGCCCAGGCCCCAGGCGCCCAAGGTCGGATTTTCCCAGTCGTCCTCGACAAAACGGATGTCGTTCTTCTTCAGGTCAAAGCCCAGCGATTCGAGTGAACCGAGGTAGAGCTCCAGGATATTGGCCGGCGCTGGCTTGAGAACCACCTGGTACTGGTAGTAGTGCTGCAGGCGGTTCGGATTCTCACCGTAACGTCCGTCTTTCGGGCGGCGGCTGGGCTGCACATAGGCGGCCTTCCAGGGCTCGGGACCGAGCGCGCGCAAAAACGTGGCCGTGTGGGAGGTGCCGGCGCCGACTTCCATGTCGTAGGGCTGCAGAAGCGCGCAGCCCTGGTCGGCCCAGTAGGACTGGAGCTTCAAGATGATTTGCTGAAAGGTCAACATAGATAGGGTGTGCGGCGGAGCAGGGCCAGGAAAGATAGACGAGGCAGGCCTGAACCCGCGAAAACCCTTGATTTTACGGAGCTTTGTCCGGTTTACCCTCAAAGCGCAAGGAAAGTAGATGACAACCCAACAACGGATCCTGTCGCGGGTGCCCGGTGCGACGACGAGCCACCCGCGACGCCAGCACCGGCACGCGCCGCCGCCCCGTACGCGAGCCACGAACTGCGCGCTGAACTTCGAGCCAAATCAGACCTCAGCCCATAGCCAACGGGCGTGAGCAGCTCCTGTTTTAGTAGCGTTTCATGCGAACCAGCGGCGGCGCCGCGCCAGCCAGGCCAGCAGCACCAGCACGCCGGCACCGCCCCAGAAGGGCCAAAGCCCGAAGCGCGCCACCCATTGCGCATAAGGCGTCAGGCCGTTGCGGCCTTCGACTTCGCCAACCAGCGCACCGCGCGTATGGCGCGGCAAGGCATGCGTGACCTTGCCCGTGTGGTCAATGATGACGGTAGCGCCGGTGTTGGTGGCGCGGACCATCGGGCGCTCAAACTCCAGCGTGCGCATGCGCGAAATATTCAGGTGCTGGTCAATCGCCACCGTGTTGCCGAACCAGGCGATGTTGCTGACATTGACCAGGATGGTCGGCGCGGTTGCTGCGTCAGAGAAAGCCACCGCCAGCTCTTCGCCAAACAGATCCTCGTAGCAGATGTTGGGCGCCAGCCGCTGGTTCTGCCACGCGAAGGACGGCTGACCCAACGGACCACGGTTGAAGTCACCCAGCGGAATATTCATCAGGTTGATGAACCAGCGAAAACCCGGTGGCACAAATTCGCCGAAGGGCACGAGATGGTGTTTGTCGAAGTGGTAGCTTTGGGCCGCGCCTGCGCTTGTCGCCGGTTTGAGCCCGACCACTGCGTTGGCATAACCGGCGCCGGTACTTCCCAGCGGAACACCGATCAAAGCGGCCTGCCCGCCTGAGGCAAAGCGCGCTTGCAGTGCGGCCCAGTAGCCTTCGGGCAGTTGCTGCGGCAACAGCGGGAGCGCGGTCTCGGGCGCGACGACCAGCGCGGTTTTGGCGCCCTGCAACTGCTCACCGTACCAGCGCAACGCCGTCGCCATGCCGCTGCCCGGCTGGAATTTTTCGTTCTGGGGAATATTGCCCTGCAGCAGCGTGACCTGCAGGCTGCCCGCCGGCGTGGACGTCTGGCGGCCCGCCAGCACAGCCACGCCGACAATGACCAGCGCCTGCAGCGGAAACAGCAGTACCTGCCGCCGCGACTGGCCCCAGCCCGCAAGCCCCGCCGCCAGGAAGGCGGCCAGAAAGGTGATGCCATGCACCCCGATCCAGCGCGCGTAGTCGTCGAGCCAGCCGCTCAAATGGGCGTAACCGGCTTCGCCCCAGGGAAAGCCGGTGAAAAACTCCACACGCGCCAACTCGGCCATGAGCCACAGCGACGCAAACACCAACGCGCGGCGGGTCCGGCTGGCCGGTGCGATGGCCACAAACACGCCGCTGGCCAGCGCGTAATAACTCCCCAGAAAGGCCGCCAGCCCGACCACCGCCAGCACCGCCAGCGGCGAAGCCAGCCCGCCATAGGTGTGCAGGGAGATAAACAGCCACCAGAACGTCCCGCACAGCCAGGCTGTGGCAAACAGCCAGCCCAGCGTCAAGCCCTGACGGAAGGTCGTGCAGCGGTCCAGTTGCCAGACCAGGCCGGCCAGCGCCAGCAACTGCAGCCACCAGACCGGCTGGCCCTGCGACAAGCCAAATGCAAAGGGCCAGGCGACGCTGGCCGCGTGCAGGCCGCCGGCGAGCACCACACACAGCCACCGAAGCACCGACAGGCCCTGCTTTTTCTGCCGGGGATGACCAATATGTTCGAGCAGTGCGGGCAGGGTCGGCAGCGCAGACATCATGCTGTCAATGGTCTGCCGCCCCATGCTGGGCGTCTTCAGGGAGCCGGGGCGCCGGCAGCGGCGACCGGCGAGACCTTGAACCAGCGCACCGCGCCACCCTTGGTGTGCAGCACGGTGAATTGCAGGCCGGCCAGCACATACACCTCACCGCGCTTGGGCACTTGGCCCATCTCGTGCGCAACCAGGCCGCCTATGGTTTCAAAATCGGCGTCCAGCAGCTTCACGCCGAAAGCCTCGCTGACGCGTTCGATCGAGGTGTCGCCGCTGACGCGGTAGGTGTGGTCGGTCAGGCCGAAAATGTCGCCGTCGTCCTCGGCGATGTCAAACTCGTCCTCGATCTCACCGACGATCTGCTCGAGCACATCTTCAATCGTGATCAGGCCGGCCACGCGGCCGAACTCGTCGATCACGATGGCCAGGTGGTTGCGGTTGCCGCGGAACTCGCGCAGCAGGTCGTTCAGGCCCTTGCTTTCCGGCACAAACACCGCCGGCCGCAGCAGCGCGCGGATGTTGAGCTCGGGCGCGCGCTGCAGCTTGAGCAAATCCTTGGCCATCAGGATGCCAATGATGTTTTCCTTCTCGTTTTCATAAACGGGAAACCGCGAGTGGGCGGTGTCGATCACCAGATGCAGCAGCTCGTCGAAAGGGGCGTCGATGTTGACGGCATCCATGCGCGGTGCGGCCACCATCACGTCGCCAGCCGTCATGTCGGCCATGCGAATCACGCCCTCCAGCATCTCGCGGCTTTGCGCGCCAATAACATCGTTGTCCTGGGCTTCGACCAGGGTCTCGATCAGTTCGTCTTTGGAATCCGGCCCCGGGTGGAGCATCTCGGCGAGCTTTTGCAGAAAGCCGCGTTTGTCTTCCGGCTTGGAAGGTCTACTGGGAGGGTTGTCGGACACTGAGGTGTTCGGTAGTTGGCAAGCTGCCTAGGATAACGTATTCATGTGGCACAGCGCGGCCTGCCTGGGTTCCGGGGCATCCTTCGACAGGCTCGGGACGAACGGCTTGAGAAGTGGGCGACGATGGAGGATCTCCCCTCAAGCAGGGGCCGGGGTCAGATTTGGCCTGTCCTGAGGCTGTTGAAGGACCGGCGCGCCGGCGCAGCGGGCCCTCGGGGACGGGCAGCCATACGCGAAGCGATGAGCGTGGGTGCTTTATAGAGTGCGGTCGCGGCTGTCGCGCACGCCACGGCGCACCTCCTGGACCATCGCCAGGATGCCCCAGAACTGCTGGGCCTGAACCTTGAGGCGGTAGTCGGTCTGGGCAATCTGCTCCTCGACCATTTCTGTCATGCGCGAGTCCAGGTCAGCTGGCGGCAGCTTGAGGTAGGCCTCGCTTTCGGAGCCGTCCCGCTCGATCACCGCGCCGGCCTTGCGGGCAATGTTGAGCATGGCGGTGTTTTCGCTGAGCGCATGGATGAACATCATGCTCACGCCCTCATTGCGCGCGTGAATCACGGCCCGGTCAAACAGCCGCGCACCATAGCCGCGGCCGCGTGCATGTGGCAACACCGACACGCCAAACTCGGCGCAGCTTTTGAGATCGGGGGCCACCGACAGCGCGAGGTGCGCCATGGCAATCAGCTCCAGCTTGCGGTTGTAAATTCCAAAAATTTCGTCGCGCTCGAAGTTGAGGCCTGCCACATAACGGCGAACCTGCTCGTCGCTGGCGGCGTAACCGAAGCGCAGATAGCGGTCTTGTGAGTCCAGCGCCAGCAAATGTTTTTCAATGCGCTCGCCGTGGCTGGGGCCCATCGAACGGATAGGCACCATCAACGGCGCTTTGTGCGGCGGACGGTCGCTTTCATCCAGGGGCGGGCGAAAGAACTCCTTGCCCGCATTGAGTGACGCTTTAAAAAGGGTGCTGGGATTAACCATACGCTCAATATAAGGGTTTTCCCTAGGAAATCCAGCCTCAAGGGCCTTTGCGCGAAGCATAAGAGCGCATGTGTAGCTACGGCTTCAAATTGCATACCAAATTAACCTCTAACCCTTGACCATCGGGCGTGAGCAGCTATTAAATTCATAGCGAAGCAGTCTTTCCGAGGTGATCCCGCCGGCATTCGTCGTCGCCAAAACTGGGAGCTGCCCCTATTTCACCCTCGAATCAAGCGCCAGGCAAGCGCAAAACAAGCCCGGAGAAGGCACTTCGTCGCCCCCAATCAAACTGGCACCGCCGTCGTCGCCTTGACGCGGTCCAGCACAAAGCTGGTTTTGCAGTCCTGCACGCTGGGGTGTTTGAGCAGGGTGTCCATGATGAAACGGCTGTAGTGCCCCATGTCGGCCACCACCACACGGAGCAAATAGTCCATCTCCCCCGTCAGGGCCGCACACTCCACCACCTCGGGCCAGGTCTGCACGCTGGCGCGAAACAGGTCCATGGGGTTGCGCTTGTGCGATTCGGTGTGTTTTTCCAGCCGCACATTGATATAGGCGGTCAGCCCCAGCCCGACGGCTTCAGGTTTGACCAGCGCCACATAACGGTCGATCACGCCGCTTTCTTCGAGACGCTTGACGCGTCGCAACACGGCGCTCGGCGACAGGTTGACCTGCTCGGCGATCTGGTCATAGGTGGCGCGCCCGTCTGCCTGAAGGCTGCGCAATATGAGTCTGTCCAGCTTGTCCAATGCTTCCATATCGCCTATTTTGCAGGTTTGCTGCGTGATTGCCAATATCAGCGCCTAGATTTGCATAAAACGTGAGGGCTGCCCCGTTAAAGTCAGAGCATCTGTACGCTGTATCTGTATTTGCCTGGAGACACCATGACGTCCACCGCCACGCCCCCCATCAAAACTGCCGCAGCATGGGACAACCCCATGGGCACCGACGGTTTTGAGTTCATCGAATACGCCGCGCCCGACACGGCCGCCATGGGCGCAGTGTTCGAGCGCATGGGTTTCAAGCCGATTGCCAAACACCGCCACAAAAACGTCACGCTGTACCGCCAGGGCGGCATCAACTTCATCATCAACGCCGAGCCGGATTCGTTTGCCCAGCGTTTTGCGCGTCAGCATGGCCCCAGCGTCTGCGCCATCGCCTTCCGGGTGCAGGACGCCAAGGCAGCCTACGAGCGCGCGATCAGCCTGGGCGCCTGGGGTTACGCCCACACCGCCGGCCCGGGCGAGCTGAATATCCCGGCGATCAAGGGCATCGGCGACTCCATCATTTATTTCATCGACCGCTGGCGCGGCAAGAACGGCGCGAAAGACGGCGACATCGGCAACATCGGCTTTTTCGATGTGGACTTTGAACCCCTGCCGGGAGCGGAGCTGAACCCGGCCGGCCACGGCCTGACCTACATCGACCACCTGACCCACAACGTGCACCGTGGCCGCATGGCGGAGTGGTCGGGCTTTTACGAGCGCCTGTTCAACTTTCGCGAAGTACGTTACTTCGACATCGAGGGCCAGGCCACCGGCGTCAAGAGCAAGGCCATGACCAGCCCCTGCGGCAAGATCCGCATCCCGATCAACGAGGAAGGCAATGAAAAGGCCGGCCAGATCCAGGAGTACCTCGACAGGTACCAGGGCGAAGGCATTCAGCACATCGCCATGGGCTCCGACGACCTGTACGCCACGGTTGACTCGCTGCAACTGAGCGGCATGAAACTGCTCAATACCGGCGACACCTATTACGAGCTGCTCGACAAACGCATTCCCGGCCATGGCGAAAACGTGGCCGAGCTGCAGGCGCGCAACATCCTCGTGGACGGCACGCCGGGCGAGCTGCTGCTGCAGATCTTCAGCGAGAACCAGCTCGGTCCAATCTTCTTCGAGTTCATCCAGCGCAAGGGCAACCAGGGTTTTGGTGAAGGTAATTTCAAGGCGCTGTTTGAAAGCATAGAGCTGGACCAGATGCGCCGCGGCGTCCTGCAAAAAGCATAAGCATCCATGACAATTGAAGTCTGTCGTTGCGGGCTTGCCCCGCAATCCATGCCGCGCGGGCCAGCAGCGGCGGTACATCAGACATGGATCCCGGATCAAGTCCGGGATGACAGCAAAGTCGAACCCAGGAGTTTTTGAATGGCCGTTGATCCTGTTGTTTACGGTGCCAGTACCCGCCCGCCGCGCGGCGACTACACACGTGCCGGCGCCGACTACACCTGCCCGCAAGACTACGACAGCTACACCGCTGCCGATCACGACACCTACCGCCGCCTGTACGCGCGTCAGGCGGCACTGCTGCCGGGCCTGGCCTGCGACGAATTCATCGCCGCCCTGCCCTCGCTGGGCGAGAGCGACCACATCCCGCGTTTCGAAGACATCAACCAGCGCCTTCGCAAAGCGACGGGCTGGGAAATCGTCACAGTGCCGGGCCTGATTCCGGAGGTGCCGTTTTTCACGTTGCTGGCTAACCGCAAATTCCCGGTGACCGACTGGATACGCGAGCCCGAAGAATTCGACTACATCGTCGAGCCGGATGTGTTCCACGACCTGTTTGGCCATGTGCCACTGCTGTTCAACCCCATCTTTGCCGACCACATGCAGGAGTACGGCAAGGGCGGGCTCAAGGCCCACGGCCTGGGCGCCTGCGAGCAATTGAGCCGGCTCTACTGGTACACCATCGAGTTCGGGCTGATCCAGCAACAAGACGGGCTGCGCGCGTACGGCGCCGGCATCCTGAGTTCATCGGGCGAGCTTCAGCACTCGGTGCAAAGCCCCGCGCCGCAACGTCTGCCACTGGACATAGCACGCGTGATGCGCACCCGCTACAAGATCGACAGTTACCAATCGACCTACTTCGTGATCAACAGCTTCCAGGAACTGTTCGACAAAACCGCGTCCGACTTCACGCCGATTTACCGCAGGCTGCAGGGACTGCCCGACATCGCGGCCGATGCGCGGCAGGACCAGGAAGAAGCAATTCAGCGCTAAAGCAACGCATGGCGCCTGGCAGCGTCCCACCGTGCATTCCGATTCATCGAGACGTCCTCTCCTACAAAAGGAGGAGGTAAAATTTTGTTACACCGTCTACGATGAGGCTCCCGTTGATTGAACTACCTGCCGACCTGACCAGAAGCACAAAAGTGTTGCTGGTCATGGACGTGGTGGAGTCGGTCCGGATCATGGAGCAGGACCAGGATGGCTTTGTACGGCGGTGGCAACAACTCGTGGAAGAAGCGGAGCAGAAAGTGCTGCCGCAACACGGCGGGCGCATTGTCAAAAGCCTGGGTGACGGCCTGATGCTGGAATTTGCCAGTGCCCAGGGTTGTGTCAAGGCCGCGTTTGACCTGCACAGCTTCACACGGCAAGCCAACCGCGGCGTGCGGCCCGAACACCAGATGCACCTGCGCATGGGTGGCCACCTCGCCAGCTTCGTCACCGACCAGCACGACATCTACGGCACCGACGTCAACCTGACCTCGCGCGTGAGTACGCTGGCGGGGCCTGGTGAAACCGTGGTCACCGCCGACATGCGGGACCAGTTGGCACCTTTGCTTGATGCGGACGTAGAGGACCTCGGCGAGTGCCACCTCAAACACGTTAAGGAACCGGTGCGCGCCTACCGCGTCGGCCCGCCCGGCGATGCGCCCATCGTCCCGCCCGGCAATGCCGTCGAACTGAACCTGCGCCCGACCATTGCCGTGATTCCGTTTGCGATGCGCAGCAACGAGCCGGGACACGAGTTGCTGGGCGAGGCCCTGGCAGACGAAGTGATCGCAGCCCTGTCGCGGACGTCGGAGCTGCATGTCATTTCGCGGCTGTCGACGACGGTATTTCGCGATCGCCGCGAAGCCATCGAGGACATCAAGACACATCTGGGCGCCACCTACATCCTCTCAGGCACTTGCCGGAGCGCCGGCACGCAATTGGCGTTGTTCGTGGAATTGATCGAAGCCAAAACAGGGCACATCCTCTGGGCCGACAGCCTGAAGGGGCAGGTGCATGGACTATTTGAGGCAGACGACGAGCTGATCGCGCGGCTCATCGCAGCCATCAGCTCCACCGTCATGTCCAAAGAATTGCAACGCGCTCGCGGGCAGGCTCTTCCTACGCTGGAGGGATACACCCTGCTGCTGGGCGCCGTAGGCTTGATGCATCGCACATCAGTCAGCGAATTCGACCGTGCACGCCAAATGCTGGAGCACCTTATCGAACGTAGCCAACGACACCCCCTACCGCGCGCCTATTTGGCGCATTGGTGGGTGCTCCGCGCGTCCCAGGGATGGTCCACGGACACAGAGTCGGATGCCCGTGCAGCTTTGGACTGTACTCGCCGTGCTCTCGATTGCGATCCAACCCACTCGCTGGCCCTCACCATTGATGGACTGGTCCACACAAACCTGCTTAGAGATCCGGTGGCTGCCTATTCGCGATACGAATCAGCGATCACATCCAACCCAAATGAATCTTTGGCTTGGCTACTCAAGGGCACCATGCACGCATTTAAAGGTGAAGGCGACCAAGCGGTATCCGATACCCGGCGGGCACTCAGCCTGTCACCCCTCGATCCGCTGAAGTACTACTACGACTCGCTAGCGGCCTCTGCAGCGCTTTCCGCTGCAGACTACCAAAATGCAATTGATCTTTCCCGTCGCTCGGCACGCGCAAATCGCACACACACATCCACCTACCGCGTGATCGCCATTGCTCAAGTGATGCTTGGAAATATTGAAGACGCTCGAAGAACAATGAAAGATCTCCTTGTTCTTGAACCCGATTTTTCAGTAGCACGCTTTCTCGAGCGATCCCCAGGAAAAAAATTTGCAATTTCTCAAAAATTTGCCGAAGCCCTAGAGCGGGCTGGTGCGCCCAAGCAATAAAGCTAGCAATCACAAATCAAAGGGGAATTTTATGAGCGGATGGAGCGGATGGTCTGGATGGTCCGGTTGGAATGGATCGTCTGGATGGAGTGGATGGGCCGGTTCAAGCGGGTGGTCCGGTTGGGGCGGCGGTCCGCCGGAAAATCCAATGAACGCGCAAGCTTTGACCGCAAGTCGTGGCGCGCTTGTCGGCCCTTTTCAAGGCGCGACACTTCCCTTCACGCTGCCAACACCGCTGGACAAGCCAGACCGGCTCGCCGAGTGGGGCGCAGGTCCGCGCATGTCGGTTTGCGCGCTGGAAACGTTGTCCGGGCTGCGTTTCGACGTCAATCAAGGCAAGAAATCGGTCACTCTCGGTTTTGTCAATCTGGACAAAAAGCCGCTCAAGGAGCTGACACTTGCGAGCCTGACCCGTCCTGGTGAAAACATCTTCAAGCAGCAACTGGACCTGGTGGCCAACTACGCGGAATTGCGCGAGGACGGCGGAGCAGAAATTCTGGCGCAGACGGGCGGGGGCGCGGCGTTCTGGGCATCCATCGTGGGACTGACCACCCATCGTCACAAATACACGCTGGAGCTGCTGGACCTGGCGATATCGCTGGCCATTCATGTCGAGATGCGCTTCAAACACGCCTTCGCATGCCCACGGCCGGTCGACCTGTCGCCACAAATCCAGCCCATGATCCCGACACCCGGCCACGCCAGCTGGCCCAGCGGTCATGCGACCGAAGCCTATATGACCTGCGCCGTATTGCAGGCGCTGATTCCGCACGGCGACAAATACCGCGAGCAGCTCGAGCGCCTGGCCGCGCGTATCGCCGTCAACCGCACCGTCGCCGGCCTGCACTACCCGGTCGACAGCGCGGTGGGGCGCCTGCTGGGCGCGTCGCTGGCCGATTTTTTTGTGGCTCGGTGCACCGGCCAGAAAGTGCACGAGCGCGGCTTCAACGGCCCGAAATTCCAGGGACCCAAAGACCAGGTGCTGGACTTCGACCCCCGCGTGTCCATGATCGACAACAAGAGTGGCTATTACGAATACGGCTCATCGGCATCGGCCATTGCCGCATCGCCCCTGCTCGAATTCATGTGGACCAAAGCCGCCAAAGAGTGGCAACCGCTCAAGTAAGCCGCCATGAGCTGGACCAAATTGCCCAAGGGCGAGTTCACGGGCATAGACTGGGCCAGACCCGGTGCCACGGCGGGTTTTGACCCCTACCTGATCTGGGCGGAAGCTGACGACTTCGCCGGTTATGGCGACAGGCGGCCGAAATGGCTACCGATTGCCATCGAACTCCAGCCCGGTACCAGCGTGCAGCAGCTGCTGGACGCTGCATCCGAAAAATGGTTGCATGTCCCGCCGGTGTACACCAGCCGGACCGCGCCCACCGGCCTGAAGTTCTGTACGGCACGGGTCAGGCCGGCTTTTTTCAAACATATCCAGCCCGGCGGCCGGCTGCATGCGCTGGTACTGCGGTTTGAACTGGGCCTGCCGGCGGCGGAATATGCAGACGACCAGACCGGTCCCGGCAAGGGAAGCCTGCCGCCCCACTCCACCGGGGCCGCCTATCAGGCCGAGGCGCAAGCCGAAACTCTGCTGTCCGGCAAGGTGCTGGGCCTGATTGACGACAGCCTGGCTTTGGCGCATGCGAATTTTCTTTACGAGGGCAAGGCACGTACCCGCTATTTCTGGCGGCAGGACGCCAAGGGCACGGGCCGCACGCCGCAGCCGCTGGGGTATGGCCATGAGCTGACAGCTGCCGACATCAATGCGGCGATGCAGGCCAATGTCTACAGCGGCCTGGTGGACGAAAGCGCCGTCTACGTCGCGCTGGGGCTGTCCACTCTGGGCAAGAAGATGCCCAGGCACCAGCATTTCTTTCATGCGCTGGACACATCCGTCAGCCATGGCAGCCACGTCATGGATCTCGCAGCCGGGCCGCGCACCTTGCTCGCCCAGGTTGGCAATCTTCCGCCTGGTTTCGACGCGCCGCCCAGTTGGGCAACGGCCAACGACGACGCCAGCCGGGCGCCGCTGATCGCCGTCCAGCTCGACTACGACACCGTGCGCGACACCTCGGGCGGCTCGATGAATGTGCATGTACTGGACGGCCTGATGTACATCCTGTCGCGCTGCACTGACGACGCGAAGGTGACGGTGAACATCAGCTTCGGCACGCTGGCTGGTCCACACGACGGCACGTCGCTGCTGGAAGCAGCCATGGACGAGCTGATCGCATTGCTGAACGGGCGACTACAGATCACGCTGGCCGCCGGCAACAGCTACCAGTTGCGCACGCATGCCAACAAGACGCTATCAAAAGGTGAGCGCATTACGCTTGACTGGCATGGGCTACCCGACGATTCGACCCAAAGTTTTGTGGAGCTGTGGATAGAGGAAAACTGTGACGGCCTGGAGATCCGGCTGACACCGCCGGGCTGCGCCCCACTGCCGGCGCTGAAGTTTGGCGAATCACGGATGTGGACCAGGGGCGGCAAGCAACCCTTGTGTGCGCTGATTTACCCCACGGCTGTCGCCACCGGTCGGCGCGGCACCTGCGCCCTGCTCGCTGTCGCCCCTACCTTCAGTTTTGAGCACAAGACGGCAACCGCCCCCAGCGGTGTCTGGAAGATTGAACTCATCAACACGGGCAAAAAGCGGGTCACGGTTGATGCCTATGTGGAGCGCGACGACGTGGTGGTGGGGACCCGCAGCGGCGCCCGTCAATCGCACTTTGAAGACGAGCACTACGACATGCAGGCTGTCGTAGATAACCCCGGCAACCCGACACCGATAAGACGCAGCGGCAACTTCAACAGCATCGCCACTGGCCAGCGCACCGTCTCGGTGGGCGGCACGCGGATCACCGGGCCGCACTGGGCCCATTACTCGCCGCAGCGGCCCGATCCGGACGCTGGCCGGCCGCAACGCCCCGGCGTGGTGAAGGTGCCTGACGCCGAAGCCATCAGCGACTGCAACCCGGCAACCCTCGGGGTAAGTGCAGCCGGAACGCGCAGTAACGCTACCGTTCGCCTCCGGGGCACCAGTGATGCCTCTCCGCAAGAAGCCCGACGGATCCTGAACAGCATGTGAGTTGTGGGGCTGGACGGGACGCCGTATAACGGCTCGGCTCATGAGCGCACCAGGAGCCATCTGCAACGGGACCACCCTTCAAACTTCACTGGGTCCAGTCGCGCGTGCACGTTCTGCGCGCAGAACGAACCCAAAAGTTCGCACTGCCTGGCGTCACTACTGTTCACACGGGACGCTTCGCACTACACTCGCACAACATTTAACATTGAGTTGCAATTTTTTACTTTAATCAGGAGAAAAAGATGGGCATGTTTATGAAAGAGCACGACATCCACGTAGGAAGTCTGCTGGACCAGCTGAATGTACGTTTCGGTCCCACACCCGATAAAAAAAACCATTACGGCGGCATCGACGAAATGGTCGCACTGCAAAAAGAGTTCAAGATTTTCAAGAAAGGCCGCCCGTTCAAAACCAGCGTTGCCGTTCTCAACATTGGGTCCTCCAACGCCGAAGCCAAAAACCGTTTGTACGATTACTTCGCCAACCTCAGCAACCATGATTCCAGCATTGCTGGCATGAACGGCGATGCGGCGATCGTCAGCGCCCTCGTGCGTAATCTTGCATCGAAAAGCCCTCAGCCGGTGTATTTCACCTTCCATGACATGCGCGCAGAAAAGGGCAACACACGCGTGTTGATCAACGAAAAAGGGCGCCCCGTTCCATTCTTCAACCGGGACTACCTGACAATCTCTTTCCCAACCATGGCTCAGAAAGCAGCCAAGGTAGCAGCCAAGCCCGGTATCAAGAAGGCAACTAAGCCGGCCAGCAAGTCCTGAAATTCGTCGGGGGGCTGAGGCACCATATGCAGCTGTCCCCCGACGTTGTTCTGCCGGAGCTGCACGCCGATATCGCGCGCTATTACACCGCCAAGGTGCGGACGCATGGGGCCACTCCTGAGGGAGTTGATTGGGGATGTGTTCCCACGCAGGAATTGCGCTTTGTGCAGTTACTTCGGGTCTGTGATTTCACCGAACCGCTTTCCATCAATGACCTGGGGTGCGGTTATGGGGCACTGCTCGGATTTCTGCGCAAGCGGCACCGGCGTTCAGTCATCGACTACCTCGGCATTGATCTTTCCCCCGCCATGGTTGATCAGGCGAAACAGCTTTGGCGCCGATACCAGCGCGCGGCGTTCACCGTGGGCCTTGAAAGCCCGCGCGTTGCCGACTACTCGGTCGCCAGTGGCCTGTTCAATGTGCAGCAGGATCAGCCGGCAGCGTTATGGGCCTTGTTTGTGCAGCGCGTTCTGACCGGTCTGCTGGCAAGCAGCCGCAAGGGCTTTGCGATCAATTTTCTGGCTCCCTTGTCCCGGGACATGCAGCCAAAGCGCGGCTTGTACCGTACCGCACCGGACATCTGGATGGAATACTGTGCCCGCACCCTGGGCCTGCAGCCGGAGTTGCTCACCGGTTACGGCCTCAACGAATTCACGCTGCTGGTGCGGCGCGAGCCGCCTCAGTCATCCGACTGACAGCCCCACCAGACGCGTACGCTCTGCATGCAGGATGGCATCATAAATCCTGACCCCCGTGAGCTGGATTAACCGCTCGGCCTCGTCAAAGATGCTTCCGGCTTCCGCGGCACGCGAGACCCCGTAACTGTCTACCAATGCAGATCCTCGCGTAATCAGGGCTCGGCACTCGGGGAGGCGGGTGCTGCGCTTGCGTGAAAGCTCGATGGCCTCTTCCGCAAAGCTTGAGGATTCTTCAAAATTTCCCAGGCGCCGGAAACACTCGGCAATGCTTGCCAGAATTTCGGTTTCATACTCCGGTGCTACGTTGGCGCTCCTGATGAGTTGCAATGCCTCTTCAAATGAGCCCAGGGCTGCGGAAAAATCATTTTCTACGGTCGCAGCCATTCCCCGGCTGCTCAACGAAAAGGCCCGCAGATAGGGAATCGCATGTTTCTCATCCAGTTTCTGGATCAGTGCGGCGTGCTTTTGCGCAAGCTCAATGTCCTCCCGGCTGCAGGCAAGGTCGACATAGCCATGATGAGCGATCTGCAAAATTGTTGGGTCCGTCGAGTGTTCGCCGACAAGCACCATTTGCCGCAAACAGTCATGCGCCTCTTCGAACCGGCCCAGCCGTGTAAGTAGCCGCCCGCGCAGGCCCAGCAGCCACTGCTCAATGCTGAAACCCATGAACTCCCGGTCGAATTTATCAACACTGTGAACACCCGCAAGAGCCACATCGTTTGCGGCAAGGCCCTGCTCAAGCAGTCCGGCCCAGCCGTACGCTTGGCTGAGGGCTGCATTGAGAATCGCGGCACGCCCGAGATCAGTTCCTGAAGGGATGAGGGACAACGCATGCTGCACACGTTGCACATACCCGTCTGCCGGGCCACCACTGGCTTGAAGCATGCGCCCCTCGACCATCAGCAACAATTGCGTCAGCCGATTGTCGACCCGATGGGCCAATTCCATGGCCTCGTCAATAAATGGCTGGACTTCGGAAAGGCTCAATCCTTCGCGCCAGCCGAGCAGGGAAATTTGGCTACAGGCCATGGCACGAAGCCGGTCGATATCGGCCTCTTGCGCCTGGTCGCTGAGAAGCGACCTGACCTTGCGCCAATGCTTGATGGCCTGCGCCGAGTTGGTGGACCCTGCCCACTTTGCCGCTCGCGCCTCATGCTGTGCCGCGTTCACAAACTGCCCTGCGGCCGCATAGTGGTAGGCCACCAGTGCGGCAAACTCGCCCTCTTGAGCGCTGTAATGCACTTCCATGGCAGCGGCAACCGCAGCATGAAGGTTGGCGCGACGCGCCTTGAGCTGCGTGCTGTAAGCCACCTCCTGAATGAGTGGGTGGCGAAAGGCAAAGCGGCGTCCACCCGTGATCTCGCGGATTAACTGCAACAATTCGGCCTCACAAAGCCCGTCGAGTCCGCTTTCCATCTGGCTCACCAGATAGACCGCCACCTCCTGCAAAACCGCCAACGGGATTTCTTTGCCTATCACGGCGCAGATGTGCAACAAGGTTTTTTGAGTGGCCACCAGCCGGTCAAGTCGCTCGCCAATGACAGCCTGCACAGTGGCCGGCAAGGCCCGCCCGAGGGAGGTCAGATCGGGAGTAGCTCCTTCACCCTTCTTGAGCGATGCACTTTTTTCAATGAGCGAATGAACCAGTTCTTCCGCAAAAAATGGATTCCCCGCCGACCGCTCCACGATCAGTCCGAAAAACTGCTGAAGTTCCGGATGCCGGTTGAGTTGCTCCCGAACCAGCGCTTCAGTATCTGCTGCACCCAGGTCGGGTAGCGCCACCGCCCGAAAATGGGGGCGTGCTGACCAAGGCGCCTTGTATACCGGCCGGTAGTTGAGCAGGAGCAGGATGCGGGTACCGGCCACGGCATCTACCAACGCCGACAAAAATGCATCGCTCGCCTCATCAAGCCAATGCAGGTCTTCAAAAATAATGACTGTCGTGTTGACGCCAGCATGTCGCACCAGCTCTCCTAGCAAGCCCAATAGCCGGCCATGCCGCGCCTTGGGGGTGAGAGAGCAAGGCGGGCTGTTGATGTCAGCCACCCCCAAGAACTCATTGAAGAGCGCCAGATCGTCTGCGACAACGCCCGCAAGCGCCAAAAGGCCATCGCTGATACGCTGTCTTGCGGTGGCAGCGCTGTCGACGGGGGAAATCCTGAAAAAGCAGGTGCGCAATAGCATCAGCACCGGTTGCAAGGGCGTGGCATGCCCGTAGAGTTGGGTACGTACTTCGAAAACGGGCACAGAACGGCCACGGCACCATTGCGCGAATTCGTGACACAGCCGGCTTTTCCCGGTGCCGGGCGCACCTGACAATCCAATCACCGAACCGTGGCCTTTTTCTGCCAGACCGAACGCCTGCTGAAAAATGCCAAGCTCCTGCTCGCGCCCGCGAAATGCCGACATGGCGGCCACATGAAACTGATGGCTCTGCGCATCGTTCCTCGAAGCGAGCAACGCATACAACTCCACCGGCTCCGCGATACCCTTGAGCTGGTGTTTGCCGATGGGACGCGTGTCGCAGGCGGCACGAACAAGCGCCAAACAGTCGGCCGTCAGGCAGATCCCGCCAGGTTCGGCCATAGCAACAACACGGCTGGCCAAGTGGATGGCATGACCATGCACACCGCCGCCTTTTGCGGCGTCAGTTGCACCCGCGTCCACGGCCACTTGACCTGAGTGCAGGCCTACCCGTATACGCAGGCGCCCCTCCGGTCCTTCAAAAGCAGCCTGCATGGCAAGCGCAGCTTCACAGGCAAGACTTGCATGCCCTTCCAGGGCCCGCGGAACGCCAAACAAGGCCATGACGCCATCACCCAAAGTCCGCACCACCGTTCCACCGAAGCTCTCTACTGCATTGCACATCCGTTGGACGGCAGGACGCAGCTGCTCCATCGCCTGCTCAGGATCGAGTCCGGCGACGTGCTCAGTGGAACTGACAATATCGGCGAACAGGATGGTTGCGTGCTTGAGCGCACCCCATTGAATTTCAGGGGTCTGCTGCACGGGGTGGGTGCCGGTGCCACTGGCATGAAGGGGGGCGCCGCAATGCCCGCAGAATCGGTTAAGGTCCGGGTTGGTGGTCAGGCAGGATGTGCAGCGCAAGGGCATCATTTTGTGGGTGTTCAACAACGGGCGACTTTAGCAATCCGGATGCTTGCACGGTGCCTGAAACAAAGCAAGTGAATACGAGCGGCTCAGGGTAGTACTTTGACAGTCCGCCAGGCCGCTCGGACGGCCCTGTACTCTTTCGACTTCATCCCGTGACGCGCCAGGGCGGCTTGAAGCGTCGCATGCGCGGCGTCCTCAAAACTCGCCTTGTGCGACAGTGAGGAGAGTGCCGCGTACCAGATGGGGCCCGCAGCTTCCCAGGAATAGCCGCCGATTTTCTTTGCTGTCAGGTAAAAGGCGCGATTGGGAATCCCTGAGCCGTCATGAACATCGGCGCCATCGACATACTGCGCCATGCTTTTGAACTGATCGTCTTCGAACCAGGTCAGCTTGCGATTGCCCGGATCCTTGAGCGAACGTATCGCCCTGCCATGCGCCGGGGCGAGCATATGCTCACCGAGCAACCAGCTGGCCTGGGTCGCATCCTGACCGGCATGCCACTGCTTGACCATGCTCCCCATGACGTCTGAAAAAGATTCGTTCAGTGCGCCGCTCTGCCCTTTGAGTTCATGGGTTTGCGCCTTGAATTCCCTGTCCTTGACCGGCACGCGAACCACCCCCAAGCCGCCCGGAACGATGTGCTGGGTCACACCATGCGCGAGCTCGTGGGCAATGATGTCAAGCGACTGGGTAAATCCGCCCACATTGGCGTCGCCGTCGCCGTAAACCATCTGTTCACCGGTCCACATCGCGTTGCTGAAGTTTTTTCCGAAATGCACCGCCGAGGTCACGCGCATCCCGCGGTTGTCTATGGAATTTCGGCCGAACACCTTGAGGAAAAAATCCAGCGTGATGCCAGTGTTATCGTAGACCTGATTGACCGCGGCATCCCGAACCGGCTTGCCGCCTTCTGTTCGCACGGATTTGCCCGGAAGCTGCGTGTTGGAGCCCGCGTCAAAAACAGCGCGCTGGTAGGGCGAAACCGCCTTGTGCGCAGAAGTCGCGAGAAGCCGGAGCGTCGGCGCAGGCGCGCTCAAGGCACTTCGCATCGACCGAAGCTGCGCAGTATGTTCCATATGCCCATGCAACACATGGCGGTCTGCTTCGCTGACTTTGGCCGCGATTTTTTTGAGCAGCTTGGAGGGAAGGGCAAAACAGGCACACCGATACGCTGATGTCACGGGAGTTTCCTTTGGGGTCGGGGCTGTCGGTTGGTACGAGGGCCCCGCCAGGTCATGTCCTGGGAAATTCAGGCCGTCAGGCCCTGAGGGTCACCAGCGGCTGGGTAGCTTTTTAAGCAGCGTGATGCGGCGGATGCCCAGTTCGATATAGCCGCCTTTTTCAAGGTCCTTGAGCAGTCGGCTGACCATTTCGCGCGAAGCCCCCACGCGGTTGGCAATGTCCTGGTGGGTGATGGATTCCAGCGTCGCGCTGCTTCCCTCGCCCTCGGTCGCGCCCTCGCGACGCTCCTCCAGCAAGGCCACCAGCCGGCCGTAAACATCGAGCAAGGCCATGTTCCGCGCGGTTTCCGTCGCAGCACGGGCACGGCGGATCACCTGGACCACCAAATTGATGGCAAATTCGGGCTCTTCGACCAGGTGCTCGCTCACGTCAGCGCGGCTCAACACGGCGCAAATACAAGGCTCCAGCGTCATCACCGAGGCCGACCGGGGGCCACCATCGAGGGACATTTCACCAAAATAGTCACCCGCGTGGACGGTGCCGTAGGTGATTTCACGTCCACTTTCGTCCATGGCGAACACCTTGACACTTCCCTTGAGAAGCACAAACAGGCTGTCACCAGCTTCACCTTCGTTGATCAAGACCGCATTTTTACGGTAGGTACGCTGCACCCCGCGACGCGCCAGCGAGCGCAATTCCGGAACCAGCGATGTGTACAGGTCTTCAGCAGAGGGGATTGACGAGCTCATGATGAGCCGTAATCTAGCACGTGGCGTGCCGCCAGTGTGGGCGCCCGCGCTGGCCGCGAGGAATTTTTAGTGGATTTGTACCAGGTGCAACGGAGCCACCGGCGGCAAAACGGCCACCCTGTTGACCAGTTCGCGCACCCCGCTGGAGCCGGTTTTGGCGCAGAGGCTGCGCACATGACTGCGGACAGTCGACACAGCCACCTTCATCTGAAGGGCAATTTCCGGCGTGCTCAGCCCTTTGCACAGAATGATCAACACCTGTTCTTCAGTCTGGGTCAAACCATAACTGCGGGCGAAAAACCCGAACATCCCGGATTCACACACCTCCGCGCGCGAAAAGAGCAGCGCGATACGGATTTCCCTTGCGCCGATCTCAGGCTTGAGTGGAACCACCGCCAGCATCAGGCTCAGGCCGCCCGAGCTGACGTTAATCAAGCTGCGCTTTCCCGCCACCGCCTTGTTCAGGGCCATGTGCAGGGTTTTACCGTCTGCCGGCGTAAGTGCATGGACTTCATCGCCGACCTTCTCAAGCACTCTGCGACGGTTGAGTTCGGCCCGGGCGGCCTGGTTGGCATGAACAAGCTGACCGCGCTCCCCCACCACGATCACGCCATGCGCCAGAACATCGATCAACGTACTGAATAGATCCGCGCTCGACTCCGAGAGCTCCAGGTCGGCAAGAAGCGGGGCCGGGTCCGTAAATCCGGCATTCAACAGGGTATTCATCTTCACGTGCCTTGTAACCGTTACAGTTTGTTAAGCGTATGAAGCTGGCCCCAATCTGGATAGTGAATATGCCGCTTGTTGAATGTGAACAATTTCACAAGTTTGGAGAGGTCAATGAGGCGGAACCTTCACATAGTTAGCGTGCGCCCACTTTTGAAACACTTGTCAGGCGTGCTTTTTCGCGTGAACAACTTGCCTTCGATGGGGCCTCAAACCCAGGTGTTCAAAATGATCCTGGTTTTCTCCCAATACGCCTGAAGCCTGTCGAACTGCCGTGCGGAGTTAGGAGGTACGCGGCCTTTTTTGGCCTCAAGCTCAAGTTCTGCGCAAACAGCCTGCATCGCAACAGCGCCGACATTGCTGGTTGCGCCAATGAGCGCATGTGCCGCCCAAGCCAGCGCAACCGGATCGTCAGCGCGAATGCTCTCGTCGATGGCCTTGAGCCGCTGTGAGGCATCAGCGACAAACAAGCCGATCACCTCTCGGGTCATGCTCAGGTTGTCGTCATCAAACTCCTTGAACTGCGCCAAGCGCTCAAAGTCGATCAACTTCACCTCCGGCGCGACGGCTGGCTTGGGCATGTTCAGCGGGGAGGTTGACTGCGAAGCGGGGCCCGCCGCCGGAGCGCGCCCAGGTCCCGGCCTGAGCGACCTTCCGGAGCCCTCGGCGGCCGAGGCTATTTTCGGCAACCAGCGCTCCAGCGCCTGCGCCAATGCCGCCACATGCAAGGGCTTGGTCAGGTAGTCGTCCATGCCGGCGGCAACACAACGTGCGCGATCTTCGGGTGATGCGGCAGCTGTCAGGGCAATAATCGGCGGGGCCTTTTGACCCATCATGGTTTGAATCTGTTGTGTCGCCTGAAAACCGTTCATGCGCGGCATGTTCACATCCATCAACACCGCGCCATAACGCCAACCCGCTCCATGCGCCCGCGCTACAGCCTGTACAGCCTCCCTTCCGTCCAGGGCGGTTTCTGTCGGATAACCCAATTTGGTCAACATCGCGCAGGCAACCTTCAGGTTGACTGCATTGTCATCAACCACCAGCAAGGTCATGCTTTTTTCCGCCGCCGACGCGGAACTGGCTTTGAGCTCGGCCGGATGCGTGTCGCCTTCGCCTGCCGACAAACAGCGAGCGAGCGCGTCAAACAGCTGCTTTTGGCGCACCGGCTTGAGCAAGCGGGCCTCAAACAACTGGGCGGCCTCGTGACCTGGCGGCATGAAACCGGAAGAAAGCAGCACCAGCGGCACATCTGCCAGGCCGGCTTTTGACTTGATCACTCGCGCCAGCGTCACCCCGTCCATTTCGGGCATGTGCATGTCGGTGATGATGATGTCCGGCCGCGCAGATTTTTCCGCCGCGATGTCGTGTAAGGCCTGCGCCCCGGACTCTGCGCTGCTGACCTGCATGCCCCACATCTGAAGTTGTCGCGCCAGGACGCGCACATTGGTCAGGTGGTCGTCCACCACCAGCACCCGCTTGCCATGCAGGGCAGTGGCATCCACCGTGCCCATCAGAGCGGGCAGCGCCGCTGCCGGCGCCCGGATGGTAAACCAGAAAGTCGAGCCTTTGCCGGGCAGGCTGTCCACGCCTATTTCACCATCCATCAACTCGACCAGACGCTTGCAGATAGCCAAACCCAAACCGGTTCCACCGTACTTTCGGGTGGTCGATGCATCGACCTGGGTGAAGGCCTGAAATAACGCATCCACCCGGCCTGGCGGTATGCCAATGCCAGAGTCCGTGACCCGAAATTCGAGCAATACACGTGCCGCATCAGCAGGATTGGGCAGCCGCCGAACGCTGACCGCCACCTCGCCCTTTTCCGTGAATTTGACAGCATTGCTGATGAGGTTGATCAACACCTGCCGGATACGTGTGATGTCTCCAGCGATCGCCGCTGGCAGCTCCGGAAAGCCAGAGCCCGCCGTTTCGGGGATATCAACAATCAGCTCAAGATTCTTTTCCCGGGCCCGCGGCGCCACAATATCGCAGGCTTCTTCGATGGCGCTGCGCGGACTCAGGGGCTCGGACTCCAGCTCCAGCTTTCCCGATTCAATTTTTGAAAAGTCCAGGATATCGTTGATGACCGCCAGCAATTGATCACTCGACAACCGGATGGTCTGCAGATAGTCACTCTGCTCTTCATCCAGCGAGGTCTCTGCGAGCAAGGTGCTCATACCCACCACGCCGTTAAGAGGCGTGCGGATCTCATGGCTCATGGTTGCCAAAAATGAGGCTTTGGCCCGAGCCGCCTGCAAAGCCTCTTCGCGGGACGCCAGCAGTTCCACTGTGCGCTGCGCAACCCGCTGCTCCAGCATTTCGTTGGCATCCTCAATAATCCGAGTTTTGGCCAGCACCTCTGCTCGGTAAGCCCTGAGCTGTTCCGCGCTGTTGTGCATGACCTGCGAAAGCTCCCTCACCTCCCGAAGACGCGTGCGCCGCTCTACACGAGGCACCTCGCCGCGACCAAGCTGCTGAGCAGCCAGGCCAAGGCGCTGGAGCCGGTGTCCAATGCGGTTGGCAACGTACAACGCCGCCAAGGCACCCAGAAAAATCAGTCCGCCGATCAATGCAAGAGATAATTTCCATGCGTGATCAATGTTCGCCGTGAAGTCGTTCTCGGGCGCTGCTACCACCAGGGTCCAGCGCAAACCCAGGGATTCGCCAAACGGGCGCTGCACCATCAGCAGGGTATTACCCTGCACCCCCAAGCGCTGCAGGGCCATGTTGCTGGCTACCGAGTCCTCACGTTTGCGAGAACGCTCGAGCTGAAATGCCAGAAAACTCTCTCGAATGACGGGGTTCGCGCTGTGCTGCGGGCCGCGTCGTACGGTCTGTCCGTCTTCGTCCCGGAGCAATGGGTCACCAGCCGACCCCGCCACCAGCAGTCCTGACTCATCGACAATGAAAGCGGCTCCCCGCGCGCTGATGCGCTGTGTTTGCAGCAAGCTGGAGAGTTGCTGCAGATAGAGATCAATGCCGAACACGCCGGCTGCTCCGTCATCACTTTCATACACAGGCTGGGACAGCGTCACAAACAATTGCGGTTTGCCTGGGACCACCTGGATTGGGGAAAACACCCGTCCTTTGGCAATCAGGGCGCCCTGGTACCAGTTGCGGGTTCGGGGCTCGAAATTGGTCTGTGAAACAGGCACTGGTTTTGATCGATCACCGGGCCGTCGCGCGGCAAAAGCCTGCAAGCCTGCGTCTGTGGGGCCGCGTAGCAGCACCATCGCGCCATTCGCAGTGCTCTCGACCGAAAAATATTCGCCACGGTTGTTGCCAAAGTACAGGTGCGGTGTCTCCGCAGATTGCCTGGCCAATGCAAACGCCATGGGCTCGAATGCGGCGCCGCTGCGCAGCCAGTCCCGTGCCTGCTCGGTTTGAGACGCACTTGGACGTTCTGGGAAAAGGCCATTGAGGGCATGATGGGCCTGCCCCAAATGCGCCTGTGCGCCGGCCTCAATCTTGACCGCCACGTTAAGAAGAATTTCTCCCGCGAGGTCTTGCGCCGCCTGTGCACTGCTGCGCGCCATAAGCCAGGCCACCAATCCGGCCGGCATCAGCGCAAACAACAAAAGGCTGACGACCAGAACGCGGCGAAGGGAAAGCGTTTTTCGAGGCATGCGACCAGGTTGAAGCGTTGTGTGTTCGACCGTTCGACGGCGCGTCAGGTCTGCAATGCCAGACCCAGCAACTCGGCAGCGTCAAGCGCTGCCGAGCGTCCAGGCAGCGAAATAAGCGCACGCGCGCCGGTGTTCACCGCGCCGGTCACGCCACGCAGCATGCCAACACTTGCGGCGATCTTCCAGCCGGACTTGCTGGCCTGTTTCTGCAGCAACAAAGTGACACTGACGGTGTCGCCTACCGGCAGAACATGTATGCCGCCGTGCAAGGGATCTTCGAGCTTGGCGAGCGCGACAGGTCCACTGTTTAGTGCAACGCTGACATCGAAACGAGGCAGCCCATGTGATGGGAACTGGCTGTTGAGGAACTTCTGTACACGCTTGGCCGCATCAAGCAGCCCCAGCGCAGCGCGGACGGCACGCAGGCCATGATTGACCGAGGACGTGTCGGTGCTGTCGACAAACACCACCAGCAAGCCTTCGCCCACAAATTGCATGTGGCGCGCTCCGAACAAGTGAACAGTGTCACCCGCGTTGTTGTAAAACTGGCGGACAACATCGCTGAGTTCTGTGCTGGACAGTTTTTCGGCAAGTCCCGCGTAGTTGATGACATCGACAAAAAGGACGCTGGCATTGGAGAATTTTTCGTCTTCGTTTGCCGCGTCGGCGGCAGGCCATTTGTCGCTCAACTCGGATGCCAGCTTTTCTTCATAGAGGCGGGCGAGGTGATGTTTCTGGTTCTCCAGTGCGGCTTGAATGGCCGCCTCCACCGCCATGGCTTGAACGGCGGCCTGCATCTCCCGCTTGTTCAGCTGGGCGGCGGCCGCTTCGCGCAATTCGCCCGGACGAAACGGCTTGGTGATGTAGTCGTCCGCACCGCTGGTCATGCCAATGCGCATGTGCGCGCGCTCCTGCAATGAGGTCAGCAATACCACGGGAATGGCTGAGATAGTCGGGTCGGCGCGCAAAGCCTGCAACATCGCAAAGCCGTCCATCAGTGGCATCTGGACATCGCTGACCACCAGATCAGGCTTGTTGTGCCGCACCAACTCCAACCCGGACAACCCATTGTCGGCCGACAGGACTTCGTAGCCATCTTTCCTCAGCACAGACGCAACCAGAGTACGTGTGGCCGCATCGTCCTCCATCAACACAATCAAAGGCATTGTTTATTCCAAGCGAATAGCCCAAAAGAGAGCAGGCCCAGCATACACAATTTGTTACCGCCAACCAGGCGCCCGCATGCATGCCCGCTTTTCCTCGATTCAGTCGTCCGTCATCGCCAAAACTTCGTCCATGATCTGCGGCAGGAAAGCCAGCTGGACGTGTGCAGCGCCTCGAACCAGTTGATTGTTTGCACCCTGCAAGGTGGCAGTTGAAGTAGGAAACACAATGTTGTCGCAGTTCGAATACCAGCAGGTAAATAACGCGTGGCGGTGCGAGGGCATGTCCAGGTCAAGCGCTTGATGCCATTGGCCGGATAGCTGCATCTGGCGTCCGTTGGCAACGCGACTGAAGCGGGCCAACCAGGTCCCACGATGCGGCGTCCCCAACGTCACCACATGATGGATGCGATCCTCCGCCCTCATGGCCTTGAGCCACGCCCGCGCAGCCAGTCCGCCCATGCTATGACACACCAGCAACGGGGGCCGGCCCGAAGCTTCCGTGACTTGCCGGACTGCGGCATCGATGAGCGGGGCGTAATCGTCAATAGAGGCAAATGGCGGCTCCAGGTTGACCGCTACGTAGGCGTGGCCGCTCCCCTGAAGGCGTTTCAACCACGGCGACCAAAAACCGCGATTGCAAAAAAAACCGTGGATGAACACCACGCCACGGCGACCGCGAACCACAGAATCTCCTGCCAACTGGTCTGGAAACGCGGCAGAGCGAAAAGGTTGCCTCCAACAAAAAACACGGGGCGCCGCCAATGTTTCGCCCAGCCAAGCCTTGACGAGTTCTGCCAGAGACGGGGCGGGAGTCGGATCACTGCGATTGACGAATCGCAAAGCGACGAATTCAATGGCAAGAAATCCGGAGTAACCCAGGACCACAAAGACGAAACCGGCGAGCGCCAGCGTCGTTGAAGTTTTCCAGAAAAATAACAGCCACGCGACTGCGGCGATCAGCAAAGCGAAGGTGATCAGGCGCTGAAGGCGTGCCAGCATAAGTCCAACTCAAGCCAGCAGGAGCTCTTGCCCCGTCAGCTTTTTGGCCAATCCCTGCGCGAGCCGGTTGACGATGCCATAGATAGACAACTGGGGATTGGCGCCTATGCTGGTTGGGAAAACCGAGCCATCGTGAACTGACAAATTTTCAAGCTGCCAATGCACACCATCGGGTCGGACCACCCCTGACTTTTCCCGGCCCGACAGGCCACATCCACCCATCACATGCGCGCTCACGACCTTGGTAAGCAGGGGCTTCATGGGCAAGGCGTTCACCGCATCACGGGCCTGACTCCATGTGGTGTAGGGCAAGGCCATCTCATGCAAGGGCAACACCTGGAGCGCACCGGCGGCGAACTGAATTTCCATCATCGACAGCAGGGCTCGGCGCGCGCCGTCCATCACAAAATCCGTCAGCGGGTAGGCCAGCACGGCCGACCCATCACCACGCAATTTGACTTGCCCGCCACGCGATTGCTCGTGAAAACCGTCACGCAGCAACGCCAACAAAGTGTGGTTGTGCGGGAACGTCTTGAGCAGGTCGCCCTGGCTTTTCCCCATTCCCGGAACAGTCGACGCAAAAATCACCGGGTGCAGCGGCGGTGCTTCAAGCTTGTAGCCCATCGGTCCATCAATCGCCTGCGTATCCAGGAAGTGATCGGTGTAGATGGTTTGCGGCGCTCCGCTCCAGGCTTCCACTTTCTGCGAAAAAACTGCCGAACTCATCACCACGGGGTGCAGAAAAGTTCGTGCGCCCAGCACACCGTGCGGATCGGGCGCGCCGGAACGCAGAAGCACCGCTGGCGAGTTGATGGCGCCACCCGCCAATACGTAGTGCTTTGCTATTATTTTGGTAGCTGCTTGCCCATGCCCGCTATGGGCTAACGCGCCATTTGGCATCACGCTCTGGCAATGCAGGGCAGTCACCTTGCCATTGGCCAGCTCAAACTTCTCTACCCGCATTTCGGTCAGCAATTGGGCCCCCAAGTCGAGCGCTGCCGGAATGGTGGTCACCAGCATCGATTGCTTGGCGTTCGTTGGACAACCCAGTCCGCAGGACCCCAGATTCCAGCATCCTTTGACATTGCGCGAAATAGCCGCCGCCTGGATATTGAGCTTGGCTGCGCCACGCCGCAACAAGTCATTGTTTTCGTTGGGAGGCGTCAGCCAAGGCAGAATGTTCAGCCGTTTTTCGGCCTGCTCAAAATAGGGTGCGAGCGCCTGCACGCCGTAGTCCGGCAGATCAAAATGCGTCTGCCAAAACTTGAGCGTAGGCGCCGGGGTCCGAAAGGAACTGGTCCAGTTGACTGTGGTAGAGCCGCCCACGCAGCGACCCTGCAGGATATTGATCGCCTTGTCTTCAGTTTTTCTCGCCGCACTTTCCTGATAGAGCTGCGGGTAGGCCTCGGATTCCTTTTGATTGAAATCGCTGCTGCTTTTGAGCGGGCCTTCCTCGATCATCACTACATGCAGGCCGGCCCTCGCCAGCAGTTCGGCAGTAATGCCGGCACCGGCGCCAGAGCCGACGATGGCCACATCACAGACAATTTTTTCCGGCGCCTGACCCAAAACACCACCGAAAACTTTCCAGCCGCGTTGAAGGCCCTCGCGGATCGGGTCCAGGAATTGAGTCATGCGGTCTTCAGTATTCTTAAAGTTTCGGCGGGCCAGGATAGCCGAGCTGCGGCCAGGTTGAAGCATCCGTAAAGTAAGCCGCTGCGGTGATGTCATGCAGCGCCGCATACGCCTGTTGCCGCAACGCCAAGGCAGAAAGCCGCATGCCCTGTAATGCCTGTTGAATATCCGCGTCGGGGGCCGCTGACCATGCCTGATTCAGACCCGCCATCAGGTGTCGTCCGGGCATGCTCGCCAGCAACGACAGCAACTGGGACAGCTCGTCTTGCGCATGGGGTGGCAATGCCTGGGTGAGTTCGTCGACTCGCCCAAGCAGGGCATCGAGCGCTATTTGCCGGGCAGCGTCATCGGCCGGCAGGCTTGACTGCAGAACCGCGCGGCCTACTGCCCGAAAGACCTCACGGCCTGCCTCAGCCAATTTTCCATGATGCAAGCCGGCTTGTATCAGCGCCGCAGCGCCGCCACCCAGGGCGAGCACCGCCGCCGAGGCGACGCCAAGCTTGAACAAGGTCCTTCTTTGCATTGATCAAGTTTCGCACGCGCTCCCTGTATTTCTATAGGGCGCAGCACCTAGATAAACTCCGTGTTTACATGGATCCCTCCGCATCCCGTATTCGTAACGCCATGCAGGCGGTCTCGCTGCTCCGACTGAGCCGGGTGGGCCAGCCCCTGCTCGAACAGGCTTGCCTTGAGGTCAAGCGTTTTCAGGCGCAGCGCTTCAAGGCCACGTACACCGACCTTCTGGCCAGCCCCCGTTACCAGAGGGCAACCGGGTTTTTTCTGCATGAGCTGTATGGCGAGCAAGATTACGCACAGCGCGATCAGCAGTTCGCACGCATTGCAAACACCATTGCCCGCCTTTTCCCCCAAGCTGTGGTTGAAACGGCGGC
Organism: Polaromonas sp.; assembly: GCF_043778355.1. GTDB lineage: Bacteria > Pseudomonadota > Gammaproteobacteria > Burkholderiales > Burkholderiaceae_C > Polaromonas. The sequence goes on from NZ_JAYWHI010000024.1 coordinate 69,706, forward strand.
TGCACTGGCTGAAGTGCATGCTTTGACAGAACAGCTCGACGACATGATGGCCCGGCAATGGCTGGCGCGTCCCACACTCAGTGCACATGTCCGCTATATCCAGTGCTGGCGGGCAGTTGCTGATCGGCCAGCAAGGCTGCGCCAGCTGGAGGTTGTCCTGCAACTGGGCAGCGAGTTGGATCGCCTGACAGGAACACGCGGCCTGCGCAGTTTGCTGAAAATGATGCGGGGACCCGCAGCTGCGGCCGGCCTCAGTTCGTTGCAGGTTTTTCTGGAGGCCGGGTTCGACGCTTTCGCGGACATGAAAGGCTCTTCGGCATTTTTAGCACTGGTCGAAAGGCGCGAATCAGGTTGGATTGAAGCCTTGTTTGACTTGGACACTGTCGCCTGCGAGACGAAATTGCGTCAACTTCTCGCCAACCCAGGCCCGCATTAGGGACAAGCCCCATACGCTGGCGCGCGCTGCGCTTTCACAATGGCACACAAGGAGTTTTCATGGACAAGTTTTGGCTCAAGAGTTATCCCGAGGGTGTTCCCCACACCATTGATCCCGAGCAGTTCCGCTCGCTCAATCAGTTGCTGGAGGACTCGTTCAGGAAGAATGCATCGCGTCCGTTTTCAGTTTGCATGGATCGCTGGATGTCCTATGGCGAACTTGATGAGCTGTCCTCCGCGATGGGGGTGTGGCTGCAATCCCAGGGACTTGAGCCCGGCGCTCGCGTGGCCATCATGCTGCCCAACATTCCCCAGTTTGCGGTCACCATGGCCGGTATCCTGCGGGCGGGCTACACCTGCGTCAACGTCAATCCACTGTACACCGCCCGTGAACTGGAACACCAGCTCAAAGACTCAGGCGCGACCACCATCGTTATTCTCGAAAATTTCGCCACAACGCTGGAAGAGATCATCGACAGGACATCAATCAAGCAGGTGGTGGTTGCCTCGATGGGTGATTTGCTGGGCTTCTGGTACGGGCGGTGGATCACTTTCGCGGTGCGGCATCTGGCAAAAATGGTGCCGGCGTACAAGTTGCCTCTGGCGAACGGGCGCAACGTCACTCCCTTCAAACAGGTGATGGCTGAGGGAGTGGGCAAAGCGCTCAAACCGTCTCAGACCAATCTGGATTCGATCGCCTTTTTGCAATACACCGGTGGCACCACAGGTTTGTCCAAGGGCGCGGTGCTGACCCACCGGAATATCGTCGCAGCCGTATTGCAGGCGGAAGCCTGGTTCACGCCGGCGTTGCGCCGTATCGGTGATGTCAGCAAAACCAACGGTATTGCCGCTTTGCCGCTCTATCACATCTTCGCGTTGACCCTGTGCCTGCTGGCGATTCGCTGGGGCTCCCATCTCACCCTGATCCCCAATCCGCGCGACTTCGGCCAGTTCATCGAAGTTCTGAAAAAACGTCCTTTCCATATGCTCCCCGCCGTGAACACCCTGTTTAACGCCCTGTTGCAGCACCCCCAGATCAAGTCGGTTGACTTTTCTAGTCTCTGCGTTTCACAGGCTGGCGGAATGGCCGCGTCTGAAGGTACAGCCAAGCATTGGCTAGAAGTGACCGGTAGCCCAATGATCGAAGGCTGGGGCATGAGCGAAACATGCGCGATTGGCACCAACAATCCAGTACTCAACCGGGAGTTCACAGGCACGATCGGACTGCCGTTGCCAGGAATAGACATTGCTATCAAGGACGATGACGGGAAATCGCTCCCGCCCGGAGAATCTGGAGAGATTTGCATCAGAGGCCCGCAGGTCATGACTGGCTACTATCGCCAGCCGGAGGAAAACGAGAAAGCCTTTACGGCAGACGGCTTCATGCGTACTGGTGACATCGGCATCATCGATGAGACCGGTTACACCAAAATTGTTGATCGCAAAAAGGACATGATCATTGTTTCGGGTTTCAATGTCTTTCCCAATGAACTTGAGAACGTGATTTCATTGTGTCCGGGGGTGGTGGAATGCGCGGCCATCGGCATTACAGATGACAAGCAGGGTGAGGCGATCAAGGTTTTTGTTGTGAAAAATGATCCGACGCTCACGGAAGAAGCTGTAGGCGAATTTTGCCGCCAGAATCTCACCGGCTACAAGCGCCCCAAATACATTGAATTCAGGGACGATTTGCCGAAAACAAATGTTGGGAAAATTCTCAGGCGTGAACTGCGCACCGCGGCGTGAGAGCCCCCTGCCCGCAGACGGACAAGCTGTTGCCGGCGGGCATGCTGGTTTTTGAGCGGGGATGGCTGTCGTCCAACAACATTCTTTTCCTGGGAACGGAATCCAACGTCATCGTTGACAGCGGATATGCGACGCATGCCGAACAAACCGTTGATCTCTTGGATGCCGCATTGCAGGGGCGACCGCTCGACATTCTTCTCAATACTCATTTGCACAGTGATCACTGCGGAGGTAATTCAGCACTTCAGGCCGTTTACCCCGAGTTGGATACCCTGATTCCCCCAGGGCAAGCGCATCTGGTTTCGGCTTGGGACCCGGTCGCGCTGACATATGTTCCAACGGGGCAGTTGTGCCCTCAGTTTGAATTCACTGGTTTACTGAAGCCAGGTGGGGAAATCGAGCTGGCTGACAAGTCCTGGCAAATTCATGCGGCGCCAGGCCATGATCCTCATTCGGCAATTCTTTTTGAACCACAGTCTCGCACCTTGATTTCGGCAGATGCATTGTGGGAAAGTGGCTTCGGCGTGGTTTTCCCCGAGCTTGAGGGAGGCAGTGCTTTTGATGAAGTAGCGGCCACACTGGATTTGATTGAGCGCCTGGCTCCGCGCACGGTCATACCCGGCCATGGCGCGGTGTTTGGTTACCGTCCCCAAGTGCTGGCATCCGCGCGTCAACGCTTGAATGCTTTTGTCAGCAATCCAAGCCGTCATGCTCATCATGCGGCCAAGGTGCTTCTTAAATTCAAGCTGCTTGAACAGCAGCAACTTTTGTTCGCAGATTTTCTCGAGTGGGCGAGGCGTACCAGCTACTTCCAGCAAATACGCGCGATGTTTTTCGCATCCATTCCATTTGATGATTGGGTGGCCCATCTGACCGCCGAGCTCGAGCGCTCTGCAGTGGCGCGCAGGGATGAAGATTTGATTCTCAACGCCTGATCAGCGGATTAAATAAGCGCAGGTAGTTGGGCATCAAATCGTCAGAGCAAGGCATTCGGACCTTGGCAGACGTAGCCCTGACGGTTTGCATTTCTTCCGCCCAAAAGAAAACGCCCAGTTGACTGAGTCAACTGGGCGTTTCTTGCTGTAAGAGCCTGACGATGTCCTACTTTCACACGGGAATCCGCACTATCATCGGCGCTAAGTCGTTTCACGGTCCTGTTCGGGATGGGAAGGAGTGGTACCACCTTGCTATGGTCATCAGGCATAACTTGTTGTCGCGTTGATTTCCTATTTAGGAGTCAACACAACGAATTCATAGAGTTAATCAGCTTTTATATATATTTCGATCACGTCTAAACAACTTGAACATAACAAACATTCGAACTTGTTGAACACCACATTTCTGTAATGCTTACAACAAATCAAAGTTATAGAGTCAAGCCGCACGAGCAATTAGTATCAGTTAGCTTAACGCATTACTGCGCTTCCACACCTGACCTATCAACGTC
>NZ_JAYWHI010000025.1:0-12471 GCF_043778355.1 Polaromonas sp.
CGACCCGATGTACATCTGCATGGACGCCGAGTACAACCAGTACGAAGTCGAAGCCGAAAACATGGGCGACTCGCTGAACTACCTGCAAGACGGCATGGAACTCGAAGTCGTGTTTTATGACGGCAAGGCAATTTCAGTCGAGGTGCCCACCAGCGTGCAGCGCGAGATCACCTGGACCGAACCGGCCGTCAAGGGCGACACCTCCGGCAAGGTGCTCAAGCCCGCCAAGCTGGCCACCGGTTTTGAAATCGGCGTGCCAATTTTTGTGGCCCAGGGCGATGTCGTCGAGATCGATACCCGCACCGGCGAATACCGCAAACGCGTCTGAGTCGCGGTTTGTTCCCTGAAAAAAGGCTCCTTGTGGAGCCTTTTTCTTTGGGCCGCCTGCAGGCGCCACCACAGCCTGTCCTTCATACACAATGCAATCATGGAAAACACACAAGACCTCAACGAAAACCGGCTCGCCGATGCCTGGGCCGAACTGCAATCACATGCCGACCAGGGCAACCCGCTGCAGGCCGACGCCTACCGCCTGGCCTTTGCCGACCCCGAGTTTTTGCTGCGGCGTGAGACGCGCGGCATCCGTTTCCAGCTCGAAATGCTCAAGCCTGACATGGAGCAGGTGGCACAGGGCATTGAAAACACCATCGTGGTTTTTGGCAGCGCGCGTTTTCCGGCGCCCGAGCAGGCCGAACAAGCCCTCAAGCTGGCGCGCGAAAGTGGTGATGCACAGGCCATGGCGCTGGCCGGGCGCCATGTGCGCAATGCGGTGTATTACGAGCAGGCACGGCTGTTCGGCCGCATGGTGGCCACCCACAGCAAACACCGGCCGCCGGCGGAGCAACTGTTCATCTGCACCGGCGGCGGCCCCGGCATCATGGAAGCGGCCAACCGGGGCGCCCATGAGGTCGGTGTTCCCACCGTGGGCTTGAACATTGCCCTGCCGCACGAGCAAAGCTCTAACCCCTACGTCACCCCCTCACTGAGCTTCAAGTTTCACTACTTTGCGTTGCGCAAAATGCATTTCATGATGCGGGCCAAGGCGCTGGTGGCGTTTCCCGGTGGTTTCGGCACGCTCGACGAGCTGTTCGAGGTCATCACGCTGGTGCAGACCCGCAAGGCCAAGCCGGTGCCCATCATCCTGTTCGGCTCGGACTACTGGAAGCGCTTGCTCAATTTTGACGTGCTGATCGAGGAAGGCGCGATCTCGCCGGAAGATCTCAAGCTGTTCGAGTACGTCGACGACCCGCAGGTCGCCTGGGATGCGATCAAGACCTTTTATCAACTGTAGAGGCCCAGCAATGAGCGGGCATGGGCGGTCTCCCTACAAGCAGAGGCCGCGGGTCCGGCTTTGCCGGCCCGCAGGCGCAGCGGCCCCCTCGGCAGGGCGCTACACGCAGTGAGCAACCGTGGGGGCGTCAATCCCTGAGCAGCCACGCGGCGCGTGCCCCGGCGCCGACCACCGCACCGGTGGCCCAGAATACGCCCGCGATGCCGATCACTGCGCCCACGGTGCCGAATAACATGGGCATCAGCACACTCGACGCGTTGATCGCCATCAGACGCAGGCCCAGTGCCTCGCCGTGGCGATGTTCAGGTGTGATCTGGTGCAGCATGCTCATGATCATGGGCTGGACCGTGCCCAGCGCAAAGCCCAGCAGCACCGAACACACGCCCATGCCCAGCGCCGTGCCCATGAAGGGGTAGATACCGAACAGCGCGGCAGTCATGAGCATGGCGCCCACCAGCACGCGCCATTCGCGCAGGTGCGCTGCCAGCAGCGGCATCACCATGCGAATGGCGGCGGCGGCCACGGCAAAAGCACCGAGGATGGAACCAATGCCCGAAGCGCTGATACCTTTTTCAAAGCCGAGCACCGGCACCACAAAGGTGTGCACGTCCCAGCAGGACGATAAAAACCAGTTCACCAGCATGAGACGGCGAAAGGCCGGATCGCGCAGCAGATTCCAGGCACTGAGCGGCGCGCTGCCCGGCTCGACGACCACCGGCGGGAGTTCGCGTGTTGGCCGCACCAGCAACCAGCCGACCAGCGGCAGCAGGGCCATCAGGAAAAACGCGGCCCGGTAACCGGTGGTGCTGTTGGGCAAGGCGCCCGCATGGTCGATCAGCAAGCCCGCCGTGAAGGGGCCAATGAAATTGGACACCGCCGGCCCGATGGACAGCCAGCTGAACACACGCCGCAGTTGCAGCGCCCCCGCCGCAGCCCGCCCGACATGGCGCTGCAGCGAAATCACCGCCACGCCGGTGGCGCCGCCGGTCAGCAGCGCTGCGAGACAAAGCACCGGAAACACCGGGAACACGACCGCCAGACCGGCGCCCAGCACGGCGGCCATCACGCTGTAGCCAATCGGACGCTTGAGGCCGTGACGGTCAGCAAAACGGCCTGCCGGCAGCGCCAGAAACACCTGGGTCAGCGCAAACAGCGCCAGCAACACACCCACCGCCGCAGGGCTGTAACCTTCGCGCAGCGCGAGCAGCGGCGCAGCCATGCGGGTGCCGGCCATGCAGGCGTGCAGGCAGACCTGGGCCAGGATCAGGCGGGCCAGTTCAGGTGTCATGATTCGGCATTAAATCGGGCCCCAGCCCATATCCAAAAAGCGCAAGCAGCTATCAAATCAGTAGCAAACCAGGTCAATCGTCGAGCACGTCGGTATCGGCGGCGGGCGGCAGCAGCACCTGGGATTCGGCATCCGGCAGGGCCTCGACCTTGCGCAGGGCCAGCCGCATCTGTTTGGCGCGGGTGTCGGCCTTGTCCAGCGTGTCCGAGGCCTTGGCCACCTGCTCCTTGATACGGGCCACCCATTCGCCATACCGCTCGAACTCGGTCTTGACCGCGCCCAGCACCTTCCAGACCTCGGAAGCCTGCTGCTCCAGCGCCAGGGTGCGAAAACCCATGTGCAGGCTGTTGAGCATGGCCAGCAGGGTCGTCGGCCCGGCGAGCGTCACACGGTGCTGACGCTGGATCGCGTCCATCAGGCCGGGCCGGCGCAAGACCTCGGCATACAGGCTTTCGACCGGCAGGAACAGGATCGCGAAGTCGGTGGTGTGCGGCGCAGCCAGGTAGTTTTCGGCAATCGATTTGGCCTCGCTGCGGATACGCGCCTCCAGCGCCTTGCCGGCCTGCTCCACCGCGGCCGGGTCCACACGTTCATGCGCGTCGAGCAGACGCTCGTAATCGTCGCGCGGAAATTTCGCATCAATCGGCAGCCACACCGGTGAGCCCTCGTCGCCGCGCCCAGGAAAACGAATGGCAAAGTCGACGCGCTGGCCGCTGCGCGGCTTGGTCTCCACCTGCTTGGCATACTGCTCGGTGGTCAACACCTGCTCCAGCAGCGCTTCGAGCTGTACCTCGCCGAACATGCCGCGGGTCTTGACGTTGGTCAACACGCGCTGCAGGCTGCCCACGCCCACCGCCAGTGACTGCATCTCGCCCAGGCCCTTGTGCACCTGTTCGAGCCGGTCGGCGACCTGCTTGAAACTTTCGCCCAGCCGGGTTTCCAGCGTGGTCTGCAGTTTTTCGTCGACGGTTTTTCGCATCTCATCGAGCTTGGCCGAATTGGTTTGCTGCAACTGGGCCAGTTGCTGCTCCAGCGTCTCGCGCACTTCCACCATGCGCCTGGCGTTCGACTCGCTGACCGACTGCAACTGGGTGCTCAGGGTGTCGGACAAGGTTTTCTGCAGCAGCGTCAATTGCTGGGAGAAAGCGTCGATCTGCGTGTTCTGGGTGCGCGTTGTTTCCGCCGCCTGCTTGACCAGGGTTTCCTGAAAGGTTGCCAGGCTGTGTGTCATCTCCTGGCGCGCGCCGCGAGAGGATTCACTGATCTCGCGCCGCAGCTCACGCTCCAGCCGCTCACTGGCGGCCAGCAACTCGGCGCGGCCGCTGTCGGGCACCGCAGGCTTGCGCACCAGCAACACGATGACAGCCACCAGGATGGCCACTGCCAGGGCGATGAGGAGCCACAGTTCGATCAAGACCGGTCCTCAGCCGTTCAGCACCGCGGGGTTCAACGGTGTGAGCGGTTTTTTGTCCTTGAAGAAACCGATCAGGTTGTCCACTGCGAGATTGGCCATGGCCATGCGCGTCGGCACGGTGGCGCTGGCGATGTGCGGTGTCAGCACCACATTGGGCACGCTCAAGAGGTCGGGATGAACCTTGGGCTCACCTTCAAACACATCCAGGCCGGCGGCAGCAATGGTTTTGTCGCGCAACGCTTTGGCCAGCGCCGCATCGTCGACGATGCCGCCGCGTGCGATGTTCACCAGCGTTGCCGTAGGTTTCATCAGTGCCAGTTCAGCCGTACCGATGGTGTGGTGCGACGCTGGCGAATACGGCAACACCAGCACCACATGGTCGGCTGTTTTCAGGAGCTGTTCCTTGCTCACGTAGTTGGCCTTGCATTCGGCTTCCATGGCGGCGTCAAGGCGGGAGCGGTTGTGATAAATCACCTTCATGCCAAAGCCATGTGCACCGCGCTTGGCAATGCCCTGCCCGATGCGGCCCATGCCCAGCACACCCAGCGTGCTGCCGTGGATGTCAGAACCGGCGAACATGTCGAAACTCCATTTGTTCCACTTGCCAGCGCGCAGGAAATGTTCGCTCTCGGTCACACGCCGCGCGGTTGCCATGAGCAATGCAAAACCGAAATCGGCGGTGGTTTCGGTCAGGACGTCGGGCGCATTGGTGGCCAGCACGCCGGCCGCCGTCATCGCGTCGATGTCGAAGTTGTTGTAGCCGACCGCCATGTTGGCGCAGATTTTCAGGCGCGGGCAGACGGCCAGCACTTCGGCGTCGATGCGGTCGCCGCCGGTGGTGAAGGCGCCATCCTTATCCTTCAGTTTTTCAGCCAGCTCGGCTTTGGACCAGATCGCATCCGACTGGTTGGCTTCGACCTCGAAGTGCTGCTCCAGGCGGCTGATGACTTCAGGAAAAATCGCGCGGGCGACGAGGATTTTGGGTTTGCTCATGAAGGTCTCTTTGTGAAGGGATAGGACTGGATCACTTGAACCAGATGAAGGTCATCAGGATGAACAGCGGGATCAGCACCGCACCCGACCAGGCCATGTAGCCGAAGAAGCTGGGCATCTTGACACCCCGGTCCTCGGCGATCGCCTTGACCATCAGGTTGGGGGCATTGCCGATGTAGGTGTTGGCGCCCATGAACACCGCACCGGCGGAAATAGCGGCAAGTGTCGGGGCCAGCGTGCTCATCAGGGCCTGCGGATCGCCACCGGCCGTATTAAAAAACACCAGGTAAGTCGGTGCGTTGTCCAGAAAGGAACTCAACATGCCTGAGGCCCAGAAATACATCGCCGGATCGGGCTGGCCGTCAGGCCGCGTCACGGCAGACACTACAGCGCCGAAAGGCCCGCTCACACCCGCCTTGAGCATCGCGATCACCGGAATGATGGTCAGGAAAATCCCGGCGAACAACTTGGCCACCTCCGCCATGGGCCCCCAGGAAAACTGGTTGTCCGCATGCACCTTCGCTGCGGTGAGCTTGAGCGACAGCAGAGTGATGGCGATCAGGCCGGCATCGCGTACCAGGCCGGGGAGCCCAACCTCGGTTCCGTAAATATCGAACACCAGGGGAGATTTCCAGAAACCGCTGAGCAGCACCAGGCCGGCAATCGCTGCCAACAGGCCGAAGTTGAAGGCGCCGTCAAAGCCCAGTCGCTGGGTATCCGGCGTCGGGTCCACTGGCTGCACACCCTCGTTGCGGTAGAACCAGCTGTCCAGCAGATAGAAGATCACCAGCAGGCTGCCGATCAGGAACAGGGTTTCCGGAAAGATGTGCTGGAGTGTCCAGAAAAAATCAACGCCTTTCAGGAAACCGAGGAACAGCGGCGGGTCGCCCAGCGGCGTCAGCGAGCCGCCGGCGTTGGACACGATAAAGATGAAAAACACCACGATGTGCGCGCTGTGCTTGCGGTTGTCGTTGGCGCGGATCAGGGGCCGGATCATCAGCATGGACGCGCCTGTGGTGCCCATGAAACTTGCCAGCACGGCACCGATCAGCAACAGGCCCGCGTTGAGCGCAGGACTGCCGTGCAGGTTGCCACGGATAAAAATGCCGCCAGCCACGGTGAACAGCGCCGTCAACAGGATGATGAAGGGGATGTACTCTGCCACCAGCGCATGCACCAGACTGATGCCGGCCACCGAAGGCCCGAACGTGGCCGCAAAGGGAATAAAAAACGCCAGCGTCCAGGCTGCCGCCACCTTGCCGAAATGATGGTGCCAGAACGACGGTGCCAGCAAGGGCATCAACGCAATGGAAAGCAGCAGGCCCGCGAAAGGCACGCCCCACAGTGGCGAGAGCCGGCTGCCGTCGAAGTCGGCCGCCAGGGCCAGGCCAGGCCAGGCAAACAACAAAGCCGCAACGGCGGCCCAGCGCGATATGTTCATGGTGTCTCCATTGTTATAAAAGCGGGGGGCAAACCCCGGACCCAATTATCCCGGCGGCGTGATGTCAAACACCTGACGCAGGTAGGCCAGGTATTTTTCGTCGTCACACATGTTTTTGGACGGCGTGTCCGACAGCTTCGCCACCGGCTGGCCGTTGCAACGCACCATCTTGATGACAATTTGCAGCGGCTCGTAACCGAGGTCGTTGGTCAGATTGGTGCCGATACCGAAAGCCAGCTGGCAACGTCCCTTGAACTGTGAATACAGCTCAATGGTGCGCGGCACGGTCAGTCCGTCGCTGAAGATCAGCGTTTTTGTTTTGGGATCGACCCGGTTTTTGACATAGTGCGCGAGCATGCGCTCGCCCCACTCGAACGGGTCGCCACTGTCATGGCGCGCGCCGTCAAACAACTTGCAGAAATACATGTCGAAGTCACGCAGGAAGGCGCTCATGCCGTACACGTCGCTCAGTGCAATACCGAGGTCACCGCGGTATTCCCTGGCCCAGGATTCGAAACCGAACACCTGGCTGTCGCGCAGCCGCGGGCCCAGCGCCTGGCAGGCCTGCAGATACTCATGCGCCATGGTGCCCAGCGGCGTCAGGCCGAGTTTCATCGCAAACAGCACATTGCTGGTACCTGCAAATTGCCCGGTAGGGCCCGTCCCCAGACGCGCACTCAGGGTACGCAGCACTTCTTCGTGCCAGGCTTTACCAAAGCGCCGGCGCGTGCCGTAATCCGCAATTTTCAGCTCGGCCAGGCCCTTGCCCTGCAACTGCCCGATCTTCGTGTCCAGGCGCTTGCGCCCCTCCATCACGTCGGCCAGTTTTTGCGTGTTGCGGAAATACACCTCGTTGATGATGGCCAACACCGGGATCTCAAACAGGATGGTATGCAGCCACGGGCCCTCGATCACCACCTCGATTTCGCCGGATGGCAAGGCGGTGACGCTGACGTATTTTTCGTTGAGACGAAACAGCCCCAGGAAGTCGACGAAGTCGCTTTTGATGAAACGCATGGCGCGCAGGTAAGCGAGCTCGGCGTCTTGAAACTGCAGGCTGCACAGCAAACGTATCTCTTCGCGGATTTCGCGCACGTAAGGCGCCAGATCGCCAATACCCGCCGCGCCGGCATTGCGGCACTTGAAGCGGTACTCGACCTGGGCGCCCGGAAACTGGTGCAGCACCACCTGCATCATGGTGAACTTGTAGAGGTCGGTGTCAAGCAGGCTGGTAATGATCATCGTTGGGCATTCCCATAAATCCATTTTGTGGGCGAATTGCCGCGTTGCGCGGTGCTCGGTGCTCGGTGCTCGGTGCTCGGAATCCTCATGCACCCTAGTGCATTCCGGTGTCCTGCGCGCCGCGCGCCTTGCACTTCATCCCAAAAAACTGAATTTCTGGAAATGCCCGGACCGCGTGCAAACACAAATTACAAATTCAGCCGAGAAAATCAACTTCAAACAGCAGCGTGGCGTTCGGCGGAATCACGCCGCCGGCGCCGCGTGCACCGTAACCGAGTTCAGCGGGGATGACGAGGCGGCGGGTACCGCCCACCGACATCCCCTGCACGCCTTCATCCCAGCCCTTGATGACCTGGCCGGCCCCGAGTGAAAACTCGAACGGGTCGCCGCGGTCCTTGCTCGAATCAAACTTGGCGCCCTGCACGCCGTCGTTGTAAAGCCAACCGGTGTAATGCACACGGACGCTTTTGCCAGCCTTGGCGATTGCGCCGGTGCCGAACACGGTGTCTTCGTATTGGAGGCCAGAGGGGGTAGTGGTCAGTGCCATGCGGAGTCTTTCAAAAAAATAGGGGGTGGGAACGCTCTTGCGCCAACCCCTGACTTTACCCGCAAGCGCCAGCGCAAGGCACCGGGATGCGCGGCAACAGCGCCAGCCTGATCAGTCCAGCCAGGTCGTGAAATCTTCTGGGCTGACGCGCGGTGTGCGAAAGGTGTTGACCAGCGCCGACTCGTCGGCGTAGCCCAGCGCCATGCCGCAGACCAGCATCTCATCGGCGCCAGCGCCCAGATGCGGCAGGATGATGCTGGCAAAGCCGTTCCAGGCCGCTTGCGGGCAGGTGTGCAGCCCATGCCCGCGCGCAGCCACCATCAGGTTCTGCAAAAACATGCCGTAGTCCACCAGACTGCCGCGGCCCATCACCCGGTCCAGCGTGAACATCAGCCCGACCGGCGCGTCGAAAAACCTGAAGTTACGCTGATGCTGGGCGTGCATCTTGTCCTTGTCGCTTTTGCCAATGCCCAGCAGGCCATACAGGCCCCAGCCGTTTTCGCGACGCCGGTCGATATAGGGCGAGACCCATTTTTCCGGGTAGTAGGCGTATTCCTCCTGGTAGTGCGCCGCCAGGTCCGGGTTGGCGCGAATGGCGTCGTGGGCGCTGCAGACCTTGTCCGCCAGGGCGGCGCGGCTGGCGCCTTGCAGCACATAAACCTTCCACGGCTGGGTGTTGGTTCCCGATGGCGCGCGGCTGGCGAGGGCCAGCAACTGCTCCAGCATTTCCCGCGCGACGGGTGTGGGCAGAAAAGCCCGCGTGGACATGCGGCTGTCGATGGCCGCGTCCACGGCATTGAGGGTTTCGGTCACTTGAGTTTTTCCAGTACTGACAGGAGTTGGGCAGGCAAGGCAACAGGCCGGCGCGTCTGTTTGTCCACGTAGACGTGAATGAAATGGCCTTTGGCGGCTGTCAGCTCCGAGGACGGGTCGTCCGTTTTTCCGGAGAACAGGCCAACCTCGTAACGCACACTGGATGAACCCACCTGCGCGACGCGAATGCCGGCAAGCACCGGATCAGGAAAAGCCAGCGGCGCAAAATAATTACATTGGGTTTCGACCACCAGGCCGATCACCGCGCCGTGATGAATGTCGATGGCACCGGCATCGATCAGGTAGCCATTAACGGCGGTGTCGAACCAGCTGTAATAAACGACGTTGTTGACATGGCCATACACATCGTTGTCCATCCAGCGCGTGCCTATGGGGCGAAAGACCTTGTAGGCACTGCGGGGCTCGGCCTGGGGTCGGATCAGAGACATCATGGGCCGCTATTTTGCCAGCAGGGCCAAGGTCTGGTACCGGCCCCAGTAGTCCAGCGCTACCCGGAAGGTGTTGACCTGCACCTGGACCGTGTCGTCGATATTCACGCCATAACCGCCGGCCATCGCCAGCGCCAGTGGAATGCGCCGCTGGAAAGCCCAGTCGAAAACCCGCCGGTCGCGGGCTTCCAGCCCATCCCAGCTGAGTTTGAGGCGGCCGAGGCGGTCACCCTCGTGCGGGTCCGCGCCAGCGAGGTAAATTACCAGGCCCGGGGAGAAGCGCCGGTCCAGCTCGTCCAGCGCCAGCTCCAGCGCCTGCAGGTAGGCGTCGTCCCGGCAGCCATCGGGCAGTTCCACGTCCAGGTCGCTGGCTTCCTTGCGGAAGGGAAAGTTTTTCTGGCCGTGTATGGACAGCGTGAAGACGCTGGGGTCACGGCTGAAAATGCTGGCCGTGCCGTTGCCCTGGTGCACGTCGAGATCGATGATCGCGACTTGAAGCGGTAAGCGCCTGTCGTCGGGCTCCGGCCGCCGCCGGGCCGCCCCAAGGCGACCGACGGCCCCCTCGGGGGGCAGCGAAGGCACAAAGTGCCGAGCGTGGGGGCGCACATACTCAGCCTGCATCAGCCGCGCCGCAATGGCCGCGTCATTGAACACACAAAAACCGCTGCCCTTGGCCGCCGACGCGTGGTGGGTACCGCCGGCCATGTTGGCGGCAATACCTTCGGCCGGACGGCCACCCAGACCCAGGGCCACGCGCGCAGCCGCAACGGTGGCGCCGGCCGAGCGGCGCGAGCGCTCCACCATCGCGGGACTCCAGGGGAAGCCGATCTCGCGCATGGCGGAAGGGCTCAGGCTGCCATTCACGACCGCCTCGATGTAGGCCGGGTCATGCGCCAGCGCCAGCTCGCCGTCGCTGACGGGCAGCGCGACCCCCAGCCGCACCTGTGCCAGCTCGAGTGCAACCCGGCTGCGCAGCCGCTCGTACTTGCCCATGGGAAAACGGTGACCCTCCGGCAGGGGCAACACAAAGTGATCGGCGTAGAAAGCTTGCATCAGGGCAAAGATCAAAAACGATGCGACATGGCAGCCCTGATTGTGTCTGCAAGCGGCGATGTTCTCCCGCGCCGCCGGATACCCGCACCGTCCAGCCCCTTGCCCCTGAAACGGGGAACCGATAGAGCCCCACCCCTAAAATGCTGCACTGCAACAAAAATGACTTGCAATCGACCGGGTAATCCCTATACTTCAGTTATGTTGCAGTGCAGCAATCAACAAAAAGCCCTTCGGCAGATTGTTCAGCAGCGCAACTAGTTGAAATCGTTAACCCACCTATATTGGAGATTTAAATATGTTGACCGCTGAACAAATCATGGCTTCCCACAAAGCAAACATCGAAACCCTGTTTGGTCTGACCAGCAAGGCTTTCGAAGGCGTCGAGAAACTGGTTGAACTCAATGTCCAGGCTTCCAAGGCTGCCCTGGCCGAGTCCGCCAACCACACCCAATCCCTCCTGGGCGTCAAAGACGCACAAGAGCTGCTGGCCCTGCAAGCCGGCCTGTTCCAGCCGCTGGCTGAAAAGACCGCTGCCTACAGCCGTCACCTGTACGACATCGCCACCGCTACCGGTGCTGAAGTCGGCAAGTCCTTTGAAGGCCAGGCTGCTGAAGCCCAAGCCAAATTCATGGGTCTGGTTGACAGCGCCTCCAAGAACGCCCCGGCCGGTTCCGAGACCGCTGTTGCCGTGATGAAAAGCGCCGTGGCCGCCGCCAACAACGCTGTTGAATCCATGCAAAAAGCTGTCAAGCAAGCCACCGACATGGCTGAAGCCAATTTCACCGCTGCGACCAACAGTGCTGTGAGCGCGACCAAGACTGCTTCGAAAAAGCGCTGATTTTTCGGGGCCTGCAAAGTCAGGCCCCCGCCAGTTGTCTCCTCGGGTCCTTCCAGAAATCAGTTCACGGACCCCTTTAAAGCCTGATTGCAAAATCAGGCTTTTTTTTGCCTGTTTTGTGCTCCAGCCCATATCCAGCGAGCGTAACCAGCTATCAAAAAAGGAGCATCAGCGGGCCTGAAGCTGGGCCAGCCGGGTCCGCAGTGACGGCAGCGCGGCCTGCATCGCGGCACGCCCGGCATCGATGGCACGCTGGCGCGCCGAGAAGTCGGCGCTCTTGAGGCCCGCCTGAGCTGGCTGCACCAGGACATCGGCGTCCTTGAGTTCGTACTGGTTGATGCTTTTGCCCATGATGGCAAAGGTCTGCAGCAAAATCTGCAGCGTGCCCTCGGCTGGGTTGGCCTCGGGCGGACTGGAAATGTCCACCGCAATCACCAGGTCGGCGCCCATCTGCCGCGCAAAGCGCACCGGCACCGGCGAGACCAGGCCCCCATCCACATACTCGCGCCCGTTGATCTTCACTGGCACAAACACCGCGGGCACCGCGCTCGATGCGCGCACTGCCGCACCGGTGTCGCCGCGCTGAAACAGCACGGCCTGGCCACTGTTCAGGTCGGTCGCGACGATACCCAGCGGGATCGCCATGTTTTCAATCAGGCGGCCGGCCAGCAGATCGTTGACATAACGGCCCAAGGCCTCGCCACGAAACATGCCACGCCCGAACAGCGGCAGCATCCAGTCGGTGATCGCGACCTCTTCCAGGTTCAGGGCCGTCTGCTGCAACTGGGCGCTGCTTTTGCCGCTGGCATAAAGCGCCGCGACCAGGCTGCCGGCCGAGGTGCCGACCACCAGCGAGGGTTTGAAACCGGCCTCCTCCAGCGCGGCGATCACGCCCACATGCGCAAAACCCCGGGCCGCACCGCCGCCCAGTGCCAGGCCGATCCTGACCGGCTTGCCCGTGCTCACCTGGACGCCGGGCGCCACCGGCGGCGCCACCGGACCAGGCATCGCGCAACCCGCCAAGATCAGCACCACTGCGCACCCCGTCGCAAGCAAGACCTGGCGACACACGGCCGATACCGATACCGATGCCGATATCGAT
>NZ_JAYWHI010000026.1:0-12272 GCF_043778355.1 Polaromonas sp.
GCAAGATGTCTGATACAGAACCCCTGCTGAAAAAATCCGACCAGAACCTGGTCTGGCTCGACTGCGAGATGACCGGGCTGGACCCGGACAAGGAGCGCATCATTGAAATCGCCGTGGTGGTGACCGGCCCGGAACTGACGCCGCGTATCGAGGGCCCTGTGCTGGCGATCTACCAGACCGACGAGTTGCTGGACCAGATGGACAACTGGAACAAGGGCACGCATGGCCGCAGCGGCCTGATCGACAAGGTCAAGGCCAGTTCGGTGACCGAGGAGGATGCCGAAAAGCAGGTGTTGGCCTTTCTGGCCAAGTACCTGCCCAAGGGCACGTCGCCCTTGTGCGGCAACACGATCAGCCAGGACCGACGCTTTCTGGTCAAGTACATGCCCAAACTGGAGGCGTTTTTGCATTACCGCAACATTGATGTCAGCACTTTCAAGGAGCTGGCCAAACGCTGGCGGCCCGAGGTGTACAGCGCTTTCAAGAAGCAGCAAAGCCACACCGCGCTGGCCGATGTGCATGAATCGATTGACGAGCTGGAACATTACCGGACCCACTTCCTGAAGTGATATGAGCTATCAGCCCTTTCCGGACAAGGGCTGATAGCTATCAAAACAGGAGCGTGCGCCAGCTCCCTGCAGAGGGCCCGGCGCTCGGCAAGGTCTTTTTGGCACGAGGGACTGGTAGAAACCCGCAAGCCGTGGCATAATCGTAGGCTTGATGGATGCACAGGGGTGCACCGCATTTGTACATCTACCTCACACTTTTGGGCTCTACCAACAGAGCCATCGCCTCAAGACCGGTTGACCGGAACCCTTGAGCCGAAATATTCGTTTGATGGTTGATGTTTTATTAACCATGAACGAAGCCTTCCGCTACGCGGCAGGTGGTAGTTTCTTGTTCGCCCGCCCACATCACAAGCGTGGCAGCGCGGACAAGTGTTTAGTGAGAAAAACATGACTGACTCTTTTGAGGCTCGCGGCGATTCTTTGGCCGAAGCAACTACCGACATCGTTTCCGATATGGAAATCAACGTACTTCCTGATTTTTCTGATGCGCCTGCCGCAGCAGAAACGTCGCTCGATGCCATCGCCCCAGAACCCAATGGTTTCGTGAAGCTGGGCCTGGCCAAGGAGTTGCTGCAGGCCGTCGCCGACATGGGTTTCACCCAGCCGACCGCCGTGCAGATGGCCACCATTCCCAAAGCCATGCAGGCGCTGGATGCTGACGTTAAAGCCGACCCCAAGGCCAAGTTCACCGACCTGCTGGTGTCCAGCCAGACCGGCAGCGGCAAGACCGCAGCCTTCCTGCTGCCCGTGCTGCACACCCTGCTCAAGCAGCAGGAAGAAGCCGAGCGCAACGAACGCGCCGAATTTGAGCGCCTGAGCGCCGAAGCGGTCGCCCGCGGCGAGCCGCCTTTGAAGAAACCCAAGCGCAAGGACCCGACCAATGCGCGCAATTTCAAGGCCGCCACACCTGGCGCCCTGATCCTGTGCCCGACCCGCGAACTGGCCCAGCAGGTCTGCGCCGACGCGATCGACCTGGTTCGCCATTGCCGCGGCCTGCGAATCGCCAACGTGGTGGGTGGTATTCCTTACCAGCTGCAAATTGCCAAGCTGCAGAACGCGGATCTCGTGGTGGCCACGCCCGGCCGCTTGCTGGACCTGCAGCGCAGCATGCAGATCAAGCTCGACCAGGTGCAGTTCCTCGTCGTCGACGAAGCCGACCGCATGCTGGATCTCGGCTTTGCCGACGACCTGACCGAAGTCAACCAGCTCACCATCGAGCGCAAGCAGACCATGATGTTCAGCGCCACCTTTGCGCCGCGCATCATGCAGCTCGCAACACGTGTCATGCGCCAGCCGCAGCGCGTCGAAATCGACTCGCCGCATGAAAAACATGCATCGATCACCCAGTCGCTGCTGTGGGCCGACAACATGAGCCACAAGCGCAAGCTGCTGGACCATTCGCTGCGCGACACCACCATGAACCAGTCCATCGTGTTCGCCTGCACCCAGGTCGAATGTGACGGCCTGGCCAACGACCTGGTGCAAGAGGGCTTCAGCGCCGTGGCACTGCATGGCGCGCTGGGCCAGGGCCTGCGTAACCGCCGCCTGATGGCTTTCCGTGACGGCCGTGTGCAGATCCTGGTGGCAACCGATGTCGCTGCCCGCGGCCTGGACGTGCCGACCATCACCCACGTCATCAACTACGGCCTGCCGATGAAAGCCGAAGACTATGTGCACCGCATTGGCCGCACCGGCCGTGCCGGCCGCGAAGGCAAGGCGATCACAATTGCCGAGTTCCGCGATCGCCGCAAGATCCAGGACATCGAGCACTACACCCAGCAAAACCTCAAGCCCAGCGTGATTGCCGGCCTCGAGCCACAGCAGCGTTTTGCACCGACTTCGGAGCGTCCACGCGGCAATTTTGGCGGCGACCGCAATGACCGTGGTCCGCGCAGCTTTGGCGGCGGTGGTGGTGGCCGTTTCGGCAACGACCGTGCGCCTTCCGGCGGTTTCGGTGGTGGCGCTGGCGGCGCTGGCGGCGGCTATGCCGGCAAGAAGCCTGCTTTTGGCGACCGTGGCGGTGATCGTGGTGGTTTCGGCGGTAATCGTGACGACCGTGGCGGCGCACCTTTCCAGGGTCGTCCGGCGCCCCAGGGCAATAACTATGCAGACCGTTCCGGTTTTAATGACCGCGGCCCGCGCCGTGATGACCGTGGCTTCGGCGGCGGCAACGGCAACACGGGTGGTTTCGCCCAGCGCGATGACCGTGGTGGTGATCGTGGTGGTTTCGGTGGCGGCCGTTCAGAAGGTTTTGCATCAGCGCCCCGCGGTGATTTCGCCGACCGCAAACCGGCTTTCGCCAAGCCTGCAGGCAAGGTGTTTGTGCCGCGCGACGCCCACAAGCGTCCGACCCGTCCCGCACGTTGATTTGTGCCAGCCACAAAAAAGCCCGCAGCTTGCGGGCTTTTTTCATGGGGAGTTGACTGCCTCAGTCCATCCCGTTGCGGCTGGCCAGTTCGACAAACAGGCCTGAGTGGTCGAGGTCGCTCAGGCCATGGCCGATGCCTTCGGCGTACAGCTGTTCGAACAGGGTGGTCACCGGTGCGTCGAAGCCGATTTCCTCAGCCGTCGCGAGTGCATTGCGCATGTCTTTCAGCTGGATCGCCATGCGCGCGCGCGGTGCGAAGTCGCGCGTCACCATACGTTCTCCATGCACTTGCAGGATGCGGCTGTCGGCAAAGCCACCGGTGATCGCCTGCCTGACCTTGGCCATGTCGGCGCCGCCTTTGGCTGCAAACAACAAAGCCTCTGCCACCGCGCCTATGGTGATACCGACAATCATCTGGTTGGCGAGCTTGGTCAGTTGCCCCGCGCCATGAGAACCCACATGGGTGGCGTGCCCGAAAATATGAAACACAGGCAGGGCGCGTTCGAATTCTGCCTCCTTGCCACCGGCCATGATGACCAAGGTGCCCTGGTCGGCGCCACCCGTGCCGCCGGAAACTGGCGCGTCGATGTGGGCAATGCCCATGGCGCCCAGGCGGGCCGCGTGGTCGCGGGCCTCGCGCGGCTTGATCGAGGCCATGTCGATGAACAGCGCGCCGGGTTTCATCGCGGCCGCCACGTCCTGCGCAAATAACACGTCTTCGACCACCGCGCCGTTTTCCAGCATGCCGACAACGATGTCGGCACCGGCCACTGCGGCTGCGGCCTGCGTATGCACCACGCCGCCCAGCGCACTCAATGAGGCGGCTTTGGCCGGGGTGCGGTTCCACACCTGCAGGGCATGGCCGGCTTCACACAGCCGTCTGGCCATGGGAAGCCCCATGCTGCCCGTGCCCAGGAAGGCGATGCGAAGTGTCGTTGTCGAATGGTTGTTGCTCATGGGTGTCCGGGAAATGGTGCTGCCACCATCATGCGGCACGCAGCAACCCAAAGGCTGTCAGGCAGCTTTCTTGATGGCCGGGGAGAACATGCGCTCCATCTCGTTGCGCACTTTCCAGGCCGGGGTGGAGGTGTCCATCGCCACGTCGGCCCAACTCAGGCTTTGGCCTTTCTTGACGGCACGGATGACCTTGACGTTGTGCGCCAGGCCCAGCGGCAGGCCGCCCATCTTCATGGATGTATCAGCCGGCAACAGTTTGCCCCAGACCGTGTAGCCGCCTTCGCCGTCGAGCATGTCGCCGGGTTTCAAATCACGCTTGGCGGTGGCCACCACGTCGGCATTCCAGCATGTCGCTACACCCGTCGGCTCACCGCGCAATGCGACGCTGGCTACCGACACGCCGACTTCGAGGCCGATCAAATGCCAGCGCTTGTAAAGCGTGAAGTAGCGCCCGCTCGGGTCGGTGTGTGCGTTGTACTCTTCGAAGCAGTTCTTGATGTAGTCGGTTTCGGCTTCCACCGTGACCCAGACACCCATGCGGATATCGTAGGGAATCTTGCGGCCGTTGGCTTCCAGCGAGGAGATCACCTCGACCATGCCCTTGCGTTCGAGCACGCCGCCTTCGCTGATAGGCCGCGTCACGTACGGAATATCTTCCACGCTGGCCGGCGGATACAGCAGGCCGTTGCTGGGCACCGTCAGACCGGTGGCGTTGGCGACCGCGGTCGATTCAATCGACGGTTTGGAACCGTCGAGAAAGCTGTTGAACATCTTGGGATTGAGGCCGCCGCGCTCCGCCTGTTCCGGCGTGAGGCCGTAGTTGCCCCAGACGGTGTCAGGCGTCGATTCGGAAAAATGCGGCAACCACTTGTGGCCACGGCCCGCTGCCACCACCGGAAAGCCGCAGGTGCGGGCCCAGTCCACCAGGTCACAGATCAGCGCCGGCTGGTCGCCAAAGGCCAGCGAGTAAACGACACCGGCATCAAACGCCTTGCGCGCCAGCAGTGGTCCGCAAAAGGCGTCGGCTTCCACGGTGACGTTGACCACATGTTTGCCATGCGCAAACGCCTGCAGGCAATGCTCGACCGCGGCCACCGGGTTGCCGGTGCACTCGACGATGATGTCGATTTGGGGATGCGTGACGACGGCGTTCCAGTCGTCGGTGATCCAGGTTGCTCCTGTTTTGATAGCTGCTTGTGCAGATTCTGCCTGGGTCAGGGCCGGATTCCATCCTACTCGGGCAAGGTTGGTGCGGGCCGCGGCGGGTGACAGGTCGGCAATCGCAACCAGATGCACACCCGGCGTTTTCGGGATCTGTGCGAGGTACATGGCGCCGAATTTGCCCGCGCCTATCAAGCCGATGCGAATGGGCTTGTTGTCGGCGGCGCGCTGCTGGAGTTTGGTGTAGAGGTTCATATGGGCAGTCTTGTCATTGCGGGCTTGACCCGCAATCCATAGCGGATGGAGTGAACAGGGTCAATAAACACGGATGCCCCGGATCGGAGTCCGGGGCAGGCTCCTCAAGTCAGGCATCACATGCGGCGAGGTTCAGGCCGCCTTGCGCTCCGGCACGATTTCTTCCATCGAGGTCTGCAGCGCCGTCGCCGGCACCCCGTCTTTCCACGGCAGGTCCACCGGGTAGTCCTTCATCAGGCAGTCGTCGGGCAGGCACTCAATCGGCGCGAAGTCGCGGTGCGCGATGTATTCCGGGCGCTTGTGGCGGCGGATGTGGTTGCTGACCGCGCACAGGCTCAGGTAGACACTGACGCGGTTGAAGGGCGAGAGGTTGCTGCCCGAGGCATGCACCAGGCAGGAATGGAACAGGATCATCGAGCCGGCCGGACCCTTGGGGCTGACGATGCCACCCTGTTTGCCGCCGGCGCGCTGCACCAGTTGGCGGATCAGGTCGTTGTCTACCGTCCACAGCGGGTAGCTGGTGGTGGTCAGGTCGTGTTTGGCATCAACTACGCCTTTTTTGTGGCTGCCGGGGATGAACATCAGCGGGCCGTTGTGTTCGGTCACATCGTCCAGAAAAATGGCAACGTTCATGGCGCGTTCGGTCGGCATCATGTCGTCGTTGAGCCAGGTGCCGTAGTCCTGATGCCATTGCCAGACATCACCTTCAAAAGCCATCTTGCCGTTGATCTTGAACTGGTGCATGTAGAGCTTTTCACCAAGCAGGTCTTCCACCGGTTCGATCATGCGCGGGTGCCTGCCGAGCTTGGCAAAGGGCTCGCTGTACATGTGCGCGGCAAAGTTGGTGCGCACCGCGTCCTTGCCTTTTTCGCGCACGTTGTAGTCTTCGCGCCGGCTGTAGAGCTCGGGCACGGCGTCATTGAGGGTCTGGGTTTCATCGGGCGTGAACAGGCCGGGGAAAAACAGGTAGCCTTCGCGGTCGAATTGGGTGAGTTGCTCCGGGCTCAGTTTCATTGTTGTCTCCTGGGGTGGTGGTGATGTGTTTCAGGCGGGCAGGGCGGTGGGGGTGAGCGCGGGCTGAAGTGCATTGCTCAGCAGGCCGGCCAGATTGCGGCTGGCGTCTTCGCCGTGCTCGCGGATCAGCGTTTCTGCGGTCAGCGCATCACCCGCGGCAATGGCGTTGGCGATGGTTTCGTGCTCGTCCCAGATCGATTCGCGCATGGTCGACACCTGCAGCACCGCCCCCATGGCGCGGCGGATATGGTGCCAGTGCAGTTGTGCGCTCTGGGCAATCAGCGGGTTGCCGGAGGCTCCATAAATGGCGCCGTGAAACCGTGCGTCGGCGGCCATCATCGCTTTGACATCGTTGCTGCGTGCGGCGGCGCGACCCTGGCTGATCAGCATCGGGTCGATCCGGAAACGGGCTTGCGCCGCCAGCCGGGCCGCCAGTGCATCGAGTGCACTGCGCACCTGGTAAATCTGCATCAGCCAGCCCACGTCGAGCGGGGCGACCAGCACACCCCGGCCGGGCGCATCGAGCACAAAGCCGTCTTTCTTGAGCAGTCGCAGGGCTTGCAGCACCGGCTGGCGCGACACCGCCAGTTGTTCGGCAATGTCTTCCTGCATGATGCGCGCGCCCGGCGCCAGCGAACCTTCGCTGATGGCGTCCAGGAGGCTGCGGTAGACCTGGTCGACCAGGTCGGGCGTGGATTCGATTTTGACAAGGTGGGCTTGCATATTTTGTACTCTGTATACAGAATACTTTGA
The DNA here is from genome assembly GCF_043778355.1 of Polaromonas sp. GTDB lineage: Bacteria > Pseudomonadota > Gammaproteobacteria > Burkholderiales > Burkholderiaceae_C > Polaromonas. The sequence goes on from NZ_JAYWHI010000026.1 coordinate 7,078, forward strand.
AAGTCTCGAATGGTTGCATCGGGTTTACCCGAATTTGCGCGCCTTCCGAGCTGATGTGCCACCATTGCCCCATTCATTTCCTCAGGAGCAACCATGACCCGTCCCGACCCCGCCTGGCTGGATCGCATGTACAACAACCGTGCGCTGGTGCCAGAGCACGCCGCTTACTTCACCCGCTGGGCCGACAGTTCCACCCAGGTCCGGGCAACGCAAGCCTGCACGCTGGACATCGCCTTTGGTTCACATGCGGCTGAAACTCTCGATGTGTTTCCGGCGCGCAAGGTCGCGTCTGGTGGCGCGCCGGTGCTGGTGTTTGTCCACGGGGGTTACTGGCGCTCGCTGGACAAGGCCGACCATTCGTTTCTTGCGCCCGCCTTCACGGAGGCCGGTGCCTGTGTGGTCATGCCCAATTACGACTTGTGCCCGGCAGTGACGATTCCCGATATCGCGCTGCAGATGGTTCAGGCACTGGCCTGGACGTATCGCAACATCGCGCGTTTTGGCGGTAACCCGGAGAGGATCACGGTGATCGGGCACTCGGCTGGCGGCCATCTCACGGCCATGCTGCTGGCCTGTTTGTGGAAGCAATACGCGGCCGACCTGCCGGTTGATCTGGTGAAAAACGCGATGTCGGTGTCGGGCCTGTATGAGCTTGAATCGGTGATGCACACGCCGTTTCTGAAAGTCTCCTTGCGACTGACGCCCTCGCAAGCGGCGAAGGCCAGCCCGGCCTGGTTCCCGGCGCCCAGGCAGGGCGTGCTTTACACCGTGGCCGGAGCCGATGAAAGTGAAGAGTTTTTGCGCCACAACGCGCTGATCGAGCAGGCCTGGGGCGCCAAAACCGTGCCGGTACGTGAGGCTTTGCTGGGCCTGAACCATTTCAGCATCGTCGAGGCGCTGGTGCAGCCCGGCCACCGCCTGCACCAACTCGCGTTGCAGTTGATCGCCGCAACGGCCTGAAGGCCGCTGCGCCGGGCCCTTACATCAGCAGGTGTTCACCCGCGTTGTCGCCGCCCAGAATCACGTAGTTGACTTTGCGGATGTCCATCAGTTTGGTGCCGCCTGAATAACTGATGGCGCTCTGCACGTCTTCTTCCATCTCGCGCAGCGTGTCGGCGATAGAGCCCTTGACCGGCTCCAGAATGCGTTTGCCCTCGACGTGTTTGTACTCGCCCTTGTTGAAGTCCGAGGCGCTGCCGTAATACTCCTTGAACAGCTTGCCATCGACCTCCACGGTTTTGCCGGGGCTTTCTTCGAGACCGGCCAGCATCGAGCCAATCATCACCATGGTAGCGCCGAAGCGGATGGACTTGGCGATGTCGCCGTGCTCGCGGATGCCGCCGTCAGCAATGATGGGTTTGGTCGCCACACGTGCGCACCATTTGAGCGCCGACAACTGCCAGCCACCGGTGCCGAAGCCGGTTTTCAGGCGTGTGATGCAGACCTTGCCAGGGCCAATGCCGACCTTGGTGGCGTCGGCGCCCCAGTTCTCCAGGTCGATGATGGCCTCGGGTGTGCCGACGTTGCCGGCAATCACAAACGATGAGGGCAGCTTGTCCTTGAGGTAGCCGATCATGCGCTGCACCGTGTCGGCGTGGCCGTGGGCGATGTCGATGGTGATGTAGTCGGGCGCCAGGCCTTCGGCCACCAGCCGGTCCACCGTGTCATAGTCGGCCTTTTTGACGCCCAGCGAGATTGAGGCATACACGCCGGCTGCCGCCATGCGCCTGACAAAGGCCAGGTTGTCGAGGTCGAAGCGGTGCATCACGTAGAAATAACCGTTTTGGGCCATCCAGATGCAGATGTCCTTGTTGATCACGGTTTTCATATTGGCCGGCACCACCGGGATGCGGAAGCTGCGGCCGCCCAGCGTGACGCTAGCGTCGCATTCGGAGCGGCTTTCGACGCGGCATTTGCGCGGCAGCAGCAAGACATTGTCGTAGTCGAAGATTTCCATGGTTCCCAAGCCTGTAGGTAGAACTGTCAAGAACAGAAGGCACTTGGACTGGACCGGCTTGTTGTCGGCAGGGCAGGCCGCAAACAAAAAACCGGGCGCAAGTGCTTGGGCCCGGTAACTGATTCTAGGCGCTTGTGCGGGTTGCCGGCACCTGCGCTTTTGTATAGCCGCTATATGTGCAGGCCCATGGCGCTCAGCGCGGCGGGACGCAGCGCGACTGCGCTGCGGCGAACACGCGGCCGCCGGCGTCCTGCACCCAGCCGACCACACTCAGGCGTGAAAGGTCTGTGCCGGCCGGAATGTCCATGCTGCGTGACTCCAGCCAGCCTGAATACTCCTCTTTTGATAGCTGTTTGCGACCGTCCCATAAGGGCAGGAACAGGTTTCGAACGAGATTTCTGGACACCGGCGAGCCCTCCGTGCCGGCCGGGATGGTTTCTACCAGCGCCAGCCAAGCGGTCCAGGGCGCTGGCGTGCCTGCGGCCAAGGGGCGTTGCAGTTGCACCGACGCGCCGATGTAACCGGCCACTGGCAAGCCGTGCGCCACCCGCAGGCGGCCCTGCGGCGTGATGGGCGTGGTCCGGCTGCTGCTGCCGGTCGGCAGCGCCAGACTCAGCGACTGCAGACGTTTAAGTCCGTCGCGGCTGGCCACGGTCGCCAGCGGCGCATCCTCGCCCTGGCTGCCGGGCAGCACCCAGTCCAGAGCCACGTCGCCGCGATCAGGCCGCGGGGTGGCTGTATCGCTCCAGCAGTCCCGGCAATCGGCGTTGATAAAACGCTCTACCAGAGCCACTGGATGTGGCCGGCCGTCGCTGGAGCACGATGACTGGGCATGGGCAGGCGGCGTCAGGCAGGCTGCCAGCACAAGCCACGCAAAAACGGGTACTCGCCGGGAAAACAAAGGAGGCATCAGAGGCTTTCTACAATGAGGGATGTTCTCAGAAGTCGCATCAAGCTCCCCTCTCTTACAAAATCTTAATCCGGAGCAACTGGCAGCGGTCACCTTACCCAATACCCATGCACTGATCCTGGCCGGCGCGGGCTCCGGCAAGACCCGGGTGCTGACCACCCGCATTGCGTGGTTGCTGCAAACCGGCCAGGTGTCGCCGGGCGGCATTCTGGCCGTGACCTTCACCAACAAGGCGGCCAAGGAGATGATGGTGCGCCTCTCAAGCATGCTGCCGGTCAATGTGCGCGGCATGTGGATAGGCACCTTCCATGGCCTGTGCAACCGCTTTTTACGCGCGCACTACAAGCTGGCCAACCTGCCTTCCACCTTCCAGATCCTGGACACCCAGGACCAGCTCTCGGCGATCAAGCGCCTGTGCAAGCAGTTCAATATCGACGACGAGCGTTTTCCGCCCAAGCAGCTGATGTGGTTCATCGCCGCCTGCAAGGAAGACGGCCAGCGCGCCAAGGATGTGGTGGTACGCGATGAAGAGACGCGTAAAAAGGCCGAAATTTATGCGCTCTACGAAGAACAATGCCAACGCGAGGGCGTGGTTGATTTCGGCGAACTGATGCTGCGCAGCTACGAACTGCTGCGGGATAACGCACCGGTACGCGAGCACTACCAGCGACGCTTTCGCCACATCCTGATCGACGAGTTCCAGGACACCAACAAGCTGCAATATGCCTGGATCAAGATGCTGGCCGGCCAAGGCGACGACGCTGCGGCTGGCGCACACGCGATGCCAGGCGGCTCGGTGGTGGCGGTGGGCGACGATGACCAGAGCATTTACGCGTTTCGCGGCGCGCGGGTTGGCAACATGGCCGACTTCGTGCGCGAGTTTGCTGTACAGCACCAGATCAAGCTGGAGCGCAACTACCGCAGCTTCGGCAACATCCTCGATTCGGCCAACGAACTGATCAGCCACAACAGCAAACGCCTGGGCAAAAACCTGCGCACCGAGGCCGGTCCCGGCGAACCGGTGCGGGTGTTCGAGGCCACCTCCGACTTTGCCGAAGCCCAGTGGTTTGTCGATGAAGTGAAACAGCTGGTTCGTGATGGCACGGATCGGAAAGAAATTGCGCTGCTCTACCGAAGCAATGCGCAAAGCCGGGTCATGGAAACCGCACTGTTTAACAACGCGATTCCCTACCGCGTTTACGGCGGACTGCGCTTTTTCGAGCGCGCCGAGATCAAACATGCGCTGGCCTATCTGCGCCTGATGGACAACCCGCACGACGACACCAGCTTCATGCGCATTGTCAATTTCCCGCCGCGCGGCATCGGCCTGCGCAGCATCGAGCAGTTGCAGGATGTGGCGCGCGCCGCCGGTTGCTCGCTGCACGACGCCGTCAGCGCGGTGCCCGGCAAGGCCGGTGCCAACCTCGGCGCCTTTGTCGCCAAACTCGATGTGCTGCGGGAGCAGACGCCCGGCTTGAGCCTGCGCGAGATCATCGAGCTGGTGCTGCAGCACAGCGGACTCGAAGAACACTACAAGCTTGAAAAAGAAGGCCAGGACCGGCTTGAGAATCTGGGCGAGCTGGTCAACGCCGCCGAGTCTTTCGTGAGCATGGAGGGTTTCGGGCGTGACGCCGTGGCTTTACCCGTCGATGAACTCGGGGTGGCCCTCTCGCAGTCACCGGCCAGCCAGGGGCTGGACCCCTCGGCGCCGCTCGGTGATGACCCGCTGCCCGAGCTATTGGCGCCGAACCAGGAAACCGGCGAAACCCTGTCGCCGCTGGCGGCCTTTTTGACCCACGCTGCACTCGAATCCGGTGACAACCAGGCCCAGGCTGGCCAGGACGCGGTGCAACTCATGACCGTGCATTCGTCCAAGGGCCTGGAGTTTGACTGCGTGTTCATCTCCGGCCTGGAAGACGGCATCTTCCCGCATGAAAACTCTCTGAGTGATGCCGGCGGCATCGAGGAAGAGCGCCGGCTGATGTACGTGGCCATCACGCGCGCGCGCAAGCGCTTGTACCTGAGCCATTCGCAGACACGCATGCTGCACGGTCAGACGCGTTACAACCTCAAGAGCCGTTTCTTTGACGAGCTGCCCGAAGCGGCATTGAAATGGATCACGCCGAAAAACCAGGGTTTCGCACAGGCCTATGGCGGTCACAGCGGCGCCTGGGGCGCTACAAATTCAGGAGCTGGTGGCGCACGGGGAGATTGGGCTGCAGCCGCTTTTGCCTCAAGAAAATCGGGTGGCGAGACGTTTGCCAACCCGGTGGTGCCGCCGCAGCGCAATGCGCCGGCGCACGGCCTGAAGACCGGTATGGAGGTGTT
>NZ_JAYWHI010000027.1:0-12264 GCF_043778355.1 Polaromonas sp.
ACTCGAACCCGCACATCCTTGCGGACGTCAGGACCTAAACCTGGTGCGTCTACCAATTTCGCCACCCGCGCGCCTGAAATAAAAACGGGAATCCTCAGCTTTTTAGGCTTGTGGACCCCCGCCTGAAATCGGTCAACTTTCTATTTTAGCCTGTATCGGTACCCTCTCCGGCTGCCGGTCAACCCGGCCCCGGTTTTAGGCCGGCACCAGACCCGGTGTGTCGCGCTTGACCCTGAACCAAGCCGCATACATCGCCGGCAAAGCGAGCAAGGTCAGCACGGTGGCCACGATCAGGCCGCCCATGATGGCAACCGCCATCGGTCCCCAGAACACGCTGCGCGACAGCGGAATCATCGCCAGCACGGCCGCTGCCGCCGTCAGCACGATGGGCCGCAGCCGGCGCACCGCCGACTCGATAATCGCGTCCCAGGCCGGGATGCCGGCCGCCCTGTCCTGCTCGATCTGGTCAATCAGGATCACCGAGTTGCGCTGGATCATGCCCATCAGGGCGATCACGCCCAGCAGAGCAACAAAACCAAACGGCCGGCCCAGCAGCAGCAGCGCACCAGCCACACCCGCAATACCCAGCGGCCCGGTCAGGAACACCAGCATCGCGCGGCTGAAGCTGTGCAGTTGCAGCATCAGGAGGGTGAAGGTCAGAAACAGCATGATGGGCACGCCGGCCACGATCGAGCTGGAGCCTTTGCTGCTCTCCTCGACGGCGCCGGCGACCTCAATGCGGTAGCCGCCCATGCCGTTTTTCTGCCATCTGGCTTCAATTGCCTTGAGGGCTGGCAGCAACTCGGCGGTCACCGTCGCGCCCTGCAAGCCCTCAACGATGTCGCTTTGCACCGTGATCGCGTAGTCGCGGTTCTCCCGCCACATCACGCCCGGCTCCCAGGTAAACACCGGCTTGGCGATCTGCGTCAACGGAATCGATTTGCCCGAAGCGGTAGGCAGGTAGGCATTGGCAATGTCGGTGATGGCGTTGCGTTCGTCCAGCGGCTGGCGCAGCACGATGTCGATCAGTTTGTCACCCTCGCGGAACTGCCCCACGGTGCTGCCGCTCAATATGGTTTTGGACGCCTGCGCAATCGACTGGCTGGTCACGCCCAGGGCGCGCGCCTTGGACTGGTCCACCTCCAGGCGCAACACCTTGACCGACTCGTTCCAGTTGTCGTTGACGCCTCGGGTATTCGGGCTCTCACGCATCGCAGCCTTCACCTCGTCGGCGCGGTCACGCAACACCAGCGGGTCGATGCCCACCACGCGAAACTGCACCGGGTACGGCACCGGCGGGCCGTTGGGCAGCAGCTTGATGCGGCCGCGCACCTCCGGAAACTCCTGGGCCAGCAGCGCCGGCAACTTGATGCGCAGCGACTCGCGCACTTTCAGGTCTTTGGGCAGCACGATGAATTGCGACACGTTGGTCTGCGGAAAGACCTGGTCCAGCGGCAAATAAAAGCGTGGCACGCCCGAACCGACCCAGGTGCTGACCGATTTGACGCCTTCCTCCTGAAGCAGGCGCGCTTCCACGCGTTTGGCCGTAACCTCATTGGCAGCAAACGAGGTGCCCTCCGGAAACCAGATGTCCACCATGATCTCGGGACGGCTCGAATCGGGAAAGAACTGCTGCTGCACCTGGCCCATGCCGACGATGCCCAGCGCAAAGGTCAGTACGGTAGCGCCTATGGTGACCCAACGGTATCGCACACACCAGTTCACCAGACGCCGAAAGCCGCGATAAAACGCCGTGTCGAAATGCTCTTGGTGACCGGCATCTGCACCTTCCGGCAGCGGCTTGGCCTTGAGCAGCAAGGTACCCAGGTAAGGCACAAAATACACCGACACGATCCAGCTCAGCACCAGCGCAATCACCGTCACCGCAAAAATCGCGAAGGTGTATTCGCCCACGGTCGATTTGGCCATGCCAATCGGCAGGAAACCCACAGCCGTGATCAAGGTGCCGGTCAACATCGGCATGGCGGTGATCTCATAGGCAAAGGTCGCGGCGCGCACCTTGTCGTAGCCCTCTTCCATCTTGCGCACCATCATCTCGACCGCGATGATGGCGTCATCGACCAGCAGGCCCAGCGCGATGATCAGCGAGCCCAGCGAAATCTTGTGCAGCCCGATGCCGAAATAACTCATGGCCAGAAAAGTCACCGCCAGCACCAGCGGGATCGTGATGCCGACCACCAGCCCCGGCCGCATGTCGATGTAATAACGCTTCCACAACGGGTGCTGACCGGGACGCCGGTGAAAGCCCAGCGCGATAAAACTCACCGCCAGCACAATCGCCACGGCTTCAATCAGCACGCGCACAAATTCATTGACCGAGGTTGTCACCGCGGTTGGCTGGTCCTGGATCTGCACCAGCTCGATCCCTGCCGGCAAGGTGGCGCTGATCTTGGCTGTGGTGGCCTTGAGCGCTTTCCCCAGCGCAATGATGTCGCCGCCCTTGCCCATGGACACGCCCAGCGCAATCACCTCCCGGCCCTGATGCCGCACCTTGACGGCAGGCGGATCGACGTAACCGCGCTTGATCTCGGCAATGTCACCCAGGCGCAACTGGCTGCCTGAATTGCCGCGTATCGGCATGGCGCGCAACTGCTCGACCGCCTCAAACTGGCCGGCCACCCGCACCTGGACCACGTCAAGCGGTGTCTGGATGGCGCCAGCCGACTCCACCGCGTTCTGCTGGCCGAGTTGGTTCAGCACCTGGGTAAAGTCCAGCCCAAGCTGGGCCAGGCGTTTCTGCGAAATTTCGATGAACAGCTTTTCGTCCTGCGCACCAAACTGCTCGACCTTGGCGACATCAGGCACGCGCAGCAACTGCTGGCGCACGTCGTCGGCAAAGGTCTTGAGCTCGGCATAACTGAAGCCGTCGGCCTGCAGTGCGTAGATCACGCCATAGACATCGCCGAAGTCGTCATTGAAAAACGGCCCCACCACCCCGCCCGGCAAGGTGCCGCGCATGTCGCCGATCTTCTTGCGCACCGCATACCAGACGCCGGCCACGTCTTCCGCTTTGGACGAGTCCTTGATCTGGAAAATGATCTGCGACTCACCGGGCTTGGAGTAGCTGCGGATCTTGTCCGCGTAAGGCACTTCCTGCAGCGTGCGTTCCAGCTTGTCGGTGACCTGTTCGGCCACCTGCTGCGCCGTCGCACCCGGCCAGTAAGTGCGCACCACCATCGCGCGGAAGGTAAACGGCGGGTCTTCGTCCTGGCCGAGCTGAAAGTAGGCGGCAAAACCCAGCAGCAGCAGCACCACCATCAGGTAACGCGTCAGCGCCGGATGGTCCAGCGCCCATTTGGACAGGTTGAAGCTGTCTTTCGGTTGTTCGGAGTTCATGCTGGCCTCACTTTGCAGCAGGCGCAGCAGCAGCAGCAGCGGTTGCTATCGGATTGATAGCTGTCTGCGCAGGCGGGACAGGGGCCAGCGCCGCTTTTGACTGATAAATGGTGACCTTCTGGCCGGGTGAAAGCACATGCACCCCGGCGCTGACCACCAGCATGCCCGGTTGCAATCCGGCAGCGACCACGGCCTCGTTGCCGTCAGCGGTGGCGATCTGGATGGTCTGCGACTTGAGCGTCATGCTCGCCTTGTCGAGCACCCAGACCGCGCTGTTTTTTCCTTCCTGGCGCAGCGCGCTGGTCGGCAACTTGATGACCTGCGCTGCGGTCACGCCCAGGCCTTGCGGCTGCACATAAACCGTGGCGCCCAGCACCGGCGGCTCTTTGGTGTCGAGCGCCACCTTGACCGGGTAGGTGCGCGTGGCGGGGTCGGCGCTGGCCGAGACCTCGCGCACCCGGCCAGTCAGTTCGCCGGATTGCGCCCAGACGCGCACCTTGACCGGCGTGCCGACCTTGATCGCGCCCACCTTGTCTTCAGGCACAGAAAACACCACGTCGCGCGGGCCGTCGGCGGCAATGCGTAGCACCGGCGTGCCGGCGGTCACGACCTGCCCGGCCTCTGCCTCGACGGCAGTGACCACCCCCGACACGTCAGCGACCAGCGATGCGTACTTGGCCTGGTTCCCCTGCACCGCCAGTTGCGACTGCGCCTGCTCAAGCTGGGCCTGCGCGGCTTTCAGCGTGGTATCGCGGCGCTCCAGTTCAGCGCCGCTGATGAAGTTCTGATCCTTGAGTTCCTTGTAGCGCTTGTAGTCGGCCGCCGCCAGGTCGCGGTTGGTACTGGCAGCCGCCACCTGGGCCCGCGCGGCATCCGCGGCCAGCTTGTAATCTTGCGGGTCAAGCTGGGCCAGCACCTGGCCGGCTTTCACCTGCTGGCCGAGCTCAGCCTGACGCCTGATGATTTTTCCACCGACCCGAAAACCGAGCCGGGATTCAACCTGGGCTTTCACTTCGCCGGCAAACTCGTAATTCGCCGTGAAAGAATCGGCGCCCACCGTCATCACCTTGACCGCACGCACCGGCTCCTCGGGCGGGGCGGGCTTGGAACAGGCGGCCAGAATCAGGGCGCTGCTGAGGACAATAAGGGCTGTTTTATGCATGATGTGGTGGGCAAAAGCGGTGGCGGAATATCAGCACGGTTGTGGGGAAAATCCACACTACTGACTGACCGGTTAGTAATCTAGGGTAAATCACTAGCGCTGTCAAGCGACAATCCGGCCCATGCATCCAGGCCCTTCCCACAGCACGCCAGCGGCGCTGCAGCCGCCGTCCAGCCACTATGAAAACTTCCCGGTGGCCTCGGTCTTGTGCCCGCCACGCCTGCGGCCGGCCATTGCCGCCATCTACTGGTTTGCGCGCACCGCCGACGACATTGCCGACGAAGGTGACGCCCGGCCCGCCCAGCGCCTGCAGGACCTCGCCGCCATCCGCGAGGACCTGTTCGCGGCGGCCGAAGACCGGCCCGGCTCAGGGCGCTGGCCGGGAGTTTTCGGCGCGCTGCAGCCGGTCATCGCCGAATTCGACCTGCCTGCTCCCTTGCTGGCCGACCTGCTCAGCGCCTTCGAGCAGGACGTGGTCAAGCAGCGTTACGCCACCGAGGCCGAGTTGCTGGACTACTGTCACCGCTCGGCCGACCCGGTCGGGCGCCTGTTGCTGCACCTGTATGGCGTGCACGACGCCCAATCCCTGGATCAGAGCGACAACATCTGCAGCGCCCTGCAACTGATCAATTTCTGGCAAGACCTCGGTGTCGACATTCCGCGCGGCCGCATCTACATCCCCCGCGAGTTATGGGCCGCGCACGGCGTGGACGAGGCGCAACTGATGGCCCGCGAGGTGAACCCCGCCACTACCAATTTGATAGCTGCCTGCGCCCATGCAGCAAGGGCCAGGATGCTGAAAGGCCTGGAACTTCCGGCTCGCGTCGCAGGCCGGCTGGGCGGCTTCGACGGCTGGCGCGCCGCGCTGGAGCTGCGCTGTGTGATCCAGGGCGGGCTGCGCATTCTGGACAAGATGGAAGCCATCGACCACCGCACCCTGGCCCGACGCCCCAAGCTGGGCGCCTGGGATGCTGTGGTGATTTTTTGGAAAGCCCTGTTCGCATGATCCGATCTGTTCCCATCCCCGCTGCCTGTCAGCTCAGCACCCGGCAGATGGATGCCGACTTTGCCGATGCCTATGAGGCGCTGGTTCCGGCCTCACCACTGACCGCGACCGAGATTTACCGGGCCATCTCCCGCCAAACGCCTGGCTGGGTAGAGGGCCTGATGCGCGCGCGCAACCAGGTAGCTCAGCTTTTTGGACTGAAGAACCTGGGCACGATGGCCGCTGTACCGCCTGGCGAAGCGGTTCCCGGCAAACGCATGGGGCTTTTTGAAGTGGTCAGCAGCAGCCCGAATGAGCTGGTCTTGCAGGACGACGACAAACACCTGATTGTTCAACTGTCGGTGTTGAAACAAACGCATGACGGTACCCACGACAAACTGACGCTGAGCACGGTGGTTCATATCCACAACACGCTGGGGCGGGTGTACATGGCTTTTGTTGGTCCAGCCCACAAGGTGATAGCGCCTGCGGTGTTGCGCCGCGCACCCCAGGCCGTGGCAACAAGCCTGCGACAATCCCGCCCATGAGCCCTGAGGAATACGTCCAGCAGAAAGCCGCCGCGTCCGGCAGCAGTTTTTATTACGCCTTCCTGTTTTTGCCCAAGGAGCGCCGCGCCGCCATCACCGCCTTCTACGCCTTCTGCCGCGAGATCGACGATGTGGTCGACGAGATCACCGACCCCGGCGTGGCTTACACGAAGCTCGCCTGGTGGCAAACCGAGGTGCTCAAGGCCTATGCCGGCGAGCCGACGCATCCGGTGATGAAGGCGCTGATGCCGCTGGCGCCCACCTACCGCATCGAGGCGCGGCATCTGCAGGCGGTGATCGAAGGCTGCCAGATGGACCTGGCGCAAAACCGTTACCTCGATTTTCCGAATCTCAAGACCTATTGCCACCTGGTGGCCGGCATCGTCGGCGAGGTCGCCGCGCGTATCTTCGGCCAGACCGACGAGGGCACCACGGCTTACGCGCACAAGCTGGGGCTGGCTTTCCAGATGACCAACATCATCCGCGACGTCGGCGAAGACGCGCTGCGCGGGCGCATCTACCTGCCGGTCAATGAACTGCAGCAGTTCGACGTGAAGGCGCATGAAATTCTCAAGCGCCAGTACTCGGACCGCTTCACCGCGCTGATGAAGTTTCAGACCGAACGCGCGTTGGCCCTGTACGACGAGGCGCTGGCGCTGCTGCCCGAGGCCGACCGCCGTACCCAAAAGCCCGGCCTGATGATGGCCAGCATCTACCGCACCCTGCTGCGCGAAATCGCGGCAGACAATTACCAGGTGCTGCACCAGCGCGTGAGCCTGACGCCGCTGCGCAAGTTCTGGCTGGCTTGGAAAACGCAGGCTTTCGGCAGGATATGACCCCCACGCTCCCCACTTCGTGTGGTTCGCTGCCCCCCGAGGGGGCCGCTGCGCCTGCGGGCCGGCAAAGCCGGACCCGCGGCCCCTGCTGGCACAGAACATCTGTGCCTGTGCCTGCGGTCAGGCATTTGGGCACATGAGAGTCGCGGTCATCGGCGCAGGCTGGGCCGGTTGTGCGGCGGCGGTCGAAGCCACGCGCCTGGGTCAGCAGGTCACCCTGCTTGAAGCGGCCCGCATTCCGGGCGGCCGCGCGCGGCGTATTGATGGCCAGTGGCACGATGGCTCCGCACTGCCGCTGGACAACGGCCAGCACATCCTGATCGGCGCCTACAGCGAAACATTGCGCCTGATGGCCGACCTCGGCCTGGATGCCAGCACGCTGTTGCTGCGTATGCCCTTGAGGCTGCAATTCCCAGATGGCAGCGGTTTGCTTTTTCCTTCGCTGCCAGCACCGCTGGACGCCTTCGCCGGCATCCTGCGCGCGCGCGGCTGGTCCTGGCGCGACAAGACCTCGCTGCTGCTGGCCGCCACGCGCTGGCAACTTTCCGGCTTTCGCTGCGCGCCGGAGCTGTCGGTGGCCCAACTGTGCCGCAAGCTCACACCTGGCGTGATGGCCACGCTGATTGAGCCACTGTGTGTGGCCGCCCTGAACACGCCGGCCGGGCGCGCCAGCGGCCAGGTTTTTTTGCGGGTGTTGCGCGATGCACTGTTTTCGCAGTCCGGCGGCTCGAATCTGTTGTTGCCGCGCACCGACCTCAGCGCACTGCTGCCCAACGCCGCGCTGGCCTGGCTGGCGCAACGCGGTGCCGATGTGCGCCTCGGTACACGCGTGTTGACCCTCGCCCCCGCAGGCGCCGGCTGGCAGGTCGATGGCGAAACTTTTGAGCGCGTGATCCTGGCCTGCCCGCCAGGCGAAGCGGCTCGGCTCGTCCTGAACACGGGCCTGCCCTGCGAAGCGTGGGCGGCGCAGGCAAACGGGTTGCGTTTCGAAGCCATCACCACGGTTTATGTCTCGTCGGCCGGCAGCCGCCTCGCGCAGCCCATGCTGGCGCTGCATGCCAGTGCGCCCGAAGGTGATGCACCAGCGCAATTTGTTTTCGACCGCGGCCAACTCGGCGGCCCGGATGGCCTGCTGGCTTTTGTGGTGAGTGCCAGCCAGGGCGACAGCGCCGCACTGACGCAACGTGTGCTGGCGCAGGCCCGCCAGCAGCTCGGCCTGACGCAGGCCATCGCCGTGCAAACCATTGTGGAAAAACGCGCAACCTTCGCCTGCCTGCCCGGCCTGCTGCGGCCCGGCGCGCAATTGCTGCCGGGGCTTCTGGCCTGCGGCGACTATGTGGACGGCCCTTACCCGGCGACACTGGAAGGTGCGGTGCGTTCCGGCTCGCAGGCAGCCCGGATTGCTATCAAATAAATAGCTGCTTACGCCCGTTGGATAAGGGCGGGACGCTCTTTTTCTTACTGATTCAGCGAAGCTCAGGCCTTGACCCGGTTGCGCGCCATCACCCGCACCTGCAGTTGCGCCGGCCGTGCCAGACAGCGCTCCAGCCATGCGGCCAGGCGCGGGCAGGCGGCCATGGCATCAGCGCGCTGAGACCAGGCCAGCACCGACGCCACACAGATGTCGGCCACGGTAAAGCGCTCGCCCGCAATGTAATCGCGGTTCTGCAAATGTTGCTCCAGCACCTGCAGCACCGGCGCGAGCCGGCGATCAGCCTGCGCGGCCAGCTCGGGCTTACGGCGTTCTTCGGGCATGGCCACCCGGTGCATCAGAAAAGTCAGCGCCTCTTTTTCACACTCGGTCACGGCCCAGAACGTCCAGCGCAGGATCTCGGCACGTTCGGCATGGTTTTGCGCCGCCAGCGAGGCGCCATCAGCCGCCCGGAAGCGGTCCGCCAGGTACAGCGCGCAGGCCATGGACTCCCACACCACAATGCCGTCGTCCACGATCACCGGGATATGACCGTTCGGATTGAGCGCCAGAAACTCGGGCGTGCGCGTGCCGCCGCCTTCATACACCTGGGCAATGTGCTGGTAGTCCAGCCCCAGTTCCTGCGCGACCCACAGCGGGCGCGACGTGCGCGAGGCGGCGATACCGTAAATCTTCAGCGTCATGCGGGCGCCTCCCCGGCCCTGAACAGGTCACACAACTCGGTGAGACTGGTCACGGTTTCATGCGGCGACGCATCGTGCACCCACAAATGGTCGGAACGATTGACCCAAGCCGTCTGCATGCCGGCATTGAGTGCGCCAAGCACGTCCAGCGCGGCGTCGTCGCCCACATGCAGCACGTTGTGCGCAGGCACATCGACGGCACCGGCAGCCGCAAGAAAAATCTGCGGGTCGGGCTTGCCCACGCCGAACTGCTGCGCGCTGATCGCGGCACGAAAATATTTGCCGAGCCCGACGCGCTGGATGTCGGCATTGCCGTTGGACAAAGCCACCACCGGGTAACGCGCCGACAAAAACTCCAGCGCCAGCAAGGCGTCGTCATACAGGGTGACCTGATTACGCGCCGCAAAAAACACTTCAAAGGCATCATCGGCCAGCAGTGGGTTTTCTTTGGAGCGGTACAGCGCCAGGCGGATCGCCTCGCGCCGGATCGCGCTGAGGTTGTGTTTGAGCTCGGGCCGTGAGCGAACAACATGTTCGCGGATGTCGTGTCTGGCTTTGGGGTTGGCAAACATCGCCGCCGTCATGGGCGCATGGCGGCCCAGCCATTTGTCAAGTGCAGCCTCGGCCCGCTCTATCGCGGGCCACACGGGCCAAAGGGTGTCGTCAAGGTCAAGGGATATGGCTTTAATAATTGTCAGGTCAAGCATAGGTAGGGGAGAATAACCCATGACTTTCGCCCCCGAACCCACCTTTAGCCACGGCCAGCCCGCAAAGGCCGCATCAGCGACTGCCGTGTTGTATTGCAACCTCGGTACGCCCGATGCACCGACCGCCGCAGCGCTGCGCCCTTACCTTGCCCAGTTTCTCAGCGACCACCGTGTGATCGAGATTCCGAAAGCCGTCTGGTGGCTGATCCTGCACGGCATCATCCTGCGGGTTCGGCCCAAAAAGTCAGCCGCCAAATACGCCAGCATCTGGACGGCTGAGGGCTCACCGCTCAAGGTATGGACAGCGGCGCAAGCGGTAGCGCTGGGTGGCACGCTGGCCGCACGCGGCCATCACGTGGCCGTGTCTTACGCCATGCGTTACGGCAACCCGTCCATTGCCTCGCAACTCGACGCACTCAAGGCCGACGGCGTGACACGTATCCTGGTGCTGCCGGCCTACCCGCAGTACAGCGGCACCAGCACCGCCAGCGTGTTCGACGCGGTGTACAGCTGGGCCGCCAAGGTGCGGCGTCTTCCCGAGCTGCGTTTTGTCAACAACTACCACGACCACCCGGGCTACATCGCCGCGCTGGCGGCGCGCGTGCGAGCGCACTGGGCCGCGCAGGGCCGGGCCGACAAGCTGGTGATGAGTTTTCACGGCGTGCCTGAACGCACACTGCATCTGGGCGACCCCTACCACTGCGAATGCCACAAAACCGGGCGCCTGCTGGCCGAACAACTGGGTCTCACGAAGGAACAGTATGTGGTCACCTTCCAGTCACGCTTCGGCAAGGCCAAGTGGCTGGAGCCTTACACCGAGCCAACCCTGGTGGCGCTGGCGCAGGCCGGCACCCACAGCGTCGACGTGATGTGCCCCGGCTTCACCGGCGACTGCCTGGAGACGCTAGAAGAAATCAGCATGGAAGCGCGCGAAGCCTTTCTGCACGCCGGCGGCAAAAGCTTCAGCTACATCGCCTGCCTCAACAACAGCCCCGAATGGCTGGAGGCGCTGGGCGACATTGCCGAGCAGCATTTGTCCGGATGGCCCACACAGGCTGCGCCCGATGCGCAGGCGCTGGCCGCGTCCCGTACAGCGGCCATCACCATGGGCGCTACGCAGTAAGCCTGGCGGGCTACCTTCTGCTGATCACCACGCCGCCCCCGGCGCCTGAGCTGTCGTTGTTGGTGCCGCGCAGCAGGTTGTTGCTGGCAATGGTCATGATGTAGGTGTCGGGGCTGTAGTTGCCGGTGCCCTGCAGGTAGACCGGGTTGCTGCCCTGGATCGTTACCGAGTTGCCGCGCACGCTCACCTGCACGTCCTGCCGGACCTTCTTGGAAATGCCCTGGTTGTTGGTGAACTTCAGCACCATCACGCCACGGCCACCCGCCTGCACACGCAAGGTGCCGTTGTAGGGAAAGCCGGCGGAGCCCGCATAGTCGACCAGCCACTCACCCTGCATCTGGAACTCGGGCGCGACATCCCGGGGACGGCTGCTGTTGCTGTTGTCGTTGTTGCCACGGTTGCTGCTGGCGTTATCGCTGCGGCTGTTGTTATCGCCGCGGTTGTTGTTGCCGCTGCTGTTGTTATTGTTGTTGTCACGCGAAGGCGCA
The DNA here is from genome assembly GCF_043778355.1 of Polaromonas sp. Taxonomy (GTDB): domain Bacteria; phylum Pseudomonadota; class Gammaproteobacteria; order Burkholderiales; family Burkholderiaceae_C; genus Polaromonas. The sequence goes on from NZ_JAYWHI010000027.1 coordinate 11,322, forward strand.
TCCTGCGCCGGCGAGGAAGCTGCTGCATCACAGCCCCAGGCGCGCACCTTGCAACTGGACCCACCCTTGGCCCGGCACTCCGAGTTGGCTCGCTGCTGCACGGCGGAGCTGGTCGAGCCTGTTGCCCAGCCATAGGCGTTGGAGCCTTTAGCCTGGTCTGCCGAGTACGCACCGCATTCTGCGCGGAAGCGCAACACGATGCTGCAGTCACCGCCACATTCACGCATCGCGCGCTGGTCGGCCTGGTCGATGCTCGGGTGGTTGAAGGAGAAACCGTACTTTTCACCTTGCAGGGTATCAATGGCCAGTGAGCCGGCCGCCATGGCCTGGCCACCCGCAAAAACAAGCATCAGAAGGAAAGTGAGTCTGGCTGCAGCAGTCTGGATTCTGGAGAGCATGGATGTACTTTGTGAAAGGTGGGATAAAGAAACGCGGGTTTCGGACCATTCAAATTATGGCCCTACCGTGGGACAAAAGATGCACCTCACCCGCATTAAATCCCCCATGAATATGGGGCGAGGTATGCCCGACAATCAAGCCAAGCCCCCGCCACATTCCGTCGCACCTCCTGAAAGCGCCCATGCACATTCTCTGGAAATACCTCCAGCCGCATCGAAAGCTGGCGCTGCTGGTGCAGAGTGGCGAGGTGCGTCGCCATGGCTGATCTGCGACTTGAACCGCTCAACGACGGTGTCTGGCGCGTCAAACACAGCCAGCACGGCCACATCGGCAATCTCAAGCGCATCGGCAGCGTGTGGAAATTCAAGGCGGTGGGTTACGGCCCTGGCGGGGAAGTGATTCCTGGTGGCGGCCCGTTGACCGACTTTCACAACACGCCGTTTGCCGCGCCCGACGAAATGCTGATCAATGCAGCGCTGGGTTCGCCCTGAAAATCCTGTCCAATAGCGTCATGGAAACCAGCAGCCACACCAGCACCGACCAG
>NZ_JAYWHI010000028.1:0-31330 GCF_043778355.1 Polaromonas sp.
AGTATGGCGAAAAAAATCGTCGGCTTCATCAAGCTGCAAGTGCCAGCTGGTAAGGCCAACCCGTCCCCCCCGATTGGCCCGGCTTTGGGTCAGCGCGGCCTGAACATCATGGAGTTCTGCAAGGCATTCAATGCCCAGACCCAGGGTGTCGAGCCCGGTCTGCCGCTGCCTGTGGTGATCACGGCATTTGCCGACAAGAGCTTTACCTTTGTCATCAAGACGCCTCCTGCAGGCGTCCTGATCAAAAAAGCCATCAAACTCGACAAGGGTTCTGCCACGCCGCATACGGTGAAGGTGGGCAAGATCTCCCGCGCACAGCTGGAAGAAATTGCCAAGACCAAAATGAAAGACATGACGGCTGCTGACCTTGACGCAGCAGTTCGCACAATTGCTGGTACGGCTCGCTCCATGGGCGTGTCGGTGGAGGGTGTTGTATGAGCAAGCTGACAAAGCGCCAAAAAACCATTGGCGACAAAATCGACAGCAACAAGCTGTACCCCGTGGCGGACGCCCTGGGTCTGGTCAAAGAGTTTGCTGTTGCCAAGTTCGATGAATCCATCGACGTGGCCGTGCAACTTGGCATCGATGCCAAGAAATCCGACCAGGTCGTGCGTGGCGCTGTTGTGTTGCCCAACGGCACCGGCAAGACCAAACGTGTGGCTGTGTTTGCACAAGGCGCCAAGGCTGAAGAAGCCAAGGCCGCTGGTGCTGACATCGTTGGTATGGACGATCTGGCTGCCGACATCAAGGCCGGCAAGATGGACTTCGACGTTGTGATCGCCTCTCCGGACGCGATGCGCGTCGTCGGTACCCTGGGCCAGATCCTCGGCCCACGCGGCTTGATGCCGAACCCGAAAGTCGGGACGGTGACCCCTGATGTGGCAACCGCGGTTAAAAACGCCAAAGCCGGTCAGGTGCAATTCCGTGTCGACAAGGCCGGCATTGTGCACGGCACCATTGGCCGCCGCTCCTTTGACACCGACAAGCTGCAGGGCAACCTGGCTGCACTGATCGATGCGCTGACCAAGGCCAAGCCTGCGTCCAGCAAGGGTGTGTATTTGAGGAAAGTGGCAGTTTCGTCAACGATGGGCGTGGGCGTTCGCGTCGACACGCAAACCATCGCGGCGTAATCGCAGGAATTTGAGCCGTCCGAGAGGGTGGTTCGAAGTGGTGGGCTGTCGGAGTTTCGGCTCCGGCAGGCCATCCAGGACCGTTGGTGTGACAGGCGCAAGTCCGTCACTTAATCGTCGCAAGACAGCCAACGCAGATGGCGGTCCCGCTGCTGAATGGTTTTGAAAAGAATCTGAAACAGTTGGTCGCTGAATATAGGCGTGTTGATCGGAAGACGCGGAGGCGCGATCCGAAAAACACATTATTAAGGAGTAGACCTTGAGTCTCAACCGCAGTGAGAAACAAGCCGTCATTGATGAAGTGACCGGCCTCGCCGCTAAAGCTCAAACGCTCGTGATGGCGGAATACCGTGGCATCACGGTCGCTGACATGACCAAGCTTCGCAGCCAAGCCCGCGACAAAGGCGTGACCCTGAGCGTGTTGAAAAACACCCTGGCTCGCCGCGCCGTGGCTGGCAGCGCGTTTGACGTCCTGTCCGACCAGATGACCGGTCCGCTGATCTATGGCTTTTCCACAGACGCTGTCGCTGCCGCCAAGGTGGTTGCCGACTTCGCGAAAACCAACGACAAGTTGGTGATTCGCGCAGGCGCCATGGCTGGAAAAGTCCTGGACGTGAACGGCGTCAAGCAGCTAGCGAACATCCCTTCGAAAGAAGTGCTGCTCGCCCAGTTGTGTGGCTTGCTGATGTCGCCCATTTCGCGTACGGCCGTTGTGCTGGGCGCGCTGGCGGCGAAAAAGGGCGGTGGCGGCACCGACGCACCGAGCGAAGCCCCGGCAGCAGAGCCCGAAGCTGCAGCAGCTTGAATTTGTACCAACTTTTAGGAAATCAAAATGGCATTCGATAAAGACTCATTTTTGACCGCGCTTGACAGCATGACGGTTCTCGAACTCAACGAACTGGTGAAAGCCATCGAAGAGAAATTTGGCGTGAGCGCAGCCGCCATGGCAGCTCCTGCTGCTGGTGGCGGTGGTAGTGCTGCCGCAGCCGCAGAAGAAAAGACTGACTTCAACGTCGTTCTGCTCGAAGCCGGCGCCCAGAAGGTTCAGGTCATCAAGGCCGTTCGCGAAATCACTGGCCTGGGCTTGAAAGAAGCCAAGGACCTGGTCGATGGCGCACCGAAGAACGTCAAGGAAGGCCTTCCAAAAGCCGACGCAGAAGCCGCCAAGAAAAAGCTCGAAGAAGCCGGCGCGAAAGTCGAACTCAAGTAATCCTTGTGTTTTGCGAAGGCTGGAAGACCGGGTTCGGCTTCCAGCCTTTCGTGCTTTCAAGGAGCACCGTTAAAGGCGCCGCGCAAGCGGGCTTTTAAACTCTTTGGAACCACTGGCAAGCAGATTTGACGAAAATCTCCTTGCCAGTGCTTCCTGACCCCGACTGCAGGAAACGCCTTGGTTCGGGCAACGTGCAATGCGTTGCCGTCCGCCATGGTTGGTAGTGGCCAACCACCAAGTCTGTTTGATTACGTGGTGTATTCATTCAAGACAGTCGCCAGAGCTTAACAAGCCGGTTGCCCGTACCGGTTTGTGTCCCATCAAAGCGGAGAACTCATGGCCTATTCCTATACCGAACGCAAGCGAATTCGCAAAAGTTTCGGCAGCCGCGAAAGTGTGCTGAATGTTCCTTACCTGCTGCAGATGCAAAAAGACGCCTACACGGCGTTTCTGCAAGCCGATCGTGCGCCGCAAAAACGCACCGTCGAAGGCCTGCAGGCTGCATTTGAAAATGCCTTCCCCATCGTCTCGCACAACGGGTTTGTCGAGATGAAATTCATCGAGTACAACCTGGCCAAACCCGCCTTTGACGTGCGCGAGTGCCAGACCCGCGGCCTGACCTTCGCGTCGGCCGTGCGCGCCAAAGTTCAGCTGATCATTTATGACCGCGAGTCGTCGACGTCGCAGTCCAAGGTGGTCAAGGAAGTCAAGGAGCAGGAAGTCTACATGGGCGAAGTTCCGCTCATGACTGACAAAGGTTCTTTCGTCATCAATGGCACCGAGCGTGTCATCGTGTCCCAGTTGCACCGCTCGCCGGGCGTGTTTTTTGAACACGACAAGGGCAAGACCCACAGCTCGGGCAAGCTACTGTTCTCGGCCCGCATCATTCCTTACCGCGGCTCCTGGCTTGACTTTGAGTTCGACCCCAAGGACATCCTGTATTTCCGTGTTGATCGCCGTCGCAAGATGCCGGTCACCATTTTGCTCAAGGCCATCGGCCTGAACCCCGAGTCCATCCTGGCGAACTTCTTCGTGTTCGACAATTTCCGCATCATGGACAGTGGCGCGCAAATGGAATTTGTCGCCGAGCGCATGCGCGGCGAGGTGGCACGTTTCGACATCACCGACAAAAACGGCAAGGTGGTTGTTGCGAAAGACAAGCGCATCACCGTGCGTCACACGCGCGAACTTGAGCAGAGCGGCACGTCGACCATCAGCGTCCCGGAGGATTTCCTGATCGGCCGTGTGGTCGCCAAAAATATCGTCGACGCCGAGACCGGCGAAATCATCGCCAAGGCCAATGACGAGTTGACCGAGGTGTTGCTCAAGAAGCTGCGCCTGGCCAATGTGCAGGACCTGCAGGTGCTGTACACCAACGAGCTGGATCAGGGCGCCTACATTTCCCAGACCCTGCGCGCTGACGAAACGGCAGACGAATTTGCGGCCCGTGTCGCCATCTACCGCATGATGCGCCCCGGTGAGCCGCCGACGGAAGATGCAGTTCAGGCCCTGTTCCAGCGCCTGTTCTACAACCCGGACACCTATGATCTGTCCAAGGTCGGCCGTATGAAGTTCAACGCCCGCGTGGGCCGCGACACGTCGACCGGCCCCATGGTCATGACCAACGAGGACATCCTCGCTGTCGTCAAGATTCTGGTGGACCTGCGCAACGGCAATGGCGAAGTTGATGACATCGACCACCTCGGTAACCGCCGCGTGCGTTGTGTTGGTGAACTGGCCGAGAACCAGTACCGCACCGGTCTGGCACGTATCGAAAAAGCCGTGAAAGAGCGTCTGGGCCAGGCCGAGCAGGAGCCTTTGATGCCGCATGACCTGATCAACAGCAAGCCGATTTCGGCAGCGTTGAAAGAGTTCTTCGGTGCTTCGCAGCTGTCCCAGTTCATGGACCAGACCAATCCACTGGCCGAGATTACCCACAAGCGCCGTGTATCGGCCCTTGGCCCTGGCGGTTTGACCCGCGAACGTGCCGGTTTTGAAGTGCGTGACGTGCACGTGACCCATTACGGCCGTGTCTGCCCGATTGAAACGCCGGAAGGCCCGAACATCGGACTGATCAACTCGCTGGCCCTGTATGCCCGTCTCAACGAATACGGTTTCATTGAAACGCCGTACCGCCGCGTGATCGACAGCAAGATCACGACACAAATCGACTACCTGTCCGCGATCGAGGAAGGCAAGTACGTGATCGCCCAGGCCAATGCGGCGCTGGACGAAGGTGGCAAGTTGACTGGCGATCTGGTCTCGGCGCGTGAAAACGGCGAGTCGGTTCTGGTCGGCGCGGAACGTGTCCAGTACATGGATGTGTCGCCTGCGCAGATCGTCTCGGTGGCTGCATCGCTGGTGCCTTTCTTGGAGCACGATGACGCCAACCGCGCGCTGATGGGTGCCAACATGTCGCGCCAGGCCGTGCCTGTGCTGCGTCCTGAAAAGCCACTGGTCGGTACCGGTATCGAGCGCGTTGCTGCGATTGACTCCGGCACCGTCGTGACCGCCACGCGCGGTGGCGTGGTGGACTACGTCGATGCGACCCGCATCGTGGTGCGTGTCAATGATGCAGAAGCCCTTGCCGGTGAAGTCGGCGTGGACATCTACAACCTGATCAAGTACCAGCGTTCCAACCAGAACACCAACATTCATCAGCGTCCCATCGTCAAGATCGGCGACAAGCTGGCCAAGGGCGATGTGATTGCCGACGGTGCGTCCACCGACCTCGGTGAAATTGCCATCGGCCAGAACGTGCTGATTGCCTTCATGCCCTGGAACGGCTACAACTTCGAGGATTCGATCCTGATCTCCGAACGTGTGGTGGCCGAAGACCGCTACACCTCGATTCACATCGAAGAGCTTGTCGTCATGGCCCGCGACACCAAGCTGGGTTCGGAAGAGATCACGCGTGACATTCCCAACCTGTCCGAGCAGCAGCTCAACCGTCTTGACGAGTCCGGCATTATTTATGTTGGCGCCGAAGTCCAGCCGGGCGACACGCTGGTTGGCAAGGTCACCCCGAAAGGCGAGACCACACTGACACCGGAAGAAAAGCTGCTGCGCGCGATTTTCGGCGAAAAAGCCAGCGATGTGAAAGACACCTCGCTGCGCGTGAGCCAGGGCTCGCAAGGCACGGTTATCGATGTGCAGGTCTTCACCCGTGAAGGTATTGTGCGCGATAAGCGTGCCCAGCAGATCATTGACGACGAGCTCAAGCGCTTCCGTCTGGACCTGAACGACCAGTTGCGCATTGTGGAAGCCGATGCTTTCGACCGTATTGAAAAGCTGCTCAATGGAAAGGTCGCCAACGGCGGCCCGAAGAAGCTGGCCAAGGGCACCAAGATCGACAAGGCTTACCTGGCCGATGTCGAGAAGTACCACTGGTTCGACATCCGTCCTGCGGATGACGAGGTTGCTTCGCAGCTCGAAAGCATCAAGAACTCGATGGAGCAGACGCGACACAGTTTCGATCTGTCTTTTGAGGAAAAACGCAAGAAGCTAACCCAGGGCGACGAGCTGCCTGCCGGCGTGCTGAAGATGGTCAAGGTGTACCTGGCCGTCAAGCGCCGCCTGCAACCTGGCGACAAGATGGCTGGTCGTCACGGCAACAAGGGTGTGGTCTCCAAAATCGTCCCGATCGAAGATATGCCGCACATGGCCGACGGTACACCGTGCGACATCGTGCTGAACCCGCTGGGCGTGCCATCGCGCATGAACGTCGGCCAGGTGCTTGAAGTGCATCTGGGCTGGGCCGCCAAGGGCCTGGGCCATCGCATCGGCGACATGCTGCAAGCCGAAGCCAAGGTGCAGGAGCTGCGCAAGTTCATGGAGACGATCTACAACAAGTCCGGTCGCGCTGAAGACCTGGCCAAGTTGTCAGACACCGACATCCTGGAAATGGCCAGCAACCTGACGACCGGTGTTCCGTTCGCAACCCCGGTGTTTGACGGTGCGTCGGAAGCCGAGATCATGCAAATGCTGCAGCTCGCCTACCCCGATGACATCGCCAAGGCCAAAGGCCTGACCGCAACCCGCACCCAGGCGCAACTGTATGACGGCCGCACCGGTGACGCGTTCGAGCGCACCACCACCGTGGGTTACATGCACTTCCTGAAACTTCACCATCTGGTGGACGACAAGATGCACGCACGTTCAACCGGCCCGTACTCGCTGGTCACGCAGCAGCCGCTGGGTGGCAAGGCGCAATTCGGTGGACAGCGCTTTGGCGAGATGGAGGTCTGGGCGCTGGAAGCCTATGGCGCTGCCTACACGCTGCAGGAAATGCTCACCGTCAAGTCCGACGACGTGCAGGGCCGTACCAAGGTGTACGAGAGCATCGTCAAGGGCGAGCACGCCATCACGGCCGGCATGCCGGAATCGTTCAACGTGCTGGTCAAAGAGATTCGTTCGCTCGGTATCGACATCGAACTCGAACGCAGCTAATCAACAGGAAAGAAAAGGATTTAACACATGAAATCATTACTCGACCTGTTCAAGCAATTCACGCCGGATGAGCATTTTGATGCCATCAAGATCGGCATGGCTTCGCCCGAGAAGATCCGTTCGTGGTCTTTCGGCGAAGTGAAGAAGCCTGAAACCATCAACTACCGCACCTTCAAGCCCGAGCGCGATGGCCTGTTCTGCGCCAAAATTTTTGGCCCGATCAAGGACTACGAATGCCTGTGCGGCAAGTACAAGCGTCTCAAGCACCGCGGTGTCATCTGCGAGAAGTGCGGCGTTGAAGTTACGCAGACCAAGGTTCGCCGCGAGCGCATGGGTCACATCGACCTGGCCGCACCGTGCGCGCACATCTGGTTCCTGAAGTCGCTGCCGTCACGTCTGGGCCTGGTGCTCGACATGACGCTGCGCGACATCGAACGTGTGCTGTATTTCGAGGCATATGTCGTCACCGACCCCGGCATGACCCCGCTGAAGAAATTCAGCATCATGTCGGAGGACGACTACGATGCCAAGCGCAAGGAATATGGTGACGAGTACACCGCCAAGATGGGCGCCGAGGGTATCAAGGACCTGCTCGAAGGGCTGGACCTCGACGTCGAAATCGACAAGTTGCGCAACGACCTGACCGGCTCCGAAATCAAGATCAAGAAAAACGCCAAGCGCTTGAAATTGATGGAAGCGTTCAAGAAGTCGGGCATCAAGCCGCACTGGATGGTGCTCGACGTGTTGCCTGTGCTGCCGCCGGACCTGCGTCCACTGGTGCCGCTCGACGGTGGCCGCTTTGCGACCTCCGACCTGAACGATTTGTACCGCCGCGTGATCAACCGCAACAGCCGCCTGCGCCGTTTGCTGGAGCTGAAGGCACCGGAAATCATTGCCCGCAACGAAAAGCGCATGCTGCAGGAGGCTGTGGACAGCCTGCTGGACAACGGCCGTCGCGGCAAGGCCATGACGGGCGCCAACAAGCGTGCACTCAAGTCGCTGGCCGACATGATCAAGGGCAAGTCAGGCCGTTTCCGCCAGAACTTGCTGGGCAAACGCGTCGACTATTCCGGCCGTTCCGTGATCACCGTGGGCCCAACGCTCAAGCTGCACCAGTGCGGCTTGCCAAAGCTGATGGCACTGGAGCTGTTCAAGCCTTTTATCTTCTCGCGCCTCGAAGCCATGGGCATCGCGACGACGATCAAGGCCGCCAAGAAGGAAGTCGAATCCGGCACGCCGGTGGTGTGGGACATTCTGGAAGAGGTCATCAAAGAGCATCCCGTGATGCTCAACCGTGCGCCTACCTTGCACCGCTTGGGCATCCAGGCTTTCGAGCCGATCCTGATTGAAGGCAAGGCCATCCAACTGCACCCGCTCGTCTGCTCGGCCTTCAATGCCGACTTCGACGGTGACCAGATGGCTGTCCACGTACCGCTGTCGGTGGAAGCCCAGATGGAAGCCCGCACCTTGATGCTGGCGTCGAACAACATCCTGTTCCCCGCCAGCGGCGAGCCGTCCATTGTTCCCTCCCAGGACGTGGTGCTGGGCCTGTACTACACGACACGCGACCGCACCAACGGCAAGGGTGAAGGCCTGGTGTTTTCCGACACCGGTGAAGTCCGCCGCGCCTTTGACGCGGGCGAGCTCGACCTGAACGCCCGCATCAGCGTGCGCCTGACCGAGTACACCAAGGACAAGGCGACGGGCGAATTCACGGCCTCGACCAAGCTGTGGGAAACCACGGGCGGCCGCGCCTTGCTGTCGGAAATCCTTCCCAAAGGCCTGCCGTTTGCCAATATCAACAAGGCCTTGAAGAAAAAGGAAATCTCCAAACTCATCAACGTGTCTTTCCGCAAGTGCGGATTGAAAGAGACGGTGGTGTTTGCCGACAAGCTTCTGCAAGCGGGTTTCCGCCTTGCAACCAAGGCCGGCATTTCCATCTGTATCGACGACATGCTGATCCCCAAGGAAAAGCCGAGCATCATTGCCCGCGCCCAGAAGGAAGTCAAAGAGATCGAGCAGCAGTATGTCTCGGGTCTCGTGACCTCTGGCGAGCGCTACAACAAGGTGGTCGACATCTGGGGCAAGTCCGGCGACGAAGTTTCCAAGGTGATGATGGCCCAGCTTTCCAAAGAGAAAGTCACGGACCGCCATGGCAAGGAAGTCGAGCAGGAGTCCTTCAACTCGATCTACATGATGGCCGACTCCGGCGCTCGCGGCTCCGCTGCGCAGATTCGCCAGGTGGCCGGTATGCGTGGTCTGATGGCCAAGCCAGACGGCTCGATCATTGAAACGCCGATCACCGCCAACTTCCGGGAAGGCCTGAACGTGCTGGAGTACTTCATCTCCACCCACGGCGCTCGCAAGGGCCTGGCTGATACCGCGTTGAAAACCGCCAACTCCGGTTACCTGACCCGCCGCCTGTGCGACGTGGTACAGGACCTGGTGGTGACCGAAGAAGATTGCGGTACGCAAGACGGTTCGGTGATGCGCGCCATTGTTGAGGGCGGTGAGGTGATTGAATCGCTGCGTGACCGTATCCTCGGCCGCACTGCGGTTGAAGACGTGCTGCACCCCGAGAACCGCGCTGTGCTGGCCAAGGCCGGCGTGATGCTGGACGAGGACCTGATCGACGAGCTGGAAGTGGCCGGCGTCGACGAAGTCAAGGTGCGCACGGCACTGACCTGCGAAACCCGCTTCGGCCTGTGCGCCAAGTGTTACGGTCGCGATCTGGGCCGTGGCGGCCTGATCAACATCGGCGAAGCGGTCGGTATCATCGCCGCGCAGTCGATCGGCGAGCCAGGCACTCAGCTCACCATGCGCACCTTCCACATCGGTGGTGCGGCATCGCGGGCGGCCATCGCGTCCAGCGTCGAAGCCAAGTCCAACGGCGTGATCGGCTTCAACGCACCGATGCGTTATGTGACCAACAGCAAGGGCGAACTGGTGGTGATTGCCCGTTCCGGCGAGATCGTCATCCACGACGAGCACGGCCGCGAGCGCGAGCGCCACAAGGTGCCTTACGGCGGTATCCTGAACGTCAAGGCCGACCAGCAGATCAAGGCCGGTGCGATCCTCGCCAACTGGGACCCGCTGACCCGCCCCATCATTACCGAGTTCGCCGGCAAGGTGCTCTTCGAGAATGTGGAAGAAGGCGTGACGGTGGCCAAGCAGCTCGACGAAGTGACGGGTCTGTCCACGCTGGTGGTGATCGATCCGAAACGTCGCGGCGCGACCAAGGTTGTTAGGCCGCAGGTCAAGCTGATCGACGCGTCCGGCAACGAAGTCAAGATCCCCGGCACCGATCACTCGGTGACCATCGGTTTCCAGATCGGCGCGCTGGTCCAGGTGCGTGATGGTCAGGACGTGGGTCCCGGTGAGGTGCTGGCGCGTATTCCGGTCGAAGGCCAGAAAACCCGCGACATCACCGGCGGTTTGCCGCGTGTGGCCGAGCTGTTCGAAGCCCGTACGCCGAAAGACAAAGGCACGCTGGCAGAGATGACCGGTACCGTGTCCTTTGGTAAAGAGACCAAAGGCAAGATCCGCCTGCAGATCACGGATCCTGAAGGCAAGGTCTGGGAAGACCTGGTTCCGAAGGAGAAAAACATCCTGGTGCACGAAGGCCAGGTCGTGAACAAGGGCGAGTCGATTGTGGACGGCCCGGCCGACCCGCAAGACATCCTGCGTTTGCTCGGCATGGAAGAGCTGGCCCGTTACATCGTCGACGAGGTGCAGGACGTTTACCGCCTGCAGGGCGTGAAGATCAACGACAAGCACATCGAAGTGATTGTTCGTCAGATGCTGCGCCGTGTGGTCGTCGAAAGCGTGGGTGACTCCAGCTACATCGCCGGTGAGCAGGTCGAGCGTTCGGTCATCCTGGATGCCAACGATGCGCTGCGCGCTGACGCCAAGATCCCCGCGACCTTCAGCAACCTGCTGCTCGGTATCACCAAGGCGTCGCTGTCGACCGATTCGTTCATTTCTGCGGCTTCCTTCCAGGAAACCACCCGCGTGCTCACCGAGGCTGCCATCATGGGCAAGCGCGACGAGTTGCGTGGCCTGAAAGAAAACGTGATCGTTGGCCGCCTGATCCCTGCCGGTACCGGCATGGCCTACCACGAGGCGCGCAAAGCCAAGGACCAGATGGACGACGCCGAGCGCCGCGCCATCGCCGAAGCCGAAGCGGCCGAGCTCGAAGCCATGCCCGAGCAGACCAGCGAAGGTGCGGCCAGCGAGTAATTGCTGCTTTTTGACGCTATAAAAAGCGTAGCGCCTCACGCCCTTGGACAAAGGGCGTGAGGCGTTTTTTATTGATAATCCCGAAACATGGCACATGAACAAGGCCGTAGCGTGCGCACTCGCGCTGTACAGCGCCCCAACCGGTCGGCTAAAGTCGCGATGCCGCCTGACGGCCCCAGCAATGTCGCTGCCTTAGGAGAGAAGTCGCCATGTCTACCCAATCCCTGGTCCTGATCGCCGTGTTTGCCTTGCTGCTGTTTTGGGCTGTCGGCGCCTACAACCGGCTGGTGCGCTTGAAGAACCTGATTGCCAATGCGTTTGGCCAGATCGACGTGCAGCTCAAGCGTCGCTACGACCTGATTCCCAATCTCGTGGAAGCCGCCAAAAAATACCTGCTGCATGAGCGCGAAACGCTGGAAGCGGTGATTGCCGCGCGCAACCAGGCGCGCTCTGCCAGTGACGCGGCGCGCAGCCGGCCGACCCATGCACCTGAAGTGATGGCCCTGGCGGTGGCCGAGCAGGCGCTGACCGGTAGCCTGGACCGGTTGTTCGCCCTGAACGAAGCCTACCCGGAGCTCAAGGCCGACGAGACCATCCGCGAACTCAGCGAAGAACTCACCAGCACCGAAAACAAGGTGGCTTTTGCGCGCCAGGCTTACAACGATTGTGTTCTCGACTACAACAACGCCCAGGCGCAGTTTCCCGCCCTGCTGGTTGCACGCGTGTTCGGCTTTGCCTCTGCCGCGATGTTGCAAGCCACCGAAAGCGCTGTCGAACGTCAGGTAGTGCGTATTCAGATGTAGCTGACCATTCGCCTTTAGCCATGCGTTTTTTCGAGCAACAGGACCAGGCGCGCGCCCAGACGCGGAAACTTCTGCTGCTGTTTGCACTGGCCGTGCTGCTGCTGGTGCTGGGCATGAATGCCGCGTTGGCACTGACCTGGCGGCTGGTCACGCCGGGCTTTAGCGGATATCCCGCCTATTTTTTTACCGTCAACACCGTCATGACCCTGGTCTTTGTCCTCGGCGGCTGGTGGCTGGAAACCTCCAGCCTTGAAGGTGGTGGCGAAAAACTGGCGCGCCGAGCTGGCGCACGTGAAGCCTGGCCCGCCAGCCGCTTTGACGAGCAGAAGCTCTGCAATATCGCCGCTGAGCTGGCCATTGCCGCCAGCATGCGCACGCCGCAGGTCATGGTGCTGGAGCGGGCCGACAGCATCAATGCTTTTGCTGCCGGCTGGGACGAGGAGGACGCGGTGATCGCGGTGACCCGCGGCGCCCTGGATGGCCTGACCCGCGACGAGCTGCAGGGGCTGGTGGCGCATGAGTTGAGTCATATCCGTGAAGGCGATACGCGCCTGAACATGCGACTGGCCGGCATGGTGTTTGGGCTGGAGATGATTTTCAACCTGGGTGCGGGCATGTGCGAGCGGGGCGACGACGGTCGGCGTTCTGCGCTGGCTCTGCCGGGGCTCGCCATCATGGTCGCCGGTTTTCTGGGGTGGGTCGCGGGTCGCGCCCTCAAGGCGGCTGTATCGCGGCAGCGCGAGTTTCTCGCCGATGCGCGCGCAGTGCAGTTCACGCGCAGCAAGGACGGGCTCGGCGGTGTCTTGCGCAAGGTCGCAGGGCGGCAGGGGGTCACCGCGCTGCGGGGCTTTCATCCTGCCGTGCAGCACATGCTGTTGGTGGGTCAGCAGCCCGGTACTCATTGGCTGGATTCCCATCCGCCGCTGGTTGAGCGCATCCGCCGCATTTATGGCCGTGCCATGCCGGCGCTGTCGCTGGAGCCGCCGCCCGTGCAGGACGAGCTGGCGCCGACGCGGCCTGGCGCCATGTTGTGAGCTTGTCTGCGGTTGTGCGAATAAGCACATCACAAAAGATTCGAACCGCTGGTTGTGCGCATCCTTGCTGCGTACTGGATACTCCCTATGGCCCGCGCCGTGGGCCGCGTTAAATTGGATTCCTGTCGAAACTGTGAGGAGAAGCTGTGAAAATTTACCTGTCAAGCACCACGCTCGCGCTTTGTGCGCTCGCGGCATCATCCCTGAGTCATGCCCAGACGCCGGCAGCCCAGGCGTTGTACAACCGTAGCCTGGCGGCCACTTGTGCCAATTGCCATGGCACCGACGGCAGGGCGGTCCAGGGCTCCAGCGTGTTGTCTCTGGCCGGCATGGACAAAAATTACCTCGTGGCACAGATGCAGGCCTTCAAGTCCGGTACGCGGCCGGCCACCGTGATGCACCAGATCAGCAAGGGCTACAGCGACGCCCAGATCGACATCATGGCCAGCTACTTTGCTGCGCAGAAAAAATAAGGAGAACATCATGCAACGACGTTCCTTTCTCCAGTCTTCTGCCGCGCTGAGCCTGCTCGGCCTCGGTGCCTGCGCCACCACCTCGGTTCCGTCCAAAGCCAAAGTTGTGGTCATCGGCGGTGGTTATGGCGGCGCCACTGCGGCCAAATATGTGCGCTTGCTGTCGGACTACAAAATCGATGTGGTGCTGATCGAGCCGCAAGCCGCGTTCATCTCCTGCCCGATTTCCAACCTGGTGCTGGGCGGCAGCAAGCAGATCGGCGACGTCACCACAGCCTATACCGGCCTCTCCAAAAATCACGGGGTTACCGTCGTGAGGGACATGGCCAGCGGAATCGACACCGCCAAAAAAACCGTCACCCTGGCTGGCGGTGCCACCATCGGCTACGACAAGCTGGTGGTCTCCCCGGGCATCGACCTGATGTACGGCAGCATCGAAGGCCTTCAGCAGGCGCAGGCCTCCGGTCAGGTTCTGCAGGCCTGGAAAGCCGGCGCCGAAACCGTGGCGTTGCGCAAGCAACTTGAAGCCATGCCCGATGGCGGCGTCTACGCCATCACGATTCCCGAAGCGCCGTACCGCTGCCCGCCCGGCCCTTACGAGCGGGCCTCGGTGATTGCCGGCTACTTCAAGACCGCCAAGCCGCGCAGCAAGGTGCTGATCCTCGACGCCAATCCCGATGTGACTTCCAAAGGGCCGCTGTTCAAAAAAGTCTGGGCAGAACAGTACAAAGGCATGGTCGAATACCGCGGCCAGCACAAGGCCACTGCCGTCGACGCCAAAGCGGGCGTGATCAAGTTCGACGTGCAGGACGACGTCAAGGCCAATGTGCTCAATGTGCTTCCATCCATGCGCGCCGGCGCCATTGCCGTGCAGACCGGCTTGAACAACATGGCCAACAACCGCTGGTGCGGCGTCAATTATCAGAGCTTTGAGTCGACCGCTGCGAAAGACGTGTTCGTGATCGGTGATTCGATCCAGATCGCGCCAGCCATGCCCAAAAGTGGCCACATGGCCAACAGCCAGGGCAAGGTTGCAGCCGCCGCCATCGTGGCGCAGTTGTCGGGTTGGGAGATCAACCCGGCGCCGATGCTGACCAACACCTGCTACAGCTTTGTGGACAACAAGAACGTGGTTCACGTCGCCAGCGTTCACGAGTATGTTGCTGCCGAAAAAACCTTCAAAACCGTGGCCGGCTCGGGTGGCGTCAGCCCCGGCCCAACCGAACTCGAAGGGGTGTATGCGCTGAACTGGGCGAGCAATATCTGGTCGGATACGCTGGCCTGAGGCCGGTTGCAGGCGAACTGCTCCTTTTTCAGCGCAAGGGGCAGGGAGCCGTCGCAGGCTCGCAGTGAGCGATCCTGGGGCCAGGCCTCGCGGCTGGTCTAATACGGGGTGACTGCCCGTGTCGGGTGGCATCCCCGAGCTCCAATGCAAGACAACCCTTCCCAAATCCCCCTGTGGCGCCAGCTTCAGGGGGCTGCTTTTTTACTGATGGCTGTGCGCGCAGGCCGCTCGATGACTGCCGCGCTCGAAGACGTGGACGCTGTGGTCCGGCCCGGCGTGCAGGCGCTCGGTTTCCATGCCTTGCGCCATTTGGGGCGTGCCGAGGCGCTGCGCCAGCAACTGGCCAGCCGGCCGCCGCCGCCCGAGGCCGATGCGCTACTCTGCGTGGCGCTGGCGCTGATCTGGACAGAAGAGGGCGCGCCCTATACCTCGCACACGCTGGTGGACCAGGCGGTGGAAGCCGCCAAACGCAGCGAGGACACGCGTCACCAGGCCAGCTTCATCAACGGCTGCCTGCGCCGTTTCCTGCGCGAGCGGGATGCGTTGGTGGCGCAGAGCGAAAAACATCCGCAAGCCGTCTGGAACCATCCGCAATGGTGGATTGACCGTGTGCGCAAGGACCATCCCGCGCAGTGGCAGGCCATCCTTCGCGCCAACAACACGCGCGCACCGCTGATTCTCCGGGTTAACGAGCGAAAAACGACTCTGGCCCTTTACCAACAAGCGCTAGCAGCTATCAATATAGGAGCAACTCCTGTAGGCCGCCAAGGCCTGGTTCTGGCGAACGCGCAGCCGGTGCCATCGTTGCCGGGTTACGCTGAAGGCCACTTTTCGGTGCAGGACGCAGCGGCGCAACTGGCCGCACCCTTGCTGCTGGAGGGGCTCGCCGTTGCGGACGGCGGTCGCTTGCGGCTTCTTGACGCCTGCGCTGCGCCGGGAGGCAAAACAGCCCACCTGCTGGAATTGGCCGATGCCGATGTGACAGCGCTCGACATCGACGCGCGCCGCTGTGAGCGCATCGTCCAGAACCTGCAGCGCCTTGGGTTGCGGGCCGATGTGCGCGTCGGTGATGCCGCGCATCCCGATGGCTGGTGGGACGGCCGGCCGTATGACGGCATCCTGCTGGACGCGCCGTGCACGGCTTCGGGCATCGTGCGCCGGCATCCGGATGTGCGCTGGTTGCGCCGCCCCACCGACATCGCGCAACTCGCGGCCTTGCAAAGGCAATTGTTCGACGCCCTGTGGCCGCTGCTCAAACCCGGCGGGCGGCTGCTGTACTGCACCTGCTCGGTTTTCAGGGCCGAAGGTGAGCAGCAGGCGCAAACGTTTGTTACGCACCACAAAGACGCTCATTTAATGCCGTCCCCCGGTCATTTACTGCCTCAAAGTGGCGTGGCCGGGACCGTCTTCCCGGACAATTTGAACGGTGAGAACGACGGCTTTTATTACGCAATGTTTGAAAAACGCGGGTTTTGAGCCCGTGTTGCGGCGAGCGCTGGCGTTTTGTATCTGCGCGCTGATGGCCTGTGCCGGTCCTGCGGCGCTGGCCGCCGAGGTCGCGCAACTGAAGCTGGAGCGCTCTGACGAGTCGGTGTACTTGTCGGTCGCCCTCAAATTCGATGTGCCGACGGTTGTCGAAGACGCCCTGCTCAAAGGCATTCCACTGTTTTTTGTGGCCGAGGCCGACATTTACCGGGATCGCTGGTACTGGTACGACAAGCGCATCACCACAGCCACCCGCACCATGCGCCTGGCCTTTCAGCCGCTGACCCGACGCTGGCGACTCAATATCCTTCCCGGCGCCATCAGCGTGACTGGCCTGCGCGCGTCTCTGAGCCAGAACTACGACACCCTGTCCGAGGCCTTGACCGCCATTCAGCGCATCTCTCGCTGGCGCATTGCCGACGCTTCTGAAATCGACGCCGCCGCCCGACACAACGTCGAGTTCCGTTTCCGGCTCGACCTGTCGCAGTTGCCCCGGCCTTTCCAGATTGGCGTGGCCGGGCAGCGCGACTGGGCCATTGCGGTGGAAGACAGCCGGCAACTGCTGGCTGAGCCGATTCGAGACATCTCTCTGGCGCCCGACCTGAGCAGGGAAGTGGCCAAAGAGGCGTTGAAGTGAGCCTCAGGCACCAGGTGTCGTCCGTGAAAAGCAGTCCGGCTTTCCGCTGGACAATCGGTGTTGGTGTGGGTGTGATGGCGGCGCTGGGGCTGGTGCTGATGTTCCTGCTGACCCAGGCTACGGGTAACCGCGAGCTGTACGAGCGCAACTACGTCCTGCTGTTCGGGCTGAACGTGGCGGTGGCCAGTCTGCTGCTGCTGGTGATCGGCTGGATTGTTCTTCGCCTGGTGCTGCGCCTGCGCAAGGGCAAATTTGGCAGCCGGCTGCTGGTCAAGCTTGCGGCGATTTTTGCGCTGGTCGGCCTGATGCCCGGCATGATGATTTACGTCGTGTCTTACCAATTCGTCTCGCGGTCCATCGAAAGCTGGTTTGACGTGAAAGTTGAAGGCGCGCTGGACGCCGGCCTCAACCTGGGACGGGTCACGCTCGACACGCTGGCGTCCGAACTGGCCAATAAAACACGGGTGGCCGCTGGCCAGTTGGCGCAAACGCCTGACGCCACGGCCGGTCTGGCGCTGGAGCGACTGCGCGAACAGCTCGCCGTCAGCGACGTGGTGTTGTGGACGGCGTCGGGCCAGATGATTGCCAGCGCCGGTGATTCGCGTTATTCGATCAAGCCCGAGCGTCCACCGGGGCAACTGCTGCGCAACGCGCGCACCCAGCGCGTGGCCACGCAGATCGAGGGGCTGGACGAAGTGGCCCTGCCGGGAGGCGACGTGCCGGGCGTCGAGCCCGCACCCGCAGCCGCATCCGGTTCAGCGGCCGCTGCCGCTGCTGCTGCCGCCCTGAACAACGCGCCCCGCATCAAGGCGCTGGCGCTGGTCAGCAGCCCCGGTGTGGGGTTGTTCGGCGAAAACCGGTTTTTGCAGGTGACCGAGCTGCTGCCTGCCAGCTTTGTGGCCAACGCCATCGCTGTACAGGAGGCCAACCGCGAGTACCAGGAGCGTGCGCTGGCCAGGGGAGGCCTGCGCAAAATGTATATAGGCACACTCACGCTCAGCCTGTTCCTTGCAGTGTTTGGGGCGGTGCTGCTGGCGGTGGTGCTGGGCAACCAGTTGGCCCGCCCGCTGCTGGTGCTCGCCGAAGGCGTCAAACAGGTGGCGCAGGGCGATCTGACACCCAAGGCCGCGCTGCAGGGCAAGGACGAGCTCGGCGGGCTGACCCGCTCCTTTGCCGACATGACGCAGCAACTGTCCGACGCGCGCGGAGCTGTGCAGAAAAGCATGGACCAGGTTGATGCTGCCCGAGCCAACCTGCAGACCATCCTTGATAACCTCACTGCAGGCGTCATGGTGCTCGATCTCCAGGGACGCATCCAGACCAGCAACCCTGGCGCCACCCGTATTCTGCGTGCCCCGCTGGCGGCCCATCACGGGCGACCCCTGAGCGAAGTCCCCGGCATGGCGGCTTTTGCACAGGGCGTGCAGGCCCAGTTTGACACTTACTTTGGCGAGAACACCCTGCACGGCATCGAGCATTGGCAACAGTCCTTCGAGCTCAACGCCGCGCAACCCGGCACGCCCGACAACGCCATCACGCTGATCGCCCGCGGCGCCAAGATGCCTGGCAACGAATGCCTGCTGGTGTTCGACGATGTGTCCGAAATGGTCTCAGCCCAGCGCGCCCAGGCCTGGGGTGAAGTGGCACGGCGCCTCGCCCATGAAATCAAGAATCCGCTGACGCCAATCCAGCTGTCCGCCGAACGGCTGGAGATGAAGCTGACCGGCAAGGTCGCCGAGCCAGAGCAGATTTTGCTGACCAAATCGGTGAAGACCATCGTGGATCAGGTCGATGCCATGAAGCGCCTGGTCAATGAGTTCCGGGACTATGCGCGCCTGCCGGCGGCTGAACTCAAGCCGGTGGACCTCAACGCACTGGTTTATGACGTGGTCCAGCTTTATGCCAGCGACAACGCGGTGGTGCCGGTGCAGACGGAACTGGAGCCCGGTTGCCCTGACATCAAGGCGGATTCACAACAGATTCGGCAGGTCATTCACAACTTGTTGCAAAACGCCCAGGATGCTCAAGATGGCTTGCCGGCCGGCCGTACCGCGCTGGTCACCCTCAAGACGGAATACTCGCCCGCTTCGCGGCGTGTGCGCCTGACCGTGCGCGATAACGGCACTGGCTTCCCCGAACACATCCTGAAACGGGCGTTTGAGCCCTACGTCACCACCAAGGTCAAAGGCACCGGGCTGGGCCTGGCGGTGGTCAAAAAAATTGCCGACGAACACGGCGCCCGCATTGATATTTCAAATCGCGTGGTCGATGACGTCGTGCAGGGCGCCCAAGTATCGTTATCATTCGCGGTTGTGACTTAACAACACTTGCGGGCGCAGTGCGAAAGCGCTGCCGCGGGTTCGATTACTGCTGGTTAGGGATAGCGATTCATCATGGCAAATATTCTGGTGGTTGACGACGAATTGGGCATACGCGATCTGCTGTCGGAAATTCTCAACGACGAAGGGCATCAGGTCGAACTCGCAGAAAATGCGGCCCAGGCCCGCGCCGCCCGCAGCCGCGCCCGGCCTGACCTGGTGCTGCTGGACATCTGGATGCCCGATACCGACGGCGTCACCCTGCTCAAGGAGTGGTCCTCCAGCGGCATGTTGACGATGCCCGTGATCATGATGAGCGGCCACGCCACCATCGACACCGCCGTCGAAGCCACCAAGATCGGCGCGATGGCCTTCCTCGAAAAACCCATCACCCTGCAAAAACTGCTCAAGGCGGTGGAGCAGGGACTGGTCAAGGCAGCTGGACGCAAGCCGCTGGCGCCGCCAACCACCTTGCTGCATGCGCCCGACCTGACCGTCGAAGTGGCCATGACCAGCGGTATGGCGGCTGCCGTTGTCGAACTGGGCCCCCAGGCAACGCAAAGCTTCCTGCTCGAAAAGCCGCTGCGTGATGCACGCGATGAATTTGAAAAAGCCTACTTTGAATTCCACCTTGCCAAGGAAGGTGGCTCCATGACACGCGTGGCCGAGAAGACCGGTCTGGAGCGAACCCACCTGTACCGCAAGCTCAAGCAACTGGGCGTGGACCTGACCCGAGGCAAGCGCGCAGCCTGATATATAATCCTAGGCTCAGGCCCGGTAGCTCAGTCGGTAGAGCAGAGGATTGAAAATCCTTGTGTCGGTGGTTCGATTCCGCCCCAGGCCACCATATAAAACAAGCACTTAGGCCAACCTTTTAGGTTGGCCTTTTTGCTTTTTGTTTTTCATGTAGGCGCTGTGTAGGCATCTGAGGAGCGTGTAGGTCAATGCATTTCAATGTTGGGGCGCGACGACCGTCGTAATTTGTATGCCTGCAACGTGGATGACAGCCCTGCAACAGTTATTCGCAGCCGTCTTGTGCGCTGGGGCCAATAAGCCCCTCCAGTGGCCTATAAAAGGCCTCTGAAGCCAATAAACGTGGGTTCGATTCCGCCCTCTCCGCCAGTAAGCCAATAAACAAGCGCCTTTCGAGGCACTCATTGTTTCTACCATCAACTGGATGGTAGAAACGGCTGGTTATTATGCAATCCGGCCGGAATTCCGCTGAGTGGTCCGTAACCCAGCTTGAGTCAATTAATCTAAAAGTGGCTGGAGCCGCAAGTGCATGTCTCCGAAAATGCGATGCCTTCAGGGACGCATAGCCACCAATCCGAAAACGCTCAGAATTCCACCCAGGGCAGCCCATTTTTGCAGTTGTGGACTTTCAATGAGTACTCCGTGTGCATATCGGACGAAATGTTCACAGTTGAATTCAGTCCATGAATAAGCTTGATCATGCTTAAGCCGAGCGCGTTGCATGACCCTCGCTGGAGGAGTTGAACCTAAGTAGCCATCAACAGAGACACGCCTGCCAGCGGAAAATGCCGAGAAGCTTTCCTCCACAAGCCCGCCAGACTTGGAAGAAAACGACAGCACCCCGCGCTCTCCGTGGATCTGCCTGTCGCTAAGCAGGGCGACATGGTCGTAAAAGCCCCGGCTGACCCGAATGACCGTTCCGGCTGGAGGCGCCCAGATGTGTTGCTGATTTACTGACTGGAACATGGTATCCTCCTGTTGTGCATTTTTGCATTTAACACATACATGCAGACAAAGTCAACTCCCTCTCCACGACCCGTGGTTACTTATCCCGCTTTAGTGGGCAAGATACTTGCCCAGCAGCGAGAAGTCCATGGCGTCAAGCAAGGTGATTTCGCAGCAGCACTGGGTTTGTCTCAGTCAGCCTATTCCCGGCTTGAGTCCGGCGATTCGGTATTGAACTTGGCGCAACTTAGAAAAGCTGCAATTCAGCTCGGAGTTCCGCCGTCGAAAATTCTGAATTGGGCGGACAATTGCGAGGCGCAACTTCGACTTCAAGGTGTCGAAGTACTTTCAGAAAAGCCCGATAACCCTGCGGCTATAGCCATTGGCCTTGGATTGCTTGCCGCCCTGCTGATGAGTGCGCGATAGCTAACAGCTGATTGCTTGTGGATGGTTCCGCGATACATGCGTTCGCTCTTGCGGCGTCCGTTCACGATACTTCGGTTCCCTCGTCCCATACCCTACGAAACAGCGTGTCCAACGTTCTGTTGTAGACGCTGGCCGAATGAATGCCAACTGCTGACTGGATTTGCCTCGTTTCACCAAAGTCCGAGCTTGATACCCAAACCGTAGCTGGTGAAACAAGTACAACCTTTGCATTGTTATTCTTGTGCAGCACTATTCTGACCGTCGGGAATTTGAGCTTGAGGGCCTTTGCTTCCAACTCCGCATTGCTGTTGGCAATGATGAAAATGTTCTGGGGTCGCTTGCCAATAATCCGGCTAATGTAGTCATGACCCGGGAGTGCACCAGTCATGACGAAAACTGGCCCTTGTACGAGGCCGAGTTGGGATAGACGGGTGCTCCACGTGCTGGCACAAATTGAGATTTTTGCGTCTTCGCAGGCAAACGCAAATCCGCCACTATCATCGCTGAAAGCCATCTAATTCTCCTGTGCTGTCTGGATATTTTCCTCAGCTGGCGCGTCGGATGTGACGCCCCGCCATTTCAGATTTTGACGGAGAGAGCGGGGAGGAGTCGCTCCCCTCTAAATATAGAGGGCGATCCGAGTATTCTTGGTGATCAGGCGTGGCATTATGTCGGTGCCAACTGCGTGCAATGACGGTATTGGATGAGTTTCGCTTGCAGCGACTCAAAAAAGCAGGTTTCGCGGAACGTGTGCCCTGATCGAGCTAGAAAGATAACCACAGGAGGATGACATGCCATACAAAGCGCCGATTCAACGAAGTGACCCTACCGCCTTCTTATTCCTTGTCGACCAATCTGGTTCGATGGGAGATCGAATGGCCGCATCGGAGCGCACAAAGGCGCAGATAGTTGCCGATGTGCTGAACAAAACTCTGATGCAGCTCGTCACGCGGTGCATCAAGTCTGATGGTGTCAGAGCCTACTTTGACATCGGTGTCATCGGCTATGGGGAAAGTGGTGCGCAGAACGCACTTCACGGTGGTTTGGCAAGTCAGATTCTCAATCCCATTTCAGCGATCGAGGCCAACCCCTTGCGTGTTGAAGAGCGCCGACGCAAGGTTGACGACGGCGCTGGCGGAATCGTCGAGCAGACCGTGAAATTCCCTGTCTGGTTCGAGCCCAAGTCCAGCGGCGGTACTCCCATGTGCGCCGCCATCACACGTGCGGCCGAAGAGTTGGCGGCATGGTGCGATGCTCACCCCAATAGTTACCCGCCCACGGTGCTTCACATCACCGACGGTGAGTCGACGGACGGCGACCCCGAAGCACTGTCCGATACATTGCGGCAGTTTCAGACGCTGGACGGCAACATCTTGTTGCTGAACCTGCATGTCAGTTCGCAAACGAGTGCATCGGTGACATTTCCGGCCAGCGAAGCTGGCCTGCCAGATCAATACGCCAAGCTTCTGTTCCGAATGTCCAGCCAATTGCCCGAGCATCTGGTCAAGGTGGCTCAAGAAAAAGGGCACACCGTGTCGCTGGAGTCCAGAGGCTACATCTTTAATGCTGAAGCCCCGGAGATCGTGGACTTCTTCGATATCGGCACCCGTGCATCGCAGTTGCGATGAAATTCGGTGCGTTTGCGTGTTGACCTGACCGCTTCGGTCGCCAAAGACCCGCAGCAAGCGGAATTAAACGAGGATGCGTGGGCGGCGAATGAGCCGGGAACCTGCATTGCTGTGGCCGATGGCGCCTCCGAGTCCTATGACTCACGCGCATGGGCACAGCTGTTAGTGCGCGCCTATGTTCAAGACCAAGGCATCTCGGCGCAGTGGGTCGCTGACCGGGTGCAAGCCTACCTTGCCACAGTTGACTACTTATCCCTGTCATGGTCGCAACAGGCTGGTTTTGATCGAGGTAGTTTTGGGACCTTGCTGGGGCTTGGTCTAGCCGCAAATGGCCGGGATGCAGAGGTACTGGCTATTGGGGATAGCTTGGCTGTCCATGTGCGCCAGAATGTACTGGTGGCCTCATTCCCCTTCACTGAGGCGGAGCAGCTTGATGCTCGCCCACAGCTGCTCTCCACGCTCTCGGCCGCCAATGATTTTGTGAGTGACTCGGAGTTCTTCAAGGCGGACAGTAGCTGCACCTGGGTCCTGGAGCCCGGGGATTTAATTTTCCTGGTTACGGATGCAGTCGGACACTGGCTTTTGAGTGAGGCCCAAGGGGGCAATGCGGTGCAAGTGCTTTCAGGCATCGATAGCCTTGAGGACTTCGAGTCCCTGGTGGTCGCCATGCGACAGGAGCGGCGCATGCGCCTGGACGATTCGACCTTGATCCGCGTTGTTGTTGACGATGAAGAAGACGAAACGGATGCGAAAAAAGGCGCCGATGAAAAGGCAGAATTCCCGTGAGCTACCCAACGCTTGAGCAATATCAGGAGGCATTGCAATTTCCCCAAACGGCCTTCATTGACCCGCAACTCAAGTCAGGCAGGATTCGTGCATCGGGGCTGGGTCTTCCCTCGGTCGTGTGCGGCGGCTTTGCGCTCACTTATGCCGTTGAAACCGGGCATACGAAGTACGCCGTCCGGTGCTTCCACCGTGAAGCCCCTGCGCTGGAGAAGCGGTACGCAAGCATCTCGAAGAAGCTCAAAACGCTAGCTTCACCGTACTTCGTGGACTTTGAGTTCCAGCCGCACGGAGTCAATCTGAACGGGTCCACCTATCCACTGGTCCGGATGGCATGGGCCGTCGGCGAAACCCTGGGGGAGTTTGTTGAGGCAAACCACGGGGACAAAGCCAAACTGACCAACTTGGTGAACTCGTTGAGCCAGTTGTCCGCCTACCTTGAGGCGCAGGGCATTGCCCATGGTGACATCCAGGAAGGCAATCTGATGGTCGCCGATGCGGGCCGGCGAATTCAGTTGATCGACTATGACGGGATGTTTGTGCCCGAGATCGCGGCCTTGGGAAGCTCCGAGATGGGACACCGGGACTACCAGCATCCGGGGCGCGACGGCAGTCAGTTCGACACCTCGCTGGATAGGTTCTCGTTCATGGGACTAAATCTCGCTCTAAGGGCTTTGTGCGAGAAGCCTTCGCTCTGGAGTTCCTCAGGTAGCGGTGCGGGCGTGATCGTTTTCAAGGCCAACGACTATGCTGATCCTGGCTCTTCATCAGTGCTGGCGGCTGTTGCCCAAATCCCGAGCCTGGCGCGAGACGCACGCAGCTTTGCGGCAATTTGCGGGGCTCCTTACAGGAAACTTCCTTCGTTTGAAGATTTCCTGAACGCCAGGAACAT
This sequence comes from Polaromonas sp., assembly GCF_043778355.1. Lineage (GTDB taxonomy): Bacteria > Pseudomonadota > Gammaproteobacteria > Burkholderiales > Burkholderiaceae_C > Polaromonas. Next base: position 24,491 of record NZ_JAYWHI010000028.1, read on the forward strand.
CCCGCTGGAAGGCATCGTCTTGGACGGCAAGCCCAAGGCAGTGCAAATCCCGGTGGGGTACATCAGCCAATATCCTGTTCTGGACGCCAGTAGCTACGGGGTGTTCGCCAGCCACATTGGTCAGATGGTTGAGCTAGTCGGTCGTGTTGTTGAAGTGAAACATGACATCGGGAAGTTCGGCAAAGGCAAGGGCAAGCCCTATGTATTCGTCAATTTTGCCCCGTGGAATGGGCCCTGCGTCAAGATCAACGTCTGGAACGAGGCCCTCGCGAAGGGGGGTGTTGTGCCGACGGCCGATTGGGTGGGCCGTTGGATCACGATAAAAGGACTGGTAGAACCCATTTACCGAAGCCCGAAATACAAGTACCAGCACATTTCGATCACGGCCGCAACGCTCTCTCAGATCACGCAATTGACCGATGCTGAAGCCCGATTCAGATTAAAGGGGCCCGGGGCAAGAAAACCCGCAGGGCTCTCCAATTCAAGTTTGTTGGGGCAAATCAAAGGGGGCGGTGGCGCGCCTCAGCGGCCTGCGCCGTCGGCTACGCCGCTATCCGCGAATCAGCAAGTTTTACAGAAGATGCGTCAGCAGACGCAACCGGTGCCAGGACAGGGATCAAGCGCTGGAAAGGGGTTACCGCAGCGGCCGGTACCTGGCCCGCACGCATCGCAGCACGCGCCGGCGCCTCAGAAAAAGCGTTCTGGCATACCTTGGTGGATTTGGGCTGTCGGACTGGTGATTTTGTACGTACTTCTAAAACGCTAATCGTGCAAAATCTTCGGACGTTGCCAGCGGCCGCGGCAAGAATGGCGTCGTCAGCTGTTGCATTTGAAGCCCGTCGGGCGTAAGAATCTCTATCATGTTCTGGCACTGCAATCAAGTCACTGTCTGTCGGCTACCTAGCGACTATTTGTCCTAAAACGATGAGCGAAGCCAGAATCATGCGCTGATAGCGAAGGGAAAATAAGGAGACGAGCGGGGCTTTTCAATTTGTGGAGTTTGTCGCCCACCGCTAGCAATAATCACTTTCACTTTTGCTGCTTCATGAGCATCCGGGATTTGAAGAACCCGATGCGACTCACCGCTGCCGCGATTTCTTTGTTCTTCCCATTGTCTCGCGTACGCCAACAGCTCTACGGAGTAAAGTCCTCCGGTCGAAAGATCCTGCGCAGTCTCATCAATATCGCAAGAAAACAGTGTGACCAGGCCAGTAGAACAATTTTGGACTGCCAAATCGAAGTACCGTCGATAGTCAACCATGCTCCTGGCCTCTGAGAATGAAGCTGACTTGGCCATCACGCTATCTAAGATAATTTGCCTATTCAGTTTGCGGCAGCAGTCGACGATCAGCGTATGCTTAGGTGCTCCGAGCTTAAGAATATTTACGTCCATCTCGACTCCCGGTCTCAGTAGCACCTTGGTTGTGCCGGTTCGGGTTGGGTGGCTGCCGTGCCCGGCAAAGACCACCACCGAATAGTCAGCCTTTTTCATCATCTCAAGCTTTTGGCGCACGACGAGATCGCCAGGGCTTTCCAGTGTTTCGATCTCATGCGGATACCACGCGCCGCCAAGCTGACTTTCGAAGTGCTGGCGATACGCCACCATATCTTGTTTGACGCCAGGTATATCTGCGTCTGGACTGCCAATAATGAGTGCTGATCGGTTCATTTGGGTTTTGTTCCTTTGGGTTTGTTTGTTGCTGGAATGTCGGTGGCCGTACTGTCCAGCTTGGAAATAATAGAAGTGGCCAGCCTCTCGCCGGCACCTCCTACGAATGCACCAAGCAGCATGACGGTATGAAGTTTCCCTCCTTGCGTTAAGACTGCCAGGAGGATTTCGGATTTGATGGCGATGGCGACCAGGCTTCCAGAAAGTGCCCCCGCCGCTATGCGTGATAGGCCTTCCAAATAATGCAGGCCACGGCCTGAAGAACAATCGAATGCTAGTTTTCCGCTTCGAGCAATAACTGATAGCAGTGCTCCCAAGGAACCCAAGACGGCTGAAAGCAGTAAGAACAATGCTTCTTCACCAATTGAATTTATCACCGGCGTTCTAAAGAACCAAAGGATGGCTCCAATGATTGCAAATGGAAGAGCTCCCCAGAAGGCGGCGGACAGATACCAGCTCCTGGAGGTTTCTTGAACCCTTGCCAAGATAAACTCCTCCGCGCTATCAAGCATTTGCATGGCCGACTCGTATTCGAAGGTCAGGCAGCTGCGCACTCCTTCACCGAGCAGGCGCGTGAAGTGTTTCTTTTTCTCTTGACTAACCCCATCACACGGCGCGACCTCAAGAAGCGCCAAGCGGTTTAGAAATCGAGTCCGATCTGACAGCGAAAAATCCGGATGGTTGGGCGCCGCCAAATCATAAGCCTGGGAGGTCTCCCAATCCAGTGCATCGTGGACATCCAGCCGGATGACGCAATCCTCGGCTGCGTAAACGAGGGTGCCGTCCTGGTGGTGGGGCCACAGGTGGATGTAATCGCCGCGAGTGGTACTGACGGAAACACCTTCGCTCTTAGCTTTTTCTTCAGCTGTACTGGTCACTGACTGGTCGTTTTCAGGCATTCGAATGTTTGCGGCTGTGTATCAATGAGGGGGCACGTTTTGCCGATTATTAAGACACTAATGCTTTAGCACAGGCAAGCCGGATTTCAATTGTTTTCCAGTCAAACCCAGTTCAATCAGTTTCTTGCCTACAGCGGGAGCGTCTGCAAACAGTGGGCCATCAAAGGCTTGACCGAGGACAAACTGCTGGAGGCGGTCTACGATTTCAAAAATCATCGCTTCATTAAGCAGATGCGGACCAAATTTCACGTCTTCGGCGTTGTCAGCCGTTGTGGTGTTGGTCGCAAAAACTGCATTTGGCGCGGACGAACCGCTATCCAGATTGGTTGAGCACCACTCCAGACTCAACAGCAGTTGCCCTGCTTCCGTTTTGAAGATCGGCGCGGTCTTTTCATTTTTTGCCTCAATACAGAACGTGCAGTCGTCGAACATCCAGAGCACGTCAGGGCCGCGGCCGGTTTCTTTCTCTGGTCTGCTAGATGCTGCACCCAGAGCTTGTCCAAGCTCAAAAAGTCCCTGCTCGACGATTTCGGCAGTGTTTGCGAAAGCCAGTTTTCCGCGAATTTCACTGAGGCGCGCGATCGCACCGTTGTGCGTGTTAAATGCGCTGAAGTAGTCACGGACTGAAATGGCTTGATCCGTCATCCTCGAGAATTTCTTGTCAGCCACCTTTTCCGGCCGCGGGAAATGCGAATTTAATGCAAAGACTGCTCCATAGGCGTCTGCTGCGAGGGGAGGCGAGAACTGATGCAGATAGCCGGCAATGACATAGATCAGTTCGGCCTTTTGAATCTTGTGCAAGCCTTCGATATTCGATGCTTCCCTGACCGCAGCTACGGCTGCCTGAAAGTTTTTCGCCTTCGCGTGTTCCCAGGCTTGGCGTAAAGCAACCGCAGCCTTTTCCATGGAAGTGAGCCCCGCGCTTCGGGTCGTACGAGGCGCCGCTTTAACCCGTGTTCGATGCGCGTCTTTCCATTGCTCGTTGCGGCTCAAAAGTGCCTGTGCCATCTCCATGATGATGACCGCCGTCGACTTGACGTCACCTCCCGCTTGTTTGGCCATTTCTTTGCCCAGATCGACCTGCACCCTGGTGCGGGCCTCCAGTAAATCCGATACCGACTTTTTGCCAATAAAAGCGGCAATATCGGTACCGACCAGAAGCACGGCCGCGTAGTCTGCGCTTGATCGGACAGCCCGGCCTAGCGCCTGCTCGAATCGATTGACGGTTCGTACCTCGTAGCCTGGAGAGTCCTTTTGACGGTAGGCATCAATCTGATCGCAAATCCGGTCGCCGTGGGGTATGCCGTCGATGACAAGGACACGGCAGGCGTCATCGGCAAGGTCTACGCCGTCAAATCGTTGGGCGAATACCGTGTAATTCCCGACACTGCTGCGCAGTTGGGCAATCGCGGCGTCCACTTGTTTGTCTTTTGCAAGTCTTGCACCCGTTTTGATCCATTCTGCACCCTGCTCTCCAGAACTTGTGAGTACCACCACATTCGCGGTATTGGCCAACACGCTGCAGACAGACGCAATCTCTGATTTTTGGGTGGACGACGAGATTAGTGAAGTCGGCAACATCATACGCTCGCCAGCACCCTCATCCTCGACTGGATCAATCAACCTCGAAAATGCGGCCACATCGCAACCCATGGCACCCACCAGGCCGGATCCGTCCTTAACGCTGGCGGACATGAACAGCCGGTGCTTGGCATTGGCGTAAGCGGCGTTTTCCTCCACAGGAGGAATCTGCAGCGAAATTTCTGCAGATGTACCAGAAATACAAAACCGAACAAGATCTGAATATCTGCTGATGTTGTTCCAGCTGTATCTCAAGTCATCCGAATCCCTGAAGCCTTCAAGTATCTCGGTGATCGCTTTATGGACGGATGCCCATATCCAGTAGGGAACTTCATACTGGGAGGCATAGTCATCCGCTTCAATGCCGCGCCACGTGGCTGGATCTGAACTTTCGCAAAGCGGTTTTAGGATGGCTCGCACCTTTGCGTAGCACTCCTGCGGCACTGTGACGGTGTAGCACTGCTTGACTCGTTCGATGCCCGCGTGACAGTCATCAAGCACGAAGGTTGAGGGCCGGATCGTGTGAGTGTCGAAAGCTGTACGAACAGTGAAAAGTTTGTTGTAGGTGCAAGCGAGAACAGCACCGCCGCTCATCGCGTCATAGGGCATGCCTTGCTTGGGGAACGTTGAAACCGGCACACCTATCACCTGTCCCGCAGCGACGACCTGATCGACCAACTGAAGCGTGGGACATAAATACACAACGGGTTCACCCTTGTATTTGCGCCGCATTCTTTCTGCGAATAAAAGACCGAGCACCGTTTTTCCGGACCCCGTGCTTAACTTGACGACAACGTCGCGGAAGTCCATTTGCTCGTCCAGGGATTTTGCGGCAGCCGATTGCGCTGCCCTGAGGCCGGTGTGGGTCGCTTTTCGATCGAGCTGGCCAAATAATTCAGCCAGTGTCCCGGGAACATCCGAGGCGGGAGCACTCGCAAGCGCAGAAAAGTTGAACATGGATTATTTCGTGACTTGTGTTGTTACTTTTAACGCGGTGATCATTGTTATTGCAAGTCCAACTGCGAGGAGTAATCCTCTTGAAGCCGTGAGCAATCGCCGTTTGAAGTTTTACTGGAACGCAAGTTGTGCGGTACACACGGGACGTCACGCTAAAAAGCGGGCCACTGGAAATGTCGTAACAACGGGTTACCTGTGGGTCGCCGTTGATGCTATTCGAAACATGAGCAGCACTTTTGGGAAATATTTACCTAGCCATGCATCAAGCTATGCGTTATGAGCGGCCTTGCGTGAATAGTTGGATGCCGCGATGGGAGACGTCAGCGAAATCGTACAGAGCCCAAAGCTGTTAAACCAGGTTGCTATTGGCTGACTTTCGGGCCCGGGTTTTGTATGCGCTGTACGGGGCAATGGCGCGTGGACGACCGCAAGTGGGAACGACGGCAACGCTCAGGCCAAATCGCAAGGCTCCAATCTGGATGCCGATAAATGTTCACCGCGGTCAGATACGCATTCGCTCGTAATGGAAGAAAGCAACCCCAGTTTTTTTTGGCCCCATATAACGGATATGTAGAGCGGTGGCTGCAAGCTTTTGGATCTGATTGCCTCGCGACATGTCGGAGACCGGCGACTTTCCTGCGGCTTCTTCGCCGCCTGGATTTTTGGCGCACGGAAGTTTCGCTCGCCTTATTCCCTCGTAAACGGATCAAGCCCGATCTGGTCAGCGGCCGGGTCGGGCTTTGTGCCGTCACATCCCTTCGCGTCTCCGATGCATTCCACCAAAGAGCCCTTCAACTCCAACCACTTCCAGGAAAACACCCGTGAACTTCAAACCCTACCCGCCGCCCAACGAAGGCGCAGGCCTCCTGACAGTGGACCGCGATCTCTGCTGGCGCATCAACCCCAGAGGTTTGGTAACCCCAGCCGTCGTTGGTGCAGTTTGCTGGGCGCGCAACAACTTCACCATTTCCGATCGGCAACACCAGGCCGTGCTTTCCGGCTTGGGCCTGGAGTACCACCAGCTACCCGGTGGCGCCACCGTCCTGCAGCCCCAACTGCCATATCGCCTCCCTCCAGCAACTGGCAAGGCAGCCGGCGATTATTTCAACCTCACCAGCCCCCAACTACCCTTGCATCACTACGACGCCGTCGAGGTGTATCCCTGCGTGGAAGGCGAGGGCGGTATCAAGCGCTTTGAGGCCAATGAACATCCCGCGAATGCCCATCCGCATTTCTGGAGCGTGGCCCTGCACCTGGAAGTCGGGCACATCGAAACCATTGCCGACTTCCCCGGCTGGGCCCAGGCCGAAGCCTTCGGCGACCTGATGCGGCAGATCCTTCGTTCTGCGCGCACGGCACAAGGTTTGGCTACCGCCCACCTGTAATCCGGCCAGCCCCAGTCGGCTGGCAAACCTGTCCCCGTCGTACCGCAATGGCCGGCATGTCCCGTTCTCGTTTTCTTCCCTTCACGAACCACCTTGAATCTGTGCCCAGGCGGAGGCCAAGTCACGTCCGCGAGCAGCCAGCAATCCAATCAACCCAACCCAGGAGACCCAATGTGAGATACGCCCCCCACCTCAGCCATCAGGAACTGGAACGTTACGCCTTCCTTGCCGGTGACGGACTGACCGCCGCACTAGGGAAGGTCTGATCAAGTCGTGATTTGACCGAAGAGCAGCGGATGATCAACGCGAAAGCGGTCCGTGACACCAGAATCTGCTGTTCTGACGGCTA
>NZ_JAYWHI010000029.1:0-72833 GCF_043778355.1 Polaromonas sp.
TTTTCTGGATCTACAAACCACTGACGTCTAGCAGTCCGACCGCCAATTACTAGCATGGTTAATAAGCTATCTGAGTGAGACATCACCAGATTTATCTGCCCCTTACGAATTCCATTTTTTGGGCGATCCCAGATAATTGATTGCGCTATTTGCTTGCGAGATTGCAGCTCTTGCGATGGAAAGGTGCGGATTGCTAAAGCAATTTTCTTTGTGCTGAATTTCGGATGAGCATTTACGGTTAGTTTTAATCGATTTGCACTTAGGGAAGTTTCTGAAAACAGGATGTCAGCAGGGGGACCAATGCGAATATTGATTCTGGGCGATTGCCCGTTCACTCGCATATCCGAAAGCTGGAGCATTGACGCCAAGTCGGACAGCCCGTCAAACGGTGTTATTCCACAGCGTAAGGCGTGCTCGTTGGCCAGCGTCTCCTGTATTGTCGGTGGCAGCTGTTTTACGCCTGATATCTGAAGATGGATGTCTGAGTACCACGTTTCTCTGTGGGGCATATCGGAATGGTATTCCGCTGGGGTCGGTAGTGGAAGTTTTAGCTTAAGTCCGTTGGCGTTCAGCTCCCCATTTGCAGCCTTTAGAAGGAGGGAAAGTATTTTGGCCTTGCTTTGCGACGAAATTATTTCGCGACCTGCGACAATCGTTCCCGCCTTAACAGAAAAGTTTTTGATGTTTAGAGGCGGGAGAGGGGTTATATGAAGAATGCTGTCGATAAGTATCAGTTCTTTATCTTTTTGGACAGCAAGATAGCTCAGGCCCCAAGAGTATGAGTCGCATACCCATTGCTTGGCGTGTTCAAAAAAAAGTGCCTTAATTTCTTCGTAGTTCAACTACTTCCCCCAACTGTCCTTCATCCCCGTCACCCGATTGAACACCGCTTTCCCCGCAGCGTGATCCTTCAAGTCAGTGACAAAGTACCCATGCCGCTCAAACTGGAAGCGCTGGCCAGCCCCAACAGCAGCCAGTGAAGGTTCCACATACGCCGTCACCACCGACAGACTGTTCGGGTTCAGGTTCTCCAGAAAATCTTTTCCGTCCGCTTCGGGGTGCGCCTCGGTGAACAAGCGGTCATAGAGCCGCACTTCGGCTTGCACCGCGTCGTTGACGCCGACCCAGGTGATCACGCCCTTGACCTTGATGGCGTCGGAGCCCGGTGTGCCGCTTTTGGTGTCGGGGATCAGGGTGGCTAACACTTCCGTCACTTTGCCATTGGCGTCTTTGGTGGCGCCGGTGCATTCGATCACGTGGCCGTATTTCAGGCGCACCTTGTTGCCCGGGAACAGGCGGAAGAAACCTTTGGGCGGGGTTTCTTCGTAGTCGGTGCGTTCAATCCAGACTTCCTTGCCGATTTTGAATTCGCGCTTGCCCTGCTCGGGGTGGTGCGGGTGCACGGGGGCGCTGCAATCGTCGAGCTTGCCTGCGCCCATGACTTCGTCCCAATTCGTCAGCACCAGCTTGACCGGATCCAGCACGGCCATGGCGCGCGGGGCGACCGGGTCCAGGGTGTCGCGCAGTGCGCCTTCCAGCGTGCTGTAGTCGATCCAGCTGTCGCTTTTGGTCACGCCTATGCGCTCCGCAAACAAATGAATCGCTTCTGGCGTGTAGCCGCGCCGGCGCAGGCCGACGATGGTGGGCATGCGCGGGTCGTCCCAGCCGTTGACGCGCTTTTCGTTGACGAGCTGGGCCAGCTTGCGTTTGCTGGTCAGCACATAGGTCAAATTGAGGCGGGCAAATTCGTACTGGCGCGGGTGCGGGCTGGCGATCAGGCCGCCTTCGGCCAGTTTGTCGAGCAGCCAGTCGTAAAACGGGCGCTGGTCTTCAAACTCAAGTGTGCAGATGCTGTGCGTGATTTGTTCGAGCGCGTCTTCGATCGGGTGCGCATAGGTGTACATCGGGTAGATGCACCAGGTGTCGCCGGTGTTGTGGTGGTGCGCGCGGCGAATGCGGTAAATCGCCGGGTCGCGCATGTTGATGTTGGGCGAGGCCATGTCGATTTTGGCGCGTAACACGGCCGCGCCGTCGGCGAGTTTGCCGTCACGCATTTCACGGAAGCGCGCCAGGTTTTCGGCCGGTGTGCGGCTGCGAAACGGGCTGTTGGTGCCCGGTTTGACAAAGTCGCCGCGGTTGATGCGCATTTCGTCGGCGCTTTGTTCGTCGACGTAGGCGTTGCCGGACTCGATCAGGTACTCGGCGGCGCGGTACATGAAATCGAAGTAGTCGCTGGCCTGGTACAGGTTGACTTCCTGACCAAGAGGGCCGTTGTTGTGCCAGTCAAAGCCCAGCCATTGCACCGCGTCCTTGATCGCGTTCACGTACTCGGTGTCTTCCTTTTCGGGGTTGGTGTCGTCAAAACGCAGGTGGCAGACGCCGTTGTAGTCGCGCGCCAGGCCGAAGTTCAGGCAGATGCTTTTGGCGTGGCCGACGTGCAAATAACCGTTGGGCTCGGGCGGAAAACGCAGGCGCACTTTGGCCGGGTCGGGCTGGCCGGCGGCGTGGTGGGCGGCGTCGCCGGGGCTGCCGCCCCACTGGCGGGCGGCGTAAGTGCCTTCGGCCAGGTCTTTTTCGATGATCTGGCGCAAAAAATTGCTGGTTTTCGGGTGTTCTTTGTCTGCAGGGGGGGTCATGCGCTTGATTCTAGGGGGTGAATCAGCGAAATCGCTGGCAAGCGCCTTGGGGGTGACCGTGTGTAAAGACGGCCCTGGCGTTACTTTTGGCTACGCTCTTCACTGTGCATTGGTAGGCGATTTGCGCCCAGCCGCGTTTAATACCTGCATGGGCAGCGACCGCCCTAACCAGGAGAAAGAATATGTTCAAGTCAATCACCCGTTCTGTTTCGTCCAGCCGTACGCTGCTGATGGCCGGTGCCGCCGCCATGTTGTCGGTGGCTGCGATGGGTTTTTCCAGCGGTGCGCATGCCCGCGATGTGAGTTTTTCTGTCGGGGTGTCCACGCCGGGTGTGGTTGTCGGCGTGAGCAACGCTTACCCGGTCTACACCTCACCGACCTACGGTTATCACCAGCCCGCCTACGGCTACCACCCGCAGCCGGTGTATGTGCAGCCGCAACCGGTCTACCGCCCGCATCCGGTGTACGTGCAGGCACCGGTTTACCTTGCGCCGCCTCCGGTGTATTACCGCGGTGGACACCATTACCGCCACCACGGCCACGGCCACCATGGTCACCGCGGGCATGGCGGGCATGGTAACGGTCACGGCGGCCATGGAAATGGTCACCATCGTTAAAGACGGCTCCGGGCGCTGCCAAACGGCGCCATTCGTCAAAAAGCCCCCAGGCACTGTGCCTGGGGGCTTTTCTTTTAGCGGGCGGAGTTTCGCTCAAGAGGCCATGGGTCGCCAGAACACGTAGTCGGCCTCATAAGGCACGCTGACACGCATGCCGAGTTCGGCCGAACTGCAATTGCGTGTGGACGGCAAACCTCCCAGGGTTCTGATGCGCTGGATGTAACTGATGTTGTGGAGCGCGCCGGGCTGGGTGGCGGGTTCGACCCGGGCCCGCTGCAGCGGCAGGTTGGGCGCGCCATTGTTCACCTCAACAAACTCTTTGATGGACAGCTCGGAGCCGTCGCGGTGCAGCCAGTTGCGCGCGCTGCGTGCCAGCACGATGCTGTTGTTGGCGCTGTCCCGGAGCTCGATGCTGCGGTCTCTGGGCAACCAGGCGTACTCGAAAGGTGCGCGGTTGACAGCCTGGCATTCGTATTGCAATTCGCCGACACCGCGGGCTTCAAGCACCGCCTGGTGGCCGGCAGGCACGCGGATGTCTGCGGGCAGGGCGGGTTGCTGCGTCAGGTACTGGGTCAAATTGAGTGGCCGGGAATTACATCCCGCCAGCAGGGCAGCGGCCAGAAGCAGCGCCAGTACAGGCCGGCCTGGCAGGGCACTGCAGGCGTGTTGAGAGGCGTGTTGAGAGGCGGGGTAGGTTTTCAAGGGGCTTTCCGGTGATGACAGTTAGCTGCGGCCGGGGATCAGATCACCCGGTTGCATGCAATGTCGTAGGCATGGTTGGCCGAACGGTTGCAGTTTTTGATGGCTTTGCTCAGGCCTGGCGGTTTGGGCACCAGTGAATAACTGACGGCTCTGGTTTCGCCTGAATCGCGTGTCACGGTGTTGGGTGCTTCGGTCAGAACCCATTGAATGCGGCCGTTGGCAACAACCACAGGCTCATACAAGACCGTGTCGTGGCCGGTGGCCTGGTGGGTGGCGGGCTCGAAGGAGGTTGTGCTGGCGACACGGCGATAAATGTCCGTCGCGGGCGTGGGTCCGGAGAAAGCAGCCATCATGGCGGCGGTGCCGGAGATCACCAGCAAGGTCAAGCCAATGCCTATGGCCAATGCGCGAATTGTGTTGTGTGTGCTTCTCATCGCAGTCACCTCTTTCCAACTTTTGCTTTGTTGCCCTTGCTGTCTCTTGCCTGTTTTTTTGTCACTGTCGATGCACTAGCTTCATTACACCGCTGATGGCGGCCTGACGCTGTAGGCGCTCATCCCCATGTGATGCAGGTGGGCTTCGTCGCTGGCCGGGACCTGCGGGTTTGCCCTTGGGTCCTGCTTCTTAACCCTGGCGCCAGAAGATGTAGTCCGCCTGGTAGGGCAGGGTCAGTTTTTCGCCGGTATTGAGCGCCGCGCAGGGTTTGGTTTTTTCAACGCCGCCTTTGGTGTTGATGCGCTGGATAAAGCTGATGTTCTGCAAGGCGCCGGTGCCCATGGAGGGTTCTGCGCGCGCCAGTTGCAGCGGCAGCGTGAACTCGCCATTTGGCGCAACTGCAACCTGGGTCCCCACAACGCTGGAGCCGTCAATATGCTTCCAGGTGGCGGGCGGTCCGGAGTAGGCGACCACGTCCTTGCCGGTACGGTCCAGCAGGTTGGCCTGTGGGCTGACCAGCACCCAGCCGTAGGGGCCGGTGGCTGTGGGTTTGCATTCGTAATTGAGGATGCCGGTTGCACGGGTTTCCAGAACGACCTGGTGGCCGGCCGGCACCATCACGGCCTGGGGCAGGCGGTCCTGGCTGTACACCTTGGGCAGCGGCGGCGCGCTGGAACAGGCCGCCATCAGCAGCGCCGTCCCACCCGCCATGAACGTGGTGCAGAGCAGGCTTTTGCCAGCGGTGCGGAATTTTGTGTTGGTGCTTTTCATCTGGTTTCCCCGGTTTTGTTTTTGCTGACCTTCAGTAGAACCAGGGATGATGTAAGCATGTGTAGGACGTTGTACCGGCGCGTTGCAAGGCAAGTGCGCGTCGAGACCGCAGGTGGTGGCAGGTTTGCTGGGCGCGCAAAAAAGCCCACAGGCCGCATGCGTCCTGTGGGCTAAAACCAGCTCCGCCTAACTTCAGAGCTGGTCGCTCACCATCTGCATAGAAAGCGAGCTTCCCAGAGAAAATCAGATCAGCAGGGCTTACATGGCCTTGTAAAAGATGTAGTCAGCCTGGTATTTGACGATTTGTTTGGCGTTCAGGTTACCGGCAGTGCAAGGCATGGCCGGGGCAACGCCGCCGCGGGTGTCCACGCGCTGGATGAAGGTCACGCCCTGCATGGCGCCTGAACCCATGGCGGGGTTGGCCTTGACGAGTTGCAGCGGGATGCTGCCGGCCATGCTGGTGTTGGGCGCCACGGCAAGCTGAACGGCAGTCAGCTTGGAGCCGTCCATCGCTTCCCAGGTGGCCGGTGGGCCGTAGTACTTGCCGACTTGTTTGCCGCTGCGGTCATTGAGCTTGGCGTCGGGGCCGACAAACACCCATTCGAACTGGCCGGCCATGTCTTTCTTGGCGCTGCACTGGTAGGTGATTTCACCCACGCCCACGGTTTCCATGGCGACTTTGTTGCCGGCAGGAACCTGCACGGCGGCAGGCAGTGCGGCCTGCGAGTAGGTCGGCATCATGGGGGACATGCTGCCGCAGGCGGCGATCAGTGAAACGGCGGCGGTAGCGATGGCGGTACGGATCATCATTGGATACTCCTGGTGAAGTGAGAAGTGAGCTGGCGCATGCCAGTTTGTTGTCAGCTCCTCTGCACGACCGTTTTGACGTGGCCATGCATGGTGCCCTGAAAGGCTTACGCAAACGAATCGGCGCTGGATTCAGACCGGAACAAAAAAAGTGAAAAGTCCCGCAGGCGAACAGGGGCGGCTGCGGCCGGGGTGACGGGCTACTGACCGAAGCGTGGGCCGTCTTTGAGGAAGTCGAACTCCAGCGCCGTGTTGGTGCGGCCGAGTGCATTGTTGCGGTAGGGGAAACGGCCCAGGCGGGCGATGATGTCGCGGTGTTGCTCGGCAAAACGCAGGCTGCTGGTCAGGGTGACGCGCAGGTCTTCGGGCACCTCGCCGGCCAGCTCGCGAAAACGCCGCACGCCTTCTTCCTGCAGCGGCAGATCTTCCGCGTGCATCAGCGGCATGTAAAAAAACATGCGGCCAACCCAGGGCAGTTGTGTGTGTATGCCCAGCGCCAGGGCGTCGGTCACCAGTTGCTGGGCGCGCGCGTCGCCGGCAAAGGCCTGGGCCTTGCCGCGGTGGATGTTGCGCGGAAACTGGTCGAGCAGGATCACCAGCGCCAGCCGGTTCAGCGGGTCGGCTTCCCACTCCTGCAGGCCGCCGGCCAGCGCCACTGCCACCTGCGCACCAAAACGGTCAGCGATCTGCCGGTCCAGCTCAGGCGAGCCACCGAACCACTGCTTGCCCATGTCGCGGCTGGGCCAGCCGGAGGCGTGGTTATCTCCGAGCCAGAAATCGAGAACAGATGCAGGAGCGGCGGAATCAGGCATGGCGGCAGTCCGGATGAGGGCGGCTACATCGCCCGGAACTGCTGACTGTACAGCCGGCTGACCGCCAGCTTCTCGGGCCGGCCGTGCAGGCTCAGCGAGAGCTTGCCGGCTTCGTCGCGTTGCACGCTGGCAATGGCCTGGGCCTGCACCACGGTACCGCGGTGGATCTGCCAGAACAGTTGCGGGTCCAGCTGGGGCAGCAGCTCCTTGAGCGGCAGGCGTATCAGGTATTCGTGGCTGGCGGTCAGCACGCGAATGTACTTGTCGGCGGCCTCGAAATAAAGCACCTCGTCAATCGGCACCATGCTGATGCTGCTGCCCACGCTGACCTGGATCAGCTTGAGCGGCCTGCCCTGCGTTTTGTCGAAGGGGCCGGCGGCCAGCAGATGCCGCAACTGGTTCAGCGCCTGGTCCATGGCCGGGTCCCATGCAGCGCTGCCAGTTGCTCCTGAATTCATAGCTGCTTGCGCACGTGCAGCAAGGGCTAGCTGCACTTTTGCCACTGTTTTTTGCAGGCGAACCGGCTGCACGGGTTTGAGCAGGTAGTCGACCGCCTGGGCTTCAAACGCCTGCACCGCGTACTGGTCGTAGGCGGTGACAAACACCAGCGCGGGAAAGGCGACGTTTGCTGGCCATTCGTCGGCCAGCTCGGCGGCGGCCTCCAGCCCGCCCAGACCGGGCATGCGGATGTCAAAGAACAATACCTCGGGCCGCAGCGCCAGCGCCTGCGTCACAGCGGAAGCGCCGTCACCGACGCTGGCCAGGATGCGCAGGCCGGGCCAGGCGCGTGCCAGCTCGGCCTGCAGCGCTGCTGCCAGCAGCGGTTCGTCTTCGGCAATCAGGGCCGTGGCTGGAATCTGGCTCATAGATTCAAGGCAAATCGGGCGGTAGCCCTTGTTCCACCTGCGCTGGCAGCTACCAATTCAATAGCACTTGCGGCGCCGTAAATGCTGGCCAGCCGCTCGCGCACCTGGGCCACACCGAAGCCGGTGCCGCCTGGCGCACTGGCCAGACCGACGCCGTTGTCGATGACGTCCAGCACCAGCCAGTCGCCTTCGCGGTGCGCGCTGACGGCGATGTGTCCGCCTGCAATTTTGGGCTCCAGCCCATGCTTGATGCAGTTTTCCACCAGCGGCTGCAGCAGCAGCGTGGGCACCGGGCAGGCGGCCAGATCATCGGGCAGGGTCAGCGCATACGACAGGCGCGGACCCATGCGCACCGCCATCAGCGCCAGGTAGTCACGCACCCGGTCAAACTCGGCCTGCAGTGTGTGGGTGGGCGCCAGCGACGCGCCCAGCGTGGCGCGCAGGTAGGCAATCATGTGGTCCAGCATCACCTGGGCACGCTGCGGGTCGCTGCCGATCAGCGCGCGCAGGTTGGCCAGGGTGTTGAACAACATGTGCGGTTCAAGCTGGGTTTCCAGCAGCTTGAGCCGCGCTTCGCTCGCATGCTGGCGCGCCTCGGTCATCTTGCGCTGCAGGTAGGCGCTTTTGTTGACCGCGTAGAAGTAAAAGCTGCCGACAATGCCGGCGATCGCGGTGATCAGGATGGAGCTGCGCAACTGGGCCGGGTCCTGCTGACCGGCGTTCGGCGGGTACCAGCCGTAGTACTGGCATAACGCGTCGGCGATGCGGGTGCCGGCCATGTAACCCAGCACAATGGCGCCCAGCACCAGTGCCAGGGCGGCCCAGCCTTTGGGCCAGCCGGTCTCCGCGCTCGAAGGAAAGAACTCGCGCCCCAGGTCGATCACGGCCCAGGTGATGGTGGCGATCAGCAGCGAGTACACCAGCGGCGGGCCAAAGGGCTTGTCCGGCATGAAGGCGTACTGGAGCATGGCAATGCCCAGCGCAAAGGCCATGACCTGCAGCATGTGGCGCAGCTTGGCGATCCAGTCGATCTGCGTCACCGGCTTCTCGGTGGCGTCGGGGCTGCGGGGCGGCGTCATGCGGTTGATTCTAGGGCGGCAGTCAGGGCAGCAGGTGTCTGCGCATGAAGGCGGTGATCTTGCGGTCCACCTCTGGCAACTGGCTGCGGTCGAAACCGGGCGGGTCCAGTAGCAGGTCCTGGGCCAGCGGCGACAGCACATCGGCCGGTGGCGGCGGTGACAGCAGCGCGCCGTGGCCGCCCGTGGGCAGATCGGCCACCCGTTCACAGGTTTTGCAGGCCTGCAGCACGCGGTCGCTGTGAAAACGGGGGATCAGCCATTTGTCCTGTCCGGCGGTGACCAGGCCCAGCGGCACCGCCGGCGCGGCCAGTGAATCCATGTCGAAGTCGGCGGCCAGCGGCACACCGGCCACCACCGCGCGGATGCGTGGGTCGGCATGGACGTGCCAGGTGGCATCGCTGAATTTCTGGCGAATGACGGCCAGCGCCACGGTCTTCTTCAGGCTGTCGAACATGCCGCCGGTCAGCCGCGTCGTGAGCCCGACACAGGTGTGAAAGTCTTACGCGATGTTTGCATCGCAGTGCCGGGCCAGCCTGGCCGGCGACCAGCGCCCGCCGGCCAGGCTCAAGGCCGTGTGGCCGCCGGCCGACATGCCGTACATGCCGACCTTGTCCAGCGCCAGCAGCGGCGCAAAACGCGGGTCGCGCGCCACCGCGTCGATGGCGCGCGACACCTCGGCCGGCCGCTGTTTCCAGCTGTCGGGGCCAGGGCTGGACGGGTCGGTGTAGTTGTCACCACGGTGCCGTGGCAGCGCGACCAAAAAGCCGTCATCGACCAGGCTGCGGGCCAGCTGGGTAGAGGTCCAGGGCGAGCCGCCCGAGCCGTGCGAGATAAGCACCAGCCGGCCGTTGCCGCGCATTGGCGCGCCCTGCATGTCCAGTTGCAGGGCAAACGGCCCCTTCTGGACGCGCTGGCCGTCGCTGGCGGTGGGGTAATAGACGGTGACTGGCCCGTCGTCGGGCAGCCCGGCCAGTTCGGTAAACCCCATGCCCGCGTGGGCCAGGCCGGACAGGGCCAGGCACAGGCTGGCGACGGTGTTTCGCAACAGGTCAATACACATGGCAATTTCCTTGTGGGTTGATGCTCAGGCGGCGACAAACTGGCCATGCAGGCCCAGCGGCAGGCCGTAGGGCAACGTGACGTTGGCGACGGGGCCGGCGTTGACCGCTGCGGCGTCAAACACCGACAGCGCGGTGCGCTCGCTGGGCCAATGGTAGGCCGTGCCGAGCACCCAACCCTTGCCGTCAGGCGCAGTGGGGGTGCGCGGAACATACACATGTTCTTCCGCGATCCAGCCGTCGCCGTAGCGATGCCGTTGTTGCTGCCCGCCGTGCAGCGTGAGTACGCTGTCAAAGCCGTCCACGCGCGCGTTCATCTCGCGACTGCGTGCGAGCAGCGTGGTGAATTGGGTGCGCAGCCCGTTGCGGGCCGGGTGAATGCGCGGGAACTCCACCTGGTCCAGGCCCAGGGCCTGCATCTGCGCCTGGCCGGTCGCCGGGGTCAGCGTGATCTGCGTCCATTGTGTGGCGCGGGTTTTTGCATTGCTGTGGCTGTGGTTCACGTCCATCTTCTGCATGGCGCCCAGAATGTCAGGCTGGGCCACAAAACGCACTTGCACCGTGCCGCCCTGCTCCCAGGCATTGGCCAGGTGAAACACGCCGGTGGCCGGCAGCTCAAAGCGCTGCACCTTGAAGTCGGCCTTGTCCACCAGCAGCACCACCAGCGGTGACTGGCCTTCCCAGCGGTAGTGCGACAGGGGGTTGCCGGTCCCCGGTGTGCCGGAATACTTCAGGGGCATCAGCAAAAATACGAGATGCCTTTCGGTGATGGCAAAGTCGTGCACCATGTCGGCCTGCGGTGCAGGGATCACCTGTTGACGGCGCAACTGGCCATGGGGGCTGATCTCATACAGCAGCAGGCTGCCGGTGCCGGGCATGTAGCCAAAGCTCCACACCGTACCGTCGGGCGCCACGCGCGGGTGGGCCGAAAACGGCGCGCCCTGGGTGTCGGGTGACCAGACCTTGAAGCCTTTGGCTTGCAGGCTGTCGGGATCGACTGCCAGCGCCGAACCGGCGTCCCACAAGGCAAACAACGCGCGGCTGGCCGGCAGCGACAGCAGGTTGATGTTGGCCGGGTTGACGGTGTCCGGCCCGCTCAGCGGCGGCGAGTGGGGCAGGGTCTGCGCAAAGCCCGAGTACAGCAGACGGCCTGCTGCCTCTTCCGCCTGCAGCTTGGGCGTGGCCAGAAGCGCACCGCGATGCGACACCCGCCCACCCTCGAAACGAAAAGCCTGCAGCATGCCGTCGCCGTCGAACCAGTGGTTCATGCTCACGCCGCCCAGTTCGCGTCGCGCCGGACCGACGCGGTACAGCGTGCCCTGCAGGGTAGCGGGCCAGCGGCCTTCGATGCGCAGCGGTCCGCTGTCGAGTGCGGCCTTCAAAGGCCCGTTGTGCGGGGTGTAGCTGCTGCGCCAGGCGTCGGGTGGCTGGGCCGCCTGGCCAAACCCGGTGGCGCCGGCAGCTGCGGCACCCAGTGCGGCCAGGGCCGCGCGGCGGTTCAAAGCAAAGGTCATGAGGGGCTCCGTTTTATTTCAGGTCGAAGTTCTGCTGCAGCGTGCCGTCTTCCACGCGAAAACTTGCGTCTGCAAACGGCGGTGGGCCGGCCATGCCGCGTGCATTGCGGCTGAAACCATACGGCTCGGTCGGCAGGCCGAAGAGGTTGCTGTCGAGTTTGTTGTTGCTGTTTTCGTCGAGGTAGGCGGTGAGCGCGTAGTCGCCCGCAGGCAGGTCGGCGAACTGCAGCGTGGCCTTGCCCTGCCCCGGCTGGCCCGTGGCTGTGCGCAGAGGCGTGCCGCGCGGGAAGCCCTCTGCCTTGTCAAACAGCGCGGCGCGCACGGTGCCTTGCCGTTCTGGGGGAAGCTTGACCTCAACAGTCAGGTCGCCCGCATGGACGGCTGCTGCTGCCAGCATGGCCGCCAGGAAAAGGAAGAGGGGGGACAGGATTCGGGTGTGCATGAAAACCTCGCTGCGGGTTGGTGGAAGGGGTAGATGGATGGGAAAAACTCACCAGGGGTCGCGCTGCAGCGTGAGGCGTTCGCGCTCTTGCTGCACCAGGCGCTCATGCAGGCCGGCGCCGCCAGTGAGCAGAAACACCACGGCGCCGTGCACCGCCAGGCCGATGCCCCAGCCGAGCAGCGGAAACACCGCCCAGTGGCGTCCGCTGGAAACCGACAGGGCGACGAGCAGCAGATTGACTAGCAGGTAAACCGTGGCGTGGAGGTACCAGCCCAGTTTGGCGCCAGCGCGTTTGCGCGCGAGTTGTTCCAGCCGGGTATCGGGCAGGGCAGTGGATGTCTTCATTGTGTTCATGACGAGTCCTTTCAGGTGGTGAGCAATGGGGAAGAAGAAGGGGTGTTAGCGGGCCGCACGGTCAGGCGCCAGAGGCGGGCGGCGCGTCCGGCGAAGGCGCCGCTGAACACGCCATACAGCGCGCCCACCGCCAGGGTGTACGGGGCGTCATGGGCCAGGCCTGGCTGCATGGTGAGGTCCACGCCAACGATGTATTTGGTCAGAAAGATGCCGAGAATCAGCGCCATCGGCAGCCAGCTACCGGGGAGATGAAAGCTGCGACTGGCCGCGTCATGGCGCGTGCCAGCGGGCGCTGAACTCATCGCGACCAGGCCGCCGACCAGCAGCGCACCCATAGCCCAGACCAGCATGACGTAGCCGAACAGCGGTGACTTGCCGAAGGCCGATGCCGTGCCCGACAGCGACAGGCCGGTCATGGCGAAAGGCATGATGGCCATGCGCTGCCGGCTCACCTGGCGGTCGCGTGTCTGGCTCAGACCCAGCGCGAGCAGGCCAGCGAACAGGCCACCGACCCACAACGGGGTCTTGCTGAGGACGGTGCCGAGGGCCTCGGGATGCTGGGTGAGAAGCTGGATAAGCATGGGATCTCCTGATGAAGGCTGGTTTGTCTGTGGGACGGACTGTGCCCAGGCGGCTCGCCCGGTGCGAGGGGCTTGCGACGAAATGCCGGCTGCGCGGCGTGAAATGCAGGCCGACGGCGTGAGCGGTGGACCGTCAGGCGCAGCCGGGCGACGTGAGCGCGCGGCGATAATCACGTCTTATCTTTCTGGAGCGTGCGTGGACATCACATTGCTGATCAAGGCGGCCGTTATGGGCATCGTCGAGGGCTTGACGGAATTCCTGCCCATTTCTTCCACCGGCCACCTGATCCTGGCTGGCGCGCTGCTCGGTTTTGACGACGCCAAGGCCAAGGTGTTTGACATCGCGATCCAGACCGGCGCCATCTTTGCGGTGATCCTGGTGTACTGGCAGAAGATCCGCGACACGCTGGTGGCCCTGCCCACCGAAAAACAGGCGCAGCAGTTTGCGCTCAATGTGTTTGTAGCCTTTGTGCCGGCGGTGCTGCTGGGCCTGCTGTTCGGCAAGGCCATCAAGGCCAACCTGTTCACGCCGGTGGTGGTGGCCAGCACCTTCATCATCGGTGGCTTCGTCATTTTGTGGGCCGAGCGGCGCCAGCAGAACAACCCTGCTGTGGCGCGCATTCAGGAGGTCGAAGCCATGACGCTGATGGATGCGCTCAAGGTCGGCCTGGTGCAGTGCCTGGCCATGATTCCCGGCACCAGCCGCAGCGGCGCCACCATCATTGGCGGCATGTTGCTGGGCCTGTCGCGCAAGGCGGCGACGGATTTTTCGTTTTACCTGGCGATCCCGACGCTGATAGGCGCAGGCGTTTACAGCCTCTACAAGGACCGCGCGCTGCTGACACTGGCTGACGTGCCGATGTTCGGTGTCGGTCTGCTGTTTTCATTCATCAGCGCCTGGCTCTGCATACGCTGGCTGCTGCGCTACATCGCGACGCACAGTTTTGTGCCCTTTGCCTGGTACCGCATCGTGTTTGGTGTTGTGGTGCTGGTGACGGCGCAGATGGGGTGGGTTCGCTGGGCCGGTTGACCTCTCTCCTGGGTTGTCATCCCGGACCTGATCCGGGATCCATGGCCGATACACACCACCGTTCGGGCTGAGCTTGTCGAAGCCGTCTTCCCTTCCTGCGTTGGAAGTGTGCCAACTGGCCGGGGCAACCTCGGGTGCTCACCGAAAACGGGGTCGAGCTCGAACTCGGCTAGCGCCTCAGACAATCGCTCGCCCTGATCCGTTTTCTGCTGCGCTCCTCGGCCCAGCCCGACGGGTGGAGGAGTAAAGCCAATACGGGGACGGAATCCGGAGTGCATGAAGCGCGCAGCGCTTCATGCACGGGAATCCCAACAGACCGTCATGTGTGCACGCGAGCGCAGCGCACGCGGCCACATGAGGCTCCCTTTTCTCGCCCAGCGGGGCGAGGGAAGGGCGGGGGGTTGGGAGTGGGGAGTTGAAACTACTGCCTTGTCGCGAGCCGCTAGGCAGCGTGATGCTCGAAAACCTCCCGCCAACGCTGCAGCTCAATGCGCATGGATTGCGGGTCAAGCCCGCAATGACAAATGGGCGGGCTCAGCCCATCATGTTGCGCAGCGAAGCCTCGATGGCTGCCGCGGTGGCCACCGGCTTTTCCATCGGAAACAGGTGGCTGCCGTCGAGCATCATGATCCGGCCTTTGGTGACTTTTTCGGTCATGGCCATGCCGACCTGTTTCATCTCGGCGGACTGGCGCCCGCCGATGAAAGCCACCGGGCATTTGAGTGGGTGCCGCTTGAGGATGCCTTCCAGGTTGTGCGGCAAGGTGTTGTAGATCGCGGTTTCCACATCGCGGTCAAAACTGAGCATGCGCTGGTTGTCGCCTTCACCTTGCGCGTCATGCGTGCCGTATTCGATGTAGTCAAGCAGCACCTGTTCGTCCCACTGCGCAAAGGCCTTCTTGCTGCGGAAGTGCGCGAGTACCTCGGCCTGGCCCAGCCACTGGTGTTTGCGTTTGCGGCTGATGGCGCCCGGTGAGATCGAGCCCACCAGTTGCGCGCGTTTGGCCACGCTCAGTGCGGCAGCACGCCAGCCGCCCAGAATCGGCGAGTCGATCAGCAACACGCCGCGCACCGGCTGGCCGCCGAGCTCCGGGTTGCGCGCCGCACACATCAGGCTCAGAAAGCCGCCCAGCGAATGGCCGACCAGAAACACCGGCTGGCCGGTTTTCTCCACCGCTTCGGCGCTGAAGTCAGCCAGTTGCTGCACCAGGTGCGGCCAGTTGCTGGTGACCGGGTAGAGCGGGTCATGGCCGAATTTTTCGATCGCCCGCACCTGAAAACCACGCGCCTTCAGGCTCTGGAACACCACGCCGTAGGTGCTGGCGGGGAAGCTGTTGCCGTGGGAGAAGACGATCAGGGGCTTGGCGGAGGAAGGCACGGCGTTTTTTTCTGAAGGTAAGTTCGCGTGTCATCCCGGACTTGATCCGGGATCCATGGATTGCGGATCAGGTCCGCAATGACAGACAGGGCGCATCACGCTGCCCCGTCCTGTGTCAGATCAGCTTTTCTTCAGGCGACGTGATCTTCTTGAGCGGCTGGTTGCGGGTCAGCGGTGTCAGCAGCGGCACCTGGGTTTCCCCACCGGTCCACATCGGGTCCTCGATGCTGTCAAACACTTCGCGCAGTTTTTTCCCCCAGTTGTTGTGCAGCATGCGGAAATAGGGGTTCTCGTGGTCAATACACACGACCTTGTCGGTTTGCAGCGTGTTGGCTTCGTAGACCACCATGTCCAGCGGCAGACCGACCGACAGGTTGGACTTGAGCGTCGAATCCATGGACACCAGCGCGCACTTGGCGGCTTCGTCAAGCGGGGTGTCGGGCGTGATCACGCGGTCCAGCACCGGCTTGCCGTATTTGGACTCGCCGACCTGGAAGTAGGGCGTCTCAGGCGTGGCTTCAATGAAGTTGCCGGCCGAATAGACCTGGAACAAACGCATGCCCTCACCGCGGATCTGGCCGCCGAAGATCAGCGACACATTGAACTCGACACCGGCGTGTTTGAGATCGTCGGCGTCGCGCTCGTGCACGCGGCGGATCGCGGCGCCCAGCACACGCGCCGCGTCGAACATGCTTTTGGCGTTCCAGATCGTTACCGGCGGGCCGCCGTCCGGGTCCTTGAGCTGCTCGACCTGCAGGATTTCACGTACCGACTGCGAGATCGATAAATTGCCGGCCGACAGCAGCACCATGAAGCGGTCTTCCGGCTTTTCATAAATGATCATCTTGCGGAAGGTGCTGATCTGGTCCAGCCCGGCGTTGGTCCGGGAGTCCGAGAGAAACACCAGGCCGGCGTTCAGTTTGATGGCGACGCAATAAGTCATGAAGGGCAATCGTGAGGAGGTGAGGCTGCTCAGCCGGTAGCGAGTTTCTTGAGTTGATACAGGGCGTCCAGCGCTTCGCGCGGACTCAGGAGGTCAGGGTTGATGGCGGCCAGCGCCTTGTCGACGCGGCTGGCTTCGGGGGCAGTCTGCTCGGGCGGCGCGGCAAACAGGTCGACCTGGGCGCGCGTCGCATCCTGCTGGGTTTCCAGCGCGGCCAGCGCATGACGGGCATGGTTGACCACGCCGGCCGGCACACCAGCGAGCTTGGCCACGGCGATGCCGTAACTCTTGCTGGCCGGTCCCGGCTCGATATGGTGCAGGAACACAATGTCGGCGCCGGACTCGACCGCGCTGACATGGACGTTGACGGCGGCGTGGTGGCGGGCCGGGAACTCGGTCAGTTCGAAATAGTGTGTGGCAAACAGGGTGAAAGCCTGGGTCTTGTTGTGCAGGTGGGCCGCGATGCCGCCGGCCAGTGCCAGGCCGTCGAAGGTTGACGTTCCCCGCCCGATCTCGTCCATCAGCACCAGCGAATGCGGCGTGGCAGCATGCAGGATTTGCGCGGCCTCCAGCATCTCAAGCATGAAGGTGGACTGGGCGTTGGCCACATCGTCGGCCGCGCCGATGCGCGTCAGGATGGCGTCAATGGGACCGAGGCGGCAACTGTCGGCAGGCACGTAGGAGCCCATGCCGGCCAGCAGCACGATCAGCGCCACCTGTCGCATATAGGTTGATTTGCCGCCCATGTTGGGACCGGTGATGATCTGCATGCGGCTTTTGCCACCGAGGTCGCAGTCATTCGCGATAAAGGCGCCCCCGCCGGTTTCACCCAGGCGCGCTTCCACCACCGGATGCCGGCCGCCGCGGATGTTGATGCAGGGCTCTTTCACGAACACCGGTGCGGCCCAGTTCAAGGTCAGTGAACGCTCGGCCAATGCACACAACGCGTCCAGGCTGGCCAGCGCGCGCGCCAGGCGGCTGAGCGCCGGCACAAAATTCTGCAGCTCGTCGAGCAATTGCTCGTACAGCCATTTTTCGCGGGCCAGCGCGCGTTCCTGCGCCGACAGCGCCTTGTCTTCAAAGGCCTTGAGTTCGGGCGTGATGTAACGCTCGGCGTTTTTCAGGGTCTGGCGGCGCCGGTAGTCGTCGGGCACCTTGCTGGCCTGTCCTTGCGTGACCTCGATGTAAAAGCCATGCACCTTGTTGAACTGCACCCGCAGGTTGCTGATGCCGGTGCGGGCGCGCTCCCTGCCTTCGAGGTCGAGCAAAAAGCCGTCGCAGTTGGTCTGGATGCCGCGCAACTCATCAAGGTCGGCGTCGCAGCCGTGGTTGATCACGCCGCCGTCACGGATCAACGCGGCGGGCTCCTCCAGCACATATTTGCCCAGCAGGGCGGCACAGTCCGGCGGTGCCTGCAAATCCCCAAAAATAGTGGTCAAAAGTGCCCCTGGCCCATGCTGATCGGGCCTAAGGCGCTCTGTTTTTTGTAGCGTCTGGCGCAGCGCCACGAGTTCGCGCGGGCGCACCTGGCGCAGCGCGATGCGGGCGGTGATGCGTTCGACGTCGCTGCAACCCTTGAGCCCGGTACGCAGGCTGTGCTGCAGGCCACCGCGCAATGCGGTGATCGCGTCCAGCCGCGCCTGCGCCTCGCTGCGCTCGCGGCGCGGGCTCAGCAACCAGCTTTTGAGCGCGCGGCTGCCCATGCCGGTGCTGCAGGTGTCGAGCAGCGAAAACAGGGTGGGTGCGTCTTCTCCGCGCAGGTTTTGTGTCAGTTCGAGGTTGCGACGCGTGGTTGGCGGCAATTCGATCAGCTCGCCCGAACGCACCACCTGCAGGCTGTGCACATGCGGCAGGCTCCGGCCCTGCGTGTGTTCGGCATAACCGAGCAGGGCCGAGGCGGCGGCGTGGGCGTCCGGCAGCGCATCGGCGTTCCACGAGGCCAGCGAGGCGACCTGCAGTTGCGCCAGCAGCCGACGTGCGCCGAGTGCCGCATCAAACTGCCAGGCCGGACGCGCGCTGATGGCGCAGCGCTGGGTCTTCAGACGCTGCTCAAAAGCCGGCGTGACTTCGACGTTGTAGAGCAGCTCGCTGGGCCCGATGCGCGCGATCCAGGCTTCGAGCTCGTCGCCGGCGCAGTGCGCCAGATGGATCAGGCCCTGGGTCACGCTGAGCCAGGCCAGTCCGCAACTGTTGCGCAAGCCCTGATGCACAGCCAGCAAGATCGATTCGGTCTTGTCGCTCAGTAACTCGGTGTCGGTCAGGGTGCCGGGCGTGACGACCCGCACCACTTTGCGCTCGACCGGCCCTTTGGCGGTGGCCACATCGCCGACCTGCTCGCAGATCGCGACTGATTCACCGAGCTTGATCAGTTTGGCGAGGTAGCCTTCGAGCGAGTGAAAGGGCACGCCAGCCATCACCACCGGCTCGCCGGCCGACTGGCCGCGCCGGGTCAGCGTGATGTCGAGCAGGCGAGCGGCTTTTTCGGCATCGGCATAAAACAGCTCATAGAAATCGCCCATGCGGTACAGCAGCAGGGTGTCCGGGTAGTCGGCCTTCAACCCCAGGTACTGGACCATCATGGGCGTGTGTTTTCCGCCCGCAGCGGCGGCGGTGTCGGCAATCTCCGCAGGGGTATCGGAAGGGGAAAGGTTCACGGAAGGTTCAGGCGTGGGCTCAGGCGGGGTCGGAAGGGCCGGCAAGGCGGCGCGGCGGTACCACGTCCGGAGAAAATAATAGCACTTGCGACCCGCTGGATGGCTCGCTGAGGCTCCACAACGGGGGTTTTCAGGCGGGACGGCAGGGTGTAAAGCGACATTTCACTACAAATAGTGTCATGAGGGGCGCTTAAACTCGTCGGAGGCTACCGCTCACAGGCGCGTTAGCTGGCGTTTTTAACCAAGGACCTGTCCATGACCCAGCCCCACTCGCCGACTTCCTCTTTCAGCGCAGCGCATGCCGAATGTGACGTGCTGGTGATAGGCGGCGGGCCGGCCGGTGCCACGGCGGGTGCCCTGCTGGCACAGCGTGGCCACACGGTGGTGGTGCTGGAAAAAGAACATCACCCGCGTTTTCACATCGGCGAGTCGTTGCTGCCGGCCAACTTGCCGCTGCTTGAAAAGTTGGGTGTTGCGGACGCCGTCAGGGCCATCGGCATGGAAAAGTGGGGCGCCGAATTTGTCTCGCCCTGGCATGCCGCCAAAAGTCAGACCTTTGAATTTGCCGATGCCTGGGACAAGACCATGCCGTTTTCCTACCAGGTGCGGCGTTCCGAGTTTGATGAAATTCTGATTCGCAATGCGGCGCGGCTCGGCGCCGAGGTGATCGAAGGTTGCCGCGTCAAGGGCGTTGACTTTGCGCCTGACGGCAGCGGCGCCACGGTGCAGGCACAACATGACGATGGCAGCGCGGCAAGCTGGCGCGCGCGGTTTGTGGTTGATGCCTCGGGACGCGATACCGTGCTCGGCAAGCAGTTCGACATGAAACGCCGCAACCCCAAACACAACAGCTCGGCGCTGTATGGTCACTTCACCAGCGCGACGCGGCATCCGGGCCAGGCCGAGGGCAACATCACGATCTTCTGGTTCGACCACGGCTGGTTCTGGTTTATCCCTCTGGCCGACGGTTTCACCAGCATTGGTGCGGTGATCTGGCCGCATTACCTCAAAAGCCGTTCCAAGCCGGTTCGGGAGTTTTTCCTCGACACCATCGCCCTGTGCCCGGCGCTCGCCGAACGGCTGGCCGGTGCGACGCTGGCCTCCGACGTGGAAGCCACCGGCAATTTTTCCTATGCCTGCGAGCGCACACACGGTCCGGGCTACGTGATGATCGGCGACGCCTTCACCTTCATCGACCCGGTGTTTTCATCTGGCGTGATGCTGGCAATGCAGGGCGGCTTTGTCGCCGCCGAGACCGTGAACACCTGTCTGCGCGAACCCGCGAAAACCGCTGCGGCGCTGGCCCACTTCGACCGCCAGGTGCGCAAGGGCCCGAAGGAGTTTTCGTGGTTTATCTACCGCGTGACCAATCCGACCATGCGTGACCTGTTCATGGCACCCAACAATATCTGGCGCGTCAAGGAAGCCCTGCTGTCCATGCTGGCCGGTGACATTTTCGGCAAGACACCGATCTGGCGCTCACTGGCCGCGCTCAAGGGCATTTTCTACGTCGCCTCGGCGCTGAACCTCAAGCGCTCCTGGCACGCAATGCGTTTGCGCAAGGCCAACATCCGTGTTGTGGATGCCGTCGACGGCGCAGACCCGGCAGCGCATGGCGCGCCATTGACACGCTGACCCATGGACTACAAACCGCACGTTCTGCTCGACGAACCGCTGAAGATACACGTCGGGCACACCCGCTTGCACGAGAGCCTTCGCAAGCACCTGGGTTACCTGGTGCTGGGGGTGATCTGCCTGAGCGTGACCCTGCTGGCCTTCCCGATGCGTGCGCTGTTGCCCCGCGCGCTGAGCAAACGCCTGGGCCGCCGGCTGGTGACTCACACCACCCGTGCCTACCTGCACTTCCTGGCGCGCATGGGCGCCTGCCGCTTCGACCTGTCAGCGCTCGATGAACTCCGGGACGCCCCGGCCATGGTGATTGCGCCCAACCACCCCTGCCTGCTCGACGCGGTGATGATTCTCTCGCGCCTGCCCGACGCGGTCTGCATCATGAAGGCCGAGCTGGTCAACAATGTTTTCTTCGGCGCGGGCGCCAGGCTGGCTGGATACATCCGCAACACACCGCTTCGCACCATGGTGCAGCTCGGCGTTGACGATCTGGCCAACGGCAACCACCTGTTGCTGTTTCCAGAGGGTACGCGCACCACGCGCTTCCCAGTGGGTGCGATGCAGGGCACCACTGGTCTCATTGCAAAAAAGGCTGGTGTGCCGGTGCAGACAGTGTTCATCGAAACCGACTCCGGCTTTCTTGGCAAAGGCTGGTCGCTGCTGTGGACGCCGAGGATGCCGATCACCTACCGTGTGCGGCTCGGCAAGCGTTTCGAGCCGCCGCGCGACACCGCACAATTCGTCTGCGAACTTGAGCACTACTTCCAGTCCGAACTCGCGCATGCGCAGTTACCGGATTTTCCCGTCAAGGCGCCGCCGACCTGAGCTACAGTTCCCGGACTCCCACAGCTCTCTCGTTGATGCCGATGACTGCCTCCTCAACCAGCACCGCGTCCCACAGCGCCTCGCCCTCCCATCTCGTCCTGATTCCCAGTTACAACCCCGGCCCCAAGGTCTATGAGACTGTGCGCTCGGCGCGCGTGCAGTGGACGCCGGTGTGGGTGGTGGTCGATGGCAGCACCGATGACAGTGCCGCCGGCCTTCAGGCCATGGCCGCGCAGGACCCCGGCCTGCGTGTGATCGTGCTGCCGCAGAACATCGGCAAGGGTGCAGCGGTGTTGCACGGCATTGACCGGGCAGCGGCTCAGGGCTTCACCCATGTGCTGACGATGGACTCGGACGGCCAGCACCCGGCGCACCTGATTCCCGCGTTCATGGCGGCCTCAAGCGCCCAGCCCGCGGTGATGGTGCTGGGGGTGCCGGTGTTTGCCGCCGATGCGCCGCGTCTGCGCGTCAATGGCCGCAAGGTATCCAACGGTTGGGCCAACCTGGAAACCTTGTGGGCCGGTATCGGCGACTCGCTGTTCGGTTTTCGCGTGTACCCGATTGCGCCCTTGCGCCGCGTGATGCATGGCCAGCGCTGGATGCGCCGCTTCGACTTTGACCCCGAGGCGGTGGTTCGCATGTGCTGGCTGGGCGTGAAGCCCGTCAACGTTCCCGCCACGGTCAAGTACTTCCGGCCTGACGAGGGCGGCGTGTCGCACTTCAACTACCTGCGCGACAACTTGCTGCTGACCTGGATGCACTCGCGCCTTTTCCTGGGTTTTGCCGTGCGCCTGCCGCTCTTGCTCTGGCGCCGTCTAAAGGGCGACTAGTCCCCGATACGCAACGCGAGCCAGCGAACGGTACCCATTCAAGCAGGGGCCGCGGGTCCGGCTTCGCCGGCCCGCAGGCGCAGCGGCCCCCTCGGGGGGCAGGGCGCTACACGCAGTGAGCAACCGTGGGGGCTATATCATGCCGCCGTTGATGGAAATAATCTGGCCACTGATATAGGCGGCTTTTTCCGACGCCAGAAAACCCACCAGGTCGGCAACCTCTTCGGCCTTGCCGGCGCGTTTCATCGGCACCATGGTGTTGATGAGCTCGGGGCTGAAACTGTCTTTGGTCATGGCGGTGTTGATGATGCCGGGCGCCACCGCGTTGACGGTGATGCCACGGCTGGCGACTTCGAGCGCCAGTGATTTGGTGGCGGCATGCAAGGCGCCCTTGGCCGCTGAATAGTTGACTTGCCCGCGGTTGCCGGCCACGGCGGCGACCGAGGTGATGGTGATGATGCGGCCCCAGCGCGTGCGGATCATGGGCAGGGTCAGCGGCTGGGTCACATGGAAAAAACCATTGAGCGATACATCGAGCACGCGCTGCCACTGGGCCAGTTGCATGCCGGGAAACACGGCATCGTCGTGGATGCCGGCGTTGTTGACCAACACCTGGATGGGGCCGTCTTCCAGCAATGCAGCGAGCGCCGTGGCCGTGGCCTGGGCATCGGTCACGTCAAAGGCCACCGCCTGGGCTTGCCCACCGCCCGCCACGATGTCTGCTGCCACGGCCTGCGCTGTCGCCAGATTGCCATTGGCGTGAACAATCACGCTGTAACCGTCAGACGCAAGCCGCCGGCAGATGGCTGAACCGATGCCACCGCTGCCACCTGTGACCAATGCGCGTTTGGAAGGGGTACTCATGGGTTTCTCCTGGGGACCAATGCGTTCAAGCGGGAGCCGCGGGCGGCAAGGAAAGCGCGGCGGCATCAAGCACCACCACGGCACGCCCGCTGAGCAGCGCCGTGTCGCCGGCCTTGACCGCAAAGCTGTACAGCACCGTGTTGTTGTCGCCAGTGATACGTTCGGCGCTGATCAGCAGCGGCGCAGCAACGGTGTCCAGTCGGTCCACATGCAGGCTCACGCTGCGGACGCTGGCGAGGTAGCCGGCGCGGGGTACGGCGTCGGCATCAAAACCATCCCCCCTGATTTCGGCCACCAGCGCGCCGTGCACAGCCATCGCTTGCGCTGCGTATTCGACACCGCAGGCGGCGCCGAGCCGGCCCTGCGCGCGCAGCGGATTGTCGGCCGCCTGGTGGCTGCTGGCCTGGCACATGATGTGATCGCCGTCCCACGCAGTGACGCTGTCCAGCAGGCACATGGTGCCCTGGTGCGGGATGCGCCGGGCGATCTCGTCGTGGGTCAGTGTGCGGGGCGGATTCATGGCGGTGCAACGTCCACGGCCAGCTGCAGGTCGTCCAGATAATTCAGCGCAACAGTCGCCGACTGCTGGCGCGCGATCAGTTCAAGCAGAGGCAGGGCTCGCGCAGCCGGAATGGTCTGGCGCAGAAATTCCAGTGCCGCATCACCCATGGTGGTCGCCGCCATGGAGGTCAGGCCATCAACGCCTGACAGCGTGATGCGGGCCAGGCTGCGCTCGCTGCGCTGCGGGCTCAACACCAGCGCCACACCCAGCGTGTCGGGTATCGGTCGCTTGCTGTGCAGGGGTTCGGGGTAGTGGGTGTCGTAGGCCACCAGCAGCACCGGTGTGTTGTCGACGACAGCCTGGGTGATGGCTTCCAGCAGGCCGGCGGAAAAACTGCCATCGTGGGCGCAGAGTACCGACGAGGTTGGCGTGGCGCCGGTGGAAATACTCCAGTAGCCCGATGCGGCGTTGTGCACCGAGTTGTGAAAACGCGTCGGTGAAATCAAGCGGTCGCTCGAAGCCAGCGCCGAGCAGATGTCGTGGCAGTTCACGCCGTCACCCCCGGAAGACGTGAAAACCGAGGGCAGGCTTGACGCCTGCAGACCGGCGGCGTTGACGGCCTCCTGGCCGACCGCCAGCGACACCTTGATGACGGCGCCGGCGCGGCGGCGCTCTGCAGCGGGCAGCGACAGGGGGGCTGGCAGCACAGTGGGGATGGAGTCGTAAGGCGCGTGGCCCGCGAGCTTGTCGCTGCCGTCAATCCAGCTGGTCAGGCCCGGACCGACCAGGCCAATGCCTTCCACAAAAACAGTGAGGCTCAAAGTGGGGGGAGCTGTCATATCCCGTTCCTTATGTCGTGCGGCCGAGAACCAGGCTGCAATTGGTGCCGCCAAAACCGAAGGAGTTGCTCAGCACATGCTGTGGCGCCTCGTCGCGGTTGTGCAGCAGGTAGTCCACCGGCAAGGCCGGATCCACGGTTTGCGTCTGCACACCGCCGGGCATGAAGCCCTGCTGCAGGGCCAGTGCGCTGATCACCGCCTCCAGGCCACCGGCAGCACCCAGGGTGTGGCCGGTCTCGCCCTTGGTTGAACTGCAGGGCAGGGCATGGTCGCCAAACACCGCCGCGACCGCCTTGCCTTCGACGGTGTCGTTCGACGGCGTGGCCGTGCCATGCAGATTGATGTAGTCGATCTGACCGGGCTGCAGTCCCGCGCTGGCCAGCGCCTGCTCCATGGCGCTGATGGCGCCCCGGCCTTCGGGATGCGGCGTCGACATGTGGTGGGCGTCGCTTGACTCGCCGATGCCGCGCAGCACGATGGCACCTGCGTCCAGACTGTCAGGCAGTTTTTCAAGGAGTACAAAAGCCGCGCCTTCGCCGATGGAGATACCCCTGCGTCCCGCGTCAAAGGGCTGGCAGGGCTGGCGCGAGAGCAGGTCCAGCGAGTTGAAGCCGTACAAGGTGGTCAGGCACAGCGAATCCACGCCGCCGACGATGGCCGCGTCAATCAGGCCGGCCGCCATCATGCGGCGCGCCGAGGCAAACACCTTGGCACTCGAAGAGCAGGCGGACGACACCGTCATGGCCGGGCCTTCGAGGCCGAAGTAGCCGCGCACGAAGGCCGTGACTGAAAACGGGTTGTGGCTACCCGCGTAAACAAAAGAAGCCGGCAGGGCGCCGCTGACCGGATCGAGCGCGCGGTAGGCGAGTTCAGTTTCCAGAATGCCGGAGGTGCTGGTTCCCAGAAAAACACCGATACGCCGCTTGCCGTAGCGGCTTGCCGCAGCCAGCACTGCTGTTTCAAAACCGTCCTGGCGCAGGCCGAGCTGGGCCAGGCGGTTGTTGCGGCAGTCAAAGGCGCGCAGGTCGGGGCGCAGCAGCTGCCCGTCAACCTCACTGACCTCGCCTATCCATGTGGCAAGGTCGGTCGAATCGAAGTCGCAGGGTTTGAGACCGCTGCGCTCTGCCCGCAGCGAGGCCAGTGTGGCGTCCAACCCAGCGCCTATGCAACTGGTGGCGGTGAAGTGCGACAGCAGCAATGCCTGCATGGCGCCAGTCGGGGAAGGAGGAGCAAGGGTCATCGGGGGCCTCGGGATGATCATGACACGGGGTGCAGGCGGGCCACCAGCAGGACGTTGGCAAACGGTGTGCCCTGGCTCATGGACTGCGCCTCCACCACAAAGCCGAGCTGACGCAGTGTGTCCTGCCAGGCCGTCAGCGGGCGGCAATGAAGGGTGCCGAGGCGGTGCCCACGCAAGGTGGTCACCACATGGTCCACCCAGTTGCTGATGGAAAAACGCAGGCCGCCGGCGGCATCACCGACACGCAGCAGCAACACGCCGCCCGGTGCCAGGCTGCGGCGCACACGTGCCAGCACCTCGTCCTGCGCGGCCAACGGAACATAGTGCAGCACATCGAGAATCACCACCGCGTCGGTCTGGCCGAAGTCTGCGCTGCACATGTTGGCCTGTACAAAACTGGCGCGACCGGCGCTGACCGCTGGCGCCAGTGCGCTGTCGGCGCGCGCCACGTCATGCGCCATCAATTCGATGCCGCGTATGTGCGCAGCTTGCGGTGCGCTTGGCCAGCTCTCGGGCCAGACACCCTTGGCGCTGGAGGCCTGTGCGGCAAGCAGCCAGGATGTCAGCAGCCCCTGACCGCAACCGATGTCGAGGATGCGCGCGCGATCAGCCAGCAGCCCGGTAGCCAACAGGTGCGCAAACACCGGATCCCCGCCGAGTTTGCCGCGCGCGAAAAACCAGGCATACAGTCCGGCCGCCCGGTAGGGTGCCGCCGCCCTGGCGATCAGGTGGTTGACGAATGCGCTGGGGGTCGCCGTCATGTCAGGGCTTCACGAAGGGTGACGGGCCGCAGGCCAGCTTGTGCGATGGCTTGCAGCAGCGGTGGCAGGACCTCCAGAATCACGGGCAGGCCGTTGGGCGTGAGGGCCGCATGGCGGTCGTGCAGCAGCAAAATGTCGCCCGCCCGCAGCGAGCTGCAGAGCTTGCGCAACACCGTGGCGGGATTGCCCACCCGCGTGTCATAGGCGCGCCGCGTCCAGCTCGCCAGACGCAGGCCGCTGCGCTGCAGCGCCGGGTCGAGGAAAGGGTTTCGCAAGCCGGCCGGCGCGCGAAAAAATTGCGGACGGTCTCCCGTGATGGCGGTCAGGGTGGTCTGGGCCGCTTCCAGCTCACGCCGGAAGCCACCGGGACCGAGCAACGAAAAATTATGGCGGTGCTGCTGGCTGTGGTTTTCAATGCGGTGGCCGCGCCGCACGATGTCGCGGCAAATCTCGGGATACAGCGCGGCTTGCCGGCCCACGCAGAAAAACGTGGCTTTTGCGCCATGGCGGTCCAGCAGGTCCAGCACGGCGGGCGTCACCACCGGGTCGGGGCCATCGTCGATGGTCAGTGCGATTTCTCCACGTGCGGCGGCGGCAGCGGGCAGCCGGGTCCAGTTGGCGCCCAGCCAATGGGTGCGCGGCAGCAGGCCGACCGTCGCCAGCAGCACATGGTTGAGCACCAGTGCCGCCAGCGCCCACGGCCACCAGGCCGGTACGGCCAGAACGGCCAGTGCAGCGGCCGCATGCACGCCCAGCGAAACCTTCACCAGGACAGGCATGTCCCAGCGAGCATGTGCGGTGTTCGACGTCAGCGGTGCGCTCATGGCGTGATGGCCCTGACCGGCGCCGTCCATGTCGCGGGCGGACGCGCCGCAAAAATGGCGGAGAACAGCAGCACCAGGACCGAGCCGGGGCCGACCGTCAATCCGATGGCCTGAAACACCGGCACGCTGGAGATCGCCAGTACGCCGAAACCAGCCACCGTGGTGAGGTTGGCAAACAGCAGCGAGGCCAGGGTGCGGGGCGTGATGCCGGATGCCTCGTTATCCGCTCTTGCTGCCTCGTCTTCGGGTCCGGACCGGCGCGGCCCGCTGTTGAAAAACAGCGCGTAGTTGGAGCCCACGGCCACCACCAGCAGCAGGCCGATCAGGTGAAGAATGGTCAAGCGGTGGCCGGCCAGTGCCAGGCCGCCCAGCACCACGATGATGGCGGCTGCAGGCGGAGCCAGTACGCGCAATGTTGACACCGCCGAACGCAGGCTCAGCAGCAGCAACAGCGCCACCGCGGCCAGGCCGGCCAGGGACAACACAATCGCCTCGCGCAGGTAACCGCTGTACAGGCGGTCGGCTTCGCCCTTGAGGTCGACGAACAGGGCACTGCCGGTAGCACGGTCGCCTGGCGCGTCGGCCAGGACCTGCCGCACGGCAGCGGCATCAATGATGCCGTTGGCAGGCGCGTGAAGTGGCAGCAGCGCAGTCCAACCGGCGGGCCGGTCGGGCGAGGCGCCGCGTTGCATCAGCATGCCATCGACGGCAACGGCCAGCGTGGTGCCGTTGAGATCTGCCCGCTGCAGGGGTCGGCTCTGGCGGGCGGCTTCGGCATCGATCAGGAAAGGTGCCAGCCGGTCGGCCTGAATGGGCAGGTCTTTTACAGCCTGGGCCAGGCTTTCCTTGAGCTGGGCTGCGGGGGGCAGGCTGGCCAGCCGTGCCTGCTGCGTCGCCATGCTGGGCAAAAATCGCGTCGGGGTATCGACACCGGTGATCACCTGCCGCGCGACCAGGCCCTGCAGTGCCTGCACGGTGCCCTCAGCGGCCTGCAGCACCTGTTCCTGGGTCGCTGCGCTGATGACCACCAGGTAACGCACATCAGGCGCACCGAGGTCGGCGCGCAGGGCGGTGTCCTGCATCTGGTCAGCCAGCGAAATCGGGCTCAGGCCCGACAGCTCATGGTTCCACAAGGTGTCGCGGTGCATCGCCAGCGGTACACAAGCCAGCAGCATGCCTGCCAGCGCAGCCCATTTCAGGCGCGGTGCAAAGCGCACCCAGACGCCCAGCCTTTCGCCCAGCGCGGACACATCACGCACGCGGAAACCCTCAGGCAGCAGCAGCGGCAGGACAAAACGTGTGACGGCTGCCGCCGTCAGCAGGCCGACGATGGAGTACAGGCCCAGTTGCGCCAGCCCCGGAAAACCTGAAAACAGCAAGGAGGCGAAACCGGCCACCGAAGTCAATACGCCCAGGCGGATGGTCGGCCAGAAGCGCCGCACCCAGTCGGTTTTGGATGTTGCCGTGCGCTCCGACTGCACAAACAGGTAAATCGAATAGTCCACCGCCTCGCCGATCAGGGTGGTGCCGAAGCCCAGCGTGATGCCGTGCACCTCGCCAAAGCCGAGGCTCACGGCTACGATGCCGGCCACGGTGCCTGAGATCACCGGCACCATGCCCAGGGCGAGCGTGGTCAGCGAGCGGTAGATCACGATCAGCAGGGTCAGCATCAGCACCAGGCTGATGACCGAGGTACGCGTCACTTCGCGTTTGATGGTGTCACGCGCCTGCACCGCGAAGACGCCGGGGCCGGTGGCCACCAGCCTGAGGTCCGCGCCCGCGGAGGCGCTATGGCGGGCCTGGGCGAAAGCCGAGCGTACAGCCCCAAGCGCGTCTTCCTGGGCATCGGTGTCCGAGCCGGGTGCCACGGTTTGCACCAGCAGCAAGGCGCGCTGGCCATCGCGCGAAGCCCAGACGCCGCCAGCCGTGTTGGGCCGGTTGGCGCCACTGCTGCCATCGTCCGAAAACTCTTCAAGCAGCAAGGGAATCTCGCCGGTTGGGTCACGCGGCAGCAAGGACTTGGTCAGCAAACCCGCCGGTGAGGCCAGCAGGTCCAGCGTGTCGCCCAGCGCAGCGCGCAGACCCTCGGCGCTGAAGCGCGCCGGCGTGACGGCGGGGCTGAGCAGGTAGCGGTGCTCGAACAGGAAAGCCTGGTCGCGCTGCAGGCCACCGGACTCGCCGTTGCTGACGGTGGTGAAGCGTTTGTCGCCGCGCAACTGGCCGGCCATGGCGCCGGATGCAGCGGCGCGGCTGGCGGGGTCGCCACCTTCCACAGCGACCAGGATCAGCCGTGACACCAGCCCGTCGCGCAGCTGGTCCACCAGCAGTTGCTGCTCTGGCGTGGGTGAGCGCGGCAAAAAGGCCGACATGTCGGCGGTGAAGGTGGTGCGCGCTACCAGCACGCCGCACAGCAGCAGGGCCGCCAGCCAGATCCAGACCGGCAGCCAGCGCGTCTGGACAAAACCTTTTGTCATGGGGCCAGCGGAGCGATGACCATGACCGAGCGGTCCTTGTCGGTCTGCTCGATCTCGATGGTTTTGACCTCGGCGCGGCTGCCGCCGATGCGGATACGCTGCACCACGTCCAGTATTTTGGTTTCAATGGGGCGCAGCGTGAGTGTCCAGCGCTCCTCGGTGCCTTCCAGGTCGAGGTTGTAAATGCGCCTGAGCGCGGCAAGGTCGCCGGCCAGTGTGCCGCGTATGCTTTCGGTGAAGGCCACCAACTCTGGGTAGTCCTGCAGGCGCAAGGTGGTGCGGCGTTTTCCGCGTTCCACCGTCAGCGTGCCGGTTTCAATCAGCATCGACTCGGGCCGGGGTTTGAGCGTGCGTTTTTCGAGCCGGTCCGGCGCTGTGTAGAGCAGCTCGCCTGACGACTCCACCGGTTTGTCGAGCAGCGCGATGTATTTTTTCTCGACAAAACTGGCGCGGCCCGACTTGTTCTGCGCCAGGCCCTGCATCAATTGCGCGACGTCCCAGGCCGCGATGGCCGGCGTGCCCAACAGGCCGAGCAGCAGGCCGACGGCGGCCAGCCCGGCGGAGAAACGGGAGAAAAGGGGGCGCGCTGCATCAAACATGGGGAGGTACCGGGGTTGCGTCGGGCGTGCGCCTGGCGGGTTGCCAGAAGTCAAAAAAATTGAACCAGTTGTAGGGTGCTGCGCGGCAATGGGTTTCCAGCAGCTCGGCATAACGTGCCATCGCGGCCTGCACGGCGGCGTCGCGCCCGCCTGCGGGGATGCTGGAGAAATCAGCCAGTGTTTCAAAATGAATGTCGTAGCGATTACCGCCACCATAAAGCCCGACCATGAACAGCACCGGTCGCCGCAAAATTGCCGCCATGCGAAAAGGGCCAACGGGAAATTCGGCGGATTCGCCCAGAAACGGGACGGGCTGCGTGCTGTCGTGGTTCAGGCAGCGGTCGGCCAGCATGCCGACAACACTGCCGCTTTCGATCAGCTCATGCACCTTGAGCATGGAGTCGGCATGGCCCAGCGCCACGATGTCCTGCTGCGCCGCCGGGTTGATGGCACTGAG
Organism: Polaromonas sp.; assembly: GCF_043778355.1. Classification (GTDB taxonomy): domain Bacteria; phylum Pseudomonadota; class Gammaproteobacteria; order Burkholderiales; family Burkholderiaceae_C; genus Polaromonas. The sequence goes on from NZ_JAYWHI010000029.1 coordinate 30,523, forward strand.
CGCCGCGTTGATCTTGCGCGCATTTTCCTCGAACATCACCATCGCCACCCGCAGGCCTGGCCGGCGTCGCCCGATGGCGCGCAAGACCTCGAAGCTGCCGACGTGGGCGCCCATCAGGAACACGCCTTTTTGATCGGTAGTCAACTCGGAAATCAGGTGCTCCTGATGAATGTGGATGTCGAACAGTTCGAATTTGTCGTTGATCAGGTAGACCCGGTCGTGAATACACGAGGCAAAACCCAGGAAATGCCGGAAGACATGGCGCCATCCGACCTGTGGGACAAGCGCTATCCGGCGCAGGTAGTCGCGTGAGGCGTGGCGCGCAGCGGCGTTGGCCAGCAGAAAGTAGGCGGCGATGCCATAAAGCACCAAGCGACCTGCGGGGCGGCCCAGGCGCAGGGAGATCCAGGTCATGACCCGCAGCATCAGCATGTTGCTGCGTTCCGGTCGCTGCCGCCACGCGGCCGGCGGCGCGGATGTGTTGCCGGCGTCGCTCATGGGGGGTCAAAACCAAGAACACCTGTCGCCACCTGACGGCCGGCGCCGGTGATGTCAAAACGGACCTGGCCCTTGCCGGTATCACTCCACGACAGGGTCAGGAGCTCGTCTGGCGCTACCGGGCTGAGAAATTTGGCTGAGTTGACCTGGCAGGTGGCGGCGTCGCGATCAGTCTCCTGACGCGCCTGCCCGACCGCGTGGATAGCCGCATCGAGCAGCAGCACACCCGGCACGATGGGGCGGCCGGGAAAGTGGCCGGCAAATGCGGGGTGGTCGGCCGCAAAGCTCAGCGGGGTCTTACCCTGCATCCGGACCTCCCTTCGCGGCCAAGGGCGCTTGCTGCGCTTTGGCCAGGGTCAGCAGCGCTTCGCGCGGCAGTTTGCCGGTGCTGTTGCGTGGCAAGGCGTCGAGCAGCACCAGCGGGCGCGGCAAGAAAGTACGGTCGATGCGTTCTTTCAGTGCCGCCAGCAGATCGGCCGGGCTTTTGCCGGGCGCCACCACAAAGGCCATCAGGCGCACCACCGCTTCATGATCGCTGTCGTCTGGCATGAAAAACGCACCGTCCTGCACGCCTTCGATGCTCAGCAACTGGTGGTTCAGGTAGTCCAGGGAGTTTCGCTTGCCGGCGATGTTGATCAGGTCATCCAGCCGTCCGTGCAGAAAAAACCGGCGATTGTCGATGGATTCGAGCACATCGTTCATGGGCATGACTTGTTCGACATGGCCGCCGCAGGCCCACATGCGCTCATCGTGGGGCGTCAGCGTGACCAGTGGGAACAGCTCCCATTGGTCGGTTTGTGTGCTGCGCCGCGACGCGATTTGTCCGGTTTCGGTGGAGCCATAAATCTCGAACAGGGGTGCCGAAAAATGCGTTTCACAGGTCTGGGCCAGCGCGGGGGGCATGGGCGCGGTCGCCGACAGCACCAGATCCAGCGCGGGCAGACTGACCCCGGAGGACAGCAGCACCCGCAAATGCACGGGTGTCGTCACCAGCAGGCGCGGGCGCGGCGTGGCCTGCAGGGCGGTGACGATGTCTGCCGGGTAAAAAGGCTGGCCGGCGTGAAGCGCGGCGCCACTTTGCAGGGGCAGCAGCACGGTCGACTCAAAGCCGAACATGTGCTGCGGCGGCACCGTGCCCACGATGCTGTAAGGCCGTTCTTTTTTCAGGTCCGGGTTCAGGTCCACGCCCAGACGCAGCGCTTCGGCCCGGGCGCTGTGCACCAGCGAACCCCAGGTTTTGCGGTGCGGCTGTGGCAGGCCGGTCGAGCCCGAGGTGAACACATCAGCCACCGGCTGGTTGCCCGGTATCAGCGGTATGTCGCAGGCCTCGTCGATGTCGAGGTCGGCCGCGCCCTGGGCAAATGCGTCCTGGTAAACAAAGCCTGGCAGGTCAATGGCATGGGGTGCGTCGGCAAGGCAAAAAACATCGGGTGCCAGCGCCTGCAGTTGGTGGATCATTTCCGGTGTGTGGGTGGGCGGCAGCAGGCTGATTTTGCGCGTCAGCAGGGCGGCGCCCAGTCCGACGGTAAAGTGGTAGCGGTCGCTGCAGGCATTGAGCATGTGTCCGCTCGCGGGCAGGGCCGCAGCCAGTTGCCGCACGTCGGCCAGAAACTGGCGCACGCTGATGCTTTGTCCATAACGCCAGGCCACGATGTTGTCGCCATGTGCGTGGGAAAGCAGTGCAAAGTGGGTCACAGGCATGGGCAGCGATCAGGGCGGCGGTGCGGTGCGTGCGCCTGCCTGCCGGTAGGCGCGTATCGCCTCCAGCGGTCCGGCACGGTCAGAGGGCGCCAGAAAGTACAGGCGTGCACCGTACTCTGCCGCGAACATCAAAATCAGCAGTGGCAGGTTCAGCAAATTGGCCAGAACTGACCAGACCGCCACCGGAGCCAGCCAGAAGAGCAGCAGCGACAGCGTGGTCATGACGGCGAAATAAAGCGTCCACGCCCAGGTGACCTGGCGGGTGTAACGTGCAAGCGCCGGCGACAGGCTGCCGTGAACCACCGCCGCAAAACGCGACACCATGGGCACCTGGCCGGCGCGCAGGCTTCGGCCGAAAGCCAGCCCCAGCAAGGCCTGCATGCCCGCATGCTGCAGCAGAAAAACCCAGTTGAAATGCTGCACCAGCCAGTTGCTGGTCGCATACAAGGCGGCGCAGCTTGCCAGGCACAGCAGCAGCATCCATGGCCGCTGCGGTGAGCGCCAGGCCAGCAGCACCGCCAAGCCCAGCAAGGGCGCGATGGCGACTGCTGCGTCAAACAGGTCAGGGTGGGGGTCGGCGGCGGCCAGATGGGCCAGCACCGAATAAGCGATACAGAAGCCGGCAATGACTGCCCAGCGAGCGCCAAGCAGCAGTTTCGCCGTCAAGCCGGGTTTCACTTCGTTCTTTGCAGCGCGATGTGATTGCTCAGGCTGCGCAGCGACTGGAAGATGGCGGTGTTGTCCTCGTGGTCGGCGCGCAACTGCAGGCCATACCGCTTGGAGACCACCAGCGCGATTTCCAGGATGTCGATCGAATCGAGGCCGAGGCCGTCGCCATACAGGGGATCGTCAGGCTGAATGTCGGCGGCGGCTGTTTCGAGGTTGAGCGAGGTCACCACCAGTTCGGCGACTTCACGCATCAATGCCGAGTCGGCGGCCTGGGGAGCAGATGTGGTGGTTGAAGTGTCGGGCATCGTGGACATTGTTTGGAGATTTTCGGGTGTTGCGCCATGGCTGCCAGCCCGGTTTCAGTGATGTTTTGATAGTAACTGACATTGTTTCGAAGCCGGTCTGCCGCTGTAGGCGCACACCCCTGCAGTGCGTCAGCCGCCAGCGAAACAAGATGTAAATTGGCCCCGCCAATGCTGCGCCGTCCTGGATGCCGAAGTGGCGCTGCTTTCAGGCTTGTCGCCATCCCGCAGGATCAGTGTGAAACAAGGCCTCAGCCCATGCCAGATATGGATAAAACGCTATTTTTTTAATAGCGCTGGCTGCGGGGTGGACCCTGCCAATCCTCAGAACGGCGCGTCAGGCGGGTTCAGGGGTGGGGTGATTGCCGGACCGGCGCCGCCGGCCTTGATACGTTTGGACTTGAGTGTGGCTTTTGCGGGTGCCGCTGCAGCGGCCGCGTCGTCTTGTGCTGATGCACCATCGGCGGCGTCATCGAGCACCGCCTGCCGTACCGTCGCCTTGTCGCCGGCGCCTGCAAACTTGCTGTATTTGCCCAAGGTGGTTACCAACTGGCCGTAAATGCGCGGGTTGCCGGCCACACATTCACCGTGGTCCATGAAGTCGGCCTCGCCAGTGAAATTGCCGATCAGGCCGCCGGCCTCGGTCACCAGCAGTGAGCCGGCTGCCACATCCCAGGGCTTGAGGTTGGCTTCAAAAAAGCCGTCGCTGTAGCCGGCCGCCACATAGGCCAGGTCCAGCGCGGCGGCGCCCGGGCGCCGAACGCCTGCGCTCTGGCTCATGACCTCGCCGAGCATGTTGAGGTAGGTCTTGAGCTTGTCGCCGGGGCGGTAGGGAAAGCCGGTGGAGATCAGGCATTCCTGCAGGCGGGTGCGTTTGGCCACGCGGATGCGGCGGTCGTTCTGGTAGGCGCCGCGGCCCTTGGTGGCGCAGAAGATGTCGTTGCGGGTCGGGTCGTACACCACCGCCTGCTCGACCTTGCCCTTGACCGCCAGCGCGATGCTGACGCAGTACACGGGAAAGCCGTGGATGAAGTTGGTGGTGCCGTCCAGCGGGTCGATGATCCACACGAACTCGGAATCCTTCGCGCCATGTTCGCTGCCCGATTCCTCGGCCAGGATGCCGTGGCCGGGGTAGGCGGTCAGCAGGGTTTCGATGATGGCGGCTTCGGCGGCCTGGTCGATCTCGGTGACGAAGTCGTTGGTCTGTTTGACCGAGACCCGCACCGATTCCACGTCCAGTGCGGCGCGGTTGATGATGGCGCCGGCGGCGCGCGCAGCCTTGATGGCCACATTGAGCATGGGGTGGAGATTGCTGGACATATAAGACTAAGAAAGAGCACAAGGGGCTGCGGCCCGGTAACCGGGGGCAGGCGACAATAACGCCATTTTACCGGCTCAACACCCGCTTCCCGGTCTTTACCCATGAAAACGCGTTTCGTTTTGATCAACACCAGCCATGCCGGCAATGTCGGTGCCACTGCGCGCGCCATGAAAGTCATGGGGTTTGGCGACCTGGTGCTGGTGGCGCCGCGCTGGGCCAATGTGCTGAACCGGGAAGAAACCATCCAGCGCGCCAGCGGGGCGCTCGACGTGCTGAAAAACGCCCGCATTGTCGCCACGCTCGATGAAGCGCTGGACGGCATGACGCATTTGTGCGCCACGGCGATGACGCCGCGCGACTTCGGCCCACCCACACGCGCGCCGCGTGCGCACTTTGCCGCGTTGCTGGGCATACCAGAGTTGCTATCAAAAAAGGAGCTGCTTGCGCCCGGCGGTCATGGGCTGGAGGCCAATTTGGCTTCAAAACCCGAGGGTGTGGCGTTTTTGTTCGGCTCCGAGCGCTTCGGCATGCAAAACGAGGATGTTTACCGCTGCCATGTGGCGCTGAGTATCCCAACCGACCCGCAATTCGGCTCGCTGAATCTGGCGGCGGCGGTGCAGCTGATTGCCTACGACTGGCGCCAGGCGCTGGGCGGTTTTGCGGTACAAGCGGCCACGGGCGAGCCGCAGCTCGCAGACGCGGCCGCCGTGGCCGGCATGCTGGGCCATTGGGAGCAGGCGCTGGCCGACATCGGATTTCTGGACCCAGCCTCGCCGAAAAAACTGATGCCGCGCCTGAACCAGCTCTTCAACCGCGCCGGGCTCAGCCCCGAGGAAATTCACATCCTGCGCGGCATCGCCAAGGCCATGGCGCAAAAAGCCCGGCCGGTCGAGGTCGAACAGGGGCCGCCAGCAGACACGCCCGCCAAGCCATAAACTCGCACCATGTTTTCCCGACTCCGCTCCGACATCCAGTGCATCCTTGACCGTGACCCGGCCGCGCGCAGTGCCTGGGAGGTGCTGACCTGCTACCCCGGCCTGCACGCCATCTTGCTGCACCGGCTGGCCCATGCCTGCTGGACCAGTGGCCTCAAGTGGCTGGGGCGCTTCATCTCGCACATCGCGCGCTGGCTGACCGGTATCGAGATCCACCCCGGCGCCATCATCGGTGAGCGCGTGTTTTTCGACCATGCGATGGGCGTGGTGGTCGGTGAAACTGCCGAGATCGGCGACGGCTGCACGATTTACCAGGGCGTGACCCTGGGCGGCACCTCGCTCTACAAAGGCACCAAACGCCATCCGACCCTCGGTAAAAACGTGGTGGTTAGTGCTGGTGCCAAGGTGCTGGGCGGTTTTGAGGTCGGCGACGGAGCCAAGATCGGCAGCAATGCGGTGGTGATCAAGCCGGTGCCGGCTGGCGCCACGGCGGTCGGTATCCCGGCGCGCATCATCCCGTCCAAATCCGGCGAAAGCGCCGACGTGACCACGGCGCAGGGCGCGTTCTCGGCTTACGGCATCACTCTCGAGGACGACCCGGTGTCTCAGGCCATGAAAGGCCTGATCGACAACGCCTCCTCGCAGGAGCACCAGATCGCGTTGCTCTGGCAGGCGATCGAAAAACTGTCGGACAGCGGACGCGCGCGGCGCGACTGCGTGCCCGATGACGCAGCGCGGCAGGAGACCTTTGAGGCTGACAAGCTCAACCAGTTGATGGGGAAATAGCGGGCCGGTTCGCGCGCTCGGCGCCGAGCTTGCCGCTGCCGCGCGCCTCTAGTCTGAGGGCTTGCCGGGAACAAAAAAGTGGTCGAACAGCGCGGTCAGCGGCGCGAAGTCTTCGGTAAAACGCGGCCTGCTCACAAAGTAGGCCTCAGAGGCCACCGCGAAGAACTCTGCCGGAGAGGTGGCGCCGTAAGGGTCCAGCCAGGTCGGTTCGCCACCGAAGCGTTCGGCGATGGCGGCCTTCTCGCAAAAATCGTCGTAGGCCGTTTGCATGGTGTCCTGCCAGCGCATGCGTGCAGCGCGCGAAGGCAGCGGTGGACAGCCGTCGGCGAAGCCGTCGCGCATGTCGATCTTGTGGACGAACTCGTGAATCACCACGTTGTAACCCTGGCCGGCCGATTGCCCGGCGCCAGCCACGTCCTGCCAACTCAGCGCGACCGGCCCGCCGTCCATGGCTTCGCCGGCCAGCACCTCGCTGTAGCGGTGCACCACGCCGATGTCGTCGGTCTGTTCACGGCGCGCCAGCATCTGGCCCGGATGCACCACGATACCGACAAAGTCGTCATACCAGGCCAGGCCCAACTGCAGCACCGGCAAACAGGCCTGTGCGGCAATCGCCACGGCGATGGCGTCGGTGATGACCATGCCCTGTGCGCCGTGGAACTCCTTCCGGGTCAGAAAGCGGCTGCTCATCAAACGCAGGCGGCCTTGCCGCTCAGGGGAAATTTGCGCCAGAAACGGATAGTGCGCCAGCGTGGCCTGCCACACAGCGTCGGGAATGGGACGCTCGGGCGCCTCGCGTTTGAAAAGCCGCAACAGACCGTTCAGCATCGCGGCATCGCAGGTGGGGTCAGGGCAGCCTGATGCGCTGCAGGCCAAGCGGGCCAAGGCGCAGGGCTTCGGTGCGCCGCGGTTGTGCGACCGCGTCCCAATCACTGAGTACCACGCGCTCCAACCCTGGCCCGAGCGCATGGATGGCGGGTTGGTGGGTATGACCGTGAATCAATGTGGGCGCTTTCGCAGCCTGCAGCCACCGGCGTGCGGCGTCGGTATTCACGTCGATGTAAGGCTCGCCCGACTGCCAGCGTTTTTCGTGCTGCTCGCGGCTTTGCCGGCGCAGGCCGCGCGCGATCGCTTGCCGGTCGGACAGTGGCTGGGCCAGGAAGGTCTGTTGCCAGTCGACGCCGCGCACCTGCTCGCGAAAGCGCATGTAGTCCACATCGTCCAGACACAAGGCGTCGCCGTGGCTCAGCAACCAGCGATTGCCGGCAAACACCAGCACGGTGGGATCGGCCAGCAAGGTGCAGCAGGTTCGCGCCATCAGGTCGGGGCCGACCAGGAAGTCGCGGTTGCCATGCATGAAGAAAAGCGCCAGGCGTTCGCCGGTTTTTTGCAGCACGTGCACACATAACGCGTCAAAGTCTGAGGCCGCAGGGCCCGCTGCATCGTCGCCGACCCAGACGTCGAACAGGTCACCGAGGATGAAAACTGCGTCCGCCGGCGTGCCCAACATGTAGGCCTGCCAGGCCGCGAAGCTGGCGGGCTCGCCGGCTTGCAGATGGATGTCGGAAATGAAATCGACCGTGCGCCAGGCTGCCGGCGCAAGCAGCTCGGCGATCTGGGGCACGGCCGGGGCCATGGGCACCTGTTAAAGCGCTACCGCTTTTTCGATCACCACATCGGCCTGCGGCACGTCGCTGTGGCCACCCTTGCTGCCGGTCTTGACCGCTTCGATCTTGTCGACCACATCGGTGCCTGAAACGACCTTGCCAAATACGGCGTAGCCCCAGCCTGACGGCGTCGGCGAGGTGTGGTTCAGGAAGCCGTTGTCGGAGGCGTTGATGAAAAATTGCGCGGTGGCCGAATCGGGCACGCTGGTGCGCGCCATGGCGACGGTGTACTTGTCGTTTTTCAGGCCGTTGGCGGCCTCGTTGGCAATCGGCGCGTCCGACGGCTTTTGCTTCATGCCAGGCGTGAAACCGCCGCCCTGCACCATGAAACCGGGAATCACGCGATGAAAGATGGTGTTGTCGTAATGGCCCTTGGCGACATAACTGAGGAAGTTGGCGACCGATTTGGGTGCCTTGTCCTGGTCCAGTTCAAGGGTGATGACGCCGTGGCCGGTTATGTGGAGTTCGACTTGGGGGTTGCTCATGATGTTTATTTGAGGAGGGTTGCGGAATGGATGACGATGGCTGTTTTAGGTACATCGCCGGGGAAGGGGCCGCCAGCGCCGGTGGGCGTGGCCTTGATCTTGTTGACGACGTCCATGCCGCTGACGACCTTGCCGAACACGGTGTAGCCAAACAACTGGGGCGCGTTGACAAGCTGCGCGCGTGGCGTGTTTTCGTAGACGCGGCCCTGGTACTCGAACTTGGGCACCGGATCACCCGGCGGAATAAGGGTCGGGTTGAGAAAGTCGTTGTCCTTGACGTTGATGAAAAACTGCGACGAGGCGGAGTTGGGATCGTTGGTGCGCGCCATGGCCAGGGTGCCCACGATGTTTTTGTCGCCGCCCTTGGCCAGCGCTTCACGGCCTTCATGTGGCACCGGCGCGCGGGTTTTCTTCTCGGCGAAGCTGGCATCGTAGCCGCCGCCCTGAACCATGAAGTTGTTGATCACACGGTGAAACACCGTGCCATCGTAGTGTTTGTCCTGCACGTACTGCAGGAAATTCTCCACCGTTTTGGGTGCCTTGTCGGGGTAGACTTCGACCACAAAATCGCCGGCACTGGTGGCAAATTTCACACGGGGCGCGGAAGTTGCGGACTGGGCCCAGACATGGCCGGCGACCAGGCTCAAGCCCGCCAGCGCCAGACAGGCGCGCCGTGTGTGTGTGCTGAAAGTCATCCGATCACTCCTTCAAAAAATATCTTCCACTGACTGCCTTGGCGAACCCAGTATTGACGGCGGGTGGGGCCGGTGCGCGAGCCGCTGACGACCTCGCCAAAAGTGACCACCATGGTGTCGTTGCTGTCGGTCCAGCGCAGGTAGGACAAGTCCTTGATTTGCACCGAGCGGCCGGCCCGTTTGTCCAGATCGGCACGCAGCACGGTACTCCAGTCGGCCAGTGTTTTGCCATAACTGCTGAAGTCGCTGGTGTACAGGCTGGTCAGCGCGGCAAGGTCGCCGCCGGAGCGGGCCTTCTGCCAGTTTTGCAGCGCATCCTCGAACGCCTTGCTGTCGGCGCGGGCGCTGTGGGGGGCGACCCATTTGAGGCTTTGCGCGATTACTACCGGTGTGGTGCGTACTTCCACGGTGCGAATGATGCGTTCAAGGTCGGGGTTGGCCAGAACCACGCAGCCGTCGCTGGCCATCGGCGCACGTGCAAATTGAGTCGGTGGCGTGCCGTGCAGCCAGATGCCGCTGCCGGTTTTGCCGCGCTTGAGGTCCAGCGCATTGGGATAGTTGATCGGCAACGCACCGGAGCCGTAGAAGTCCTTGAGCGACTTCGGATCCAGGTTGCTGGTCACAAAATAAACACCGAGCGGCGTGCGCGAGTCGCCTTCGGCGGTTTTTTCGATGCCAGCCTTGCCCACCGAAATGTAGTAGTCGGCCAGCAGCTTGAGCCCGGTGGCGGTGTTTTCAAACAGGTAAAGGCGGGCCCGTGAGGCATCAACCGCGATCGCATGTTTGTTGCGCGCCGACAGCGCCAGAAATTGTGAGGGGATGGTGCCTGCTGCCGGCCGTTCGCGCAGGGCTTTCAGGCGCAGTAGCGACTCCTGGCGCAAGTCGCCCAGCATGCCCGCGCCGGCTTTGGCCGTGTCGTCCGGCACATCGCCCAAGGTCCGCAGAGGGCGCGCCTGCGCCGCCAGCAAATCACCATACACCAGCTGTGCGAGCTGGAAGTTGGGATGGTCATGGACCAGGCGCTCGGCCTTGGCGAGTGCTTCCCGCCCCCTGGCCTGGCCCGCGAGTTTGTAAATCTCGATCAGTCGCGCCTCAGCTTCTCCGTCACGGACTTCTGCTTGAGCCGATGGGCGTGGAGTACTTTTGCGTTTTTTTTCTGCCGCCGCGCGGGAGGACGCATTTTCCTTGGCCTTTTTTGAGGCTGTGTCGGCACCTGTCACGGTGCTGCACATGACCGAGAAGGTGACAAAAAGGAGAGCGGCGGCGGCCCGTTGCATGGAGGTGATCGGAAGAAGGGTCAGGGGTGCGTCTCAGGGCGCGAACCGGGTCCAGCGCCAGTCATGCGCATCAGCCGCCAGTTGATTCCCTGACGATGAGCCAGCGCTCACCGGCCTTGGCCATGTCCAATGTTTTGCGGCTGGACACATTCAGCGAGTCGGCGCTGTAGTCCTGCTTGAACTTGGCGGTGGCCTTGCTGCCCTTGACGGCCACGGACACATTGCTGAGCTTGACGCTGATACGCGTTTTGCCGACGATGCGGCTGCGCCGCTCTTCTTCCCAGGCCTTGCGCGTCTGGTTACCAGGCGTGTCGAAGTCCTTGCCGTAGGCGGCCAGGTAAGCGGCCATGTCTTTGGCGGCCCAGGCGCTGGCCCAGGCGCGCACAGCGGCTTCGACTTCTTTTTCCAGGGCGCTGACCGGCACCGCCACCGGTGGCGCGACCGGCGCTGTCGGAGGGGCCACCGGCGCCGGGGCGGGCGGCGCCGCAGGCACCACAACCGCCGGGCGTGCCGGTGCGGCCGGCGGCGGTGTGGTAACCGGTCCGGAGGCTGCATTGCTGGCCGCAGGTTTTTGTCCTTTGGGCTCGGCGCTGAAGAGGGTGCGGATCAACGCCAGCTTGGGCGGCACAGCGGCGTTGCCGCCATCGAGTTGCAGCGCTTTGCTGTAAGCCTGGCTGGCCAGCTTGGCGTAGACATCACCCAGGTTTTCGTGCGCGGTGGCGTAGCTCGGGTTGGTACGAATCGCCATCTCCAGGGCGGCCCTGGCCTTGTCGAACTGGTTCTGGCCGGCATAGAGAACGGCCAGATTGTTGTAGGGCTCGGGCAGCTCGGGATAGTCCTGCGTGATTTTGGTGAAGGTGGTGATGGCGTCGGCCGGCTTGCCGGCTTCGGTCTGGAGTACACCTTTGATAAAACGCATCTGCGGGTCGCGCGGCTTGCCTGCGAGATACTGATCGGCCTTGGCCATGGCTTCGGTCAGCTTGCCGGAACGGGCCAGGTCGTTCACATCGGAGTAATCGTCGGCATGCGCTGCGGACAGGGACAAGGCCGCCGCCAGTGCCAGCCAACGCAGGGAGGCCGACAGCGGTTTGCTCGAAAGTGAAGCTGACTTGGACATATTTCCTCTGGAACGCATTGGGGTGGCTGGCACGAAAACATGAGCCTGCGAGCCAGCGTTGCAGCATGCTGCACGGGCCCTGACCAGCTAGATATACTGGACGATTGTATCTGAGGGGTATAGTTTAATCTTGGCCTCGGTTTAAGCATTTTCACTGGTCCGGCGATTCAAGTCGGGCTGAAATTCCAGACATTCATGAGCTTGCGCATTTACAACACGCTGTCGCGTGCCGTGGAAGATTTTTTGCCTCTGGTACCCGGTCAGGTCCGCATGTACGTGTGTGGCATGACGATTTACGATCTGTGCCACATCGGTCATGCGCGCATGATGATGGCTTTCGACGTGGTGCAGCGCTGGCTCAAGGCCAGCGGCTTTGAGGTCACCTACGTGCGCAACATCACCGACATCGACGACAAGATCATCAAGCGCGCTGTGGAACGCGGCATCAGCATCCGGGCGCTGACCGACGAGATGATCGTGGCCATGAACCAGGACATCGGGGCGCTGGGCATCGAGGCTCCGTCACTGGAGCCGCGCGCCACCGACTACGTGCCGCAGATGTTGTCCATGATTGCCAGGCTGGAGCAAAAAGGGCTGGCCTACCGTTCGGGCAACGGCGACGTGAATTACGCGGTGCGAAAGTTTGAAGGTTACGGCAAGCTGTCGGGCAAGTCACTCGACGAGTTGCGTGCCGGCGAACGCGTCGCGGTGCTGGATGGCAAGCAAGACCCGCTGGACTTTGTGCTCTGGAAGGCGGCCAAACCCACCGAGCCGGACGATGCCAAATGGGCCAGTGACTACGGCAGTGGCCGGCCCGGCTGGCACATTGAATGTTCGGCCATGAGTTGCCAGACCCTGGGCGAGACCTTCGACATCCACGGCGGCGGCGCCGACCTGCAGTTTCCGCACCATGAAAACGAAATTGCGCAGAGCGAGGCGGCCAACGACAAGCCGCTGGCCAGGTTCTGGATGCACAACGGCTTTGTGCGTGTGGATAACGAAAAGATGTCCAAGAGCCTGGGCAACTTTTTCACCATCCGCGAGGTATTGGCCCGATACGATGCGGAGACCATCCGGTTTTTCATCGTGCGTGCGCACTACCGCAGCGCGCTCAACTACAGCGACGCGCACCTGGACGACGCGCGCAACTCCCTCAAGCGCCTGTACACCGCACTGAGTCTGGCCAAACCAGCTGATGTGGCGACCGACTGGTCACATCCGTTTGCCGCCCGCTTCAAGGCTGCGATGGACGAGGACTTTGGCACACCGGAGGCGGTGGCCGTCTTGTTTGAAATCGCCGGTGAAGTCAACAAGTCCGCGTCGCCCGAGCTGGCCGGCCTGCTGAAAAACCTGGGCGGTGTGCTGGGCCTGTTGCAGGGCGATCCGGCCGCATTTTTGCAGGCGGGGGCCGGTCTCGATGCCGCAGCTGTAGCGGTGCTGATCGCCCAACGTGCCCAGGCCAAAGTCGCCAAAAATTTCGCTGAAGCCGACCGCATTCGGCAGGACCTGCTGGCCCAGGGCATTGTGCTGAAAGACGCTGCTGGCGGAACCACCTGGGAAGTGTTGTCTTGACTCTATTTTTATGCGATTTCTGCCTCCAGCCCATAAGCAGCGGTCATAAGCAGCTATGAAAAAGATAGTAAAAAGCGGACCGTCAAGCTCTGAACTGGCGGAAGTCCCCGAGACCGCCTCGACCAGCGTGCCCGAGTACTGGGCCGACGCCTGCAAACACCTGGTGAAAAAGGACCGGGTCATGAAACGATTGATTCCGCAGTTTGGCGACGCCTGCCTGCAGTCGCGCGGCGACGCCTTCAGCACGCTGGCGCGGAGCATTGTCGGCCAGCAGATTTCGGTCAAGGCGGCGCAAACCGTCTGGCACCGCTTCGCCGCCCTGCCAAGGAAGATGACGCCCGGCAATGTCCTCAAACTCAAGGTGGACGACATGCGCGCTGCCGGCCTGAGCGCGCGCAAGGTCGAGTACCTGGTGGATCTGTCTATCCATTTCGATGCCGGCACGGTGCATGTGAAAGACTGGCAGGCGATGGACGACGAGGCCATCATTGCCGAACTGATCGCCATTCGCGGCATTGGCCGGTGGACCGCCGAGATGTTTTTGATCTTTTACCTGCGCCGGCCCAACGTGCTGCCGCTGGACGATGTCGGCCTGATCAACGGCATCAGCCAGAGTTATTTTTCCGGTGAAGCGGTCAGCCGCAGTGATGCGCGTGAAGTCGCGGCCGCCTGGGCGCCGTATTGCAGTGTTGCAACTTGGTATATTTGGCGCTCGCTGGACCCCTTGCCGGTTCTGGATGCCGAGCAAAGTTAAGTTAAAAGCCTGAGGAGCAGACCATGGCCAAAAAGACCTTTCTCGATTTCGAGCAGCCGATTGCGGAGCTCGAGGGAAAAATTGAAGAATTGCGTTATGTGCAGACCGAGTCTGCGGTTGACATCTCCGAAGAGATCGACCAGCTGGCCAAGAAAAGCCAGCAGCTCACCAAGGACATCTACAGCGACCTGACGCCCTGGCAGATCACCAAGATCGCGCGTCACCCCGAGCGGCCCTACACCCTGGATTACGTCAATGAGCTGTTCACCGATTTTGTCGAATTACACGGCGACCGGCATTTTTCGGACGACCTGAGTATCGTCGGTGGTCTGGCCCGATTCAACGGTACCGCCTGTATGGTGCTGGGCCACCAGAAAGGCAGAGACACCAAAGAGCGCGGCCTGCGCAACTTCGGCATGAGCAAGCCCGAGGGTTATCGCAAGGCCCTGCGCCTGATGAAAACGGCCGAGAAATTCAAACTGCCAGTGTTCACTTTTGTCGATACGCCGGGTGCTTACCCCGGTATTGACGCCGAGGAACGCGGTCAGTCCGAAGCCATCGGGCGCAACATCTTTGAAATGGCGCAACTCGAAGTGCCCATCATCACCACCATCATCGGCGAAGGCGGCTCTGGCGGCGCGCTGGCGATTTCGGTGGCCGACCAGGTCGTGATGCTGCAGTACTCGATTTACTCCGTCATCAGCCCCGAAGGCTGCGCCTCCATCCTCTGGAAAACCTCCGAAAAAGCCGAGGAAGCCGCCGAAGCCCTAGGCATCACCGCGCACCGCCTGAAGGCGCTGGGCGTGATTGACAAGATCGTCAATGAGCCCGTGGGCGGCGCGCACCGCGACCACAAGCAGATGGCGGCTTTCCTCAAGCGCGCGCTCAACGATGCCTTCCGCCAGGTCAGCGATTTGAAGGTGAAAGAGTTGCTGGACCGCCGTTACGAGCGCCTGCAAAGTTATGGCCGTTACACCGACACCAAGGCCGACGCCAAATAAGCGTCCGCCGGCCGACCCGGCAACTGGCGTCGGGCTGAATCTTCCCAATCCGGCGCTGGCCGCGCTGGAACAGTTTTCTCCTCTGCTCCCCCTGGGCGTCGCTTTCAGCGGCGGCGCCGATTCCACCGCCCTGTTGTACGCGACTGCTGCGCGCTGGCCGGGGCAGGTCACTGCCATCCATGTGCATCACGGCCTGCAAGCTGCGGCCGATGGTTTTGTGCGTATCTGCGAAGAAGCCTGCAAAGGCCTTGGCTTGCCGCTGCATGTGGTGCATGTAAGCGCCGGCCATGCTGCAGGTCAAAGCCCGGAAGATGCGGCGCGGCTGGCGCGTTATGCGGCGCTGGCAGAGGCCGCCACATCGATGGGCCTGCAGGCCGTGCTGCTCGGCCAGCATGCCGATGACCAGGTCGAAACACTGCTGCTGGCGCTCAGTCGCGGTGCCGGTTTGCCGGGACTGTCCGCGATGGCGGCGGGGTTCGAGCGCGGTGGCATGGTGTTCCATCGACCCTTGTTGCAGGTGCCTGCCGCCGACCTGCGCCAGTGGCTGGTGCAAAGCGGTGTTCCTTTTGTCGATGATCCGACCAACACCGACGAGCGCTTTACCCGCAACCGCATCCGTGCGCGGCTGATGCCGGCCCTGCAAGACAGCTTCCCGCAGTTTCGCGAGACCTTCGCGCGTAGCGCGCGGCATGCGGCCCAGGCGCAAGCCCTGCTGGTCGAGCTCGCCACTGAAGACCTGGCGCGTGTTGGCATGCCACCGGTGATCAAGGTCCTGCAGGGTTTGTCCCGCGCGCGGCAGGGCAATCTGCTGCGTCAGTGGCTGGTCGTGGCCCACCAGGCCGCGCCAAGCACGGCCCAGCTTGAGCAATTGCTCGGCCAGATTGAAGCCTGCACCACGCGCGGCCACCGGATCGAGCTCAAGGTCGCCGACGGGCAGGTGAGGCGAGAAGGGGATGTGCTGACTTACGCGGCATAACGCGGCCTAGGTGTTTGTCCTAGATATAATCAGAGGCTTTGCTGGCGACCCTGATCTTGCGTTTGACCCGGTGTGCCGCCCGCAGAATTTCGCTTAACCAACCCCTGACAAATTCCTGCAATGGCCCTGATCGTTCATAAATACGGCGGCACCTCGATGGGCTCGACCGAGCGCATTCGCAATGTCGCCAAACGCGTGGCCAAGTGGGCGCGCGCGGGCCACCAGATGGTGGTGGTGCCCAGTGCCATGAGCGGTGAGACCAACCGCCTGCTGGGCCTGGCCAAGGAACTCGCGCCTTCCCATGCCGCCGACGCCTACCACCGAGAACTCGACGCGCTGGCCGCCACTGGCGAGCAGGCCTCCAGTGCGCTGCTGGCGATTGCGCTGCAGGCCGAGGGCATGCCCGCCGTGAGCTACGCTGGCTGGCAGGTCACCATCAAGACCAACAGCGCCTATACCAAGGCGCGCATCGAGTCCATCGATGACCAACGTGTGCGCGCCGACCTGGATGCCGGCAAGGTCGTCATCATCACCGGCTTCCAGGGCGTGGACGAAGGTGGCAACGTCACCACGCTGGGCCGCGGCGGCTCGGACACCTCGGCCGTGGCGATTGCCGCTGCGCTGAAGGCGCATGAGTGCCTGATCTACACCGACGTCGACGGCGTCTACACCACCGACCCGCGCGTCGTGCCAGAGGCGCGCCGCCTGCAGACCGTGAGCTTTGAAGAGATGCTGGAGATGGCCTCCATGGGCTCCAAGGTGCTGCAGATCCGCTCGGTGGAATTTGCCGGCAAGTACAAGGTGCCGCTGCGCGTGTTGTCGAGTTTCACCGACTGGGACATCAACATCGACGAAGAGGCCAAGTCCGGCACCCTGATCAGTTTTGAGGAAGATGAACAAATGGAACAAGCCATCGTATCGGGCATCGCATTCAACCGCGACGAAGCCAAAATTTCCGTCCTCGGCGTGCCCGACAAGCCCGGCATCGCTTACCAGATCCTGGGCGCCGTGGCTGATGCCAACATCGAAGTCGATGTGATCATCCAGAACGTCAGCAAGGACGGCAAGACCGACTTCAGCTTCACCGTGCACCGCAACGACTACGCGCGTGCCGTCGAGCTCTTGCGCACCAGCGTGCTGGGCCCGCTGGGCGCTGAAGAGATCACCGGTGACGCCAAGATCTGCAAGGTCAGCATCGTTGGCATCGGCATGCGCAGCCATGTGGGTATCGCCAGCAAGATGTTCCGCGTGCTCAGCGAAGAGGGCATCAACATCCAGATGATCTCGACCAGCGAAATCAAGACCTCGGTGGTGATCGACGAAAAATACATGGAACTCGCCGTGCGCGCCCTGCACAAGGCCTTTGACCTGGACCAGCCTGCGGCCTGAGGGACTGCACGCTGGACAGCGGGGCAAGTCGTGAGATAATCACGGTTAGCCAGAAATCAGGAAACGTGACCGAGTGGCCGAAGGTGCTCCCCTGCTAAGGGAGTATGGGGTGTAGAGCCTCATCAAGGGTTCGAATCCCTTCGTTTCCGCCAGGACAGAAATCAAAAAAGCCGCCCTTGGGCGGCTTTTTTGTGGGTGCAAGTTTTTCTGCTCAGGCCTTGGCGCGTTGCAGCAGTGCCTCACCAATGAATTTGGCGCGGTCCCGCGAGAAGGTGAAAAAGATCCAGCCGAAGCCGAGGTGGCGCAGACCGAAGCTCACATGCCGCTCGGGTGTTTGTGTCTGGGCGACGGCAAAGTCTGCATCGTGTTGCACCAGCACCGGCATGTCGGCGGTCACTTCCTCCTGCACAGGGGGCTGCATCTGGTTGCGGGCCTGCGCCAGCTGGTGCATCAGTTCTTCCACCTGACGGGTGGTGAGCTGCTGGCCAAGGACGGTCAGCGTGCCGTCGGTATTTGGTGTCATGGGTGCCCTTTCAGTGGCGATGGATCGTGGTCAGCGCCGGGAGACCGGCGTCGGGCAAGGACGCAATTTTATCCTGCCCGTTCCATTCGTTCCCGACGCAACCAGTCGTAAAAAAGCGGGTGTGGCCGGCCTTCGCACGGTATGGTGACCGTTTTGTTCGCGGAGAAAACATGGCCTTGAAAATCATTCTCACCAGTGCAGCGGCATGGCTGCTTGTCGGCTGCACCACGCCCGCCCCACCTCCAGCCGGCACGGGCACCGCCCCAACCGGGCCGACGGCGGGCGTCTGCAACGCGCAGGGCGCGCAGTTTGCTGTCGGCAAAACGGCAGGCGCCAGCGTGGTCGAGGAGGCGCGCCAGCGGTCGGGCTCCTACATGGCGCGTGTGCTGCGGCCAGGCCAGATGGTCACGATGGAGTTCAATGCGCAGCGGCTCAACCTTGATGTGGACGCAGCAGGCGTCATTAAAAGGGTGCGTTGCGGGTAAATCCCGGCGGGTGCGCAGCCGTGGCTTGCGGGAACGGACGGTCGGGTGGTCGCGGGGCAGGATAATCTCCCGCTACTGCTTGTCTCCAAAAGAAGCCCCGGAACCCCATGCGACTGCGCCACATCGAAGTCTTCAACGCCGTCATGCTCACCGGCAGTGTGAGCGGTGCGGCACGGCTGATCAACGTGACGCAGCCGGCGGTCAGCCGCATCCTTCAGCATGCCGAACTGCAGCTTGGCTTTGCGCTTTTTCAGCGCAACAAGGGGCGGTTGACGGCCACATCCGAAGCGCTGACGCTGTACCCGCATATCGAACGCCTGTTCGGCATGCTGGATGAAGTGCAGCGCCTGGCCGTCAACCTCAGGACGGGGGAGAGCGCAAAAGAGTTGCGCCTGTTGACCGTGCTGGCGCTGAGTTATGAAATTCTTCCGCATGCCATCAAGCTTTTTCGGGTGAAGCACCCGGAGGTCGCGATCACCGTCAAGGCTTTGCACTCGCCCCAGATCGTGTCGACATTGGCTTTGCAGGAAGCAGACGTGGGTTTTTTGCTCAGCCCGGTGACGCATCCGGCGCTTTCCCAGCAGCATCTGGCCGACGGGCGTGTCGTGTGCATTTCCCCCAGAGGAATGCTGTCTGCACGCCTGCTCAAGCGGGGCACTGTCACGCTGGCCGATTTGAGCAAGGTTCCGGTGATTGGCCTGGACGTGCTGGACCCGGTGGGCCGCAGCCTCAGCAATGCCTGCCGCGAGGCAGGGGTCGGGCTGGACATTGCCATCACCGTGCAGACCTATCACTCGGCTCTGGCCCTGGCCCACCATGGGCTGGGCGTTGCGCTGGTTGATTCCTGCACGGCCGCTTCGGTGGACCTCAAGCGCGTGGATGTCCTGGAACTGGAACCCCGGATTCCCGTGCCCATCAAGGCCTTGCTGCCCGCCGCCAAACCTGCTTCCGTGGCCGTCAAGTCATTTGTGCATTGCTTCCAGCAGGCCTTGTCCCGAACCGGTGGCGCTGATCCGGCGAGCCTGCGCGCCTGAGGCGCCCGCACCGGGCGCTTGTCATGCCTGGCTTCAGCTTGCGGGCAGCATCGCCTGAATTCGCCGGGCGGAGCCAAATGCCAGCGTGAAACCCAGCGCCCCGTGGCCGGTGTTGAACAGCAGGTTCTCAGGCCCCGCGGCGTGCCTTCCAATGACCGGCAGGCCGGTGGGTGTAGCCGGTCGCATCCCTGCCCAGGGGGACAGCTCTTCCAGGGAACTGCAACCGGGAAAAATTGCCTGGGTGGACGCCTTGAGCGATGCGATTTGCGCGGGAGACACGCTGGTGCTGTAGCCGGAAAGCTCGGCCATGCCCGCGACGCGAAGGCGTGAACCGATGCGCGCGAAAACCACCTTCCGGGCACTGTCGGTCACGCTGACCGACGGTGCCGCACCTGTGGCCTGGTCGACCTGCACCGTGATGCTGTAGCCCTTGAGTGGATAGACCGGAAGGCGCACGCCCAGCGCGCGCGCCATCCGGGACGATTGCGCGCCCAGCGCAAGGACATAGTGGTCTGCTTCAACCGGGCCCTGTGAGCATGCCGCTGCCACGACCGTGTTGCCGCGCACCACCAGCTGGTCAACCGATGAATTGAGCAGAAAGCGGACACCGTCACGGCGCAGGACGGCCAGCAGCGCGTCGCAGGTTTTCTGGCAGTCGGCTGCGCATTCGCCAGGCGTGTAGATCGCACCCGCAATCTGCCGGTGGTGGTTTGCCAGCGCGGGTTCAATCTCGACACAGCGGTCCGCGCTCACCGGCTCCTGAACACTGCCCAGTTGCCGCTGCAGCATCCATTGCCTTTTGGCGCCAGTGAAGGCCTCTGCGCTGGAATAAAGCACCAGTTTGCCGGTGGCGGAAAAATCGCAATCGAGTTGTTCCTCCTTCATCATGTTGTCGAAGGCCTGCCTGCTCGATGCCGCCAGCGCCAGCAGCCACGCCGTGCTTTTTCGTGAACGCGGACCATTACACGCCGCAAGAAATTGCAGACCCCACAGCCACTGCTGCGGGTCCAGGCGCGGCCTCAGCTTCAGCGGGGAAGAAGGCGACAGCAAAAGTTTGGGCAGTTGCTGCCATATGCCCGGGTCGGCCAGCGGCTGGACATAGCTGTAGCTCAGTTGGGCGCCGTTACCGCCACTTGCGCCGCTGCCGGGGCTGGCGCGGTCCATCACGGTGACTTCGTGGCCTGCGCGGCGCAGGGTGTAGGCCGTGGCCAGCCCGATGATCCCGGCGCCCAGTACACACACGTGCATGAAAATACCTGGTGGTTGAAGAGCGCTCACTGTAGGCAATGCGCTTGCGGCTGAACAATGCTGAATTCGTCGCAGTCATGTCGGGTGGTTATGCGCACATGCGCCGGCACCTCCACCGGGTAAGTCATGAGTTTTCATCATGGGTTTCCCGTGAAAATGAATGACATGTGCCGCGAAGTGTTCATACACTGACGAGGTCAATTCCTGCCTTCCCCCACAACCTCCGCTCCCCCCGAAAGGACTGTATGAAGTATTCGACACTCATGATCGCCGCCATGCTGGCATCAGGCCTGGCAACAACAGCAGGCGCACAGACCCTGAAAAAGGTGGCCGATAGCAACAAGATCACGGTCGCGTACCGCGAGGCCTCCGTCCCCTTCAGTTACCTGATCGGCTCAACCAAGGCGGTGGGGTTTTCGGTGGAGTTGACCGAGGCCATCATTGATGACGTGCGCAAGAAGGTGAAAAAGCCGAATCTTGAAATCAGCTACATGCCCGTGACCTCGCAAAACCGAATCCCGTTGCTGGTCAACGGCACCTATGACCTGGAGTGCGGCTCCACGACCAACAACTCCGCACGTGGCAAGGATGTGGCGTTTGCCATCAATCATTTCTACACCGGAACGCGCCTGCTGGTTAAAAAGACTTCTGGCGTGAAGAATTACGCCGACCTTGCCAAGAAGACGGTTGCCAGCACCACCGGCACCACCAATGCCCAAGTCATGCGAAAGTACAACGCTGACAACAAACTCGACATGCAGATCATCCTGGGCAAAGACCATGACGACTCGCTGTTGCTGGTTGAAAACGATCGCGCCGTTGCTTTTGCGATGGACGATATCCTGCTGTTCGGCTTGATGGCTAATTCGAAAAATCCTGGCGCGCTGGAAGTTGTGGGTGATGCGCTGCAAGTTGAGCCTTATGCCTGCATGGTGCGCAAGGACGATCCGGAGTTCAAGAAGCTGGTGGACGGCACCATCACCCGCATGATGAAGTCGGGTGAATTCACCAAGCTCTATGACAAGTGGTTCATGTCGCCGATTCCTCCCAAGGGCGTGAACCTGGGCTTGCCGATGAGCGCCGAGCTCAAAGCCAATCAGAAAACACCGAGCGACAAGCCGGCAATGTAAGTTGCGGGGCGGCGGCGCTGCTGCCCGCCCATTTTTTGCGCACGGCCCGGCGCTTGCCGGGTCCCTGAATCTCTTGGGGGCGCGCTGGGATTCAGTGGCGCTTCTCGCAGGCCTGAGATCCACTGCGGGCCGGCACCGCCCCGGCCCACAACATTCAACCATGAGGTCGATCAATGAACAAAACCCGCGTGGTCGGTATCCTGGGTGGAATGGGGCCGGCTGCGGGCGCGGATTTTGCGCGTCTGTTTGTCCAGGCCTGCGTCGACCATATGCGGGAATCGAACATCCCGGTCTCGGACCAGGCCTTTCCTGAACACTGGCTGGCCCAGGTTCCCGTTCCCGACCGGAGCGCCGCCCTGGAGTCCACCGGCCCCGGTCCCCATCAGCCGCTGGAACCGATGCTGCAGGCTATGGGCAAGCTGGCTGCGCTCGGTGTCACGACAGTTGCTGTGGCGTGCAACACGGCGCATGCGTGGCACGGCGCGTTGCAGCAGCGGTTTCCGCAGATCGAGGTGCTGCATGTGGCGCGCGAGGTGGCCCGTGCCCTGGCTGCGCGTGGTGTGCACGAAGTGGGGCTGCTGGCGACCGAGGGCACCTATCGCGCTGGCTTTTATGACCAGGCGCTGGGTCAGGCAGGCCTGCTTTGCCACACCCCTTTGACAGCGGAGCGCGAGCGTTTGATGCAGGGCATCTACGATGGCGTCAAGGTGGGCAAGCTGGCGCTGGCGCACGACTGTTTTGCTGAGGTGGCGCGTGCACTGGCCCAACGGCACGGCGTGTCAACGCTCATCCTTGGGTGCACGGAAATTCCACTGGTCTTGCGCTCGGTGCCCGCGATGGAGCATCTGGAACTGGTCGATCCGGCTGACCTGCTGGCGCGTGCGCTGGCTCAGCGGGCGTATACACCTACCAGCTAAAGGACCCGATAGAGGCCGCATGCGCCCCCGATATTGTCAGACAAATCGGCAGCCTCCCCTTTAGTGAAAAGGGCGAATAGCTACAAAAACAATAGCAAACCACCGCATCACGGATCGACCGACGCGCTCCAGCGGTCGCCCCAGTTCTTGCTCCCGGCTTTGTCGATACTGCGGCGGTCGCGTTTGGTCGGACGGCCATGCTCGATGCTGGCGGCTGGCTCGTTGTTGAGCCGGCGCAGCTCGGCGGTGGCTTCGCGCAGGTGCAGGCTTTCTGGCGTTTCTTCATAAAGCTGCTGCGCGACCGGTGCTGCGCCGCGCTGCTGGCTCAGGCCCCGGATCACGACGGTGCGTGTCACTGGTCCCTGGCGCATGGCGACGGTGTCGCCGGCCTTGATGTCGCGCGCTGGTTTGGCTTCCAGGCTGTTGACCCGGACCCGACCCTTGGCGATTTCATCGGTCGCAAGCGTTCGCGTCTTGTAGAAGCGCGCGGCCCACAGCCACTTGTCAAGACGCATCGGTCACCTCCCGTGGGCCGGTCTGTTTGCAAAACGCGGTCTTGGCTGCGCCGGTCTGCGCGTTTTGCAAACCCCACAGCCACTTGTCAAGACGCATGTAGCGACCCCGGCAAAGCGCGATACAGACGATTAATTTGGGCTGGATTCATCAGCCGTCATTGTGAACCAGCGGCAAACGTACCGTGGCATCCAGCCCCGCAATACGCCCATGGTCTTCACGGTTTTCCAGGGTGATGCTGCCGCCCAGTGCCTGGGTGATCTCACGGCAGATCGCCAGGCCCAGGCCTGAGCCCTGGCGCACGTCGCCGGCAGAAAACGGTTCGTACAGCCGGGCTGCCAGTTCGGCGCTGATGCCGGGTCCTGCGTCGCTGACAGTCAGGGCCGCCCAGGAGCCGTCGCTGACCAGACGCACGCTCAGTGCGCCGCCGCGCGGGCTGTGTTTGATGGCGTTGTGCAGCAGGTTGCGCGCCAGTTCGCGCAGCATCCATTCATGGGCGTGTACGGTCGCTGGCTGGGTGATGATTTCAAAATCAATGTCCTTGTCGGCCAGCAGCGGTGACACATCAACCACCACCGCGCGCAGCAGCTCTGGCCAGTCCTGGGCCTGCGCATCGGTCTGCTGGCGCAACTGCTCCACCTTGGCCAGTGCCAGCATCTGGTTGGCCAGCATGGTGGCGCGATCAACCGTGCCTTCGATCTCCTGCAAGGCCTGCTGCGGCGCCACGTCGCCGCGCAGCGCCGACTGCACCTGGGTCTTGAGCACGGCCAGCGGCGTGCGCAACTGGTGCGAGGCGTCACGCACAAAACGCTTCTGGTGCTCGGTCAGGTTCTGCAGGCGCTGCATCACCTGGTTGGTGGCTTCGATCAGCGGCAGCAATTCGCGC
Organism: Polaromonas sp.; assembly: GCF_043778355.1. Classification (GTDB taxonomy): domain Bacteria; phylum Pseudomonadota; class Gammaproteobacteria; order Burkholderiales; family Burkholderiaceae_C; genus Polaromonas. The sequence goes on from NZ_JAYWHI010000029.1 coordinate 54,404, forward strand.
GGCGCGTCGGGCGCGGCCATCGGCGTCAAGTCGCCCTCGGGTCGGGCCTTGAGCTCGCCGCTGAGCCGGCGCACCGGCCGGGTGGCGCGCTGCACCACCACGATCACGACCAGCACAATCACCGCGATCAGCAGCGCCTGCCGCCACAGGGTGTCGAGCAGCACCTTGCGTGCCAGTGTTTCGCGCAGCTCCAGCGTCTCGGCCACCTGCACCACCGCCATGCCGCGGCCCTGCGCGCTGGCCACCGGCTGCAGCAGCACCGCCACCCGCACCTCGTCGTTGCGGAAACGGTCGTCGTAAAAAGCCACCAGCGCCGCATAGGCGCCCTGATCGGGAATGCGGCCACGCCAGAATGGCAGCTCGCCAAAACCCGAGATCACCTCACCCTGCAGGTTGGAAACGCGGTAGACCAACTGGCTGCGGTTGTCGGCCTCAAAGGCTTCGAGTGCGGAGTAGGGCACCGTGGCGCGCAGCACCGACAACTCGTCATAACCTTCAACATCGAGTTGCTCACCGATGGTCTTGGCCGAGGCCAGCAAGGTGCGGTCGTAGGCGATGTTGATGGCGCCCAGGGTCTGCCGGTACAGGCTGACGGTGTTGATGACAATCAGGATGCCGATGGGCAGCAGAATGCCGAGCAGCAAATAACGCCTGAGGGACATGGCCCCCACGCTTGTCGCTTCGCGTACTACGCTGCCCCCCGAGGGGGCCGTGCTTGCTCGGGGCGGCCCTTCGCTGCGCACATTCACGCCCGGTATTTCCGGTGGTAACGGCTCACGCATCGGTTTTGAGCAGATAACCGAGCCCGCGTAGCGTCATCAGCGTCACGCCGGTGTGTGCGAGTTTCTTGCGCAGCCGGTACACCACCACCTCAATCGCTTCGTAGGCGACCTCGACATGGCCGGGAAAGACCAGGTCGAACAGCCGCTCCTTGGTCACCGCGTGCCCTTTTTTCTCAAGCAGCGCCTTGAGCAGCGCCAGCTCGCGCGGCGCCAGGTCCAGCACCTGGTCCCGGAAGTAGATTGCGCCGCTCTCTTTTTCATAGCTGATGCCGCCCGCTGTGTATGGGCTGAAGGCCGATTCGACTGTGGATCCGGGGCGTCGGCGGTGCAGGGCGCGCAGCCGCGCTTCGAGCTCGTCCAGGTCAAAGGGTTTGGGCAGGTAGTCGTCAGCGCCGGTGTTCAGGCCGATGATGCGGTCGCCGACTGTGCCGCGCGCGGTCAGGATCAGCACCGGTGTGTCCAGGCCGCCGCGCCGCGCCTGGGCCAATACCTCCAGCCCGTCCAGCCCCGGCAGGGTCAGGTCCAGCAGGATCACGTCGAAAGGAGACGCCTGCCACTTTTCCAGCGCCACCCGCCCGTCACCGCAGGCCTCGATCTGGATGCCGCGGCGCCCCAGCGCGCGGACCAGCGTGGTCCGCATGGCGGCATCGTCTTCGACCAAAAGCAGTTTCATGGGCCGGACGTTAGCACCTTATCTCACACTTTTGGACAGCCGTTTGACAGCTAAGCGGCGCATGATGGGCGGGTTGAACAACACAAGGAGACATTCATGCGTCGCGATACCTTCCTCAAATCCATGGCTGCCCTGGCGGCCGCCGCCACCCTTCCGATGCCAGCCCTGGCCTCGGCCAACCTAAAGATGATGATTCCGGCCAACCCGGGGGGTGGCTGGGACACCACCGGCCGCGCCCTCGGCAAGGCCTTGCAGGAGTCCGGCGCAGCCTCCACCGTGACCTTTGACAACAAGGGCGGTGCGGCCGGCGCGCTCGGTCTGGCCCAGTTCATCAACGGCAGCAAAAACGACCCGAACGCGCTGATGGTCATGGGCGCCGTCATGCTGGGCGGCATCATCACCGGCAAGCCGCCGGTCAACCTGAGCCAGGCCACGCCGATTGCCCGCATCACCAGCGAGTACAACGTGTTTGTGCTGCCGGCCAATTCACCGTTCAAGACCATGAAGGATGTGGTCGAGCAGCTCAAGAAAGACCCCGGCAGCGTCAAGTGGGGCGGTGGTTCGCGCGGCTCCACCGAGCACATTGCAGCGGCCATGATCGCGCGCGAAGTCGGTGTGGATCCGGCCAAGATCAACTACGTCGCCTTCCGCGGCGGTGGCGAGGCGATTGCGGCCATCCTGGGCGGCAACGTCACCATTGGCGGCAGCGGCTACAGCGAGTTTTCTGAATACATTGCCAGCGGCAAGATGCGTCCGCTGGCGGTCACGTCGGCCACCCGCCTCAAGGGTGTCAACGTGCCCACGCTGAAAGAGCAGGACATCAACGTGGTGATCGGCAACTGGCGCGGCCTCTATGGCGCCCCTGGTATCACTGCGACCCAGCGCAAGGAGCTGACCGACAGGGTGCTCAAGGCGCTGAAGTCCAAGGCCTGGACCGAGGCGCTGGAGAAGAACAACTGGACACCAGCCGTTCTGACCGGCGCCGATTTCGAGAAGTTTGTAGACGACGACTTTGCCAGCCTGCGCGCGACCATGGTCAAGTCGGGCATGGTTTAAGGGCCGGACCATCCGGTTTTTCCCGGCTGTCATCCCGGACCTGATCCGGGATCCATGTCGCGTGAGTCTCCGTCTGCGGAGTGCCGCCAGCATGGATTGCGGGTCAGCCCCGCAATGACAAGCGGTGGGACGACAGTCCTTCATTCGCAGCGAGGCAAACATTGACTCCACTCCCCCTTACCCCAGCGCAAACCCGTTTGCAGGCCCTGGTTGGCGGCGGCGTGCTGCTGCTGGCGGCCGGCCTGGCTTTTGGCGCCGTCAGCATTCCGTCGGCGGCCGGTTATGCCGGCGCCGGCCCCAACTTCCTGCCCTGGGTGGTGTCTATCGCCCTTGCGGTGTGCGGCGGTTTCCTGATCTGGGAAGCACAAAGCGGCGGCTTTCGCGCCATGGAGCCGCCCAGCGACACCGCACCGGCTTACTGGGCCGGCTTTGTCTGGGTCTCGGCCGGCCTGCTGGCCAATGCGGCGCTGATCACGACCATCGGTTTCATCCTGAGCTGCACCCTGTGTTTTGTGCTGGCGGTGCAGGGCCTGCGCGGCGCAGAAGGCAAGGCCGGCATCGAGCCTGCAACCTGGCTGAAAAATGCGGCCATCGGCCTGGCGATTTCAGCGCCGGTTTACTGGGCCTTCACCCAATTTCTGGCGATCAATTTGCCAGGCCTGACTTCGACGGGATGGTTGTAAATCATGGACGTTCTCAACCAGCTTCTGCAGGGCTTCATCACCGCCGCCACACCGATCAACCTGCTCTGGTGTTTTGTCGGCTGCGCATTGGGCACCGCCGTCGGCGTGTTGCCCGGCATCGGCCCCGCTGTTGCGGTGGCGATGCTGCTGCCCATCACGGTCAAGGTCGAGGCCACCGCCTCGATGATTTTTTTCGCGGGTATTTATTACGGCGCCATGTACGGCGGCTCCACCACCTCCATCCTGCTGAACACGCCTGGCGAGACGGCCAGCATGGTCACGGCGATGGAAGGCAACAAGATGGCCAAGAGCGGGCGCGCCGGTGCGGCGCTGGCCACGGCGGCCATCGGTTCGTTTGTGGCCGGCACGATTGCCACGGTGTTGGTCACCTTGTTTGCGCCCATCGTGGCCGAGTTCGCCGTCAAGCTTGGCCCGCCCGAATATTTCATGCTGATGTTGCTGGCCTTCACCACCGTCAGTGCGGTGCTTGGAAAAAGCGCGGTGCGTGGTCTCACGGCCTTGTTTGTCGGCCTGGCGGCGGGCCTGGTCGGCCTGGACCAGATCACCGGCCAGGCGCGTTACACCGGCGGCGTGCCAGAGATGCTGGACGGCATCGAGATCGTGCTGGTCGCCGTTGGCCTGTTTGCAGTCGCCGAAGCCATGTACGCGGTGCTCTACGAAGGCCGGGTTGTCGATTCGCAAAACAAGCTCAGCAAGGTCCACATGACGGCCAAAGACTGGCGGCGCTCCTGGCCGGCCTGGCTGCGCGGCACGGCGATTGGCGCACCGTTTGGCTGCATCCCGGCGGGTGGCACCGAGATCCCGACCTTCCTCAGTTACGCGACCGAGAAAAAGCTCGCCAAGGACAACACCGAGTTTGGAACAAAGGGTGCCATCGAAGGCGTGGCCGGCCCCGAAGCCGCCAACAACGCCACCGTGACGGCGGCCATGATTCCGCTGCTCACGCTGGGCATCCCGACCTCCAACACCACGGCAATTTTGTTGGGCGCCTTCCAGAACTACGGCATCCAGCCCGGCCCGCAACTGTTCACCTCATCGTCTGCGCTGGTCTGGGCGCTGATCGCCTCGCTCTACATCGGCAACGTCATGCTGCTGGTGCTGAACCTGCCGCTGGTCGGCCTGTGGGTCAAGTTGTTGAAAATTCCCAAACCTTACCTGTACGCGGGCATCCTGATTTTTGCGACGGTCGGTGTCTACGGCATGCGACAAAGCGCCTTCGACCTGTTCCTGCTCTACGGTATCGGCGTACTCGGTGTGGTGATGCGCCGCTTTGACTTTCCGACCGCGCCGGTGGTGGTCGGCATGATTCTTGGCCCGCTCGCCGAAGCCCAGTTCCGCAACGCCATGTCGATCGGCGAGGGCAGCGCCATGGTGTTTTTGCAGCGGCCGATGTCGGTGACCCTGCTGGTGATTGTGGTGGCCGTGCTGGTGTTGCCGCGTGTGGCCAAGGCCTTGTCGGCGCGGCGTGCGCGCCAATAGTCATTCTTTCAGCGCTAACTGACTGACGGCTTCAGACTGATTCCAGTCATTCGAAGTATTTGATCGACTAGCAGCTTCCGACCGACTCCGGACACTTGGTCGGGGCGCCTGAATGTCGGCGCTTGCCTAAACCGGTCGGCAATAGCTTCATGACGCGGCTGATCCCCGGCTGCGAGCCTCGCGGTAGCAGCGCGCTGCCGAGGTGCGGGACGAGTGGCGGGCGCGATCGCCGCATGATTAGGCGGAACACGGGTTTACACGAGTAGTGGTGACGCTGTACATGTCTTATTGTAGTTTTCGACCGCGTTCGCCGCAACAGGGTTCAGAGGCTTCGCCAGCGGTCGGGTGGACAGAGGCCATTTTTGATAATTTCAACAACCACAGGAGCAACCAGACATGGCGCATATGATGAAATATGGTTTGACCGCTTCCGTTGGCTTGGCGCTTTCGGGCGCCTTGTTCGCGGCCGCACCAACCGTTTCGACACAAGACTTCGTCGATAAGATCGACTCCCCCTGGGACATGGCGTTCATGAAGGACGGCACCATGTTCTTCACCGAGAAGTGCAAGGGGCTTTCTGTACGAATGCCATCGGGCACCATCAACAAGCTGCATGGCGTCGGCACCACCGCCGGCTACGCGTCGTCCGGCGCCGATCTGTTTTGCGACGGACAGGCTGGCATGATGGGCGTGGCGATCGACCCGCAGTTCGCCAGCAATCGATTCATCTACGTCTTCTCCAGCTCCAAGCTGGGCGACAAACTTTCCAACCGGGTCATGCGGCTCAAGGTCAACGAAGCGATGACGGGTGTTTCGGACCGCACTGACATCGTGGGTGACATCGGCTACAAGCCCAAGGCCACCAAGCATCCCTTCGGCGGCCCCGGTGCGCACAACGGCGGTCGGATCCGCTTCAGCCCTGCAGATGGCTTTCTCTACGTGACGACCGGCGACAACCACCTGGGTATCGGGCCTCAGGATCCAAAGTACATCGGCGGTAAGGTATTGCGTATCGACAGGGACGGCAAGGCAGCGCCGGACAACAAGCCGCCGGCAGGCTTCGATCCGCGCGTGTTCACCTACGGGCACCGCAACCCCCAGGCCATCGCGTTCCGCCCTGGCGACAACCGTCCGTTCACGGCAGAAAACGGCCCGTGGCACAGCGACGAGGTGACGGCCCTCGTCAACGGTGGCAATGCCGGCTGGGACCCGCGTCCCAACATCGGCGGCCGCAAGGACTGCCCCGATGACTACTGCGGCTACTCGCCCAACCAGATGGGCGCCATGGAGCCCAAGAAGCGCGCGGCCTTCATGCCCATGACCGACCTCAAGACGTATCCCAAGGCGATGAAGCCGGCGTGGAACAATAACGGACTGTCGCAGGGGATGTTCTGCAACACCTTCCTCTCGGGGTCGCAGTGGAAGGACTGGGACGGCCAGATGGTGGTCGGCTACACCGGCATTGGCATCCATGGCACGCCGGTGGGCAATCGCCTCGATCTGCTGAAGATCAGTGCCGATGGCTTGACCTCAAAGAAAACCGATTTTTCGTGGCCGACGGTCGCCGGGCGGTTCCGCGCATGTGAGCAGGGCCCGGACGGAAACCTGTATGTCGCGCTCGAAGACCAGGGCAAAATCATCCGTGTGAAGCCGGAGTAACTGCAACTTGCAAACGCGCTGTCGAGAGGCGGCGCGTTTTTTCGTTCCATGCAAGAAGAAGGAGATACCGTTGCGAATCACCATTCAATGCCTTGTCGTCATTGGCCTGCTGGGCGGCGCGGCTTCAGTGCGCGCCAATCAGGAACTGGTCTTGAAAAAAAACTGCGCTGCTTGTCACTACGTTGACAAGCGGAAGTACGGCCCTAGCTTCCAGGAGGTTGCGGCGAAGTACGCGGACAAGAAGAACGCCGTCGATGTGCTGGCGAAGAAGATCAGGCGTGGTGGTACCGGCGTTTGGGGCCAAGACGTGATGCCTCCGCAGCCGCAAGTGTCGGCAGCCGAGGCGCGCACTCTGGCGGAGTACGTGCTGTCCGTGAAGTGATCGTTTCGTGCCCGCGAGAACGGCAGGTACTCGCGACGCGCGTGACGGGCATCTCCAGACTCCCGGGGCAAAGATGAGTGCAGCAATGTGCAGAAGCTTGTTGGTGCTCGCTTTTGCCGTTGCCACGCCGTACGGGTTTTGCCAAAGCTTCCACTATGTCGAACCCGGGGTCGGCTCGTGCCCCGCAGCTCCCGCGCCAACCACCGCCGCTCCCAAGGCGGTAGCACGAGGTGTTCCTGTGCACGGGACCATCAGTGTGACCTGTGGCTTCGACCAAGGGTCTTACACGGTGACCTTGAACTCAACCGATCCCGGTGCGGCGTTCCGGCCCAAGACCTTCCTCGTAAATTTCGGCCATATTGTCGGCAACGGTGTCTTTGCCGTCACGTTCTCGACGCTCGGTGTTCAGCGCGTGTCGGCGACCATCACCTCGAACATGGGCAGCCCCCCCATGCGGGGCTACTTTGCGAGTCCAGCCGACGAGTTCAGTGTCGTGATTCCTTGATCGGTCCGCGTCGACGACGGACTGCCCCCGCCGCTTGCAGTCATTCAAAACAGAATCGTGATCGTGCGGTTGGCCGCCCCAAGCAGTCATTGGCACGATTCTTCGTTGACTATCGATAACCAAACATTGTCGATACCTTCGTGCAGACCGCCGATTGAAAAATGTGGGAGGGGTTCCCGTTGACCCGGTGCCTGGCTCGGCGGCGTTACCATCGACGCATGGAAACGCCAGCTACCTCGACGCACGGCCTGCCGCGCGACGCCCAGAGCATTCTGGAGCTGGCGGCACGGTCGATGTTTCATTTGTTCTCCAGCATCAGCCAGGGCATGTTTCTGGTGGACCGCACTGGCCGCATCGTCTGGGTCAATGAGGGCTACAAGCGGTTCTTGCCGGCACTGGGCTTTTCCTCGGTGGACCAGTTTGTCGGTCACATGGTGGAAGAGGTCATTCCGAACACGCAGATGCGGCGCGTGCTGGAAACCGGCGAAGCCTTTCTGATCGACCTGCTGACGAATCGCGCCGGCACCTTTGTGGTCAGCCGCATTCCGCTGCGCGACGAAAGCGGCGACGACATCATTGGCGCCATCGGCATCGTGCTGTTCGACCACCCCGAGACCACCTTGCAGCCGCTGATCAGCAAGTTTGCGCTGCTGCACCGTGACCTGGACGACGCACGCCGTGAGCTGGCCAGCCAGCGCCTGCAGCACACCGGCGGCCAGCGCCAGTCCAAACACACGTTTGCCAGTTTCATAGGCACCAGCCCGGCGGCGGTCGAGGTCAAGCGCCAGGCGCGCCGCGCGGCGCAGACATCGAGCCCGGTGTTATTGCTGGGCGAAACCGGCACCGGCAAGGAACTGCTGGCCCATGCCATCCACGCGGCGTCGAGCCGCGCGCGCGGGCCCTTCATCAGCGTCAACATCGCGGCCGTGCCCGACACGCTGCTGGAAGCCGAGTTTTTCGGCGTGGCACCCGGTGCCTACACCGGCGCCGACCGCAAGGGCCGCGACGGCAAGTTCAAGCTGGCCGACGGCGGCACGCTGTTTCTCGACGAGATCGGCGACATGCCGCAGGCGCTGCAGGCCAAGCTGCTGCGGGCACTGCAGGAGGGCGAGATCGAGCCGCTGGGTTCCAACAAGCTGATTCCGTTTGACGCGCGGCTGATTGCGGCCACCTCGCGCGATTTGGCGGTGCTGGTGCGCGAAGGCAAGTTTCGCGAAGATCTGTTTTACCGCCTCAACGTGTTGCCGGTGCGCGTGCCGCCGCTGCGCGAGCGGCGCTCGGACATTCCCGCGCTGCTGGAGGTGCTGGGCGAAGAAATGGCGCTGCGCAGCGGTGACCGCCAGCCCGAGCTGTCCGCCGATGCGCTGGCGCTGCTGTCGGCGCAGACCTGGCGCGGCAACATCCGCGAGCTGCGCAATGTACTGGAGCAGGCCGCCATGCGCAGTGACTCGGCCAACATCGAACGGGCGCAGTTTGAGGAAGTGCTCAAAGAGGCTGGCATCGAACGCATCGCGCCTGCGCCGGCCGCGATGGAAGGAGCAGACCTGTCGGCCAGCGACCCGCTGCGGCCGCTGGCCGAGCAGATTGCACAGGTCGAGCGGCGGGCGATTGCCGCCGCCATGCACGCGACCGGGGGCAACAAACTGGCGGCCTCCCGCTTGCTCGGAATTTCGCGCGCCAAGTTGTACGAACGTCTGGATAACCCTGATCGAAAATAGAGCAATTGTCTGAAATAAATACATAAATATTGTATTTATTTCAGACAATTTCAATAGTATTGAAAAAATACTCATATAAATCAATGACTTGAAGCTGGCACGACCTGTGCAATCCTGGTGCGTAACCCAAAACAGGAGACATCCATGCATCGTCGTACCCTGATCGCGCTCGCCGCCATCTCTACCGCCCTTGTTTCGCCATTGGCTTTGAGTCAGTCCAAAGAAGTCAAGATTGCGCTGATCGCCAGCAAAACCGGCCCGCTGGAGGCGTATGCCAAACAGACCATTGTTGGCTTCAACATGGGCCTGAGCTACGCCACCGGCGGCAGCATGATGGTCGCCGGCAAAAAGATTGTTGTGATTGAAAAAGACGACCAGGGCAAGCCCGATGTGGGCAAAAGCCTGTTGGCTGCCGCCTATGCCGACGACAAGGTCGACATCGCGGTTGGCCCGACCGCCTCGCCGGTCGCGCTGGCCATGCTGCCGGTTGCCGAGGAATACAAGAAGATCCTGCTGGTTGAGCCGGCGGTGGCCGATTCGATTACCGGCGACAAATGGAACAAGTACATCTTCCGCACCGGCCGCAACAGCTCGCAGGATGCCGCCGCCAACGCGGCCGCGCTGGACCAGCCGGGCAACGTGATTGCCTTTCTCGCCAACGACAACGCTTTTGGTCGTGATGGCGTGAAGGCGGCCAAGGACTTCACCAAGAAGGCCAAGGTGGTGCATGAGGAATACCTTCCCGTCGGCACCACCGACTTCACCGCCGGTCTGCAACGCATCATCGACAAGCTCAAGGACCAGCCGGGCCGCAAGTACATCTCGGTGGGCTGGTCCGGTGCGCCCACACCCTTCAGCAAAATCGCCGACCTGGATTTGAAGAAGCGCTACGGCATCGAGCTGGCCACGGGTGGCAACATCCTGCCCGCGATGGTCGCCTACAAGCAGTTCCCCGAGATGGAAGGCGCCCTGTATTACTACTTCGGCATCCCCAAGAATCCGGTGAACGAGGCGATGGTCGCCGAGCATTACAAACAGTTCAAGGCGCCGCCTGACTTCTTCACCGCTGGTGGTTTTTCTGCCGCGATGGCCGTCGTGACCGCGCTCAAGAAGACCAATGGCGACACCAACACCAACAAACTCATCACCGCCATGGAAGGCATGAGTTTTGACACGCCCAAGGGCAAGATGACTTTTCGCAAGGAAGACCACCAGGCCATGCAGAGCATGTACCACTTCAAGATCAAGGTGGACCCGGCGTTTGCCTGGGGCGTGCCTGAGCTGGTGCGTGAGATCAAGGCCGAGGAAATGAATATCCCGATCAGAAATAAGCGCTAATTTGCCCGTACTGTCATTGCGGGCGTGACCCGCAATCCACGCCGCGCTAACCGTGCATCTGCGGTGTGCAGACATGGATCCCGGATCTGGTCCGGGATGACAGACCGGGGGAGGGCGACCGACCGCCCGGTTTCTTGTTCGCTCGCTACGCGCTCCCGCTGTTTTGGGGAGCCAAAGAATATGCTTCAAACAAACGAACTCACGGTCCGCTTCGGCGGGCATGTGGCGGTCAATGCTGTCTCGTGTACTTTCGCACCGGGCACGCTGACGGCCATTGTTGGCCCCAATGGCGCGGGCAAAACGACCTATTTCAATTTGATTTCGGGTCAACTCAAGGCCAGCAGCGGCACCGTCACGCTGGATGGTCAAAGCCTGTCAGGCAAAAGTGCCTCGGCACGCACACGCGCCGGCCTGGGCCGGGCCTTCCAGCTCACCAACCTGTTTCCCAATTTGACGGTGCTGGAGAACGTACGCCTGGCGGTGCAGGCCACGCGCCACGGTCCGCACCGGCGCGGTTTGAACCTCTGGAGCATCTGGAGCGATCACAAGGCGCTGGTGCACAGGGCCGAAGAAATTCTTGAGGCCGTGGCGATGGAGAGCAAGGCGCAGATGCCGGTGGCCAGCCTGCCGCATGGCGACCAGCGCAAGCTCGAAGTCGCGCTACTGATGGCGCTGGAGTCCAAGGCCTTCATGTTCGACGAACCGACGGCCGGCATGAGCACCGAGGAGGCGCCAGTGATTCTGAACCTGATTCGCCAGCTGAAGCAGGACAAGACCAAAACGATTTTGCTGGTGGAGCACAAGATGGATGTGGTGCGCGAACTGGCCGACCGCATCATCGTGCTGCACAACGGCGCGCTGGTGGCTGATGGCGAACCGGCTGAGGTAATTGCCTCGCCGGTGGTGCAAGAGGCTTATCTGGGGGCAAGCCCCCAGAACGCCTCCGCGCAAGACGGGACGCCCCCCCATCCCGGCCTTCCCCCTCGAGGGGAAAGGAGTGAACAGCCATGACCCAAAATTTGCTGACGCTGGAAGGCGTGCACACCCACATCGGCGCATACCACATCCTGCATGGGGTGGACCTGGCCATACCGAAGGGGCAACTCACCATGCTGCTGGGCCGCAATGGCGCCGGCAAGACGACCACACTTCGCACCATCATGGGCCTGTGGCAGGCCTCGCAGGGAAAAGTGAGTTTTGCCGGCCGCGACATCACCAAGCTCAATACGCCGCAGATCGCCGAACTCAATATTGCTTATGTGCCTGAAAGCATGGGCATCTTCTCTGACCTCACCGTCAAGGAAAACATGCTGCTGGCCGCGCGCAGTGCCAGCCGCGCCAGCCAGATGGACGAGGCGCGACTCAAGTGGATCTTCTCGCTGTTTCCGGCGGTGGAAAAGTTCTGGAACCACCCGGCCGGCAAACTCTCGGGCGGGCAAAAACAGATGCTAGCGGTGGCCCGTGCGATCGTCGAGCCGCGAGAACTGCTGATCGTCGACGAGCCCAGCAAGGGCCTGGCGCCGGCCATCATCAACAACATGATTGACGCGTTTGCGCAGCTCAAGGCCAGCGGGGTCACCATCCTGCTGGTCGAGCAGAACATCAACTTTGCCAAACGCCTGGGCGACACCGTCGCCGTGATGGACAACGGCCGCGTCGTGCACGCCGGGTCCATGGCGGAACTGGCAGCAGACGCCGCGTTGCAGCAATCGCTGCTGGGACTCGCTATATGAAAACTCTTGATTTCGACTGGAAACCGCTGGCCCTCGTCCCTTTGTTGGCCGTGCTGGTTTTTCCGTTCATCGGCTCCAGCTCCACCTGGCTCACGCTGACGGTAGCGGGCCTGGCCATGGGCATGATCATCTTCATCATTGCCTCGGGCCTGACGCTGGTGTTCGGCCTGATGGATGTGCTCAATTTTGGCCATGGCGTGTTTATCGCCCTCGGCGCGTTTGTGGCCACCAGCGTGCTTGGCGCCATGAGCGACTGGACTGGATCGCAGGAGCTGTGGCGCAACCTGGTGGCGGTGTTGCCGGCCATGTTGATTGCCATGCTGGTGGCGGGCGCGGTTGGCCTGGCATTTGAGCGTTTCATCGTGCGGCCGGTGTATGGCCAGCATCTGAAGCAGATCCTGATCACCATGGGCGGCATGATCATCGGCGAGGAACTGATCAAGGTCATCTGGGGCCCGGCGCAGATTGCACTGCCGCTGCCCGAAGGCATGCGCGGCTCGCTGCTGGTCGGCGACGCGGCCATCGAGAAATACCGCCTGATGGCCGTGGTCGTGGGGCTGGCCGTGTTTGCCATGCTGGCCTGGACGCTCAGTCGCACCAAGATCGGATTGTTGATTCGTGCCGGCGTACAGGACCGTGAAATGGTCGAGTCCCTGGGTTACCGCATCAAACGCCTGTTTGTCGGCGTGTTTGTGGTTGGCAGCGCGCTGGCCGGACTGGGCGGCGTGATGTGGGGCTTGTACCAGCAGGGCGTGACGCCGCAGATGGGGGCCCAGGTCAATGTGCTGATCTTCATCGTCATCATCATCGGCGGCCTCGGCTCCACCGGCGGAGCCCTGATAGGCGCGTTGCTGGTGGGCCTGATGGCCAACTACACCGGCTTTCTGGCGCCCAAGGTGGCGCTGTTTTCCAACATCGCGCTGATGGCCGCGGTGCTGCTGTGGCGGCCCCAGGGCATTTATCCCGTGACCAACCGCTGAAGGTCAAGACATGAACACCTCGTATCCGTTCGGGCTGAGCTTGTCGAAGCCTTTCCTCCAACCCACGACTACCCTTCGACAAGCTCAGGGCGAACGGGACATACCATGCTGACCCGCGTTCTTTCCGGCGACTTTCCGCGCAGCCGCGTTCTCGCCGTCATTCTTGTTGGCCTGTTGCTGGCACTGGCTTTTGCGCCGTTTATTTTTCCAGGCGTGAAGGCGCTCAACGTCGCGGCCAAGGTGCTGATTTTCATTGTGCTGGTGGCCAGCTTTGACCTGCTGCTGGGCTACACCGGCATCGTCAGTTTTGCGCACACCATGTTTTTTGGCATTGGTGCTTATGGCATCGCGGTGGCAAGCACCCGCCTGGGCCCGACCTGGGAGGCGTTGGTCGTTGGGCTGCTGTCGTCGTTGGCGCTGTCGTTTGTGCTGTCGCTGCTGGTGGGGCTGTTTTCGCTGCGGGTCAAGGCGATCTTTTTTGCCATGATCACGCTGGCGGTGGCCTCGGCCTTCCAGACCCTGGCCTCGCAGTTGTCGGAGATCACCGGCGGTGAAGACGGCCTGAGCTTCAAGGTGCCCGAACTGCTGTCGCCCAGCATGGAGTTTTTTGAGCAACCCTTTCTCGGTGTGTCCATTGACGGACGCCTGCTGTGCTACTACCTGCTGTTTGTAGTCACCGTGGTGCTGTTGCTGAGCCTGCTGCGTATCGTCAATTCTCCGTTTGGCCGTGTGTTGCAGGCCATCCGCGAAAACGAGTTTCGCGCCGAAGCCATCGGTTACCGCGTGGTGGTTTACCGCACCACCTCCAGCGTGTTGTCGGCGCTGTTTGCCACGCTGGCCGGCGCCATGCTGGCGCTCTGGCTGCGCTACAACGGGCCCGACACCTCACTGTCGTTTGAAATCATGATCGACGTGTTGCTGATCGTTGTGATCGGTGGCATGGGCACGATTTACGGCTCGGCCATCGGCGCGGTTTTGTTTGTGGTGGCGCAAAGTTACCTGCAAGACCTGCTGCGCCTGGGCAGCGAGGCCGCCGCCGGCCTGCCCTGGCTGGCGGCCCTTCTTTCTCCTGACCGCTGGCTGCTCTGGCTGGGCCTGCTGTTTGTGTTGTCTGTGTATTACTTTCCCACCGGTGTGGTGGGGCGGCTGCGCGCCGCGCGTCTGAACAAGTTAGCGAGTCGGTCGTAGACAAACAGCCTGAACCCAGGCAACAACAAGCAGGAGACAAACCATGATGAAGAAAACTCTCAAGCATTGGGGGCTACAGACGGTAGCCGCGCTGGCTTTGAGCGCAGCAGGCGGGCTGGTGTCAGCCGCCGACCTCGTGATCGGCCAGGTCGCGCCTCTCTCGGGTGTGCTGGCCAGCACCGGCCACCAGATGGTCACGGGCGGAAAGATTTACTTCGAGCACATCAATGCAACCGGCGGCATCCACGGCGCCAAAATCCGCCACGAGGTGGTGGACGACGGCTACAAGGTGGCCGAGACCGTGCGCCTGACGCGCGAGATGCTGGCCAAACCGGAGGTGGTGGCCCTGTTTGGTTTTGCCGGCACCGCCAATGTCACCCAGTTGCTGACTGACGGCGTGCTCGACGTCGGTGGTGCGGCGCTGGTGGCGCCTTATACCGGTGGTGAGTCGCTGCGCAACCCGTTCAACCCGTGGATCTTCCATGTGCGCGCCGGTTACGCTGACGAGGCCGAACACATGGTGCAGCAGGTCACGACCCTGGGCATGAGCCGCATTGCGGTGATGTACCAGGACGACGGCTTCGGCAAAGCAGGGCTGCTCGGTGTTGAGAACGCACTGACCAAGCGCAACCTGAAACTGGCAGTGGCCGCCGGTTATGAACGTAACACCGACAAGGTCGAAGAAGCCGTCAGGAAGATCAAGGCCTCGGACGCGCAGGCCATCATCATGATTTCGGTCAACAAGTCCACCGCGGCGTTTGTCAAGCTGTACCGCGAAACCGGCGGCGGCGCGCAGCTCTACAACATCTCGGTGGTGGACCCGGCTGAGCTGGTCAAGCTGGCCGGTCTGAAAAACGCCCACGGCCTGGGCATCAGCCAGGTCGTGCCTTATCCCTTCATGCCCAACACGCCGGTGGTGCGCGAGTACCAGACGCTGCTCAAGAAGTACGCGCCCAAAGAGCTGGTGAACTACACCAGCTTTGAGGAATTTGTAGGCGCCAAGGTGCTGGTGGAGGCCTTGCGCCGCGCCGGCCCGAATCCGACGCGCGCCAAGGTAGTCAAGGCGCTGGAAGGCATGAACAGTTACGACACCGGCGGCGTGATCGTCAATTACTCGCCCAGCAACCGCATCGGATCGCGTTATGTCGAGGTCACGGTGATCGGCAGTACCGGCAAGCTGCTGAAGTAACACTGCTGCGCGACGCATACCAACTGATCACAGAGAGTCCTGTCCATGTCCTTCACGTCGCATTACATCAGCTGCGCCGGCCGCGAAATCCATTACACCGAATGGGGCTCGCAGCACAGCGCGACCGTGATCGCCTGGCATGGGCTGGCGCGCACCGGGCGCGACATGGACGAATTCGCTGCGCATCTGAGTACGCGTTACCGCGTGATCTGCCCCGACACGATTGGCCGCGGCATGAGCCAGTGGAGCCCGGACCCGGCCAATGAGTATCAGCTCTCGTTTTATGCACGCATTGCGGCCGATCTGTTTGACCAGTTGCAGATTGACAAGGCGCATTGGGTCGGCACCTCCATGGGCGGCGCCATCGGCATGGTGTGCGCGTCGGGTATTTTCGAGCCCGGCCTGAAGCCGCGCATCCAGAGCCTGGTGCTCAACGACACCGCGCCCCAGGTTGCCGACGCAGCGATAGAACGCATACGCGCCTACGCCGGCAACCCGCCGGCCTTTGACACCGTGCGCGAGCTCGAAGCCTTCTTGCGCCAGGTCTACAAGCCTTACGGCTGGCTCAGCGACGCGCAGTGGCGGCGGCTGACCGAAACATCGACACGTCGCCTGCCCAATGGCCAGGTCACGCCGCACTACGACCCGGCCATGGTGCAGCAATTCACGCACCACCCGGACGACTACCTGATCTGGGACCACTACGACGCGCTGACTATCCCGGTGCTCTGCCTGCGCGGCGCCGACTCCGACCTGGTGCTGCGCGAGACCACGGCCGAGATGCTGACACGCGGACCCGGAGCACGGGGTTTGACGCAAGTGGTGGAGATCGAAGGCTGTGGTCATGCGCCGGCGCTTAATGTGCCGGATCAGCTGGAGCGGGTGGCGGCGTTTATCAAGGCGGCGAGTCGGGTTGGCGTTGCTACTGAATAAATAGCTGCTTGCGCTTCCTGGATAAGGGCCGGAGGCTGATTTGATGCAAAAAATGCAGGGCGCTACGCTTTTGGCTCGCCATTGCGGGCTTGACCCGCTATCCATGCATCAGCTCTCGTTGATGTAGCCCCGCTCCAGCGCACTCGCCTGATCGTCAAAAATCGCCATGGCAGTTGTCATGCGTTTGAAGCCCAGCTTGCGGTAAAAGCCTTCCTTGCCGGGAACCGCATACAGAATGATCTTGCGGTGGCCGCGCGACAGGTCCACGAGGTGGCGGACGATCTGCTTGCCGAGACCGGTGCCCTGATGGCTTGGCAGCACGGCGATATCGCAGATGTAAGCGCAGTCCACACCATCGGCCAGCACGCGGCCCACGCCGACAAGCTTGCCGTTTTCGCTGACGAAGCACCGGAACATGCTGTTTGTGAAGACGGTCTGCAGGTTTTCAGGGCTCTTGTTGCCCAGCGGTGCGGCCAGATACAGCGCGGAGAGTTCGTGCCAGTCGTTGCCGGTCAGTTGATCGGTCCATGTGAGGGGCATGGTTGTTATGCCGCACTCCCGGACAGCCGAAGTTCCATGAACAGGCTGTGCGGGTCTTCCTTGTAGTTGGCGAAGGGGCCTGACTCCTGAAAGCCTGCATTTCTGTACAACTGATGTGCAACCGAGAACGCAGGATGTGTGCCCGTCTCCAGGCTGATCAGCTTATACCCGCGTTCTCTGGCGGTCTCGATGATTCGATGGAGGACGGCACGGCCAGCGCCGCGGCCCCGAAGTTTTGCCGGCGTGCGCATGGACTTGATTTCCCCATGCGTCGGTGTCAACTCCTTCAGCGCACCACACCCGAGCAACAGGTCGTCGTCCCAGACGGTCCAGAAGGTGATGTCCGGAGACCTCAACTTCGACAGATCCAGGGCGAACACCTGCTCTGGTGGACTCAACTCGTACATGTTCGCCAGATGCTCGCTCAGGAGTTCCTGGATGGCAGGGCGGGAGAGGTCGTCGATTTCGATTCGCATAAGGTGGGTGTGTTGAGGGGTCGTTGATGTCGATGTTGGCGGTGGGTGGCTGCAGGAAGGTAGGGGCGCCAGGCGCATCGCATCGAAGCACGCGATCGCGGTACCCAACGACCTGTCGGGCCTTACACCAGTACCTTCCGCTGGAGCGCCTTGCTCCAGTAAAACACGTCCACGCGGTCTCGCAAGCCGCAGGTGTAGAACGGATCTGACTTCATGAGGTCGAGCACTTCCTGCTTTGACGCTGCATCGACCACCCACAAGCCACCTCTTGGAATGGCTTCAGGTTCTGATCGCAGCGAGCCCGCCACCAACACGACGTCCTGGTGTGCCGCTACCCATTCGATGTGCGCTGTCAGATGCTCCGCCCTCAGCGTGCCCTGGCCGGACCTGTCTGTGAATATCACGGCAAACAGCATGGTGGCTAATGGAGGCGTGGCGCTCGACTTTTAGAGCTCGTGCTCACAGCCCGGCAGGCACCGGAATGCCTTGAGCGCGGAGGAACGGCAGTTTGTCCCAGTAGCCACGCTGGAACACGATCTTGCCGCCCATGACGTGAAAGAAGCCGCAACCTCTTAGCCCGAGAGGATCGCGCCATTCCAGTATGGCCCACTCGCCGTCCTCGAAGAGGTTCTCCGGGATGCAGACCATGGTCGCGGAGGCAAACCCAGCTGCGAACATCGCACGAATGGCCGAACGACCGCATACCGGCGACTCGGCGACCTGGTGGTTCACTGAGTCCTCTGTGTAAAACGAGGCGAGCGCATCAGGGTCAGCACGGTTGAATGCGGCCACCCAAGCTCTGACGAGTTCACGGGGTTGCATGAGGCTCTCAAATAATTTGTATCGCACGATTCTAGACAGTGCGCCACGACCGCACACCCTGCAAAAGAAGGAGGCATCCCCTCAAAAATGCGGCGGCAAGTCATCCCGCAAGCTGCGCGCCGCACCGACACCGCCGTCCACCGGCGCCTGCTGCTTCAAGTCAGCAATCTCGCGGATCAAGGCGTCGATTTGTTGTTGCTGGCGCACGATGACGCTGTCGAGTTTGTCGAGCAGGTCTTCGGTGAAACTGGCTTTGATCTCAAGCTCGGTCAG
>NZ_JAYWHI010000030.1:0-30262 GCF_043778355.1 Polaromonas sp.
AGCGAAGCGAAGGGACCCAGACCATCGGGTCGCCTTTTCTTTTGCTTACTTTTCTTTTGGCGACGCAAAAGAAAAGTGAGTTGCCGCCGGGCAACCCCCGGCCAGTTGGCACACCTCCAACGCAGGAAGGGACGACGGCTTCGACAGGTTTTGCCCGAACGGTGTTGGTGTTCGAGCATGGATCCCCCCGGATCGGAGTCCGGGGCAGGCTCCTCAAGTCCGGGATGACAAAGCGGGGGAAGAGGAGGGCGTTCATACAGAACCCCTGCGCCTGAACCTCTGTCCCATCCGGTCAAACGCCAGATAAATCACCGGCGTCGTGAACAGGGTCAGCACCTGGCTGACGATCAGGCCACCGAAGATGGCCAGGCCCAGCGGGCGGCGCAACTCGGCGCCTTCACCCCAGCCCAGCATCAGCGGCACCGCCGCAAACAGCGCGGCCAGCGTGGTCATCAAAATCGGACGAAAGCGCAAGAGTGCGGCCTGGTGGATCGCTTCCTGCGGCGACTTGCCTTCGTTGCGTTCGGCGTCAATCGCAAAGTCGATCATCATGATCGCGTTTTTCTTGACGATGCCGATCAGCAGGATGATGCCAATGATGCCGATGACGCCGAGGTCGGAGCCGCTGATCATCAGCATCAGCAGCGCGCCCACGCCGGCCGACGGCAAGGTCGAGAGAATCGTCAGCGGATGGATATAACTTTCATACAACACGCCGAGCACGATGTAGACACAGATCACCGCCGCCAGGATCAGCCACAACTGGCTGGACAGCGAGGACTGGTAGGCGCCCGCTGCGCCCAGGAAGGTCATGGTCACGCTGGCCGGCATGGCGATGTCTTTGGCCGCCTGCTTGACCTGGTCCACCGCCTTGCCGAGCGACACGCGGGGCGCGGTGTCGAAACCCAGCGTGGTGGCCGGGTACTGCGCCACCCGCGTGATCTGCAGCGGCGCCGGCCGCTCGACGATGCTGGCGATACTGTTCAGCGGCGTGGTGGTGCCCGAGCCGGTGCGCAGCGGCAGGTTGCCGAGTGAAGCCGCCGTGGTGAGCTGGTCCGGCATCGCTTCCAGAATCACGCGGTACTGATTGGTTTCGGTGAAGATCGTGGAGACAATGCGCTGGCCGAAGGCGCTGTACAAGGCGTCATCAATCGAAGAGGTGGTGACACCGACACGCGAGGCGGTGTCGCGGTCCACCTTGATATAAGCCGAGCTGCCCTGGGCGCCTGCGTCCGAGGCGATGTTGCGCAGCGCCGGCATCTCCTGCATGCGCTGCGCCAGCTTGTTGGCCCACAGCGACACGGTGGCGGTGTCCGAGCCCTCGATGGACACGCGGAACTGCGTCGGCCCGGTCTCGGCATCAATCGTCAAATCCTGCGTTGGCTGTAGAAACAGGGTGACGCCGGCCACTTCGCCGGCGCGACGCTGCAACCGGTCCATGGTTTCCTGCTGGCTGCCGGTGCGGCTGCTATTCAGGTTGATCAACATGCGGCCGGTATGCAACATGGTGTTGTTGGCCGCGTCCACGCCGATGAAGGAGCTCAGCGTGGCCACATCCGGGTCTTCCAGAATCGCCCGCGCCGCAGCCTGCTGCAACTCGGCCATGCGGGCGTAAGACACCGACTGCGAGGTTTCGATGCGCGCCTGCAACTGGCCGGTGTCCTGCGTTGGGAACAGGCCTTTGGGAATCACCAGGTAAAGCAGTACGGTCAGCACCAGCGTGGCCAGCGCCACCAGCAGCGTCGCGCCCTGGTGCCGCATCACCCAGGTCAGCGACTGGTCATATCGTGTGATGACACCGTCAAAAAACTTCTCCAGCCGCGCGCCGGTCGGGGTGCTGGGGGTTTCCGGTGTGTGCTTCAGCCATCTGGCCGACATCATGGGCACCAGGGTCAGCGAGACCACCGCCGAAATCAGGATCGTGATGGCCAGCGTGATCGCGAACTCGCGGAACAGCCGGCCGACCACGTCGCCCATGAACAGCAGCGGGATCAACACCGCGATCAGCGAGACCGTCAGCGAAATGATGGTGAAACCGATCTGTTGCGCGCCCTTGAGTGCGGCGGCCATGGGTGCCTCGCCTTTCTCGATGTAACGCGAGATGTTTTCAATCATCACGATGGCGTCATCGACCACAAAACCGGTGGCAATCGTCAGCGCCATCAGGCTCAGGTTGTTCAGGCTGTAGCCCAGCAAATACATCGCGCCGCAGGTGCCTATCAGTGAAATCGGCACGGCCAGGCTGGCGATCACGGTGGCGCGGATGTTGCGCAAAAACGCAAAAATCACCAGCACCACCATCACCACGGCCAGCAGCAGTTCGATCTCGACATGCAGCACCGAGGCGCGTATGCCGGTGGTGCGGTCGCTCAGGATGTCGACCCGCATGGCGGTCGGCAGGCCGGCCTGCAGCTCGGGCAGGCGCTCCTTGATGGCGTCCACCGTGGCAATCACATTCGCGCCGGGCTGGCGCTGCACATTCAAAATGATCGCGGGCTTCAGTCCTGACCAGGCGCCGAGCTTGATGTTCTCCGCGCTGTCCACCACCTGGGCCACGTCCCTGACGCGCACGGCCGCACCGTTGCGAAACGCAATGATCAGGGTCTGGTAGTCGGCGGCGGCCAACAACTGGTCGTTGGCGTTGATGGTGTAGGAGCGTGTTGGCCCGTCGATGCTGCCCTTGGCAGCGTTGGCGTTGGCCGAACTGATCGCGGTGCGCAATGAGTCAAGCCCAAGGCCGTAGGAGGCGAGGGCGCGCGTGCCGGCCTGGATACGCACGGCCGGGCGCTGGCCGCCGCTCAGCGAGACCAGGCCGACACCGCTGACCTGGCTGATCTTGAGCGCCAGCCGGGTGTTGACGATGTTCTGCACCTCGGTCAGCGGCAGGCTGTCGGAGGTGATGGCCAAGCTCAAGATCGGCGCGTCGGCCGGATTGACCTTTGCGTAGACCGGCGGCGCCGGCAGGTCGGCCGGCAGCAGCGATCCGCCGGCGTTGATGGCGGCCTGCACCTGCTGCTCGGCCACATCGAGCGCCAGACCCAGGCCGAATTGCAGGGTGACGATGGACACCCCGGCTGCGCTGGTCGAGCTCAAGCGCTGCAGACCGGCCATCTGGCCGAACTGACGCTCCAGCGGCGCGGTCACGGTTTGCGCCATGACCTCGGGGCTGGCGCCAGGGTACAGGGTCTGGACCTGGATGGTCGGGTAATCGACCTGCGGGAGCGCCGACAGTGGCAAAAATTTGAAGCCGACCAGACCGGCCAGCACGATGGCCACCATCAGCAGCGCGGTGGCGACCGGCCGCAGGATAAAGGGGCTGGACGGGCTCATGCGGGGTGTCGCCTCGTACCAGTCACTGCGTCGGCGCCTGGTTGTTGTCGCGCCGCCGCTCCCTGATCTTCTGCCAGCGGTCCAGGGCGGCAGCGTCGCCCTGTTTGATCTTGTCGACCAGCGACTGGCGGCGTGCCAGCGCCTCCGGATCGTCCTTGACCTGGTCCAGAAAGCGTTTGAGCTGCTCGGCGGTGGGCGCGCCAGCGGCGGCGCTTGCCGGGGAAGGGGCTGCCGGTCCGGCCGCAGGCGCTGCGACGGCCACCGGTGGTGAAGCCGGCGCCGGCGCGGCTGCGGCAGGTGGTGCGGATGCCCTGCCTTGCGGTGGCGGCGCGCCGGCATCACTGCCGCCCGGCGCCGAGGCCGCGCCCTGCGGTCGGCGGCCCTGGCGCCCGGCGCCGCCCGCGCCCGGCGCATCGCCCGGCAGCACCACGCGCGCTCCATCCTTGAGGCGGTCGGCGCCTTCGGTGATCACGCGTTCGCCCGCCTTCAGTCCCGAGGCAATCACCACCTTGTCCACCGTGGCGGGGCCGCGCTTGACGGGCCGCAGGCTGACGGTGCGGTCAGCGCCATTGAGCACATACACATAGTCGCCGCTAGCCCCCAGGCGCAGCGCCGTGACGGGCACCACCACGGCGTTGTCAATCGTGCGCACCTCGACCCGTACATTGACAAACTGGCTCGGGAACAACGCGAGCTTGCTGTTGGCAAAACGCGCCTTGGCCTTGACGGTGCCGGTGGTGGTGTCGACGAGGTTGTCCAGCGAGGCAAATACGCCGGTGTCCAGCACGGCGCTTCGTGTGCGGTCCAGCGCCGTGACTTTCATGGGGGCGCCCGAGGCCGCCGCTTGCTGCAACTCACCGACCTGGTCCTGCGGGATCGCAAACACCACATCAATCGGTGTGACCTGGGTAATCAGCGCAATCCCGTTGGCATCGCTGGGGCTGACCACATTGCCGATGTCCACCGCGCGCAGGCCGACGCGGCCCGAGACCGGCGCAACGACGCGGGTGTAGCCGAGGTTCAGGCGCGCGGCGCCTTCGTTGGCCCGGTTGATCACCACGGTGCCTTCGAGCTGCTTGACCAGGGCGGCCTGCGAGTCCACCTCCTGGCGGGCAATCGAGTCCTGGCTCAGCAGGGTCTGGAAGCGCTGCAGCGTCACGCGGGCACTGTCGAGTTGCGCCTCGTCGCGCTGGCGCTGGCCTGCGGCCTGCTGCAGTGCGAGTTCGAACTGGCGCGGGTCGATGGTGGCCAGCAACTCACCTGCCTTGACCATCTGGCCTTCCTTGAACAGCACTTTCTGCATCACGCCGGTGACCTGCGGGCGCACCCGCACGCTGGCCTGCGGCGTCACGGTGCCCAAGGCGTCCAGCACGATCGGGATATTGGCCTGCTCAGCGGTGGCAACACCGACCGTGGTGGCCGGTGCGCGGCGGCCTGCACCGCCCGGCCCGGCGGCACCTGCCTCGGTGGCGGGGCGGGTGAAGTGCCAGGCCAGCCAGCCCATGCCGGCCAGGGCCAGCAGCGCGATCAGGCTGCCGATCAGCCGGGCGCGGCGGCTCATGCGGCGGGGGGGCGGGGTGAGAGTGCCCGCGGGCGGCGCGTCGAATTCTGGATCCATCAGCTGTCCTTGTTGCCGCTGCTCAGCAGCATTTTTTTGTTGTGGCTGGGGATGTCGCTGCGCGCCGTCGGCTTGCCGTGCGCGGGTGTTTGTCATCCCTGACAGGAATTATCACTGCAAGCTTTTAGTGGCAGGTGTAGCGGTTGACAGCCAAGGGTAAACCTCCGGTAAAGAGCCGGCCGTAATTCAACGCCACAGTTTGCGGCCAGAGGTTGGCGTCATTTGCTATGAAATCAATAGCTTCTCGCGCTTGTCTGGTATGGGCTGGAGCCCTGTTTGATACATGCATGGCGGCCAGTTGGCGGTGCGGCCCGTAAAATCGCTGCTTTCTCGCCACGCCAACGGAACCCCCGTGACCCAGCCTGCCTCCACCGGACTCCAGATCTTCCGCGCCGACTACCACCATGCAGCGCATGCCAGCGCCCTGGTCGATTTGCTCGACGCCTATGCGCGCGATCCGGCCGGCGGCGGCCAGCCGCTCAGTGACTTTTCCAAGAAGCATCTGGTGCAGGAACTGGCCGCGCGGCCACAGGCTTTCAGCGTGCTGGCCTTTGACGGCGCGTTGCCAGTGGGGCTGGTGAACTGCATCGAAGGTTTCTCCACCTTTGCCTGTCGGCCGTTGATTAACGTGCATGACGTGGTGGTGCTGGCCAGCCACCGTGGCCAGCGCGTTGGCGAGAAGATGCTGGCCGAGGTCGAGGTCGTCGCGCGTGAACGCGGCGCCTGCAAGCTCACGCTGGAGGTGCTGCCGGGCAATACACCGGCGATCAGGCTCTATGAACGTATCGGTTTTGCCGGCTACCAGCTCGATCCGGCGCTGGGCCATGCGCAGTTTTTGCAGAAGTGGCTGGGGTGATCCGCTCAGGAATGCGGGACCGCCTTGTCGCGCAGCGCCATCAGCGCCGCAAAGGCCAGCGCGCCCAGCGCCGCTGAAAACCACAGCGCTGCGCCGCCGAATCGGTCCAGCGCCAGGCCAAACAACCAGGGCGACAGCGCCTGTGCAAAACGCGCCGGCACCATCAGCAGGCCCTGGCGTGCGCCATAGTCCTTCACGCCGAACAGCACCAGCGGCAAGGTGCCCTTGGCAATCGTCAGCACGCCGTTGCCCGCGCCATGCAGCACAGTGAACACCGCGCCGGCCGGCACACCGATGGCCAAAAACGCCATGGCGCCCAGCGTGTGCATGGCGCCGGCCACACGCGCCGAGATCAGCGGGTGTACATTGCGCAGCAGTCCGTATTCGAGCAGGCGACCGGCCACCTGCGCCGGCCCGACCAGCCCGGCGAAGATCAGCGCAGTGGCCAGTGGCACACCTTGAATCTGCAGCAGCCGCGGCAGGTGCGCGGCCATCGCGGTGCTGATGAACCACGTCACGGCGAAAACAAAGGCCAGCAGTACGGCGGTACGGGTGGTGTTCTGTGAACGCGCCGATGCGGGCGTGATGTCGACGGCTTGATCCGCTGGTGCGGCCTGAGCGATTTGAGCGACGGGTGAACCGGGCAGCAGCAGGTTCAGCGGCAAGGCCACCACCAAATGCAGACCAGCCCAGACCAGACAGGCCGCGCGCCAGCCCCATTCGAGCTCCAGCCAGGCCGACAGCGGCCAGCCCACGGTGCTGGCAAAACCGGCGAACAAGGTGATGCCGGTGATGGCGCCGCGCGCTTCCCTGCCGTAGAGGTGCACCAGCGCCGCAAAGGCCGCTTCGTAAAGACCGGCCGCCATCGCCACACCGAGCAGAGCCCAGGCGACCATCATGCCGACCGGTCCCTGCGCCATGGCCAGCCCGGCCAGGCCGGCAGCAAAGATGAAGCTGTTGGCTGCCAGCACCGGCCGGCCACCGTAGCGGTCGATCAGTTTGCCGGCCAGTGGCCCGAGCAGGGCAGACACCACCAGGGCCAACGAAAAACCGAGGAACACGGTCGGCGCGCTGATACCCAGGTCGCGCGCCATCGACGCTGCCAGCATGGCTGGCAGGTAGTAGCTGGAAGCCCAGGCCAGTGTTTGCGCGATGCCGAGGCTGGTGACGGTGACACTGCGGCGCGGGTGCATGGGTGGCGGACGCTGGCAGCGAAACCGGTGTCGCTAGTGCGGGGCGTCGGTCGGTATGGGACCCAGCGCGCGGCTCAACAACACGCCGGCCACCGCGCCGGCGGCTTCCGCGATCACAAAACCGGCCGCGCTGGCTGGTGCAATGCCGGCAAAGCTGTCCGAGAGCATGCGGCCCAGCACGGCGGCCGGGTTGGCAAACGAGGTGCTGGCGGTGAACCAGTAGGCTGCGCCTATATAACAAGCCACCAGCGCCGCGGCCTTGCCGGGCGGCGCGCGCAGGATCACCAGAATCAGCCCGGCGGTCGCCACCGCTTCGGCCAGCCACTGCCCCCAGCCGCTGCGCAGCTTGGCGCTGAACTGGAACACGCTCATGTCAAACATCGCGTGCGCCAGCCAGGCCCCTGCGACTGCGCCCGCAAGCTGGGCTGCTATAAAAAAGAGAGCTACTTGCGCTTGTCCGCTATGGGCTGAGGGCATTTTTGATGCCACAACCAGGGTCACCAGCGGGTTGAAGTGTGCGCCGCTGACGGGGCCCAGAGTTTCGATCAGCACGTACAGGGCAAACACCGTGGCCAGGGTGTTGGCCAGCAGGGCGATCGCGGTGTTGCCGCCGGCCAGACGCTCGGCCATGACGCCCGAGCCGATCACGGCGCAGAGCAGGGCGGCCGTGCCAAGGAACTCGGCGACGAGCCGGTGCCTCAGGCGCGGCGCCGCGACAGCAGCGGCAGACGTAGCGCCGCTCATGAACGGGACAAGTCGCGCGCAGCCTGCTGCACCATGGCGCGCTCCAGCTTCTCGGGCGACAGGTTGGTCAAGAGGTCCAGCCGGCGGCGTATGGCCAGCAGGGTCTGGCGGAAGGCCTCCAGTTTCTGCGTCTCGTCACCAGAAACCTCGGACGGATCGGGGTAGCCCCAATGCGCGGTGGCCGGTTGGCCGGGCCAGTAGGGGCAGACCTCGCCGGCGGCGTTGTCGCACACGGTAATGACGAGATCCATCAGTGGCGCGTCGGCTGCGGCGAACTCGTCCCAGCTCTTGCTGCGCAGACCTTCTGTGGAGATCTCGGCGTTGTGCAGCACCTTCAATGCCAGCGGGTTCGGCTGCTGGTTCTCGCGCGGGCTGCTGCCGGCCGAAAAGGCCTTGAAGCGGCCCTTGGCCATGTGGTTCAGGGCAGCTTCAGCCAGGATGCTGCGGGCGGAGTTGTGAGTGCACAAGAACAGGACGTTGAGGGGGCGCTCAGACATTGAAAATTCTCCAGGAAGAACGGTTGTGACAAAACGGCAAATCAGCCAATCCTCTTGCGCGGTTTGTCATTCCGGACGTGATCCGGAATCCATGCTGGCGGCATGGGTTGCGGGTCAGGCCCGCAATGACAGGTGCGAGTGGTTTTTTCATGGCGGTGCAGGCAGCAGGGGCAACACCACCACGGGCGAAAAGCCGCCGCCGGCCGTGCGGAAGTTGGTGGTCTGGCCGGTGTAGGTGCGTGCGGCCAGCAACTGCACCTGGCCGCGAAAGGTGTAGGCGCGTATGTCCAGCTTCAGGCGCGTCGCCACGCCATCGACATCGACATCGACATCGACCATTCTTTCGCTGGGCGGTACCAAGGCCTGTGCGATAAAGCCGCCTGCCGTGATGTGGGCCCAGACGGTTTTGGTGAGTTTGTCGCCGCGATAGGCGGCCTTGGCGCCGTAACCCGCCCCCGGCTTGAAGAACAGCTGGCGCCGGCGCGCCCAGAGATCGTCGGCATGTTCTGCGCTGACCAGCTCGGTGTGCGGCACCACGGCCTGCAGCAGGCGCCGGTCTTCGGCCGACACCCCCCAGGAAGCCAGCAATACATCGTCACCGAGCGTGATCAGGTTGCGCTTGTCGGCAAACAGCGCATGGACACGCGGGTGCGGCGTAACCACCGCCGCGCCGGCCACATAGGCGCTGCGCAGTGCGGCATGGCTGGGTTCGGACAGGCTGAAGTCGGTCAGGCGGTTGTAAACCAGATCGACGGCGGCGCCGGGCAGGGCCGGGTGCCACAAACCGCCGTCTTTCCACTGCAACGCCCGCGCGTCGCCAACCGCGGCCGTGATCCCGTGTGCCAGAAAGAGCTGGCGCGCCAGCGCAAATTCGGGCGCGAGGTATTGCGACTCCGGCGCATCGTCGGTGATCAGCACGGTGCGCAGCGGCTGCGCACCGCGCTGGGCCTGCCACTCGGCGCGGAACATGTCCACAAAAGCCTGGTTCAGGTGGGTCAGGTCGGTGGACGCATCCATCAGGCCCTGCATCGGTGCGCAGCAGTCGCGGTGCGCACGTGCCAGGGCGGCGTTGAGCAGCGCGCCGCCGGCGTTGGTATTGATCTCGATCAGCCGTGGACCCTTGTCGCCCAGGTGAAAGTCATAACCCATGAAAACGCCCGAAGGGCCGAAGTTGTGCTGGGCGGTTTCAGGGGCATGGGCCAGCGCGAGTTGTTGGTAGGCGGGCAGGGCGACCACACGTTCGAGGGCCGCAACCGCCTGTCCGACAGCGGCGCGCATGCCGGGGTCCACAAACACGGCGGTTTCAGAAAAAAGGTGCGGGTGGGTGGCGGTCAGACCGTCCAGCATGCCTTGCAGGCTGGGGTCGGTTTCGAGCTGCTGGCGCAGGCGCTCGGGGTTCAGGGTGCGGCACAGGCACCCGAGGTTCAGGGTTTCGGCGAGGTTCATCCGGCGTCCCGGTCAGCAGGCGGCACAGGCCGCGTCGCCGGTGACCTCGCAGGCCTGACCCTGACAGCAATGTTCGGTCAGGTAGCCGAGCAGGGCGCTCATCTGCTCGAAGTTGGCGCGGTAAATCAGGTTGCGGCCGCGCGGCTCGCTGCTGACCAGGCCGGAATGGGCCAGTTCCTTGAGATGGAAGGACAGTGCGCTGGGCGCGACTTCGAGCTTCTCGGCAATCGCGCCGGGCGTCAGACCGTCGGGCCCGGCCACCACCAGCGCGCGGAAGGTGCGCAGGCGCTGGGCCTGAGCCAGCGCGGCCAGCGCACGCACTGCTGAAACTTCGTCGAGTGTTTTTATTTCCATAATTCAAATATAATTGAATTATCGAATTGAAGCAATCCAGCGAGGAAATAGTCATGCCGGACATCACGATTTACCATAACCCCCAGTGCGGCACCTCGCGCAACACGCTAGCGCTGATCCGCAACTGCGGGGCGGAGCCTGAAGTGATTGAGTACCTGAAAACACCGCCCAGCTGCGAGACGCTGGAGCGACTGATCGCCGCCATGGGTGTGCCGGTGCGCAGTGTGATGCGGCAAAAAGGCACACCTTACGAAGATCTGAAGCTGGACGACCCGGCACTCAGCGACGCGCAACTGATTGACGCGATGCTGGCCCACCCGATCCTGATCAACCGCCCGATCGTTGTGACGCCGCTGGGCACGCGCCTGTGCCGGCCCTCCGAAGCCGTGCTGGACATCCTGCCGGCGCCGCAGCAGGGCGCTTTTATCAAGGAAGACGGCGAGCAGGTGATCAATGACAAAGGGGAACGTGTTGCCGGCGCTTGACGACCTTCCCCACCTCGTCAAAGACCTGTTTGTGCCGCCCACGGCCAGCGCGCTGCAGGCCTTTCGCCCCTCGGCCCATGCGCCGCGCATCTTGCTGCTCTACGGGTCTGTGCGTGAGCGTTCTTACAGCCGCCTGCTCAGTGAAGAAGCCGCGCGCCTGCTGCAGGCCATGGGCGCAGAAACAAGAACATTCGACCCGCGCGGCCTGCCGCTGCCCGACGACGCGCCCGACAGCCACCCCAGGGTGCAGGAACTGCGGCAACTGGCGCAGTGGGCCGAGGGCATGGTCTGGACATCGCCCGAGCGCCACGGCGCCATGACCGGCATCATGAAGTCGCAGATCGACTGGATCCCGCTGGCCGATGGCGCGGTGCGCCCGACCCAGGGCAAAACACTGGCCGTGATGCAGGTCAGCGGCGGCTCGCAATCTTTCAATGCCGTGAACCAGCTGCGCGTGCTGGGCCGCTGGATGCGCATGTTGACGATCCCGAATCAGTCATCCGTGGCCAAGGCCTTCCTGGAGTTCGATGAAGCCGGCCGCATGAAGCCCTCGGCCTACTACGACCGCGTGGTTGATGTGATGGAAGAACTTGTCAAGTTCACCTTGCTGACACGTGATGTCTCACCTTACCTGGTGGACCGCTACAGCGAGCGCAAGGAAAGTACCGAGGCGCTGTCGAAACGCGTGAATCAGCGCAGTCTTTGAGTTTCATGCATCAAATCGGCCTCTGGCCCTTGGTGAACTTGGGTAGGCAGCTATTGAATTAATAGCGTTTCACGTTGTGGTGGTGCTCCGGCGGCGGTGACACCCGGCACCCCCGCAAAACCGCTCCTGCAGACAAACCAGGGAGGTGCCCATGGCGGGTGGCGGATGCTTGCGCGGGGTAGAGGGCGTCAATGAAATGGCGGGTGGCTTCCCGTCGCGAGGCTGTGGGCTCTCATGCGCGCAGGCAACTGGCGCAAGGCCCGCAACCTCGTGCAAAGCGACGACTCCCTGCTGGCCGCAGGGCTGGACGGCTCACTGCCTACCCAGCAAGGTGATCTGGCAGATACCGAGCACTGGCACGACGAGCTCACGCATCAGCGCCTCATCGTCCCTGGGAGGGCGGCTCGGCCCTTCCGCGGCCAGCTTCTTGTCCCAAGCCGGGCTTGCCCGGATCAACCCAGTCAGCCGGCGCTGGAAAGAAAGCGACTGAGGGGTAGCGCCGGTGTCAGCGACGCGCGGGTTTGGCATGCAGTTTCTGCCTGCCTGCCAGGGCTGTCGGCTGAAACAGCATACTCATGGCAATGAGGAAGGCCATGGACAGAGTGGCGATGATCACCATTGAGGAAATACTGAACGAACTCACATAGCCGAAGCCCTGGGGGATGGCGGTGCGGTTGGCGGTGGTGCAGACAAACTCTGCCGCCGCCATGCCGGTGTAGTGCATGGCGCACACCGCCACCGCCATCACCAGCGCGGCGCCGAGGCGCTTGATGAGCGCGGCTGTGTGAAAGGCCAGCCACAGGGCGGCCGTCGCGGCCAGCACTGCTATCGCGATGGACGCGGCGATGATTGCGTAGTCCCACTGGATATAGCCACCGATTTTCATGCCGTACATACCGAGGTAATGCATCACCACCACACTCATGCCCAGCAGGGTGCCCGCCACCAGCATCCGGCCTAGGCGCTCCGGCGCGCGGGCGACGTAGCCAAGGGCCATTGAGGCGGCCACGATGGCGGCAAGCAGGGACAGGCCGGTTTCCACCATGGCGTAACTGGTGGCGACATCGAGCTTGAGTGCCAGCATGCCGACAAAGTGCATGCCCCAGACACCGATGCCGCCGAGCCCCAGACCTGCGGTCAGGGTGTTGGCGGTGCTGAAACTGCCGTCGGCCTGCTTGATGCGGGTCGCTGCCGTCAGCGCAACAAAAGAGCCTGCTACGGCAAACAAAAATGACAGCGCGACATAGAGCGGCTGATAACTGGTTATAACTACAAGGTCCATGGAAATACCTATGAGTTTAAAAAAGAACGAAGTGTATCGTTCTGTTACTGATTGTGTGGTCTTGACCAAATACCCCCTTATTTCTGCTGCCTTTAAGCGTTCCACAGGGCGGGGAGCCGACGATCGGATGAGGGCAGAATCGCGCAGTCGCAGAGGGTTGGTTGGGTGGCAACCGTCGACGGTTTCTGCGAGCAACTCATTGATCGTGGGCAGGCAGCCGCGCCGTGTCTCTCCGGTGCAGGTCGATGCGCCAGCCCATACTGGCGTCGCCGCTGGAGGTTGGGATGTCGACAACCTTGGTTGTCCGGTGCAACCTCTGCCTGATGGCGGAAACCCGAAAAAACATGGCTTCGTTGACTTCACAGTCTGTTTGCGCAGGATCGGGCTCGCGGCGAAGCCCCGTGGTCTGTCGATCCGCAGGTTTTTTGCGACCAACGGCCAGCTAGAACGGACGATGAGGTCGTGAGGCGCAATTTCGCCGGGGTAACCAGACTACATGGCCAGCAGCCCTTTATGACGAGCATGGTGTGCTACCCAATTCATAGCACTTCAGCGAACCGGACGGCCTGCGCGAGGTGGCGCCGGCGAGCTGACTGTGTTTATCTTGCCCTTTTTGTAAAAGTAATGTAGTGCCAACGCAATTCATGCAGCATAATCAGGGGGTGCGTGTCAAAACGTCCGCACAAGTTAGGTGATCGGTCAGTTTCGCGCGCTACGGCGGTTTGTTTTGTTGTGCTTTCGGGACCCCATCGCTTTTGTTTTATGTATTTTTGAGGAGTCCCCATGGGCAATAAACTTTACGTCGGCAACCTGCCATACACGGTTCGTGACGAAGACCTGCAACAATCTTTCGGCCAGTACGGCTCTGTCACCAGCGCCAAAGTCATGATGGAACGTGACACCGGTCGCTCCAAAGGTTTCGGCTTTGTCGAAATGGGCAACGATGCCGAAGCTCAAGCCGCAATCGCCGGCATGAACGGCCAGTCCCTCGGCGGTCGCAGCATCACTGTGAACGAAGCCCGTCCGATGGAAGCACGTCCTCCACGTAGCGGCGGCTTCGGCGGCGGTGGTGGTGGCGGCGGTTACGGCGGTGGCGATCGTTCCGGCGGTGGCGGCTACGGCGGCGGCGGCGGCGGTGGTCGCGGCGGCTACTAAGCCCTGCAACCCAGCGGTCTCAGCCTTGTGCTGAGACAAAGCCAAAAAGGCTTCAGAACTTCGGTTCCGAAGCCTTTTTTGTTTGTGGCGCTGAACAGGTCATTCCGGGCTTGATCCGGGATCCATGCAGGCGATCCTCCGACCGTTCGGGCTGAGCCTGTCGAAGCCGTCTTGCTTCAATCTTTTTGGGCATGCCCGCGACCGTTGGCCGGGGGTTGCCCGGCGGCAACTCACTTTCTTTTTGCGTCGCCAAAAAGAAAGTAAGCAAAGAAAAAGGCGACCCGATGGTCCGGGTCCCTCCGCTTCGCTGCGGGCAACCTGCGGTGCTCGGTAAAAGCGGGGTCTCGCTCGAACTCGGCTAGCGCCTCAGACAATCGCGAGCCCTGATCCGCTTTTGCCTGCGCTCCTCGGCCCAGCCCGACGGGTGGATAAGAAGACCATTCCGGAGAGAAATCCGGAGTCCTTGAAGCCCAAAGCGCTTCAAGGATGGGACTCCCAGCAGACCGTCATGTTTGCACGCGAGCGCAGCGCACGCGGCCAAATGAGGCCCCCTTCTCTCGCCCCGCGGGGCGAGGGACGGGCCAGGGTTGGGAGTGGGGAGTCGCGCCTACTGTCCAAAGGCGAACCGGGGACGCAGCGTGATGCCGAATTCTCAATAAAAATCGCCTCCAGCCCATATCCGGCAAGCGCAAGCAGCTATTTATTCAATAGCAAATAGGCGGTATGGGTGGTTGTCATCAAACCGCCATCAAACCGACATGAACACGTCACCCCCGGATTCCAGAATCTCCGCATCTACTAAAACACGATGGGAAGCAATTCATGGGTCAAGGGTTTGGCAAGGCTTACGAGCCGGAAAACGGCGTCAACGCGGCGGGAAATCCGTCCATCCATGAGGTAGACGGCGGGCGCCGCCATGTGCTGCGCTGCACCTCGGCAGCCGTCGCGCTGCTGATGGGTTCGCACACCCTGACCGGCCACGCCGCCACGTCCGCCAAGGGCAAACCACTGGGCTTCACAGGCGTGCCGGTCTCCAGCGCCGATGTACTGGTGGTACCACCTGAATATGAAGCGCAGGTTCTGTACCGCTGGGGTGACGCCACTGGCATCGCCGGTACGGCGGCTCCGGCCTTCGCGGCGGATGCCTCCAACAGTGTGCAGGAGCAACTGCTGCAGGCGGGCATGCACCACGACGGTATGGAGTATTTCCCGCTCGACAAAAACCCGCGCCACGGGCTGCTGGCCATCAACCACGAATACACCGACGATGGTTTGCTGCACAGCGACGGCATGAAAACCTGGACGGCCGACAAGGTGCGCAAGTCGCAGGCAGCGCACGGCGTCAGCATCATCGAGGTGGTCGAGCGCGGCGGTGTCTGGCGCGTGATGCCCAATTCGCGTTATGCGCGTCGCATCACGGCAACCACGCCCATGGCCTTCAGCGGTCCGGCGGCCGGACATGCCCTGCTCAAGACGGCGGCCGACCCGGAAGGCGTTCGCCCGCTCGGCACGTTGAACAATTGCGCGGCCGGCCAGACCCCCTGGGGCACCTTCCTGACCTGCGAGGAAAACTGGAACGGCTACTTCTCGGCCCAGGACAAGCCCACGCCCGACGAGCTGCGTTACGGCCTGCGCAGCAAGGGCTTCGGCTACCGCTGGCACGAGTTTGACGAGCGCTTCGATGCGGTGAAAACCCCCAACGAACAAAACCGTTTCGGCTGGGTGGTTGAGATTGATCCGCAGGACCCGACCCAGACCCCGGTCAAGCGCACCGCGCTGGGTCGCATCAAACACGAGGGCGCGACCACCACCCTGAGCCGGGACGGGCGCGCTGTCGTTTACATGGGCGACGACGAGCGCTTTGAATATGTCTACAAGTTTGTCAGCCGGGACAAGGTCAAGTCCGGCGGCTACCGCGCCAACCGCGAGCTGCTGGACCACGGCACGCTGTACGTCGCGCGTTTTGATGCTCAGGGCTACGGCCGCTGGTTACCTCTGGTTCATGGCGAAGACGGCTTGACCGCCGCCGCCGGCTTTGCCAGCCAGGCCGAGGTGGTCATCAAGTGCCGGCAGGCCGCCGATGCCGTCGGCGCCACAAAAATGGACCGTCCCGAGTGGGTGGCGGTACACCCGAACACCGGGGAGGTCTTCCTGACACTGACCAACAACAGCGCGCGCGGTCAGGGCGGTCGCATGGCCGATGCCTCCAACCCGCGCAACGACAACATCATGGGCCACATCATCCGCTGGCGCGAAGGCAAGGGGCAGGGCGGCTCTGGCGCGTTTGACGGCGACGCCAGCGCGACCGAGTTTCGCTGGATGCACTTCGCACTGGCGGGCGACCCGAATGCCGGCAAGGCCGAGTACCGCGGCAGCATCAAGGGCGACATGTACGGCAGCCCCGACGGCCTGCAGTTCGACGCCGGCGGCCTGCTCTGGATCCAGACCGACGTGTCCACCTCGGCCATGCACAAGGGCGCTTACGCGAACATGGGCAACAACATGATGTTGTGCGCCGATCCGGCCACTGGCGAGACCAAGCGTTTTCTGACCGGTCCGGCCGGTTGCGAAATCACCGGCGTGACCTTCACGCCAGACCGCCGCGCCGTCTTCATCAACATCCAGCATCCCGGCGAAACCGCCAGTGAACGCGGCGACCCGGCCCAACCCAAGGCGGTCAGCCACTGGCCCGACGGGCCCACCGGCGGCCGGCCGCGTTCGGCCACCGTTGTGATCCGCCGCAAGGATGGCGGCACGGTCGGTACCTGATATGAGATTGACATAGCCCCGACCCCGGGGCTTTTTTACAGCGTTTTAACCTGGTTCATCGAAAGACAACAAGGAGTCATCATGAAAGAACTGCCGAACCCCACGTTTGCACTGTCGCCGGTCGCCCCGGCGCATTTTTCACGGGGGTTACTTCATCAAAGCTCTCATGCACCCCTTCCAGCCACTGTTCAAAGGTCTGCCGTGGGGAAAATCCAGGTCGGCTGGGCCAGGCACCAAGACGAGGTCCGGCAGGCACAGCGCCTGAGGTACCAGGTCTTCGCGACCGAAATGGGCGCCAGGCTGTCTGGCGTGTTGCCCGGCCATGACATCGACATCTTTGATGACTTTTGCGAACACCTGCTGGTGCGCGACGAGGCCAGCCAGGAAGTCATAGGCACCTACCGCGTGCTGACACCGGCGCAGGCCAAACGCGCAGGCAGCACCTACAGCGACACCGAGTTCGATCTGACCCGCCTGCGCTTTTTGCGCCCGCGCATGGTCGAGCTGGGCCGAAGCTGCGTGCATGCCGACCACCGTCATGGCGGCGTGATTCTGGCGCTGTGGGGCGCGCTGGCCGAATTCATGGCGCGCAACCAGCTCGACACCATGATCGGATGCGCCAGCATTCCGATGCAGCACAACGGTGCATCACCGGGCCAGGCCGCAGCCAGCATCTGGCGGCAGGTTCGGCAAACCCATCTGGCGTCCATCGAATACCACGTGACGCCGCGCCTGCCGCTGCCGGTCGAGCGCCTGGATGATTCTCTGGACGTCGAGCCGCCGGCACTGATCAAGGGTTACCTGCGCCTGGGTGCCAAGGTGCTGGGCGCGCCGGCCTGGGACCCCGACTTCAACTCGGCCGACCTGCCGATGATGATGCGCATCGCCGATCTGCCGACGCGTTATCGCAAACATTTCTCCAGCAAGGGGGACTGATGCGCTCGCTGTTCGACAAGCTCGGCCCGCTGAATCACGGCTTGCCGCCTGATGACGCCGACGACCATGACGAGTTGGCGCTGCGCAAGCGTTATCGCTGCATCTTCATCTCCGACCTGCACCTGGGCACGCCCGGCTGCCAGGCCGCAGCCCTCCTGGATTTCCTGAAGGCCCATCCCAGCGACTACCTCTATCTGGTGGGTGACATCGTCGATGGCTGGCAATTGCGGCGCAAATGGTACTGGCCGCAGTCGCACAACGACGTGGTGCAAAAGCTGCTCAAACGCGCCCGCAAGGGCTGCCGCGTGATTTATGTGCCGGGCAACCACGACGAGTTTGCGCGTGAATTCATCGGCCACCAGTTTGGTGGCATCGAGGTGCTCGACGAAGCGGTGCACATCACGGCGGACGGCCGCAGGCTCTGGGTGGTGCATGGTGACTACTTCGATGCCGTGGTGCAGTGCGCCAAATGGCTGGCTTATGTGGGGGACAACCTGTATGAGTTCACGCTCAAGCTCAATCGCCATCTGAACAGCCTGCGCGCGCGGTTGGGCCTGCCTTACTGGTCCCTGTCTGCGTACCTCAAGCAAAAGGTCAAAAGCGCGCTGAACTACGTGACCGATTTTGAGGTGGCCGTGGCCAACGAGGCGCGCCGCCGAGGCCACCAGGGCGTGGTCTGCGGTCATATCCACCGCGCCGAGATGCGTGACATCAACGGCGTGTTGTACTGCAACGATGGCGACTGGGTTGAAAGCCGAACCGCGCTGGTCGAGCACTACGACGGCACGCTGGAGCTGCTGCACTGGGCGCCGTCCCATGAAACCCAGGGCCGGGGGCATGTGGCCGCGCCGGTCACCGCGTGAGGCCGCCATGAAAATTGCGCTGATTACCGACGCCTGGAAGCCGCAGATCAACGGCGTGGTCACCACGCTGGTCGAGCTGGTGCTGGAACTCGAAAAACTCGGCCACCAGGTCGAGGTGATCCACCCCGGCCTGTTCAGGACCCGGCCCTGCCCGGGTTATGCCGGCATCGATCTGGCGATCCGGCCCAAAGCCTTGCTGAGCCAGAAGCTGGACGCGCTACAGCCCGATGCCATTCACGTCGCCACCGAGGGCCCGTTGGGCTGGGCGGCGCGCGGATATTGCCTCCGGCACGGCCTGCGTTTCACACCAAGTTTCCGGAAATTCTGAACGCCGCCTTGAAAATCCCGCTGTCCTGGGGTTATGCGCTGTTTCGGCACTTCCACCGGGCCTCGTCAGGCGTGATGGTTCCAACCAACGGCGTGCTCCGCATGCTGGAGCAGCGCGGATTTCGCAAGCTGCGCAGTTGGACGCATGGCGTGGACACCCGCTTGTTTGCCTTTCACCCGCAGCCGCGCCTGTATCCGCCGCTAGGTACGCTGCCCAGGCCGGTGTCCCTGTTTGTCGGCCGGGTGTCGTATGAAAAAAATATCGACGCCTTTCTCAAACTCGACCTGCCCGGCACCAAGCTGGTCTGCGGTGTCGGGCCGCTGGAAGCATCGCTGAAGGAGCGCTACCCCGGAGTGCGCTGGCTGGGTGTGTTGCCGCGCGACGTGCTGGCTGGTGTTTATGCCGCAGCCGATGTGTTTGTTTTTCCGAGCAAGTCCGAAACCTTTGGACTGGTGATGCTGGAAGCCATGGCCAGCGGCACGCCGGTTGCCGCATTTCCGGTGGACGGGCCGTTGGAGGTGCTGGGGACGCAGGACGGCGCTTGTCACGGCGGCGTCATGCACGCTGATCTGAAGCAGGCCTGCGACGGCGCGTTGACTGTTCCGCGTCATGAAGCGCGTGCACGCGCGCTTGATTTCAGCTGGGCGCATGCGACCCGCTTGTTTGAAAGCCACCTGGTGCCAGCGCATGAAAAGGCCCATGCCAGGGTGATGGCTGCAGATGCCCTGACGGGATAAGGGCTATGCCACATTCTTGTCACACGTTTGTCATCTGGATAGACAACACTGGCAACATGTCAGTTTGATTACAGAAATTACGCAACCCGCATGTCCCATTCCACCGTCTTGCCCGCGCCCGTCGCTCCTGCCGCCCTGAAGTTTCTGGACCGCGACCACAGCATTCTTGCTTTCAACGAGCGGGTGCTGGACTGGGCCAAACGCGCCGATGTTCCCCTGCTTGAGCGCCTGCGGTTTTTATGCATCGTATCGTCCA
The DNA here is from genome assembly GCF_043778355.1 of Polaromonas sp. Classification (GTDB taxonomy): domain Bacteria; phylum Pseudomonadota; class Gammaproteobacteria; order Burkholderiales; family Burkholderiaceae_C; genus Polaromonas. The sequence continues at coordinate 19,556 of NZ_JAYWHI010000030.1, forward strand.
ATCTCGACGAGTTTTTTGAGGTGCGCGCAGCGTTGCACCTGACGGCGGCCCAGGCCAACGAGCACAAGGGCGCTTACACAGCGGCTTCCTTTGAGGCCCTGGCTGGGGCTGCGCATGACATGGTGGCGCGGCAGTACGCCTTGTACAACGACGAGTTGATGCCTCTGTTTGAAAAGCAGGGCATCCGCATCGTGTCGCATGGCGACCGCAACACCGCGCAAAGGCAGTGGGTGCAGGCCTACTTTGAGCGCGAGGTCAGGCCACTGCTGATTCCGGTCGGGCTGGACCCGTCGCACCCGTTTCCGCAAGTGGCCAACAAGTCGCTTAATTTCATCGTCCGGCTCGGGGGTCACGACGCTTTTGGCCGCGAGAACGACATCGCCATCGTCAAGGTGCCGCGGGTCTTGCCGCGCCTGATCCGCATGCCCGACAAGGTCTCGGGAAAATACACCTGTTTTGTGTCGCTCTCCAGCGTGATCCGTGCGCACCTGAACGAGCTTTTTCCCGGCCGGGAGGTGGGGCAATTTTCGCAATTCCGTGTGACGCGGCATTCCGACCTGGCGGTCGACGAGGACGACGTGAAAAATCTTCGTACAGCACTGCGCCTGGGTCTGGAACAACGCCACTACGGCCAGGCGGTACGGCTGGAGGTGTCCGCCGGCTGTTCCAAACACCTGTCGGACTTTTTGCTCGGCCAGTTCAACCTGCCGGAAGCGTCGCTGTACCGCGTGCATGGGCCGGTCAACCTGGTGCGTCTGACCCAGCTGGTGGACCTGGTCAATGACCCGCGCCTGCTGTTTCCGCCGCACAAGGGTTGTTACCCGACGCAACTGGTGCCGGGCGAGTCCTTTTTCGAGCGGCTCAAACGCGGCGATGTGTCCATTCATCAGCCCTTTGAGAGTTTTGACGGTGTGCTCGACTTCCTGCGCGAGGCGGTCAATGACCCGCAGGTGCTGGCGATCAAACAGACGATTTACCGCACCGGTACCGACTCTGAAATGATGGTGCTGCTGCGCGAGGCGGTGCGGCGCGGCAAGGAAGTCATGGTGGTGCTGGAGCTCAAGGCGCGTTTTGACGAAGAAGCCAACATCAACTGGGCCGAGATGCTGGAGTCCATCGGCGCGCAGGTGGTGTACGGCGTGGTCGGCCTGAAGACCCACGCCAAGATGCTGCTGGTAACGCGGCGCGAAGGCCAGCAACTCAAGCGTTACGCCCACCTGTCTACCGGCAACTACAACCCCAAGACAGCCCGCTTGTACACCGACATCAGCTACCTGACGGCCGACCCGGCACTCACCGCCGACATCGACAATGTCTTTGTGCACCTGGCCAGCCAGAGCAAGTTGCCCAAGCTCAACCGGCTGTGGCTGGCGCCTTTTCAGTTGCACAAAAAACTGATTGAAAGGATTGATGCGCTGGGCGAGGTTGCCGCGCAGGGCAAGGACACGCGCATCGTCGCCAAAATGAACGCGCTGACCGATGAAACGCTGATACTGGCGCTGGTGGCTGCCGGTCAGCGCGGCGTCAAGATTGACCTGGTGGTGCGCGGCGCCTGCATGCTGCCGGCGCAGGTGCCAGGCGTCACCGACAACATCCGGGTGCGATCCATCATTGGCCGCTTTCTTGAGCATTCGCGGGTCTTCTATTTCCGCTGCGATGGCGAAGAAACGCTGTATTTGTCGAGCGCCGACTGGATGAACCGCAACATGCTCAGGCGGGTCGAACTGGCCTGGTCGGTCACCGACCCGGACCTTCGACAGCGCATCATCGATGAATGCCTGGTCGCTTACCTGCACGACGGGGTCGACGCCTGGGACTTGCAGCCCGACGGCACTTACCTGCGCGTCCAGGCAACGGGGCCAGGCGCACCGCATGGGGCGCAGGCGGCCTTGATGGCACGTTATTCGGCGGGCAGGTCTGCCATGGGTGGCGCGTGATGGATCTGATTGTGTGGCGTCACGCGGAGGCCGAAGAATGGCTGCCTGATGATGCCTGCGGCGTCAGCGACCTGGAGCGCTCGCTGACCCCGCGTGGTGAAAAGCAGGCCGCACGCATGGCCGGCTGGCTGGATCGCCAGTTGCCGGAACGCACCCGCATCTTGGTCAGCCCGGCGCGCCGCTGCGAGCAAACCGCGTTGGCACTGGGACGCAAATACAAGATACGCGCCGAACTCGGCCCCGATGCGCCGCCGTCCCAGTTGCTCGAACTGGTTCAGTGGCCCGGCAACAAGCTGCCGATCCTGGTGATTGGTCACCAGCCCACACTGGGGCAGGTGATTTCGCAGTTGCTCGGTTTGCGGGAAGAAGAGTGCGCGGTCAAAAAGGGGGCGCTCTGGTGGTTGCGCCACCGAGAGCGCGAAAGTGGCGCGCAAACCGTGGTGGTCACGGTGCAGTCGCCGGAGCTGCTTTAGGGACTTGCTCAGCGCTGCCTATGCCGCAGGCCGACCGGTCTTGATGGCGGGCACGTTGTTCAGCGCTGTCAGAAAAGCGGCATCGGGCATTGCGGCCAGCGCCTTGATGCCGGCGCGCAACAATTCGCTTTTTTTGACCGGGTGAGCCAGCGCGGCGGCGCGTTGCTTGAGCTCCTCAAGCACCCCATATTCGGCCTTGGGAATGGTGAAGCTGTCGCGTACCAGCTTGGGCTTCTTGGGCTTGGCGGGTTTCTCCGCCCTGGGTGCCGGCGCTGGCTTTTTGGCGGTCAGCGTTTTACCGGCTGGCTTTGCAGGGCTGGCTGCGCGTTTTGGTGCAGGTGCGGAGAGCGGTTTTTTTGCCGCCGCTTTTTTAACGACCGTACCGGGTTGTTTCCGGGTGACAGGTTTCTTTTTTGCAGTGGCCATGACTCGGTTCCTTTTGTATAAACAGTTTATATAGTTTATACCGCTCGCATCTGCAACGTCAAACGGCCAGCGTCACGGGCTGGGCACGATCAAGGTCCATGGCGTTTTTTGCCAGGCCAGCACCTCTTCTCGCAGCAAATGCGCCGACTGTGGATAGGCGCTTGCCCAGCCGGCGCGGCAGCCCAGCACAAACCGGTGAATACCGGCCGCCGCTTCGATTTGCATGCCTTTGAGGTCAGGCTCACGGCGCGCATGGCACAGGATCACGGCCAAGCGCAGGCACAGCAGCTGCTGCACGAACACCGGGTCTTCAAAATCGGCTTCAAGCTTGCGCAGTTTGCCGCGGTGGCCCAGCACCAGCAGGCTCAGCCGGTGCAGTTCGGGCTGGGCGAAGCCGGGGGCGTCGGCGTTGTCGAGAATGTAGGCGCCATGTTTGTGGTAGTCGCTGTGCGAGATATGGCTGCCAATTTCATGCAACTGCGCGGCCCAGTCGAGCTTGCGCTGAAAGCGCGCCAACTCTGGCGGGGGCAGGCCACCGTTGGCCTGTTGAAACAACAGTCGGGCTGTTTTGCTGACGCGCTGGGCCTGGGCCGCATCGACCTCGAATTTGCGGGCCAGCCGCTGCACCGTGGTCGATCGCAGGTCGGTGGTGTCCTGCTCACGATCCAGCAAGTCGTACAACACGCCATGGCGCAAGGCACCCTGCGCTGCCTGCATCTGCGTGATGCCGAGCAAATCAAACACCGCCCTGAGCACGCTGATGCCACCACCGATCACGGCACGCCGGTCGTCTTTCATGCCGTCGAGCTTGAGCCGGTCGGCGCTTTGGGTCTTGAGCAACCGGTCCAGCAGCCAGTCCAGACCTTCCCGTGTCACCAGCCCTTGCGGCCAGCCTGCGGCGCCTAACACGTCGGCGACGGCGCCCACGGTGCCGGATGAGCCGTAGGCGATGTCCCAACTCCCGGCCGGATAGAGGTTGAGTGCTTCGTCAAGTACCGCCTTGGCAGCGACCTCGGCCGCTGCGAAGGCGCGGGCATTGAACTGACCGTCGGGAAAATACTTGATGGACCAAGCCACGCTGCCAACCCGGTAGGACTCCATGACCAGCGCGTCCAGGTCCTGACCCAAAATCATTTCGGTGGAACGCCCACCGATGTCGATGACGAGCCGACGCTCCCTGGACTGCGGCAGCATGTGGGCCACGCCCTGGTAAATCAGGCGGGCTTCCTCGCGGCCGGATATCACGTCGATGGGAAAACCCAGCATCGGGAGCGCGCCTGCCAGGAATTCTTCGCGATTGCGGGCCTCGCGCAGCGTCTGCGTGGCCACCGCACGCACCTCGCTTTTTTTGAAACCGGCCAGACGCTCCCCGAAACGCGCCAGGCAGTCCCAGCCACGCTGCATCGCTTCGGGCGTCAGGTTGCGGTCACCGTCCAGGCCATTGCCCTGGCGCACGGTTTCCTTGAGGTATTCGGTGCGGAGAATCCGCCCGTTGTCGAGGCGACCTATTTCAAGGCGAAAGCTGTTGGACCCGAGGTCTACCGCAGCGAGGCGAGTTCCATTTTGCATGTGAGAGCGGCAGTTGAGGGCACGGCCAGCATAGCATTCACGTCAGGGGCGGTCGCCGAGCGCCGCCGTGCGCCGCGCAGGGCCGCCCCAAGCAAGCACAGCCCCCTCGGGGGGCAGCGCAGCACACGCAGTGGCAAGCGTGGGGGCTACTCATCCGATCAGCCGACCGTCCGCCGTCATCATGCTCTGCGTGACGTAGGTGTTACTGCGCCGCTGCGGGTTGAAGCGGACCAGAAATCCGCCGACGTCGACCTTGGAGCGGCGCTGGAAGGCTGCGAGCACGCTTTGGCGGGTCGGCGTGCCATCGACCTCCGCCAGCACATCCATGGTGTAACGCGCGGCGATGTAGCCCGCCAGACTCAGGGAGGTGGGGGGTTCGTCGAACAGGCGGGCCAGGGTTTCACGGTAGGCGCGCACGACCGGCAGGCTGGCGTTGACCAGAGGCACGGGCTGGGTCGCGATCACCGGCGTGTTGCGGGCGGCGCCCATTTGCAGCATGGTCTGCAGGTTGACGTCGGCCAGGGCCACGATGTAACGCTGGCGCGCCTGTTTCTCCAGCCCCTGCGTGAACTCTGCCAGCTCGGGTGTGCCGCCGACAAACAACAGCACGGCTGGCGTGCGCGGCGTCAGTTGCTGGCCGATGGCGCGCAGGTTGTCGGCACCTCGAAATGACTCCAGCCTGAGCTTCATGCCGCTGGCAATGCGCTCGACCTCGCGATGGTAGGCCGTATGGTCCTGCGGCGTGGCGTACACGGCACCCAGCTCCTGCAGGCCCATGACAGACAGGGTCTTCAGGGCGTAGGCGATCTGCTCCTGCCGCGCGGCAAAGATCGGGAAAGTCTGTTCATCGATGTCCAGGCTGGAATTTTGCAGCCAGGGGGCGGCGTGAGCCAGACCCAGATTGTCCTTTTGCAACTGCGCGACCACCTGGCCCGCCATCTGGTCGCCCACGCTCCCGGACAACACCACGCAATTGGGGATGTCACGCACGGTAGCCAGCGCCTTTTGCACACTGGCCGGCGTTCCGTCGGTTTCAAGTGCCAGGTGTTCCACGCGGCGCCCGCGGATGCCGCCACGGGCATTGATGTCCTGCCAGGCTGCGCGTGAACCGATCAAAAAATCCTTGGACACGTCCTGCTGGACCAGCGAGTAGTCCACCAATTGCGCGACGACCAAGCTGCGGGAGGCTGCCGAACGGTTTGTTTGTGTGAAGCCGGGCAGGGCGGTGGTCGCTGCCATCAAGGCTGCGCCCTGGAGGAGGCGGCGACGGGTTGGCGGAGTGTTGCGTGGGAGCATGGTTGTCCATGGCGTAGCCTGACTGGCTTCGCCTGTCCTGGTAAATTGCTATTAAATGAGTAGCTGACTACGCTTGCTGCGTATGGGCTGGAGCCCCAAAAAGGGCTTGAAAGAACGGCTGCGGGCGCAAAATCGGCCCGCAGCGCCTCTGGCGGCTTATTTTTTGGCTGGCGGGATCATCACGCGGTCCACCGTGTGGATCACGCCATTGGTCGCCGCGATATTGGCGCTTTGCACCATGCCGTCTTCCACGGTGACGAAATCACCGGCCTTGGCAACAGCCAGGCTGGCACCGTTGACGGTTTTCACCGGGCCGGCCTTGATGTCGGCAGAGACCATTTTTCCGGGAACGACGTGAAAGGCCAGCAAATCCTTGAGCATGGCCGGATCTTTTGCCAGTGCGTCCATGGTTTTTTGCGGAACCGCCTTGAAAGCCTCATTGGTGGGCGCAAACACGGTGAACGGGCCAGCGCCCTGCAAGGTCGGTGCGAGTCCGGCCTGAACCACCAGACCGTTGAGCGTGCTCAGCGAGGGATTGGCGGCAAGCGTGTCAGCCACGGTTTTGGGGCCCGACATGCTGGCGCAAGCCGAGACGAGTGCGACGGAAGCCACTGCAAACAAGGTACGACGGGAAAACATATGCTCACTCCTGGGTTGATAGACAGGCCAGAGCGTAGGCAACTTGTGTGACAACTGCGTGACGCTCCAGCCAATCACGCTGGGTAATCCGGTGTGGGTTGTTGTCATGCCGCTGTCACAAAAGCTTCTTACAGTCCTTTCATCTGTCCACTTTCCTTAACTCAAGAGGTATACGAATGAAGCTGAACTTCAAAGCAACGATGGCTGGCATGGTGGCCCTGGCGGCCTTGTCTGTAACTGCTGTGGCCAATGCCCAGGACGTGACTGGCGCCGGCGCATCTTTCCCCGCACCGGTGTATGCCAAGTGGGCGGACGCCTATAACAAGGCTACGGGTGTTCGTATCAACTACCAGTCGGTTGGCTCGGGTGCTGGCATGCGCCAGATTCGCGGTAAAACGGTTGACTTTGGTGCTTCCGATGCGCCGCTGACCGACGCCGAGCTGGCCAAGGACGGCCTGCTGCAGTTCCCGACCGTCATTGGTGGCGTGGTGCCTGTGGTCAACATCAAGGGTATTGCTGCCGGCCAGATCAAGCTGACCGGCGCCGTGCTCGGTGACATTTATCTGGGCAAGATTGTCAAGTGGAATGACGCGGCCATCACCGCGCTGAACCCTGGCGTGCCGCTGCCGGATGCTGCCATTGCCGTTGTACGCCGCGCTGACGGCTCCGGAACCACCTTCCTGTTCACCAACTACCTGTCCAAGGTCAATCCTGAGTGGAAATCCAAGGTGGGCGAGGGCACGGCGGTGAACTGGCCGACCGGCGCCGGTGGCAAGGGCAATGAGGGTGTCTCCGCCTTCGTGCAGCGCCTGCCGAACTCGATCGGTTATGTGGAATACGCCTACGCCAAGCAAAACAAGCAGACCCACGTTGCGATGCGTAACGCCTCGGGCGCCTATGTGCAACCCAGTGACACCGCCTTCAAGGCAGCGGCTGCTGGCGCAGAGTGGGCCAAGTCCTTCTACCAGGTACTGACCGAGCAGCCCGGCAAGGATTCATGGCCCATCACTGGCGCTACTTTCATCATGATGCACGCCAAGCAGGACAAGCCTGCCCAGGCGACCCAGGCGCTGAAGTTCTTTGACTGGGCCTACAGCGGCGGTGACAAGATGGCCGACGACCTCGATTACGTGCCTATGCCTGACTCTGTCAAGAACGTGATTCGCCAGTCCTGGAGCAAGATCACCGACGGCACCGGCAAAGCAGTCGCTTTCAAATAAAAACAACCCCTTGAAAGGCGAAGCGGTGCATGCCGTTTCGCCTTTTCTGCATCCGGAGAGGAGCCTCACATGGCAGCTACACTTCCTGCAAGTCCATACAGCAGCAGAGATACCACCATGGCCGTTCCGCCCACCCCAAACCCGCGCCGGTCCAGCCGCACCGCAGACCTGATTTTTGAGTGGGCGGCCCGGCTTGCCGCGATTGCCACCTTGTTGCTGCTGGCCGCCATCATTTTGTCGCTGGTCATGGGCGCCTGGCCGGCCATCCGGGAGTACGGCCTGAGTTTCCTCTGGACCTCCGAGTGGGATCCGGTGCAGAACAAATACGGCGGCCTGGTGATGATTTACGGCACCCTGATGACTTCGCTGGTGGCGCTGGTGATCGCCGTGCCCGTCAGTTTTGGTATTGCGCTGTTTCTCACTGAGTTGTCGCCGCGCTGGCTCAAGCGCCCGCTCGGCGTGGCCATTGAACTGCTGGCCGCCGTGCCTTCGATTGTTTATGGCATGTGGGGTTTGCTGGTGTTCGGCCCCATCCTCGCCGAATATGTGCAGGCGCCTCTGCAGGCCGCCTTTGGCGACGTACCTTACCTGGGAGCGCTGTTTTCAGGTCCGCCGGTCGGTATCGGTATCCTTGCGGCCGGCATCATCCTGGCCATCATGATCATTCCCTTTATCGCGTCAGTGATGCGTGATGTGTTCGATGTCACTCCACCCATGCTCAAAGAGTCGGCGTACGCGCTGGGTGCCACCACCTGGGAAGTGGTGTTCAAGATCGTGCTGCCCTACACCAAAGCCGGCGTGATCGGCGGCATCATGCTCGGTCTGGGCCGGGCGCTGGGCGAAACCATGGCGGTAACGTTCGTGATTGGCAATTTCAACCAGCTTGATTCCTTGTCGCTGTTCCAGGCGGCCAACAGCATCACCTCGGCGCTGGCCAATGAATTTGCTGAAGCCAGTGAAGGTCTGCACCAGGCTGCGCTGATCTATCTGGGTCTGGTTTTGTTCTTCATCACTTTTGTGGTGCTGGCCTTGTCCAAGCTGTTGCTGTCTCAGCTGCAAAAAGGTGAAGGAACGCGCACATGACTACCCTGGTTTCCAACGCAGCGCAGCAGGCGCGCATGGCCAAGTTCCGCAACCGCAAGTCGCTCAATGCGGTGGCCATCACCCTGTCCATGGGGGCCATGGCTTTTGGCCTGTTCTGGTTGATGTGGATTTTGTTCGAGACGTTTCGCCTTGGCCTGGGCGGGTTGAGCCTGGCGTTGTTCACCGAGATGACACCGCCGCCCAATGCCGAAACCGGTGGCCTGGCCAATGCCATCTTCGGTTCGCTGACCATGGTGCTGCTGGCGACCGTGTTGGGCACACCCATCGGTGTGCTGGCCGGTGTCTACCTGGCCGAGTACGGTGCACACACACGGCTGGGCAAACTGACCAGCTTCATCAACGACATCCTGCTGTCTGCGCCGTCCATCGTTGTCGGGCTGTTTGTCTATGCACTGGTGGTGGCCCAGGTCAAGAGTTTTTCGGGCTGGGCCGGTGTGGTGGCGCTGGCGCTGCTGATCATCCCGGTGGTGATACGGACCACGGACAACATGCTCAGGCTGGTGCCCAACGCGCTGCGTGAAGCCGCCTATGCGCTGGGCAGCCCGAAGTGGAAAGTCATCATGGGCATCACGCTGCGTGCCGCACAGGCCGGTGTGGTGACCGGCGTGCTGCTCGCGGTGGCGCGTGTGGCCGGTGAAACCGCGCCGCTGCTGTTCACCGCACTTTCAAACCAGTTCTGGACCAGCGACCTGAGCCAGCCGATGGCCAGCTTGCCGGTAACGATTTTCAAATTTGCCATGAGTCCGTTTGAAAACTGGCAAAAACTGGCCTGGGCCGGCGTGTTGCTGATCACGCTGGGTGTGCTGGCGCTGAATATTCTCGCCCGCGTGCTGTTCAGAAATAAAAACTGAGGAAATACTCCATGCAAACATCTGCTGTGCCCCGCAACGAATCCGTCAAGATGTCAGTGCGCGACCTGAATTTTTATTATGGCAAGTTTCACGCCATCAAAAACGTCAGCCTGGACATTCCCGAGAAGAAGGTTACGGCGTTCATCGGTCCGTCCGGCTGCGGCAAGTCCACCTTGCTGCGCACCTTCAACCGCATGTACGAGTTGTACCCCGATCAGCGCGCCGAAGGCCAGGTCATGATGGGTGGCGAGAACATGATCACGTCGAAAGAAGATGTCTCGCTGATTCGCGCGCGTATCGGCATGGTGTTCCAGAAGCCGACGCCGTTTCCCATGTCGATTTACGACAACATCGCCTATGGCGTGAAGCTGTTTGAAAGCCTGAGCGCCAGCGACATGGATGAGCGCGTCGAATGGGCGCTCGGCAAGGCTGCACTCTGGAACGAGGTCAAGGACAAGCTCAACCAGAACGGCGCCAGTCTGTCGGGTGGGCAGCAGCAGCGCCTGTGCATTGCCCGCGGCATTGCGATCAAGCCCGAAGTGTTGTTGCTCGACGAACCCTGCTCGGCGCTGGACCCCTTGTCGACGGCCAAGATCGAGGAGCTGATCGCCGAACTGAAAAAAGACTACACGGTGGTCATCGTGACGCACAACATGCAGCAGGCAGCGCGGTGCAGCGACTACACCGCCTATATGTATTTGGGCGACCTGATCGAGTTTGGCGCGACGGAGGACCTGTTCTTCAAGCCCAAACGCAAGGAAACCGAAGACTACATCACTGGCCGATTCGGCTGATCAGGAGCGCACCATGCCCGAAAAACATTTGTCCACCCAGTTCGACAGCGAACTCAACGGTGTCTCTTCACGCGTGATGGAGCTCGGTGGCCTGGTCGAGTCGCAGATTCGCCTTGCGATTCACGCCTTGTCGCAATTCAGCGCCGAGACCGCCAACCAGGTGATCGAGACCGAGGCCCGCGTCAATGCGATGGAGGTCGACATCGACCGTGACCTGTCGTCCATCATTGCGCGCCGTCAGCCAACAGCGCGCGATCTGCGCCTGCTGATTGCTATTTCCAAGACCACCGCCAACCTGGAACGTGCTGGTGACGAAGCCGAAAAGATTGCCCGCATGGTCAAGTCCATCATTGAAAGCGGGTCCTCGCGTGCCTTGCCGGCCTCCGAGCTGACGGTGG
>NZ_JAYWHI010000031.1:0-274120 GCF_043778355.1 Polaromonas sp.
TTATTCCGACTGTTGCACTTGGGGTTTGAATTCGCCGTGACTTTCTTTTGGCGAAGCAAAAGAAAGTTACTTGCCGCCGGGCAACCCCCGGCCAACAGGTGATGGCTAACCTAACGGTACGAAGAAGCAAAAGATGAATCCCGGATCAAGTCCGGGATGACAAGCAGCGAACAGGCATCCCGCCTAAAATGGGTCAGTGATCTCCAAAAACATCCTGAACGCCGACCTGCATTGCCACTCCGTGGTGTCCGACGGCACCATGACGCCGGAAGGGCTGGCCGAACGCGCCAAAAGCAACGGTGTCGAACTCTGGGCCCTGACCGACCATGACGAAGTCGGCGGCCAGCACCGCGCGGCTGCCGCCGCCAAAGCCCAGGGCCTGAACTACCTGACCGGTACCGAAATTTCTGTCACCTTTGCCAACGAGACCGTGCACATTGTCGGGCTCGGGTTTGACCCCGACGACGCGGCCATGAAGCAGGGCCTGTACGACACGCGCGGCGGCCGGGAGCAGCGCGCCATGGAAATGTCGGACGGCCTGGCCAAGGTGGGCATCAAGGGCGCGTATGAAGGCGCACTCAAGTTTGTGGGCAACCCGGAGCTGATCTCGCGCACCCACTTTGCCCGCTTTTTGGTGGAGTCCGGCGTCTGCCGGGAAACCTCCGAGGTATTCCGTAAATACCTGACCGAAGGCAAGCCCGGTTATGTGCCGCACCGCTGGGCCAATCTGCGGGATGCCATCCAGTGGATCACCAGCGCCAAAGGGGTGGCGGTGATTGCGCACCCGGGCCGCTACAAGTTCACGCCCAATGAGGAATACGCGCTGTTCACCGAGTTCAAAACCCACGGCGGCCAAGGCGTCGAAGTGGTCACCGGCAGCCACACCACGCAGGAGTATGTGAAATACGCCGAAACCGCCAAAGAGTTTGGCCTGGCCGCCTCGCGCGGCAGCGACTTCCACAGCCCCGATGAAAGCCACACCGATCTGGGCACCCTGCCCTTTCTGCCCGGCGACCTGACACCCGTCTGGGCGCTGCTGGAAGACCGTATCCAGTGAGCCGTACGCCGTCTGCGCTGGCGGGCATCGCGCTGGTGATCGCGGCGGTCGCCTGTTTTGCGACGCTGGACACCACCACCAAATTTGTCAGCGCCAGCGTGCCTCTCTTGATGGCGTTGTGGTTTCGCTACTTCTTCCAGGCGGTGGCCACCACCGCCGTGGTGTTGCCGCTGCGGGGTCTGAGCGTGCTGCGCACCGCACACCCGAAGTTCCAGTGCCTGCGCGGCCTGCTGCTGCTGATGAGCAGCCTGTTTGCCTTTTTGAGCCTCAAGTACATGCCGGTGGCCGAGTTCACCGCCATCGGCGCCATCGTGCCGCTGTTGATCACGCTGCTGGCGGCCACCGCACTCGGCGAAAAAGTTTCGGCCTTGCGCTGGTTGCTGGTCGTTGGCGGTTTTGTCGGCACGCTGACCATCATCCGGCCGGGCGGGGAGGACTTTACCTGGGCCCTGCTGCTGCCGCTGGGCATGGTGGCCACCAACACCGGCTTCCAGGTGCTGACCAGCAAACTGGCCAAAACCGAAGACCCGATCACCATGCACCTGTACACCGGCTGGGTCGGCACCGTGCTGGCCGCGCTGGCGCTGCCCTTTGTCTGGGTCTCGCTGCCCGCCTGGTCGCTGTGGGGCTGGCTGGTGCTGATGGGTGTGGCCGCCACGGTCGGGCACTTCTTGCTGATCCTCGGCTACATGCGTGCACCAGCCGCCACCCTGACGCCTTACCTTTATGCGCAGATTGCCTTTGCGATGGTCGGGGGCTGGATTGCTTTTTCGCACGTGCCGGACGGCTGGTCCCTGCTGGGCATGCTGCTGATTGCCATCTGCGGCGCGCTGGGGGCCTGGCTGACGGCGCGTGAAAGCCGCGCGCTCAAAGAGTTTCGGGTCCTGCCCGCCGAGTCCTGAACCAGCATCACCGCCATGGCCCAGTTTTTCGACATCCACCCCGAGAATCCGCAAGTGCGACTGCTCAGGCAGGCCGCAGCGCTGCTGGAGCGTGGCGCCATTGTGGCCGTGCCCACCGACTCCAGCTACGCGCTGGTCTGCCACCTGGACGACAAGACCGCCGCCGACAAGCTGCGCAGCATCCGCGGTGTGGATGACAAACACCACCTGACCCTGCTGTGCCGTGACCTCAGCGAACTGGCCAATTACGCGCGCGTCGACAACAAGCAGTTCCGCCTGATCAAGGCGGCCACGCCGGGGCCCTACACCTTCATTCTTGAAGCCAGCAAGGAAGTGCCGCGGCGCCTGAGCCACCCGTCGCGCAAGACCATCGGTCTGCGCGTGCCCGACCACAAAACCCTGCAGTGCCTGCTGGAGATTCACGGCGCGCCCCTGCTGGCCACCACGCTGATCCCGCGCGGGCAGACCGAACCGCTGAACGACGCGCAGGACATCCGCGCGCAGCTTGAGCATGAACTGGCCGCCGTGATCGACGCCGGCGCCTGCCCGCTGGCGCCGACCACGGTGATTGACCTGACCGCCATGGGCCAGGGCGGCGAGCCGGTCGTGGTGCGGCAGGGGCGCGGTGACCTGGCCACTGTGGGACTCTGAGTCGTCTTGTCATCCCGGACCCCGGATCAAGTCCGAGGCAGGCTCTGATCCGGGATCCATGCCACATGAACCACCACCTCAGGTCCGCGTCACATGGATTGCGGGTCAAGCCCGCAATGACAGGCCAGGCGTGGGGACCAGTCTGAGACAATTGCCAGCATGGACTTTGCCAATCTGATTCAGACCGTCGCCATCTACGCGCTTCCCGTGCTGTTTGCCATCACCGTGCACGAGGCCGCACACGGCTATGTGGCGCGCTACTTTGGCGACAACACCGCCTGGTCACTGGGTCGCGTCACCCTCAACCCGGTCAGACACATCGACCCGCTGGGCACCATCGCGATGCCACTGCTGCTGTATCTGGCCACCTCGGGCGCCTTTTTATTCGGATATGCCAAACCGGTGCCGGTCCAGTTTGGCAACCTGCGCAACCCCAAGCGCGACATGATCTGGGTGGCGCTGGCCGGACCGGGCGCCAACTTGATCCAGGCGGTGTTCTGGGGCATCGCTTTTTACCTGCTGCAGGGCGCTGCGGTAACGGAGCCATTTTTCATCAAGATGTGCCAGGCTGGCATCCTGGTCAACATCGTGATGATGGTTTTCAACCTGTTTCCCCTGCCGCCCCTGGACGGTGGCCGCGTGCTGGTCGGCCTGCTGCCCTGGCGCCAGGCCGAGCTGGTGTCGCGTATCGAGCCCTGGGGCTTTTTTGTGGTGATGGCGCTGGTGATCGCCGGTGTGTTGACCGACTGGTGGATGAAGCCCCTGATGACCTTGTCTTACGCCCTTCTTGAAATTGTGTTGATGCCGCTGGCCATGCTGGTTCGATGATGATCATGACAAACAAACAAAACTCCGCGCCACAGCGCTTCCTGACCGGCATCACCACCACTGGCACGCCGCACCTGGGCAACTATGTCGGCTCCATCCGGCCATCGGTTGCCGCGAGCCAAGGCGCCGGCGCGGAAAGCTTTTACTTTCTGGCCGACTACCATGCGCTGATCAAGTGCGACGAGCCGGCGCGCATTCAGCAGTCCACGCTTGAAATCGCCGCGAGCTGGCTGGCCGCCGGTCTGGACCCGGAGCGCGTGACCTTTTACCGGCAGTCGGACATTCCGGAGATTCCCGAACTGACCTGGCTGCTGACCTGCGTGACGGCCAAAGGCGTGCTCAATCGCGCGCATGCCTACAAGGCCTCGGTTGACAAAAACAACGCCGCCGGCAACGACCCGGACGCCGACGTCAGCGCCGGCCTCTTCATGTACCCGGTGCTGATGGGTGCGGACATTTTGATGTTCAAAGCGCACCAGGTGCCGGTCGGGCGCGACCAGATCCAGCACATCGAGATGGCGCGCGACATGGCGCAGCGTTTCAACCATCTCTACGGTGAACACTTTGTGCTTCCGCAGGCCTTGATCGAGGAATCGGTCGCCCTGCTGCCGGGACTGGACGGCCGCAAGATGAGCAAGAGTTATGACAACACCATCCCGCTGTTCACGCCGCGCGACCAGCTCAAGAAACTGATTGCCGGCATCGTGACCGATTCGCGCGCACCGGGCGAGCCCAAGGACACCGAAGGCTCGGCGCTGTTCCAGATCTACCAGGCCTTTGCCAGCGCGCCGGAAACGGCCGCGCTGCGCCAGGCCTTTGCCGAGGGCATCGCCTGGGGTGACGCGAAACAGACGCTGTTCGAACGTATTGACCAGGAAGTCGCGCCCATGCGCGCGCGTTACCAGGCCTTGATGCAGGACCCCGCGAAGATCGAGGCCAGTTTGCTGGCGGGCGCAGACAAGGCGCGACGGCTGGCCACACCGTTCATCCGCGAACTGCGTCAGGCCGTCGGCCTGCGAAAACTGGTGGCCGCGCCGGCAGCAGCCAAATCGAAAGCCACCAAAACCAGCGAGCCCGTCTTCAAACAATACCGCGAAGCCGACGGCAAATTTCACTTCAAGCTGCTCGATGGCCAAGGGCAGTTGTTGCTGCAGAGCTATGGCTTCGAGTCGCCCAAAGACGCCGGCAAAGCGATTGCGTTGCTGCAAGCTCAGGGGGAAGCTGCACTGCCGACCCTGCAGCAAAGTCTGCAGCCCGTGCCGGGGGTCACGGCCGACGCCATCGCGGCGGCGCTGCAGCAATGGAGTGCAGCCACGCCGTAAAACGACCGTCCGGGGCTTTTGCAGGCCACACGACACCGAATCGGGTTGCGCTTTCCATTGCACGGGGGATGCCGGTTCGGGCGAAGCACGGCGCTTTCCAGTTGGCGGGCATTTGAAACGCTACATGGAAGTATTAAGTATTACGACATCTTTTGACATAGTTCGGCTGTGAATGAATTCCGAACTTAATGTGCGCCCTTGGTGCACCAAGCCGACACTCAAAGGGTATGCTTACTTGTCAAGCCGAACTCACCCTGGCTCTCACCTCACAACAGCCCATGCGCATTTTTGTCATTGACGACCATCCCCTCATGCGGGAAGCCGTGGTCATGTTGATCCGCCGCCTGCACAGCAGGGCCAGCGTGATTGAGCTGGACCGGCTGGCCGCCGTCGGCCCGGCGGTGGAGCAACACGGCATCCCGGACTTTGTCTGCCTGGACCTCAAGCTGCCCGACACCCACGGTGTCTCCGGCGTGCGTGAGCTGCGCCACCAGTTTGCCGAAGTGCCCATCGTGGTGCTGTCTGCGGCGCCTGCTCAGGACTATCAGGCGTTGTCACTGGAAGCGGGCGCCGACATCTACATTGAAAAATCGGCCGGTGCCACCGAAATTTCCAGGGTCCTGAAAACCCTGCTGGACGACAGCCCCGACTCCGAAGGCGGCCCCGAACCCGAAAGGCTCTCCAAGCGCCAGAAACAGTTGCTGGTGATGCTGGACAAGGGCATGAGCAACCGCGACATTGCCGCCGAACTGCAAATCAGCGAACACACGGTCAAGGTGCATCTGTGGCGCCTGTTTCGCAGACTCAATGTCAAAAGCAGATCGCAAGCCAGTCACCTGGCCCGCACGCAGGGCCTGCTCTAAACCGGCTGAACAGATGGCTGCGGCACGCCCGCCGCGTCATCAAACGGTTGCAGCACCAGCCTGAACACCGTGCCTTTGCCGGGCCGGGAATGCATGGTCAGCGGGTGATTCAAGGACTCGCAAAGCCGCGAGACAATCGACAGGCCCAGACCGAAGCCCTCTTCCGTGCCGTTGTGCGCAGTCACCCGGTAAAACTCCTGAAAGATCGCCTGCTGGTGCTCAGGCGCCACCCCGACGCCCGTGTCCCAAATTTCGATGCACAGGCCACTGCGTCTGCGGCGCACGGCAATCAACACGCCGCCCCTGACCGTATGCCGTACGGCATTGGAAAGCAGGTTGCCCAGCAAACGCTTGAGCAACACCCTGTCCGATATCGCCCTGGCCTGCACCACACGGGTCCGCAGTTGCAGACCTTTTTCGCGAGCCATCGGGGCGTACTGCAGCTCCAGTTCGGCGACCACCTCCGACAGCTCCACCGCCTGCCAACCCACCTCGACGGCACCCGAATCCAGCTTGGCCAGGTCAAACAGGGAATTGAACAACTCATTGACTGCCCGCGTGGACTGCACAATTTTCGGCGTGATCTGCGCCACCAGTTCAGGCTCGGCCCGCAACCAGTCGGCATACAGGCTCAGGGCATGCACCGGTTGGCGCAAATCGTGCGCAGCACTGGCCATGAATCGGTTTTTGGTTTGCACCGCCTCCAGTGCCGTGCGGGTTTTTTCAGTCAGCGACGCGATCAGGATCTTGTTGGCGAACTGCAGCTCCAGCGTTTTGCGCTGCCCCTGGTGAAACCGCCTGCCCGCCATGCGTATGGCGCCCCAGTAAATCAGCACCAACACCACCAGGCTATAGGTTTGTACCGTTCCGGTGAACGGGCGCTCCAGCCCCACGCTGTAGATCACGGCCACCAGCGTGCTGCCCACCAGCCCATTGATGTAGCCCACAAAACAGCGCCAGGAGGCGGAAAAGGCACCCACCGCGAACCCGGCCATGCCGGCCAGCACCAGCAGGCAGATGAACTGGTCGTACACCGGCGCCTTGCGAAAGTAAAGAAACATGGAGGCGCCCCATATCGCGGCACTCATGGTCCAGGTCCAGCTGTAACGCACCATGAATTCGCGCAACCGCGCGGCGTCGGCATTGGCATAGGCGCGGTGATAGATGTTGATCACCCGGTAGCGCGCCAGCGTCATCACCACCGCCGCCAGTCCCCAGCACAACAGGGCGGTGTTGTTGACATCGTTATAGAGAATCGCCAGGAAGACCGGAATCACCATCGAGGCCGAATGCAAGGCCAGCCGGCCATTGCGCATGAAACTGCGCGTCAGCTTGACCTCTACCCAGTCGTCTCGCGCCACCAGATCCGGGTCGACATGCGGGCTGTCGCGGGAAGGAAGAAGGACAGCGGAAGTCATGGCCGCGAGTTTAGCCTTCGCTCCAATACCCATCAGCCTATTGAGCTTGCACCACCACTTTCGCCAGACGCAAAAAAGCCCCGGCTGGCGGGGCTTTCAGGGGCTTGTCGATACACGATGAGGTGATGTGAAGCCGGTTTTTGGCGGGAGGGTGTCGTACTAATCATTGGCCGCAACCCGCATGGATGCTGGAGGTCGTCATTGTATGGGTGGAAATATGCCCCCAAATGTGCCCCCACACGTAGCGAGCTGCCAAGCTGTCAACCTATCCACAAACCTTCTGTCCGCCGCCGTGCGCTGAGGGTCGTCAAGTCGAAAACCCGTCCAGAATGCGGCGCATGTCAACCTGTCTGTCAACATTTATTGAGCTGGTCGGCTAGCGCTTTTTCGCGCTCGTTTCGCCCCGTGTGGGAGGTGGCGCTCCAAGGACCCCGCTAGGGGCGGCCTCGGGGTGTCGATATTTTGACTGCGACAAGTGAGGACACTGCGACAACCGCATGGATAAAGGGTTTGCGTGTTCTCAGTGCATCCTGATTCACTGCGACAAGTGAAGACAAATTTTTCCAGCCTAGTCCATCGGAGTGCGGCGCTCCAAAACCGACCCAGCCAAGTGCAGCCGCTGAGTCTTTCGGGAGCGCCTCTTTGTTGGTGGAAGTTGGCATCATGTATGGCATTTTTCGCGCGAAAGAGACTCCGCCACGCCGCCACCCATGGCGGCCCGGCAATTAAAGTTGGCAGCGTCACATTGTCTTGCCCCTTGACGTAAAGGTTACCGTCGGCAAGAAGCGAATGCCTCGAGCTGCCCCGAGCGGCCCGGTGTGGCCGTGCGCCAGTCGATACCCATCAAGACCTAGAACTACCGTACTAAGTACACACGCCTATGGGCACCGACTCTCGGCATGTGGTTCGATTCACGTTGTGGCAGGGCTGTATCAGGCCACCAGATCGATGCTTACCCCGGCATCGGACGCAGCAGCGGTCATTTGTTTTTCGCTCTCAACCAGTTCAGCCAGGCGAGCGTCGATCTCATCGAGTTTCTTTTTGCGCTGAACAACAGAAAGCGCACCGCTAGGCCACTCCATTTGTTCAAGCACGCTGTCAAACGCCTTCACCATGGCATCACCCATCAGCGCGCAGATAGCTAGATCGACAGGCCCGTCTGCCGGCCCGTACACCCGCTTATGAACCAGGGGCAAGCGGGCGGCCAATTCCCCGAAGCGCTTAGGATCTTCAAGCGCCACACGATTAAGAGCCAGCTCGGTCACACCGGCAGAAATCGAAGCGCGATATGCAGCCGCTTGAGAGGTTACCCACTGGGCCATTGCAGCTCTCGCGTCGTCACGCGTAGTAGGGGCAAACAGCACGTCTTCACGCTGACGATGTAGCGCCTCAATCTCGGCTTGCAGCCGCTTCAGTGTGTCGCCATAGTTGGCCAGAGACTTTTTGAGAATTCCAAAATCAAACATATGAAGCCTTTTAAGTTGATGGGTACCGGCCAGCGCGTGGCCCGCGCCCGAGAAACTCTGTTTTTGGAATCGCCCGTTCGTTCACTTCTGCCATCCACGCGTCATGACGCTTCTGTGCAGCGAGATCAGACGCAACATGGGCAGCCCAGCAGTCGATGGCGGTACGCCCAACTGGTTCTGCAGCCTTCGCGCGAAACAAGGCCAGCGCCTCGCTATCTGGAAGTGAAATCATTGCGCCAGGTTGAAGTAGCAAGCCTGAAGCATGTACCGGAGAAAGAATTTTGAGTCGCATTTTCTCTATCCTTTCAGCTGGGCGGTGACGATACGAAAAGCCGTGTATGCGCGCTGGTTCTCATCAAACGCCATGCGCAGCGCAGGGTTCGAATCCCAATCCGCTTTCGCCTCGCGCTGAATTTTCAGACGGTCAAGGGTTGCGTCGCTAAAGTTTTCTGGCTGACGCATTGCCACCGCTGCCTTGGCCAGGTCCGCACCCGTGTATCGGCCATCGGCCTTCATGGCGCGAACTAGTGAGGCGTGGCCGGGACCAAGGTCGGCCGCAACTGCCTCGATACCGCGGAATCGCTCGCGCTCTTGTTCGGCACCCAGCGCCAAAGCTTCGGCATCTACCATTGCCTGCCCGTCGCTTTTTCCCGCCTGCTTGGCCTCCATGTAGTGATGGTCATAGCTGGCCATATAGGCCTGGTCATAACCGACAGATCGGTGCTCCTTTTCGTGTGCCGGGTCAGTCGTCAAAAGTTGTCGAAGTCTGGGCGATACAACGCCCGATAAATTCAGAGTTCCCATGTTTAACCTTAGATAGGACCACCAATCGTGGTAACTAAGAATCACGCATCGTGGAGGACACTTCCACTGCAATTGGCGTCCCGCAGCACTCTGTAAAACGTTTTGTATGACAACGATTGACCGCATCGGTTTTCGCGTGCGATATGAAATAGGGCAGCCCTGAGCTTGCTCGCTTCGGTGGGCGGCTCTCCAATATCTCGCCACTCCCTCCAGGGCCCACGCGATAGAAAATTATTGAACTCTCTTTCCAGCTCTTTTGCCTGCGCGAATTCACTCGACGCGGGCATCTGAGCAGCAGCTTTTGCAATCCAAAAATTGCGTAACATGCGCTTTCTTTCTGCCTCAGTGCTGGGCAGGTGCAAGCAACGTTCAAGCGATTTGGTACAGCCACCGCGCAGCCATGCCTCAAGGCCATTGCGCAGCCACCGCGCCTCGCTTTCACCATCGCGGCCGCCAGCGCAGCGTGTGGCAAATTCGATAGCCTGTAGTTCACTGGTCATGGCCTGCTGTTGAGTCGATTCGAATCGCTCAAACATCAAGATTGAAAATGGCCGGCGTGATGCGGTAGCACGTCGCGTGCCCCACGCCAGGCAGGCGCGGCCTGCAGTCGAACGGTCGGCCAGCGTCAGGGATAAGGCAGCCATGATCTAGCAGCACACGGCACACCGCCTGGTATTCGAATCCTTGGCACACTTCCACCCTGAAGGCTTCGGCCAGAATAAAGTATTCATGGCTCAGACGCTCACCGTCAATGGGTAGCATTTTTTCGCCGAATTCCTGCCCGAATTGGCCATTTGTTTTTATCGGCTCGCCATTGGCATTCAACAGGCGCCGCACACCGGCCCGTTGCAAGGTCTTGGGTGCATGATCGTCGCTGCCTCTGTGCCACATGGCAAACCGGCCTTCACCATGCGTTTCCAGAAAGCGCCGCACTTGCCGCAGCATGGCAACCACCTCACCATTGCCAATGCCACCACGCGCCGCCAGCCACGCATTGAAACAGGCACGGGCTGCCCGCTCACTCTCGCCGACTGGCCAGCCCGTCAGGCCTGCCGCTGTGGCCAGCTCGCCTGCCGCACCCACCAGGGCAAACCGTGCGCCCACCCGCTCAACCTGCCCGCTTGCGGCTTCGGGGATCAATTGCAAAGCCAGCGCGTCCGATGCGGCACGCGTGCTGGCCTTGAGCGTCTCTGCATGGGCCGACAACCACGCCAGCCAAGCGCGGCCTGCCGCACCGTAAACCGCTTGCGCCTGGTACGTGATGTGCTTGGCAAATGCTGCGCCGCCCTCATGCCCGTGCAAATTCTCAAAAGCTCCCATGCCCGCGCCAGCATCTGCCGGAATGTCGGCCATGCGCACTTCCTGCCCAGTGCGCGTGCGCTTCATGCCCTCTGCCATATGGTCGGCAAGGCCAAGCTCACCAGCACTCAGGAAGAGCAGCCGCCAAGCCTGCCGGGCACGTGGCGTGCCGTTGCGAGTAGCTCGGGCCTTGCCCTGTTCATTGGCCAGCATATAAGCGCATTCGCCCGCCGTCTTGGGGTCGATCTGCGCCAGCTCGTCAAGGATAAGCAGGCAGTCGCTGTGCTGTGCCGCCGTCGCCTCCAGGGCGTTGTCGGTACTTCGCCAGCGCTGCAGGTAGCTCGCGCCCCCGTACACGCTCGCGGCCAGCTTCAATGCTGTCGTCTTGCCGCTTGAACTGTCGCCCCGGTAATGAAAGCCACCGCTTTCCATGCCAGCGGGGCGTAGCAGCGGCCCCGCAAAGGCGCAGGCCACTGCAAACACCAGACGCGAATTACCAGCACACACCGCCCCCACGCGGTCGCGCCACGCCTCGGCTGTCCCCTTGCTTCGAAAAGTGTTTTCCACGGCGTTATCAGTCTGAAAAACGATGCGCTCTGCATCGTCTCCGATGGTTTCCCGGGGCAGCACAAAGGCGTGGCCATGCCAGCCGATGCGGTCGGTGCAGCTTGCAAATTCATCGGGCGTGCGCGTCTGTATGTACTGCGTGAGCAGGTTGCGTGCGCGTGGTGTCGTGGCAATGCGCAGCCCCATGTTCAAAAGCGTGGCACGGTATTCTCCGCCATCACCAGACAACATTCGGGCGGGCATGGCCCATTGCTTCGGGTTGCCCAGCGGGTCGGCAAAAGTCAACAGGTAACCCCAGCCACCGCCGTCCTGGTCACGGGTCAGGGCCTCCACATTCAAGCGGCTGCATATCCACTCGGGGGGCTTGCGCTTGCCGTCCTGGTCAATACCCTCGTGCCATACGCCATGGTCGTTCACTGCGAACACATCAAAAGCGCGGCCATTGTCAGCGTCTGCAGCGCTGGGGGCTTGGCGGGCCGTCCGGCTGGGCTTGCCCGTCCTGTCAGTTTGCGCAGCGTGAGCGGGTGGCTGGCCTGCCTGGTGTGCATCAATGGCGGTTTGGATGATTGCCCGCACGGCATCAAGCCCCGCCGCCTGGTGCAGGTCGTTAAAGTCGCTGCCATTGTCAGGCAGAGGCTCTGGAAATACAGCAAGCCCCCGCACCGCACGGGCCGCCGCCGTGGCCTTGTCTCGTCCGGGGTTGTTGCCCGTTCGTGCAAACGTCTGCACATCATCATCACCGCACAGAACCAGCAGTGCAGAGGGATAAAGCTTGCGCAGGGCCTTGGCCACGTGTGGCAGGTTGCCCGCATCAAAGGCTACAGCGGTCGGGTAGCCCGTGGCCTCATGCACGCTCGCGGCTGTTGCGTAGCCCTCTGCCACCAGCATCACAGCAGGCTCAGTAGCGTCGGCGGCCACATCACCTACCGTGTGCCAAAGACCTGACTTACGCCCGCCCTTCAAAAACAGCTTGTCGGGGCCATCGTCTGCAGGCGTGGCAGGCGCAATGCGTTGCAGGTTGCACAGGCTGCCCGCCGCATCACGCAAGGGCACCAGCAGCCAGCCGGCAGCCGCAAAGCGCACGCCGTGAGGCTGCACGCCCTTGCGGGTCAGGTAGGGGCTGTCGCCTGTCTCGCCGGCCATTTCCCACAGCGCCGCCGCTTCACTGGCTGCGTCGGCGTGTGCCGCTTCAATGCGGGCCTGTTCGTTCCGCTGACTTTCCGCCCTGTCACGCTCACGGCGGGCCAGCACCTTTGGGTCAGGCTTCGCAGCGGTTTGCGCCCCCTTCGGTAACTCGAATCCGTGTTCTTTTGCCAGGTGCAGCAGCGTGCCAATGCCCACGCCGCCGCCCGCCTTGATGCTTCGCCAAGTGCTGCGCGTGGCCTTTGTGTCGGAGCCTTCGGCTGACGCGCTCCAGTCGGAGAACAGGTCTAACCCCGTGCCGTCTGGGAATTCGCTTTTGATCGCCATGCCCAGCCGCGCCCAGTCATCGCGGGGTAGGTTGGCCGGTATGTATGCCAGAGCTGCACGGATCAGCTCGGGCGTGACGTTGTTTTGCATGCAGGCGTTCTATTCAATGCGCTGGCGTATGCCCAAAACTAGTGGTACTGCCACCCAGCCCGGTGATCAGTGGGCGGGCCGTAGCGGGGCTGTCGAACACTTCAAATCGCGCCAGGCCAATCGAGCAGCGCAGCCAGTACGTGCGGCCTTCATACTCAAACTTCGTCGGTGTGGCCACTGCTACGGCCTCTTTTGCCGCACCCAGCAAGGCTGCAAGCGCCGGCGTTTCATCTGCATCACGCAGCGTGGCGGTCGGCCCTTCGCGGGTTTGCCGGGCTTCAGCCTGAATGTGACTGTGCACGTTGTCTGGCTGTGCGTTTTCTCGCTTGCGTCTCGCGGCTTTTCCCATCACTTCCCGCCCGCATTGATGCGCTCATTTACCCACGCATTAATTGCCGAGGATGACCAGCCAACAGTGCGGCATGACAGCCTCACCCGAGAAGGGAAAGTTCCGTTTTTCTCGCGTTCGTAGATGCTCGTTTTTTTGAGCCCCACAATGGATTCGACCTCAGGCAGTCTGAGAAGGCGCTCAGTCTGTGGGCCTGCATTTTGGTTTGTTTGCATGCTGTGATCCTAAAAAAAGTGGAACATCGATTTCAACTGAAATGAGCTGAGACAAATAGGGGCAACTTGAGACGACTTTGAACTCACACGGATTCGAGCGCCTCCGTGCGAGTCCATTGCAGCAGAAAAAGGTTGTCGCAAATAGGGCAAATTGCGACAACTTCGGCCTTGTCTGCGTTCTTGATTCGATCATCGACTGATCGACCTACACGCCCTGCGTCGTGCTCACTGGCAACGTGAATTTTTCAGGCATGCCCGACCGCCTCGCCCTCGAAACTCTGAATCATCGAATCGAGCAGATCAATCGCAACCTGTGCAACGGTCACCAGTTCGACCATATCCAGCGCCTCCGAAGGCGCACAGGAATTGCCATGCCACAGAGCAGCACCAATTGCCTCCAACAAACCAAGTGGCGTCAACCAGTCAGTAGGGGGCGCACCCCCAGTCTCCATCAGCACATCACGCACAACCATCAACTTTGCGCACGCCGCATCTATTGCGGGCTGCCAGCGCTCCGTGTCGTTGTTCTCGTATTCAACTGATCCGTCAATTTGTGCTGCAACAGCCAACGCTACGGTTCGGAGCACGGCACGGGCGGCTTTCACGTGCCGGATGATCAGCGCCGCATCGCGCGGGCCAAATGGGTGGGGCGAATTTGCAGGCGTTGCACGCGATGTGGTTTCTGCTGCACGTTCTTTGCTTTCTTGCTTGTCCACGTTCAAACCCCTTCCGCATCGGAGTCACGGGCAGCCATCAGTTCGTCTACTGCAACACGCATGACGCTTGCCAGGGGCGTGATACGGTGCTGAAAAATTGCCTCCAAATCGCTGGGTTCTATTTCGAACTGTCGGCCAGATATCGCATTCATAGTTGCCTGTAAGGCCACGATCTCCGCCCAGCACCAGGCCAGCATGTCTAGAGGCGTTGCCTCGGGGTTCAGGATCAGCGTCGGATTTTTATCGTTTGCACCCACCCAGTTGCTGGCTAGGTAGCCCATGACGTGCACAGGTTTACGTTGTGTGGTGCTCATCTTCAGCCCCTCACTTCCGTGCTAGCCTGCTTCATCAGGGTCAGGGCGCGATTGGTGCGAGCCGTTGCGGCCCACAAATCGGCCTTGGTGTTGCCCGGCTGGCGCATGAAGTACAGCGCCATGGATAGCGCGTTCTCAATGGCTGCCTGGTGGGCTGCGGGATCGGGGTTAAGTGCAAGCGCGTGCACTGTGGGGGCGACGCGTGCGCGTGCCAGGGGAATGACCTTGGTCATGGTTCGATGCTCCTTATTGAGACTTCAAACCACCAGTTGCGTTCTTACGCGCAAAAGGTGGACGGGATGTTAAGAACACGCAATAAGACGTGCGCCAGGCGTTGCCGCTTTGGCCATCCCGCCCAAAACCGTGAACGTCCCAAGACGGGGCATTCTTAATTCAGACGTGACAAAACCTCACTGTCGGGGAGGTTGCGCCGCTCATTGAAAGGTGTTCTTACGCACCGGGCCATTGCTGGCTTGGGGGGATTATGGTCGCGGACTGGCGCGGCTGTCAAATAACAAGCAGACGCGTGCCCGTTGCGGGCAGGGTGCTTATTTTTGCGGCTTTGGCGTTACCTCATAGCCAAGTGCGTTCCCCACCGCGGGAACAACCTCAACTTGACTGAGATAAAACATCACCAGGGCTAATGTCACCAGCCCGGCCGCGACCAGGTTGGCCAAAACGTTTTCACCCACGGCCCGCCAAAAATTCTTTGGTGTCTTGAGCTCAGACAACAGCCTGGCCTGGAAGTCTTTTTGCATTTCTTGGAGAGCCTCTTCCAGGACAACTTCGGAAACTTGCTCCAGCAAGGTCGCGGACCGTGTGCGCAAGGCTTCAATTTGGTCAGGCATGTTGACCAGCTGGTAGAAAACCCTCAGCTCGTCTGCCGTGGGTTTGCAGCCGTGCTCTGATTGGTGTGCATCGACAAAGTCGAGTTTTTGTCTTTTGTAGAGTGAGTAAGCAATCAAGCCCACCAGGTCGTGCGGATCCTGCACGATTGATGAATAGGTCTTGTGAACGGCAACGGTCTCAGCTGGCGCTGCAGACTCCCCTTGCACCGTCAGGCCCGTTTCTTCGTCAATTCGGAAGAAAGCGCCCTTCGGCCAGCAGCCTCAAGCTCTACGCGTGTTGGCTTGACCACACGCCTGCCACTCGAAAGGTACATCCCAGTGGTAGCGTGCCGCGCCGTTCCATTTTCTTGGACGCGTCGATTTGCCGCCAGCACGGTGCCGACAGTGACGTAACGTTTAACAGCTGTTTCAGACATTGAGATCACAGTCTACCGTAATCAGAACCCTTGACAAGTGGTCAACATTGAGAACATCCGCCGGACGCATGGCGCCAAGGAGGGCCCTTCAGCGCTCATTTCCGGCGAGGTTCGCTGCAGCCCGTCAAGGTTCGCATCGAAAGCGAAGTGAGCGTCCAATCATCCAACCGGACCAATTCCCATTCGTTCGGACTTGCTTCCGGACTTTTCCCCAAGGGCACTGCTAGCGCTTTTTCGCGCTCGTTTCGCCCCGTATGGGCAGGGGCGCTGGAAGGACCCATGACTGGCGGTGAGGGGACTGGCAGCATGAATATGAGAGAGAGAGAGAGAGAGACAATTTCATCATATAAAAGTGTCCTCACTTTGTTCTCACTTTGTCCCCACTTTGTCCTCAGTCCCTCTAAGCCTGTAAACCCGCATGGATACTGGCTTTTTCTGGTTTGTCCTCAGTGTCCTCAGTGTTTTGCCAGATTAGCAACCGGAGTGCGCGTCCAGATTGCCAGTTTCAGGCTGCACGCTGGCCGATCTTGATGACGTCTGCCCCCTTGCGCAGCTTGTCCAGGTGGTTGGCCCACTGGATCATCATGGCCCGGCGCTCCGCCAGGTAGGTTGCGTGGTTGTATGCAGCCGACACCGCGTCACGCTCCTGGTGCGCAAGCTGCAGCTCAATGATGTGGTGCGGGTAGCCCTGTTCGTGGAGGATGGTCGACGCCACCCCCCGGAAACCGTGACCAGTCATGCGGCCTGCGTACCCCATGCGCTTCAGCGCTGCCAGGATGGTGTTGTTGCTCATAGGCTTTTCGTGTTCACGCTCACCGGGGAACAGCAGCGCACCGGTGCCGCTGGCCGTCTGCAGCGCCTGCAGCACCTCCACAGTTTGCGGCGCCAGGGCCACGATATGCGGGGTGCGCATCTTCATGCGCTCTGCAGGTATGCGCCACTCAGCCGCCTCCAGGTCGAACTCTGCCCACCGCGCCCCGATCAGTTCGCCCGTTCGCACAAAGGTCAGCGCAATCAACTTCATGGCCAGGCGGGTGTAAACGCTGCCCTGGTACGCCTCGATCTTGCGCAGCAGCTCGGGCATTTCGCGGGCATCGAGCCGGGCGTAATTCTCTTTTCGGTGCGGTTTCAGGGCGTCAGCGGGCTTCACGTCAGCGGCTGGGTTACGTTCAATGAGGCCGTGCGCCACCGCGTAGCGCATGATCTGCCCGCACGTCTGCAGGGACCGCTTGGCAATGTCCACGGCCCCGCGTGCCTCGATTGCCTTTGCCATCGCCAAAAGCTGGGGTGCGGTAACGCTGGCCACCGGGCGTGCACCGAAGGCCGGGAACACGTCTGCCTCCAGCCGGCGCAAAACGTAGTCGGCATGCCGGGCGCTCTTTGGGCCGCGCCAATGTGCCCACCATAGGCGGGCCACTGACTCGAAGGTGTTGGTATCGCCCGCTGCCTTGGTCAATTTGGCATCGCGTTTGAGCTGGGCGGGGTCATTGCCGGCGGCCAGGGCCTCGCGTGCCTGGTCGCGGTCTTTGCGAGCCTGTGCCAGGGAAACAGCGGGATACACCCCCAACGCCAGGCGTTTTTCCTTGCCGCCGTAGCGGTACTTCATGCGCCAGTACTTGCCCCCGGCCTGCGTGACTTCCATGTACATGCCCTTTTCATCAGCCAGGCGGACAGAGGTTCGGCCAGCTGGGCAAGCGGCGCGGTCACATTCGATCTTGGTGAGGGGCATTGGGGGCACTTTTCGTGGGGGCACCGGAAAATCCCGATTTATGCCCCCAAATATGCCCCCTGCTGATACCGGCTGTCAACGAACCTTGGCGAACTTCTACGAACAAAAAAGCCCCGTAGACTATTGATCTACGAGGCTTTTTGCTGATTTTCTGAACTTCCACGGAAGTCTACGAACTCATAACTGGCGGAGAGGGTGGGATTCGAACCCACGGTACCTTGCGGTACGCCTGATTTCGAGTCAGGTACATTCGGCCACTCTGCCACCTCTCCTGAGTGAAGACGAGATTCTAGCAGGGCGCCAGAACCGTCATCCCGCCCATGTAGGGCTGCAAAACAGCCGGCACCGCAACGCTGCCGTCTTCGCGCTGGTAATTTTCCAGCACTGCCACCAGCGTGCGGCCGACTGCCA
The DNA here is from genome assembly GCF_043778355.1 of Polaromonas sp. GTDB lineage: Bacteria > Pseudomonadota > Gammaproteobacteria > Burkholderiales > Burkholderiaceae_C > Polaromonas. Next base: position 17,736 of record NZ_JAYWHI010000031.1, read on the forward strand.
GGCCGGAGCCGTTGAGGGTGTGCACGAATTCGTTTTTGCCTTGGGCGTTCTTGAAGCGGGCCTGCATGCGGCGCGCCTGGAAGGCTTCGCAGTTGGAGACCGAACTGATCTCGCGGTAGGTGTTTTGTGCGGGCAGCCAGACTTCGAGGTCGTAGGTCTTGGTCGCGCCAAAACCCATGTCGCCGGTACACAGCAGCATCACGCGGTAAGGCAGGCCCAGCTTCTGCAAAATCGCCTCGGCGTGGCCGGTCATGGCCTCCAGCGCGTCGTAGCTGTGGTCGGGGTGCACGATCTGCACCATCTCGACCTTGTCGAACTGGTGCTGGCGGATCATGCCGCGGGTGTCGCGGCCGTAGCTGCCGGCCTCCGACCTGAAACACGGTGTGTGCGCAGTGAACTTGAGCGGCAGCCTGGCCTCGGGCACGATCTCGTCGCGCATGAAGTTGGTCAGCGGCACTTCGGATGTGGGAATCAAATAGAGCGCGGCGTTTTCGCTCACCTCGTCATTTCCGCCCTCCTGCCCGCCCTTGTTGGCGGCGAACAGGTCTTCTTCGAACTTGGGCAACTGGCCGGTACCGCGCAGCGAATCGGCGTTGACGATGTAAGGCACATAACACTCGGTGTAGCCGTGTTCGGCCGTTTGCACGTCGAGCATGAAGGCGGCCAGCGCACGGTGCAGGCGCGCCAGCGGCCCCTGCATCACGGTAAAACGCGAGCCGGTCAGTTTGGTGCCGAGTTCGAAGTCCAGCCCCAGCGGCTGGCCGACATCGACATGGTCTTTCACCTCAAACGCAAATGCCGGTGGCTCGCCGCCTGGACCTTCGACCGGGCTCCACTTGCGCACCTCGACATTGCCGTCTTCACCCGTGCCAGGCGGCACGCTCTCATGCGGCAGATTCGGCACCGCGAGCAGCAGGGACAACATTTCACTCTGGATCACTTCCAGCCGCACGGCGCAACTGTCGAGCTCGGCCTTGAAGGCCGTGACCTGCGCCATCACCGGCGCGGCGTCTTCGCCTTTGGCCTTGAGCTGGCCAATCTGTTTGGACAGCGTGTTGCGCTGGTTCTGCAGTTCTTCAGTGCGCATCTGCTGCGTCTTGCGTTCGGCCTCCAGTGCCTGGAAGGCTTCCACATTCAGGAAGGCTTGCGGGTTCTTGCGGGCTTGCAGGCGGGTGACGACCGAGGGCAGGTCTTTTCGGAGCAGGTTGATGTCTAACATGGCTTGATTGTATTTGTGCGGCGGCAGACCCAGGCATTGCGGCCACATGCCGGATTTTATGAATGAAAAAAGCCTCTAGCCCATACCGAACGTGCGCAAGCAGCTATCGATTCAGGAGCAAAATCCTCAGGCCTACGCGTGCAAGTCGCTGTCCAGCGCATCAAGCGCCGTGCCATCCATCCTCAGGCCCTTGGGCAAAGGAAACTTGATGGTTTCCTCGATACCACTCATCTTGCGCACCGACACGGCGCCCAGCGCCTTGATGCGGTCTATCACCTGTTTGACCAGGATTTCGGGTGCAGACGCGCCGGCGGTCAGGCCAACGCGGCTTTTTCCCTCAAACCATTCGGGTTTCAGCTCACTGGCGTCATCGACCATATAGGACTCGGTGCCCAGCTTGACGGCCAGCTCGCGCAGGCGGTTGCTGTTGGAGCTGGTCGGGCTGCCGACCACGATCAGGATGTCAACCTGCGGGCTCATCACCTTGACGGCGTCCTGCCGGTTCTGCGTGGCGTAACAAATGTCCTGCTGCTTGGGTTCGCGCACATTCGGAAAGCGCGCTTTCACGGCGGCGCTGATCTCTGCGGCGTCGTCCACACTCAGCGTGGTCTGCGTGACCACCGCCAGTTTGTCGGTCTGCGCTGGCGAGATACGCGCCACATCGGCCACGTCTTCCACCAGGTGGATGCCGCTGTCGAGCTGGCCCATGGTGCCTTCGACCTCGGGATGGCCCTTGTGGCCGATCATGATGAACTCGTAGCCTTCCTTGTTGAGCTTGGCCACTTCCACATGCACCTTGGTCACCAGCGGGCAGGTGGCGTCAAAAATCCGGAATCCGCGCCTTTCGGCTTCGCGTTCGGTCGCCTTGCTGACGCCATGGGCACTGAACACCAGCGTCGCGCCGGGCGGCACGTCGTCGAGGTCTTCGATAAAAATCGCGCCTTTGTCCTTGAGCTCGTTGACGACGTAGGTGTTATGCACGATCTCGTGGCGCACGTAGATCGGCGCGCCGAACTTGCCGAGCGCGCGTTCGACGATTTCAATCGCTCGGTCGACACCGGCACAAAAGCCGCGCGGCTCCGCCAAAATGATTTCTTGCGGAGAGGCTTTGTCAGTCATAAAACGCCGATCAACTGCACTTCAAACGCCACCGGCTGCCCTGCCAGCGGGTGGTTGAAGTCAAACTGCACCGCATCGCCGCCCTCCTTGACCTGCTGCACCGAACCGGCGTATTGGCCCATCCCGTCAGGCGTCGGAAACTGCACCACGTCACCGACGCTGTATTTCTCGTGCGGGTCACCGAGCTCGTTGAGCAGCTTGCGCGCCACCCATTGCAGCAGATCGGGGTTGCGCTCGCCAAAGGCCTCACCGGCCGGCAACGCAAAGCTGGTGCGGGTGCCCTCGGGCAGGCCGAGCAGGCGCTGCTCGATGGCCGGAGACAGCTCGCCCGTGCCCAGGCTCAAGGTGGCGGGTTTGCCACCAAAGGTGTTGATGATGTCGGCCCCGTCCGGGCCAGCCATGCGGTAATGCAGGGTCAAAAACGAGCCGGGCTGGACCAGGGCGGGGGCGGATGTTTCCACGGTGGACATAAAACTTTCGGGCAACAACTGTTTTGTAAACTGCCCCTATTGTAGAAAGTGCTGTCCGGGCACGGAAAACCGGCCCCCTTTAGCCCTGATACTGCTGCTGTCACCGCGTTTTACCCACCGGATAGGCTGAACCTCCCCATGTTGCTCAAAGACCTGCCTGAAGACGCCCGCCCCCGCGAAAAGCTGCTGGCCCGCGGCCCCGGCGCGCTCAGCGACGCCGAACTGCTGGCCCTGCTGCTGCGCACCGGGCTGCCCGGCAAAAACGCGCTGCAGATGGGCCAGGAGCTGGTGGACACCTTTGATGGTGTGGCTGGGCTGCTGCACACCAGCGCAGAAGATCTGAAACGCATCAAGGGCCTGGGGCCGGCCAAACGCGCCGAGCTCGTCGCGGTGCTGGAGCTGGCCCGCCGCGCACTGGCCCGGCAACTGCAGGACAAACCCCTGTTCAGCACTCCGCAGGCGGTGCGCGACTACCTGCAGTTGCAGCTCGGCAGCCGGCCACATGAAATTTTTGCGGTGCTGTTTCTCGACAGCCAGCACCGGCTGATTGCGCTGGAGGAGCTGTTTCGCGGCACGCTGACGCAAACTTCAGTCTACCCGCGCGAGGTGGTGGTGCGTGCGCTGGCGCTACACGCCAGCAGCGTGGTGTTGGCGCACAACCACCCGAGCGGGGAAGCCAGGCCATCGCGCGCCGATGAGGCGCTGACGCAAACCCTCAAGGCCGCCCTGGGCCTGGTCGATGTGCGCGTGCTGGACCATTTCGTCGTGACCAGCACGCAGGCGGTGTCCATGGCCGAACTCGGATTGCTCTGACACCCATGCCCGCCAAAGCCGCCACCATCAAGGACCTGCAAGGGCTCAAGGCCGTCAAGCTCGAAATTGAGACGCGGGCGCGCCAGGAAGCCGAACTCAAGGCGGCGCGCGCGGCAGCGGCTGCCAAGGCGAAAGCTGAAAAAGAGCTGTTCTCGCGCGCCATCGGCCCCGTCAAGGCCCTGCCCGCCAAACACCTGCCGGGTCAGCGTGCAAAACTTCCGCAGGTGCAAGCCGCGCCAATTCCGGTGCAGCATCAGCGCGACGAACTGGCGGTGATGCGCGAGGCCATCTCCGACGGCTTCGATGTCGAAAGCCTGCTCGACACCGACGAGGCGCTGAGTTTTCGCCGTCCCGGCATGGGACCGGACGTGGTGCGCAAGCTGCGGCGTGGCGGCTGGAGCATCCAGCGCCAGCTCGACCTGCACGGCCTGCGCCGCGAGGACGCACGCGATGCGCTGTCGGTCTTCATCCGCGAAGCGCACAAGGCGGGGCTGCGCTGCGTGCGGGTGGTGCACGGCAAGGGCCTGGGCTCACCCGGCAAGACCCCGGTGCTCAAGGGCCGGGTGCAGAGCTGGCTGATCCAGAAAGCCGAAGTGATTGCCTTTGTGCAGGCACGGCCGGCCGAAGGGGGCGCGGGCGCGCTGGTGGTGTTGCTGGCGCAGAGCCGAAACCGCCAATTCGCTATTAATTCAGGAGCTGCTTGCGCCCACTGGCCGTGGGCTAGAGGCCGATTTCATCTATCAAACTGAATCCGCTGCTGATTGAAGGCTGTTTTTGACTCGCTATTTATATGCAAAAAGTGCCTACAGCCCTTAGCGGGCAAGCATGAGACGCTCCTGAATCAATAGCAATTTGTGCGCACGGCTTCGACAGGCTCAGCCCGAACGGGAGAGGCTGTGGTGCTCAAACGGGGGCGGGTGGAGTGCCCGAACGAGCTTAGGCCAGGGTGTTGCGCATCCAGTCGGCCGTCTGGAAAAACGAGGCGCGCAGCCGCGTGCGCAACTCTTCATCGACCCCGGTCTCGCCCATGGCCTGGTCCATGCAGGCCAGCCACTGGTCGCGCTCCAGGATGCCGATCGCAAACGGCATGTGGCGCAGGCGCAGTTTGGGGTGACCAAACTTCTGGGTGTAGTGCTGCGGCCCGCCAAGCCAGCCGCACAAAAACCAGAACAGGCGCTGCCTGGCATTGACCAGCTCACTGCCGTGCGCGGCACGCAGTGCGCTGTAGCCGGGCTCCAGGTCCATCAGGTCGTAAAAGCGTTCCACCAGCGCTTTGACTTTGTCTTCGCCGCCTATCCAGGCGAAGGGGGTATCGAACGGCGGTGTGCCAGGTGGTTTTTCTTCGATTTGCATGTTGCTGAGAAGGAAGTTCAAAAAGGACTTGTCATTGCGGACTTGATCCGCAATCCATGCGCCGGGAACTGGGCTGGTGGTTCATGCGGCATGGATCCTGGATCGAGTCCGGGATGACAGGCAGGGAAAACTTATTGTGCTTTACGCAGCGTCTCGACCACCGGCGTGGTCAGCACCGAGCGCAAGCCCCACCACCCCGCCGCCAGCGCCAGCGCAGCGCCAGCCAGGCTGCCGAGAAGCGGAACGGTCCAGGAGCCGGTCCAGTTGAAGTTGAAGACAAAACGCGCCAGGCCCCAGCCCACCGCCAGCGCCACGAGGGACGCGAGAAAGCCCGCCAGCAGGCCGACACCGGCAAGCTCGGCACGCTGCACCTGACGCAGCAGCGAAGCGCGCGCACCCACGGCGCGCATGATGGCGAACTCGCGCGCGCGCTCCTCACGTGTCGCCGTGATGGCCGCAAACAGCACCACCAGACCGGCAGCCAGCGTGAAGCCGAACAAAAATTCGACCGCGCGAATCACCTGGTCGAGCACGCGCTGCACCTGCGCAATGGTGCTGCTCATGTCAACATTGGTGATGTTGGGGAAAGCCTTGACCAGCTCATTGTCGAAGCTGCGCGGAGTGGGCTGGCCAGCCACTGCGGCCACCCGCTCGGGTGCGCGAAAGGCGCTGATGTAGGACACCGGCACGTCGGTCAGTTGCGCCACCGGGTACATTGCAAAAAAGTTGACGCGCATCGAGCCCCAGTCGACTTCGCGCAGGCTGCTGATCTTGGTGACCTTGACCTGCCCACCGATGTCAAAGCTGAGGGCATCACCGAGCTTCAGACCCAGCGTTTTGGCGATCCCGTCTTCCACACTGATGGCGTCTTGTTCATCGGCTGTCCAGCGCCCGGCCACCACCTGGTTGTGCGAAGGCATGTCGCTGCTGTTGGACAGGTTGAACTCGCGGTCCACCAGGCGTTTGGCGCGGTCATCTGTAAAGTCGTCGGGCGAGACGGGCTTGCCGTTGACCGCCACCAGGCGGCCGCGAATCATGGGGTACCAGTCGAACTTGCTCACGCCGCCATCACGCAAGGCCTTCTGGAAAGCCTCGCCCTGCTCCGGCTGCACGTTGATGACAAAACGGTTGGGTGCATCGGGCGGCGTGGCATTGCGCCAACTGCTGATCAGGTCGGTGCGCAGCAGCACCAGCAGCATCAGCGCCAGCAGGCCAACCGCCAGCGCGCTGACCTGCACCACCGCATAGGCCGGGCGCGCCGAGAGCTGGCGCGTGGCCAGCACCAGCCAGCGCGGTGCGGTGGCTTCATTGACGCTGGCGCGCAGCAGCCGCACCGCCAGGTAGCTGCTGCCTGCAAACACCAGAACGGCGCCGGCAAACCCGCCGACGGCGATCAAGCCGAGTTTGAGGTCGCTGCTGGCCGCCACCAGCAAGGCCGCAAAACCCAGCATGCCAACCACCAACACCGCCAGCGATGCCGGCCGCAGGTTGCCGACATCGCGGCGGATCACGCGCAGCGGCGGCACCTGCGCCAGTTGGAGCACCGGCGGTAGGCCAAAAGCCAGCAGCAAGGTCAGCCCCATGCCCATGCCAAAGGCCACGGGCCAGAGGGTGGCGGCCGGCAGCACGGTTTCAACCAGGCCGGCCAGCAGCAGGACAAAGCCGTAATGCACGCCGTAACCAATCAGCACGCCCAGCGCGCTGGCCATCATGCCGGCCAGCACAAACTCGAAGGTGTAGGCCAGCGCGATGGTGCGTTGCGGCTGGCCCAACACACGCAGCATGGCGCAGTCGTCGAGGTGTTTGGCGGCAAAACCGCGCGCCACGATGGCCACCGCCACGGCGCTGAGCAAGGCCGCCAGCAAGGCCACCAGGTTGAGAAATTTCTCGGCGCGGTCCAGCGTCTCGCGCATCTCGGGACTGCCGCTTTCGAGCGACTCCAGGCGCACGCCGCGCATGTCGGCTTTTTTGATTTCCTGCGTGGCCCATTGCACATAGGTTTTCACCGCCGCCTGGTTGCCCGCTACCGCGAAGCGGTAGTTGGTGCGGCTGGCCGGCTGAATCAGTTTGGTGGCGGCCAGATCGGCGCTGTTGACCATGACACGCGGCGAAAAGTTGATGAAACCCGCACCCCGGTCCGGCTCCTGCACGATCACGCGTGTGAGCTTGAAGCTGGCGTCGCCCATCAGCAGGGTCTGGCCCACGCGCAGGCCCAGCGCATCGAGTAAAGAGGCATCGGCCCAGGCCGTGCCCGAGGCCGGAATCTCGCGCGTGGCTGCGCCGGCACCCTCGACGCTGTCGGCGACGGTGACATTGCCACGCAGGGGGTAACCTTCAGGCACAGCCTTGAACGCCACCAGCTTGCTGGCGCCGCCGTCGGCTTCGAGAGCGCGGCCCATGGTCGGGAAGGTCACGGTCGAGATCGCCTGCAGGCCCAGACTGCGCGCCTTGGCCACAAACACCTCGGGCGTCACCCCATCGCTGCGCAGCACGGCATCGCCACCGAGCAACTGACGGGCATCACGCTGCAGGCCACCCTTGAGGCGGTCAGCAAAAAAACCGACGGCAGTCAGCGCAGCCACCGCCAGCGTTACCGCCACGATCAGTAGACGCAGCTCGCCTGCACGCAGGTCACGCAGCAGGGTGCGCCAGCCGAGTTTGAGGAAAAGGGGATTCATGAACAGACCATACCGCAAAGTTCACAGCCCTGAACCGGGGCTGGACTTGTTGCTTTTGTCAGGGCTCTGATGCCGCTGCGCGCGGCTTGGGACCCGCCAGCGCAGGTTCCAGCTGGAGCCGCTGCGCGCTGGAATAACAGACAAAGCGCTTGTTGGTGGCGCGGCCAATGGCGCACAGCCCGACCGCCTGCGCGACCTGGTGGCCCATCTGGGTGATACCGCTGCGCGAAACCACAATCGGCACGCCCATCTGCGCCGACTTGATGACCATCTCGCTGGTCAGGCGGCCGGTGGTGTAGAAAATTTTGTTCGCTTCGCTCACCGCCGGACTGTCCTGCATGGACATCCAGCCGGCGATGGTGTCGATCGCGTTATGGCGCCCCACATCTTCCACAAATAAAAGCATTTCAGGATCACCGCCCGTCAGGGCAAACAACGCACACGCGTGCACCGATCCGGCAGATTTGTAGGTTGTCTCCTTGAGCCGTATGGTGTTGACCAGGGAATACAACTGACCCTGCGTGATGTGGGCACCTGCCGGCAGGGCGATCTGGTCAACCTCGTCCATCAGCCCGCCAAACACACTGCCCTGCCCGCAGCCTGTGGTGACCACCCGTTTGGCGGTCTTTTCCTCAATGTCGGCGATGCCATGCCGCGTCTTGACAGCAGCAGCGCCCACATCCCAGTCGACCGTGATGGACTCGATGTCGCCCACCTCCCGCACCAGGCGCTGGTTGCGCAGGTAACCGAGCACCAGCAGTTCGGGATGAGCGCCCAAAGTCATCAAGGTCACGAGCTCCCGTTTGTCGACGTAAACCGTCAAGGCGCGCTCGGCCGGGATCGCGACCTTCTGCGCCTCGCCGTATTCGTTGACGGCATCGATCTCGCAGGTCAGCGGCGCCCGCGCGCGCGTGAGGTGGGGCAATGAAGAAAGAGGCATCGCAGAAGACTACAGCAAAAAGAAAAGGCCGACACCTTGCGGGTCGGCCTGGGTCAAACGCCAAGAAATTTTCAGGATTTTTTGGCTGGATTGACCACCGCGTCAGGCTGCCTGGTGCTGGGAGGGCTCACCGCGGTAGCAGCCGGAGAATGCGCGCCAGCCGCTTCGATCGGCTTGGCCGCCTCCGGCGGTTTGTACGCAAATGCACCGGGGTCGGCGCACGGTGGCGTTGCTGTCGGCGGCTTGGTTTCCTTGCCGGCCGCTTTGGCATTTTTGTAATACCCGGCAGCGACCTTGTCCAGCGATTTGCAGAGCAGGTAGCCGTCCACCTTGCCGGCCCAAGCCGCCTTGGCTGCAGCCTCGGCAGCTTTGGCCTTGGCTTCGTCGCTGAGGGCTGGCAATTTGGCCAAAGACAACAGGGGCAGGCCTGCGAGGCAAGCAGTAATCAGGATTTTTTTCATGCGCTTCATCGAATTGACTCCTTAAACCTGAACAGTCTGACCGGGAGGGGCAGACTCGCTGCGCTGGGCGGGAATCTTGCCAGCCTTCACGTCGTCGTACCAATACTCATGGTGTTGCTGAGCCCAAGCCTCATCGACGTAGCCATGACGCATACCGTCGTAGGCGCCGTCCATTCCAATCGATCCCAGATAGCCATGGGCCAAAAACATGGCCAGCATCAAAACGCTGACAACGCCATGAACCATGTGGGCAATCTGCATGGTGCCGCGCTCGTAAATCAGTCCAGGTACGATTTTGTCCAGAACGAATCCTGATGCGATGATGATGATGCCGAGGAAGAAAACACCACCCCAGAAAATAATCTTTGATCCAGGATTGAAGCGGTTGGTAGGAGGTGCGTGCCCGCCACCCAACATGCCACCACCTTTCAGCACCCACTGCAAATCCCCCTTTTCAGGCCAGTTGTCTTTCACAAAAGTGAAAAACACCACCACCAGCGACACCGCAAAAAGAGGCCCTGCGAAATTGTGCAAGTTCTTCAAGGCGTAAGCCAACCACCCAAAAAGGGTTGTACCCATGATCGGTAGCAGGAAAAATTTGCCGTAGGCCATCACGACACCAGACACACCCAACACAACGAATGCGATCGCATTCGCCCAGTGCGCGGCACGTTCAAAGGGCGTGAAACGCTCGATTTTCCGACCTGTTGCAGGCAACGTCGTCTTCATCGGGCCCTTGGCGAAATAGGCGAACGCCAGCGCACCTATCACGATCAGCAGCAGCGAACCGCCATAAGGAATCAGCCAGTTGTTGCGCACTTGCCGCCAAGCTTCACCGGCGTTGGTCAGGCGTGAGCCGGGGTACTGCACAAAGGGCTGGATCAGGTTGCCAGCTTCAGGGGCCTCGCTTTTGGGCAGGCTGCTGAGACCCGTGACACCGGCGCCGACCTGACGCCACATGGGCGCGTTATTGCCCGGCTGGACTTTGGCGCGCTCGCCATTGGTCTGGCTGGCGTAGTTGGGGTCGGCACTGGCGTCTGGCTTGACTTGAAAAATATTCTGGCTCTGGATGCCGCCGGTAGCTGCGACTGGTGCGGGGGCTACTGCCGCAGCCGCCGGTGCGGCCGCCGTTTGGGCCGAAACGCCAGCCGACCACCCGAGGGCGATGAAAACCAGAGCTGCAAGGACTCGCGATGGGCGTTGCATGAGAACTCCCTTACTTCACGCGGTTGTATTCGTTTTGCCCGTTCTGCAAGCGGGTCGTGAGCTGCTGCTCCCAGGCGGTCTTGTCGCCCGCCTTCCAGCCGGGCGCATTGTAGGCATTGCCGGGGCCGGTAACGCTCTGAAATGCCGGGGCATCGCTTTTGACGCCAGCAGAGGTCTGGGGCTTGTCGCCACAGGCAGCCAGACCCAGCGCGGCAGCGGTCATCAATACGAGGCGCATCATGATTTGGCTCCATTGGCTGGTGGCTGTCCGGCCTGCTTGGCACCGTAGGCTGTGCCCCAACCCCAGACTTCGGCGCCCTTGCCGCGCTGTACCACGCGGTTACGGAAGATGTCGGCGACGACATCGCCGTCACCAGCGATCAGGGCCTTGGTCGAGCACTGCTCGGCACAGGCTGGCAACTTGCCTTCCGCAAGACGGTTGCGGCCATACTTTTCAAACTCGGCCTGGCTGCCATTGACTTCGGGGCCGCCGGCGCAGAAAGTGCACTTGTCCATTTTGCCGCGCACACCAAAAGTGCCCTGCGACGGGAACTGCGGTGCACCGAAGGGGCAGGCGTAAGAGCAGTAGCCACAGCCAATGCAGACATCCTTGTCATGCAAGACCACACCTTCTTCGGTACGGTAAAAGCAGTTGACCGGGCACACCGCCATGCAGGGTGCATCGCTGCAATGCATGCAAGCCACCGAGATCGACTTTTCACCGGGCACACCGTCGTTCAATGTGACCACGCGGCGTCGGTTGACACCCCAAGGGACTTCGTTTTCGTTTTTGCAGGCGGTAACGCAACCGTTGCATTCAATACAACGCTCTGCATCACAAACAAATTTCATGCGTGCCATGGTTATGCCCTCTCCACATTACATACCGTTGTCTTGGTCTCTTGCATCATCGTCACGCTGTCATAACCATAGGTCGTCGCCGTGTTGATGGCTTCGCCGCGCACCACAGGTGCCGCGCCGTTCGGGTAATAGGCCAACATGTCGGCACCTTGCCACCGGCCTGAAAAGTGGAACGGCAGGAAGACGGTGTCTGGCCCCACCCGCTCGGTCACCATGGCCTGCACATTGATGCGCGCGCCGGTCGGCGTGCTGACCCAGGCGCGCTCACCATTGCGGATGCCTTTTTCTGCCGCCACTTTCGGATTGATCTCGATGAACATCTCCTGCTGCAACTCGGCCAGCCAGGGGTTGGAGCGGGTTTCCTCGCCACCGCCCTCGTACTCCACCAGACGACCCGAGGTCATGACCAGCGGGTACTTCTCGTGCACCTTGTCCGCAAGGTTCTTCTGCTGGATGGTCTTGTACAGCGTCGGCAGGCGCCAGAAGGCTTTCTTGTCATCGTGTGTCGGGTACTTGACCATCAGATCCGGACGGTTGCCGTACAAAGGCTCACGGTGCTGCGGAATCGCGTCGGGGAAATTCCAGACCACAGCCCGCGCCTTGGCATTGCCAAAAGGATGGCAGCCATGGCCCTTCATGAACACACGGATCATGCCGCCCGACGGGTCGGTCTTCCAGTTCTTGCCTTCGGCCGCCGCTTTTTCCGGCTCGGTCAGTTCGTCCCACCAGCCGAGCTTTTTCAGCAGCAGATGGTCCAGTTCCGGATAGCCGGTTTGGAGGTCCGCCCCTTTCGAGTGGGAGCCGTCTTCTGCCAGCAAACTCTTGCCCTCGCGCTCCACGCCAAAGTTGGCGCGGAAGTTACCACCGCCGTCCATCACATGTTTGGAGGTGTCATACAGGTTGGGTGAGCCGGGATGTTTCATCTCGGGTGTGCCGTAACACGGCCAAGGCAGACCGAAGTAGTCGCCGGTGGTGTCATAGCCGGTTTCCTTGTCCTTGCCGCCTTTGGACCTGAGGGTCTTGACGTCGAACAGGTGCATGTTGCGCATGTGCGCTTTCAGACGCTCTGGGCTCTGACCGGTGTAGCCAATGGTCCAGCAGGTCTTGTTGATCTCGCGCAGGATGTCCTCAGGCACGGGCTCGTCCATGCCCTTGACCTTTTGCATCTTGTAATTCTTCGACAGTTCCTTGGCAAAGCCGAGTTTCTCGGCCAACTGATGCATGATCATGTGGTCGCTGCGGCTTTCCCACAGCGGCTCAATCACTTTTTCGCGCCACTGGATCGAGCGGTTGGAGGCCGTCACCGAACCACTGGTTTCAAACTGGGTGGCCGCTGGCAGCAAATAGACCGCCCGATTAGGATTGAGGTCTTCAGCCTTGCCGGGCATGGCCGCCATGGCCGCAGTGGCCGACGGATAAGGATCAATCACCACCAGCAGGTCCAGCATGTCCATCGCGCGCTTCATTTCCAGACCGCGGGTCTGTGAATTCGGTGCATGGCCCCAGAACACCACACCACGCAGGTTGGCATCCTGATCAATGAACTCATTTTTCTCCAATATGCCATCAATCCAGCGCGATACCGTGATGCCGGGTTTGCCCATCATGGCCGGCGAGGCGTAGCGGCCCTTGATCCAGTCGAAGTCCACGCCCCAGGTCTTGGCGAAGTGTTTCCACGAACCCTCGGCCAGACCGTAATAGCCAGGCAGCGAATCGGGATTGGGGCCGACGTCGGTCGCGCCCTGCACGTTGTCGTGGCCACGGAAAATATTGGTGCCGCCACCGGAAACGCCGACGTTGCCCAGCGCCAGTTGCAGGATGCACGACGCGCGCACCATGGCGTTGCCAATCGTGTGCTGGGTCTGACCCATGCACCAGACGATGGTGGATGGCCGGTTTTTGGCCATCATTTCTGCAGCCATGTAGACCTTGGCTTCGGGCACACCGCAGGCTTCTTCAACCTTATCGGGTGTCCACTTGGCCATCACGTCTTCCTTGACCTTGTCCATGCCATAAACGCGGTCGTTGATGTACTTGGTGTCTTCCCAGCCGTTCTTGAAGATGTGATACAGCATGCCGAACAGGAAGGGGATGTCGGAGCCGGAACGGATGCGGATATATTCATCGGCCTTGGCGGCGGTACGGGTGAAACGCGGGTCCACCACGACCATCTTGCAGCCAGTCTCTTTGGAGTGCAGCATGTGCAGCAGACTGACCGGATGCGCCTCTGCGGCGTTGGAGCCGATGTACAACGCGCATTTGCTGTTCTGCATGTCGTTGTAGGAATTGGTCATGGCGCCGTAGCCCCAGGTGTTGGCAACCCCGGCCACGGTTGTGGAGTGGCAGATGCGCGCCTGGTGGTCGCAGTTGTTGCTGCCCCAGAAGCTGACGAACTTGCGCATCAGATACGCCTGCTCATTGTTGTGCTTGGACGAACCCACCCAGTACACCGAGTCCGGGCCGCTGGCCTTGCGCAGCTCCTGCATGCGGGCGGTGATCTCGTTGAGCGCCACGTCCCAGCTGATGCGTTCGTACTTGCCGTTGACCAGCTTCATCGGATAACGCAGGCGGTATTCGCCATGACCGTGCTCGCGCAAGGCGGCCCCTTTGGCACAATGCGCGCCGAGATTGATCGGCGAGTCGAACACCGGCTCCTGACGCACCCAGACGCCGTTTTCGACCACAGCATCGACCGCACAGCCCACCGAGCAATGGGTGCAGACCGTGCGTTTGACCTCAATTTTCCCGGTGCCGTCACCGGCGCCGGGCGTCGCGGCCTTGGCTTTTTTGACAAGGGTTAGCTGCGTGGCAGCCAGGCCCACGCCGACACCCAAACCGGAGCGGCGCAGGAAGGCGCGACGGTCCATGGTGGGCAGCGCATTGGACAGGCCGCGCGAAAGGCTTTGAATAAAACGTGCAGATCCTGCGCGCTGCGCCTGATCGCCATGGACACCGTGGGATTTTTTCGTGAGCAGCATGAAGCTCTCCGTAAGAATGAGGCCGGGATGGGCTTGAGACTAGATGCGGGTGGTGCGGTAGTAGTGCTTGACGTGCTCCGACAAGCTGTAACCGCCGCCTTTTTCAGGCGCGGGCTTGGGCTCCGGAATTGAAACTTCCTGAACCTGCATGCGCGGGAGCGCGACCACCGCTGCTGCAGCCGCACCCGTGGCGGCGGCGCCGAAAAAGAAACCCCGGCGCGAGGGTTTTGGCTGGCTGTCCTGCATGTATGTCTCCAAAGGAAGCTTGCTATGAAATGATTTGCATGCCTACTTTACGTCACTCCTACTTACAGATCAATGACGGCGCACCAATCAAGCGCATGCTTAAGGGAAAACGATAGGAGAAGATAAGTAGACTTAGTTTTTACCCTGACCACAGCAGTCGGGCAAAACTGTTTCATTTTGAGAAAAATGAACTTCCATTTTCAGACCAGCATGTCAAAGCCCTGCGCTTCAACGCTGACAAAGACCTGCGTAAATCCAGCCACGCTGCGATAAAAATCTGCCTTCGGGTGGGCGGCAACCGCGTCGCACACCATGCTGACCCAGGGCTGGAGATGACGCGCAAAAAATTCCCGTTGGCGCGTCAGATTGGCAACCTCCACATCCTCGCCCGCAATCAGGTAACGCATGACCTCGCACACATAGGCAATATGGTCTTCGGTTTCGGACATGGCGTCGTCGCGCGCCAGCCCCAGCGCTTCGAGGTCGGTGCGCAGGGCCGCCAGCGGTTTCTCGTTGAGGAAGCCGCTGAGGTAGTGGGAGCCGAACAGGTAGACCTCGGGCTTGCCCACGCCGCCGAACAGCGCATCGTATTCCCTGGCAATGGCCTCATGCGACAAGTTGCGTGCGGCTTTTACAAGTTCACCCCACGGGGCTTCGAGCAGGGCCCCCGCGGCGGGCGCCTCCGTCACAGCCACCCGCAGGTTGTCAAGCAAGGCTGCGGAAGGCGGCGCGTAATACAGCGCCGCCAGCAGGCCATAAACTTCGGCGCGGGCGGTTTCTTCGTCAAGGCTGGACGACAGGAGTTGGGCTGGCAGGGTCATGGCAATACGGTGTTATCAGATATCGGTGATCTTGACTTCGTTGTCGGCCGAATAGATGTCAATGACGCGGCAGTCGCTGCACATCTTCAAGCGCTCGGCCGCCGCGCCCTGGAACATGGCGTGACCCGCAAGTTTGCCCAGCATGGACTCAATCGCTTTCAGGGTGCCGAAGGGTTTGCTGCAGCGTATGCACTGGTAAGGCTGGCTCTCGTTGAGCACGCGCGCTTCCTTTCTCTGCGGTGTGAGCAACAAGCGTGGCACCAGCGTGATGGCATCTTCCGGGCAAGTCGTGGCGCACAAGCCACACTGCACGCAATTTTTCTCGATGAACCTGAGTTGCGGCCGCTCCGGGTTGTCCTGCAGCGCACTGGACGGGCAGGCACTGACGCAACTCAGGCACAAGGTGCAGGCGTCCTTGTTGACCAGCAGGCTGCCAAACGGCGAGCCCTTCGCAGGAAGCTCAATCCACTCCGGCAAAGACGCTGGCGCCTGCGTCATCAAATGGTCCAGCGCCATGTCCAGCGTGCTGCGCTTTTCCTGGGCCACCGCAAACCGGGCCGCCGCTGCCGGGACCAGCGGCTGATTGCCGGCGAGCTTTTTCAGGCTGGCATCCAGCGCGGCCAGCGCCCCGGCGCCGGACGCATCAGGCCCTTTGAGCAAGTGAAAGTGCTGGCCGGTATAGCCCATGCCGTGAAGCACGGCCTGGGCCACCGCCATTTGCTCAGCCAGTCCCGCCAGATAGCCGGGCGCCTCTTCGTCGGTCACCAGCACGGCCACCTGGGACGCGCCAAATGTTATGGCGCTGAGCCAGAGGTCCAGTCCCACACTCGCGGTGTGCCACAAAGCCTGGGGAATGATGTTGGCAGGCATGCCTTGCAGGTTTTTGTCCAATTGCGCGGCGCGGCCCAGCGCTTCGACTGCCTGGTGACCGCTGCCCTGGCTGTGAAACAACACCACCGCCTGGCGGCCACCGGCCTTGGCATAGGTGGTCAGCAAGGTCTTGAGGCGCACGCCCTGCTCGCTGGCGCGCGGGTAGGCATAGGTCAGCGCGCCGGTGGGGCATACCGTGGTGCAGGCGCCGCAACCGATGCACAGGTTGGGATTGACAACAATCTGCTGGCGTTCCTTCTGGCTGCTGACCGCGCCCGCCGAACAGATGTCCACGCAGGCATTGCAGCCTATGGTTTCGTTACGGCTGTGGGCACACAGTGACTGCTTGTAGGCGAAAAATTTGGGTTTTTCGAACTCGCCCACCATGTCACGCAGCTTGACCACTGTCGCCAGCAAGCCAGGCGAAGCCAGGCCCTGCGAGCCGTCCAGGGCAAAGTAGCCCTGCGGCGGCGCATGCAGCGCCACCAGCGGCTTGGCACCCAGGTCCAGCACCAGGTCGAAGGTCTCACTGAGCGGCTGGGCCTCGCGGCTGAAGTCGATGGCGCCGGCCACCTTGCAGACAGCCACACAATCGCGGTGCGAGGTGCACTTGTTGCTGTCGATCTGGTAGCTGAGGTCTATCGCACCTTCGGGACACACGGCCACGCAGGCATTGCAGCGGGTGCACAGGTCCAGATCAATCGGATTGCTTTTTTCCCATTTGGCTTCAAAGGCACCGAGCCAGCCCGCAAGCGTGAGCTTGTCGCCGCTGATGACCGGGTACTTGCGCTCCTGGCCCGGAAAACCGGGCTGGGGCTGGGGGGAAACGCCGCGCGCAAAAATGGTTACGTCCAGTGTGTCGGCGACCAGCGCCGCGACCTGTTCCGCCTGGTCCAGCGCGCCAACGATGAGCAGCCGGCCCGCGCTTTTGTAGGTCACCGTGGCCACAGGCTCGGCGTCCGGAAGATGTGCCGCCGCCAGCAAGGCCGCGATCTTGGGCATGGCGCGCGAAGCGTCCGCGCCCCAGCCGCCGGTTTCGCGAATGTTGACGAACTTGACCACCGAACTGGCGCCAGTCGTTTGCTGCCCCACCTCGGCGAACAGGCGCTTTTCCTGGGTGCAGGCGACGATCACGTCATCGCCCGTTTGAACCGCCTTCTGGAAGGCCCCGGCCTCGCGCCTGCACAGCGCCGAATGGAGGGTCAGGGTTTCGTTAAGTGCTGCACCCAGCGTCTGGGGCTGGAGCGGCATCGTCTGGTTGCAGTCGCAAATCAGTGTGGGCATGGTCTTCTTGGCTGGCGCCGGAGCCAGGCAATGGCTCGGGTTGGCTCGAATGTTCGGGGTGGGGCAGGTCCGGACGGTTGAGATCCGAATCTTCAGAGGACTGTGCCACGGATTGGTCCGAAGGCTCATTCGCATTATCCCGCGGTAATGCAGCCTCCGGGGCTTTCTGTGCCTCCGCATCTTCTTCTTCAGCGTCGAACAGCTTGAGAAACTTCGAACTGGTCATCTGCCGCAGCATGGACTCGGGAATGGGATCAGATTTCGAATAGTCGTCGATGTAGATATCGAGGCCATCCATGATGTTGAAATGCGGGTCGGCAAACAGTTTCTTCATGGCCGCGTTGCGCACTTCAGGGCCAACGTTGCCAGCCATGAACGGCTTGAAGTCCGAGTCCTTGGTGAGCAGCTTCACATCGTCAAGCGACAGGATTTTTTCGGGTTCGCTGGCTGCGTCAGTCGCCGGGGCTGGCGCCGACGACACCGCGCCCGGCGTCGGAACTGCCGGTGAAACTGCGGCCGGCAAAGGAACAGGCGCGACCGGCGAAGGCACAGGCGCCACCGGCTCGGCAACCGGCTTGCCCTGCGCCACGGCGGTCTTGCGGCGGGCCCAGCGGCCCAGAAATCCAGGGGACTCTTCAGCCATGGCCACCGCGTCCAGACTTCTTGTCGGTGCTCACACGCGCTGGATTGCCAAACCTGTCCTGCAGTGGCTTGAAGCTTTGCGGGCGTTGACGGCGCTTGGCCTCCAGCACGTAGTGGGCATCGACAAAGGCCTGCACCCACTCCACCACATCGCGCGGCGCGGCCACCTGTTCCACCGTTTCCTGCGCATCCAGCCAGCGTCCGGCATCGTGATAACTGAGCGTCACGGTCTGGGGCACGGCGACCGGCTCATCGGCCAAACCAGGCTCTTCCTCCATGCGCCAGACCACCCAGAAACAGGGCTGAGGCGTGGAAACATTGAGGTAGTAACCTTCTGCGTCGTCGGTGAATAGCTGGACCCTGAAGCCGGGGTGCAGCCAGCGCTCTTCGTGCTCGTCCTTGAGCAACAGGCGCGGTTGCGACCCGAAGCCATCTTCCTGGGGCACGATGTCGGCCAGTGACCAGCGCCATGGTTGCCAGCGGTTGTCGATACGCTCGCGGCGCATCAGCACCGCAACACCAACGCAGGGTCGCTGCACCCCCGCCTCGGGGGGCGACTGCAGGAGAAAGCCGGAAGAAGTCATGGCAGGCCCGGACTCAGGTATCTTTCGAAATCTTGATGCTGGGGAATTTGCTGGAAAAATCTTTGGCCTTGGCGGCAATGGTGATCGCCACCTGACGCGCCACGGCCTTGTAGATGCCGGCGACCTCGCCGTCCGGGTCGGCCACCACCGTCGGCCGGCCGTTGTCGGCCTGCAAGCGGATCTGCATGTCCAGTGGCAACGCACCCAGGTAGCTCATGCCGTAGTCGGCCGCCATCTTCCGGCCACCGTCCTGGCCAAAAATATGTTCGGTGTGGCCGCAGTTGCTGCAGATGTGGACCGCCATGTTCTCGACAATGCCCAGAATCGGCACGCCCACTTTTTCGAACATCTTGATGCCTTTTTTGGCATCGAGCAGCGCAATGTCCTGCGGCGTGGTGACAATCACCGCGCCGGTCATGGGCACGCGCTGGCTCAGCGTCAACTGGATGTCGCCGGTGCCGGGCGGCATGTCGACAATCAGGTAGTCGAGGTCGCGCCAGTTGGTCTGGCGCAGCAACTGCTCCAGCGCCTGGGTCGCCATCGGGCCGCGCCAGATCATGGCTTCGTCCTGCGCCACCAGAAAACCAATCGACATCACCTGGATGCCGTAGTTTTCCATCGGCTCTATGTTTTTGCCATCCACACTTTCAGGCCGGCCTTCGATGCCCATCATCATGGGCTGGCTAGGACCGTAAATATCGGCGTCGAGCAGGCCCACGCTGGCACCCTCGGCGGCCAAGGCCAGCGCCAGGTTGACGGCTGTCGTGCTTTTGCCCACGCCGCCCTTGCCGGACGCCACCGCCACGATGTTTTTGACATTGGGCAGCAACTGTACGCCGCGCTGCACGCTGTGGCTGGCGATCTTGAAGCTGACGTTGACCGAGACGTTGCCGACACCGGCCACACCCTTGACTGCCGCGATCAGCAGCTTGCGGATGCCGGCGAGCTGGCTCTTGGCGGGGTAGCCGAGCTCGACGTCAAAAGCCACGTCGTCACCGCTGATCTGCAGGTTCTTGAGCGCCTTGGTGCTGACAAAATCCTTGCCGGTATTGGGGTCCAGCACGCCTTGCAGGGCGTTCAGGATGGCTTGTTGTTCTACTGCCATGGGGGAAAGTCTCCGATTGATGCTGACAAGGCCGGGTCGGCCTGCGTACTTGTCGCCAAGTCTAACGCCGCGCACCCAACCGGCCGGGCATGGGGGATTGAGCCGGCTTTTGCGCGCGCCCGACTTAAAATCGCCGGTTAGCCTCCAAAGCCACAAAGCCCCCTTATGACCCAGCGCCGCCTTTTCGTCACCACCGCCCTGCCCTACGCCAACGGCAACTTTCACGTCGGCCACATCATGGAGTACATCCAGGCCGACATCTGGGTGCGTTTCCAGCGCATGCAGCGCCACGCGGTCAATTTTGTCGGCGCTGACGACGCCCACGGCGCGCCCATCATGATCGCCGCGGAAAAGGCCGGCAAGACGCCACAGCAATTCGTGGCCGACATTGCCGCGGGCCGCAAGCCTTACCTGGATGGCTTTCACATCAGTTTTGACAACTGGCACTCGACCGACGCGCCGGAGAACCATGAACTGGCACGACAGATCTACCGCGACCTGCGTGACAACCCCGAAGGCTCGCTGATCGAGACAAAAGTCATTGAGCAGTTTTTTGATGCCGAAAAGAACATGTTTCTTCCTGACCGCTACATCAAGGGCACCTGCCCCAAGTGCGGCACAAAAGACCAGTATGGCGACAACTGCGAAAACTGCGGCGCGGTGTATGCGCCCACCGACCTGATCAACCCGTATTCGGCCTTGTCGGGCGCAACACCCGTTCTCAAAAATTCAGAGCACTTTTTCTTCAAGCTGTCTGACCAGCGCTGCGTGGATTTTCTTGAAAGGTGGACGCAAGACGGCAAGCTGCAGCCCGAGGTCGCCAACAAGGTCAAGGAGTGGTTCAGTGTTCGCACCAATCCCGACGGCACGCAGAGCGAAGGCCTGGGCGACTGGGACATCTCCAGGGACGCGCCTTACTTTGGCATTGAGATCCCCGATGCACCGGGCAAGTATTTTTATGTGTGGCTGGACGCGCCAGTCGGTTACCTCGCCTCGCTGAAAAACCTGCTCGACAAGCGTGGTGAGAGTTACGACGATTACATGGCCGCGCCAGGCCTGGAGCAGTACCACTTCATCGGCAAGGACATCGTCACCTTCCACACCCTGTTCTGGCCGGCCATGCTGCACTTCAGCGGCCGCAAGACACCCGACAACATCTTTGTGCACGGTTTCCTGACCGTGAACAACGGCGAGAAGATGAGCAAAAGTCGCGGCACCGGCCTGGACCCGCTCAAGTACCTGAGCCTGGGCATGAACCCGGAGTGGCTGCGTTATTACCTGGCGGCCAAGCTCAATGCGAAGAACGAGGACATCGACTTCAATGCCGATGACTTCATGGCGCGGGTCAACAGCGACCTGGTCGGCAAATACATCAACATCGCCAGCCGTTCCGCGGGCTTTTTGAACACCCGTTTTAATGGCGACGTTTTACCCACTCAGGATATTGACGACGAAGGCCAGCGCCTTTACGCCGAAATTGTCAGCGCTCAAGTTTCGGTGGGCATCCTTTTTGATTCCCGTGAGTTTGGCAAGGCCACCAGGGAAATCATGCTCTTGACTGACAAAGTCAATGCATATGTCGACAGAAACAAGCCTTGGGTATTGGCAAAGAGCGAAGGTGCATCACTTGAGCTGCACAAGGTGTGCAGCAGCCTGATCCGTTGTTTTGAAGTGTTGACCAGAATGCTGGCGCCTGTCCTTCCTGCAACGGCGGCCAGTGCAGCCGCACTGCTCGACATATCGCTCGATTCATGGGCTGGCCATTCTGAGACGGTGCGTATCAAGAAATTTGAACACCTCATGCAACGCGTCGACATCAAGCAACTTGATGCACTGTTTGAACCTCCAGCCCAGACGGAACAACCGCAAGCAGCTATCGAATCCATAGCGCCGGGCGGCGAAGCGCTGGCCCCCGTTATCAGCATCGACGACTTCAGCAAGATCGACCTGCGCATCGCGCTGATCGTCAACTGCGAAGCCGTCGAAGGCTCAACCAAGCTGCTGCGCCTGACGCTGGACGTGGGCGAAGAAAAAATGCGCAATGTCTTCAGCGGCATCGCCAGCGCCTATAAACCGGCTGACCTGATTGGCAAACACACGGTCATGGTCGCCAACCTGGCGCCGCGCAAGATGAAGTTTGGCATCAGCGAAGGCATGGTGCTGGCCGCCAGCCACGCCGACGACAAGGCGCAGCCCGGCATTTACGTGCTGGAGCCGGTGGCGGGCGCTTTGCCCGGCATGCGGGTCAGATAAGCGCCGCTCAGCCCACAAAACGCAGGGCTTTACCCGGCCGCGCGGCGAGTTCGCTGACGGCCGCTTCCAGCGTCTGCAGCAGCGGTGCCACCCCCTGAGCCTGGAAGGGATGGCCAGCGACCGCGACCTTGAGTTGCAGCACGGTGCCTGGCGGCAGAATGTCGCTGGGCGCCAGACCACGTGCAATCAGGCGCTGCCCCACCTCGGCGACCTGGTCGCGCGTGAAATGGCCCTCAAGAATGACCACAAAATCCCCGTCGCGGTGACGCGCGACCGTGTCGCCCTCGCGTACCACCTGCATGACGCAGGCGCCTGCATGCACCAGCGCCGTTTGCGCGACCTGCAGGCCATACTCGGCGCGTATCTCCTGAATATTGCCGATTCGCACACGCAACACCACGCCGGCCTGCGGATCGCGCTGTTGATGCTGCAGCAGATGCTCCAGCCGCGCCAGCATCACCCGGTGGTTGGCCATACCGGTCAGCGGATCGACCCGCGACAAGGCACCCACCCGCATCTGGTTGTCACGGCGCTCGCGGCTGCGCAGGTACAGCGCAATCAGCAGCAGCGGTATCTCGACTGCCGCGCCCAATTGCGCCCCGTACTGCGTCCAGAACGACAAAGGCACCAGTTGCATGTTGCGCAGGATGGGAAATACCGAGCCGGCCAGCACCGCCAGAATACCGGCGAGTAGCCACAGGCCGACGCGCGGGATGCGCCAGGCATACCAGAGCGCCACGCCGAGATAAATCACAAAACTGCCGATGTAATACGGGCCGGTGATGGCAAAAAACGGATCGCGCCCTAAAAAAATGAAACAGAGGGCCAGAACACCACCGGCCGCAGCCATGGCCAGCATCAGGTGGGTCGCCCAGCGCTCGCCACGGTCCACCACCAGTTCGCGCATAAACAGGTGTCCCAGTGCCGCGCCTGCAATCGGCAGCACATTGGAGGCCACATCGTTCCACCAGGGGTTGTGCGGCCAGAAATACTCACCCGCCAGGCCGGTCAGCGACAACTGGCCGATGGCCACCACCACCACATAGGCCGCATAGTAGGCATGGATGGAGTCACGCCAGCTCCAGGCATTGACCATGCACAGCAAAATCACCAGGGCCACCAGCCCCAGGTAAGCGCCCAGCAGCAAATGCCAGCGCTTGCTGGACTCCTGGAAATCACGCATGTGCCAGAGGGTCCAGCGCACATTGATGGGGTGGCTGTGCTGAACGCGCAGGTAAGTCGGGCGGACCTCGCCCGGCTGCTGCACAAACTCGAAGGCCGGGTGCAAATAACGCAGCGGCCAGCTCGCTACCGCAATCGAGTCGCCTGAATATTGGGCAAACCAGTTGCCTTCCTCGGCGGGGCGGTACAACTCGACCCGGTTCATGCCAGGGTGTGGAACCGCCAACACGCGCGTGGTAGGCACAGTCACTTCCGGCAAACTGAGCTGGTACCACATCGAAGCCGGTCCACCGGTCGGCATGATCCGGTCGGGCTGCACCGGCGAACCCTCGCCGCGCTCAAAGCGCTGCCATATTTCAGGGACGGTCTGCTGGCCGGAGGCATCAATGAGGACCAGGCCATTGCCGTGCGGGCCCAGCCATTGCCAGGTGGCCGGGCCGCTGTCGCGCGATGCCTGAATCGGCCCGGTCAGCACCAGCAGCACGGCTACCAGGAGCGTCAGCACCGCGCTGCGGCGGCCGGCTGAGCCGCCGCGCAGTTCAGGACAGGCAAAAGCCAGTATCAGCCGATGGAGAAAAAGGTGCATGTAAAGCGGGAGCAGCGGCTTAAGATAGTCATCGACAGTATGAGTGGCCTGTAACTCCAAGCCTGACCGCACTTTACCAAGGGGCTTGCCGCCTGACATCCCGCAATTGCAGGACACACGGCGCAAACGATCTGCATTTTTCGATGAATCTGCCTGCATACCTGGCCCCTTTCCGTCCCCGCCTGCTGACTGCCCTGAAAGCTTACACACGGGAGCGCTTCGGCAAAGACCTGGGCGCGGGCCTGACCGTCGGAATTGTCGCGCTGCCGCTGGCCATGGCGTTCGCGATTGCCTCGGGGCTGTCGCCGCAGGCCGGCATCTGGACCGCCATCATTGCCGGTGGCCTGATTGCGCTGCTGGGCGGCTCGGCGGTGCAGATCGGCGGGCCGGCCGGCGCCTTTATCGTGATTGTCTACGGCATTGTCGAGCGTTACGGGCTGCCAAACCTCTTGATTTCAACCGCCTGCGCCGGGGTCCTGCTGTTTTTGCTGGGCCTGCTCAAGATGGGCACGCTGGTGCGTTATGTGCCGGTCAGCATTGTGGTGGGATTTACCAACGGCATTGCAGTGCTGATCGCGCTGTCGCAGCTCAAGGAGCTGCTGGGCCTGCAAATCGTAAAAATGCCGGCGGATTTTTTCTCGCAGATCAAGGCGATCAGCCGCAACCTTGACTCCTTCAACGCCTACGCGCTGGGCCTGGGGCTGGTGTGTTTTCTGGGGCTGATTCTGTGGCCCAAGCTGTTTGCGCCGCGCGATGCGGCAGGCAAGGGTCTGGCAGCGCGCCTGGTCAAGGTGGTACAGG
Source organism: Polaromonas sp. (assembly GCF_043778355.1). GTDB lineage: Bacteria > Pseudomonadota > Gammaproteobacteria > Burkholderiales > Burkholderiaceae_C > Polaromonas. Next base: position 42,208 of record NZ_JAYWHI010000031.1, read on the forward strand.
CCGTGGAAGGGGTGCAACTGGTGCGCGCCACCCGCGCAGCGTCTCGCGTGCCGGGGCCGATTGTGGCGCTGGTCACGCTGACCGCGTTTGCGTTTTTCCTGGACTTGCCGGTCGAAACCATCGGCTCGCGCTTCGGCGGCATCCCGCGCGCGTTGCCGGCGTTTGCGTTGCCCGACTTTTCATGGGACACGGTCCGTCTGCTGTTTGCGCCCACGCTGACGATTGCCATGCTGGGCGCGGTGGAGTCACTGCTGTGCGCGCGCGTGGCCGACCAGCTCTCAGGCCTGCCCAAACATGACCCGAATCAGGAATTGATGGCCCAGGGCGTGGCCAATTTTGTCGTGCCCTTTTTCGGCGGCATGCCGGCCACCGGCACGATTGCCCGCACCGTGACCAATGTGCGTGCCGGCGCAACATCCCCCGTCGCCGGGCTGGTGCATGCGCTGATACTGGTGGTGATTGTGCTGGTGGCCGCACCGCTGGCCATGCATGTGCCGCTGGCGGTGCTGGCAGGCATCCTGCTCTATGTCGCCTGGAACATGGGTGAATGGCACGAATTTGTGCTGATGCGCCAGTACAGCAGCCATTACCGCCTGCTGATGCTGGGTACCTTTTTCCTCACGGTGGTTTTTGACCTGACGGTGGCGCTGCAGGTCGGGTTGCTGCTGGCCTGCGTGCTGTTTGTGCGGCGCATGAGCACTTTGTTCCAGGTGGTGGAGACGGCGCGCAGTGACGATGCCATCTGCTTCCAGCTCTACGGCTCGCTGTTTTTCGGCGCGGTCGCCAAGATCGACCCGATCCTGTCGGCGGTCGAAAGTGCGCCGCGCGGCCTGCTGGTGCGGCTTGATGCCCAGTCGCTGCAGTCGCTGGACGCCTCGGGGCTGGACGTGCTGGGACAGTTGCACAAGGCCATCGTGCTGCGCGAAGGCCGCCTGGTGATGGCTGGCCTGAACGCCCAGCCGCGCCGGGTGATGGAGCGATCCGGCTTTTTGGCCAAAATCGAGGAAGCCTGAAACACTATCAATTCGATAGCTGCTTGCGCACGTGCGCAAAGGGCTGGGGGCCGATTTGTCTCTTATTTCCGACTCAGGTTACATTGCCGTTGACACCGGGCTGGCTTTCGTCGGGGACCGAGCCGGTGCGCAGCACCTTCAGGTCGCTGTCAAACTCGACCCTGAAAATCCGCGGCGTGTTCGGTCCGTCGCTGTAGCGCCACTCGTAATGGGTCTCGCGCTTGAGCGCCATCGGCGTGATTTTCATGGGCTTGCCGAGCATCTTGCGGACCTGCTCCATGGACATGCCGGGCAGCACCAGCGCGAAGTTCTGCGGCGTGAGCACCTGTCGCAGGGCACTCATTTTTCCGTCTGCGGCGATGGTGATCATGTAGTTGACCTGGCCCTGGGGCTGGCGGTTGTACTCGAAGGTCCGGGCGCCGGGCTGGGCCGCCGCGCCGGGAAAGGGGTTGCCGGAGAGGTCGGCGGCGCTCCAGATCTTTTCAGGCTCGCCGAACTTCGTGCGCACGTCGGCCTCGGTGGCCACGCCCTCCTCCAATTGGGCAATACGCTGGGGGTCACAGCCCACCAGGCCCAGCAGGGCCGACAACAGTCCCATGATCAGCAGCCACCTTCCGGAAACAGGAACTACCGGCGCCGCCTTCTCCAGAAGCGCAAAAAAAGGCAGGTGCATGGCGGTCCCCGGTAAAATCAGTCAACTTTAGCTTCAGGCAGTTTAATCCCATGTCCCTCTTCGCCCGGCCGCACTACACCTCGGAAGTCACCAGCTTCATCGAAGAACTCAAGGCCAACAAGCCCACGCTGGAGGCCGAGCAGCGCCAGGGGCGCGCCATCTGGTGGGACAAGAAGCTGGACCTGTCCGAGCAGGCCGACTACCTGGACGCCGCCGTGCCGCAGCAGCCCTATGTTTACGGCACCAGCGGCCACCCGAACAGCAAATAAGCCTTTATTCATGGTAAAAAAGGCCTCCAGCCCATGCTGGGCGTGTGCCGATAGCTACTTTTTTTATAGCAAGTGAGCGCGACTGCATCTCCCATGTCCAGCATCACCGAATTGCCCCCCGCCCCTTCCGACTCCGGCCAGCCCACGGGGATGCTGACGCTGCCCGGCATGCCGGGCGTGATTGACCAGGTGGCGCTGGCCAAACTGTATGGCGAGCCGCTGTTTGCGATGCCGCAGGACCTGTACATCCCGCCGGATGCGCTGCAGGTCTTTCTGGAAGCTTTTGAAGGTCCGTTGGACTTGCTGCTGTACCTGATCCGCAAGCAGAACTTCAACATTCTCGACATCCCGATGGCGGCGGTCACGCGCCAGTACCTGGTGTATGTCGATGAAATCCGGACCACCAATCTGGAACTGGCCGCCGAATACCTCTTGATGGCGGCGATGCTGATCGAGATCAAGTCGCGCATGCTGCTGCCGCCGAAAAAAATGGCCGGCGGCCAGGAAGCGGAGGACCCGCGTGCCGAGCTGGTACGGCGCCTGCTGGAGTACGAGCAGATCAAGCTGGCCGCGCAAAAGCTCAATGAAATTCCGCAATATGGCCGCGACTTCCTGCGTGCGCAGGTTTATGTGGAGCAGGCGCTGCAGCCGCGTTTTCCCGATGTCACGGTGGTGGACCTGCAGGAGGCCTGGCGCGACATTGTCAAACGCGCCAAACTGGTCCAGCACCATGTGATCAGCCGTGAAGAGCTTTCGGTGCGCGAACACATGAGCATTGTGCTCCGCAAGCTGCAAGGTCAGAAGTTTGTCGAGTTCGAGCACCTGTTCGAGCCGTCGCGCGGCATGCCGGTGTTGGTGGTCACTTTCATCGCCCTGCTCGAACTGTCCAAGGAAGGCCTGGTCGACGTGACCCAGGCCGAGGCCTACGCGCCGATTTACGTGCGGCTGGCATACACACCCGCTTGAGCCCGCCGCCTCGGCTTGACGGCGAGCCGAGTCAGCCATCGCGCGCCGTTTTCTCCTTGCTTCGGCTTTCCCCGAACAAACAGCGATCGTGAAAATTTGATAAAATATCAAATTTATCAAAGTTACTGATTGGTAACAAAATAGTGATTTTAGTTATTCAACCACGAATCCGCAGCGAGTTGTCCTACTTTTTTTAACAAAGATTACGCACACCATGGGGTTGAACTTCCGGGCAACCACCATGACCACCCTAACTTTCCCACCCGCCTCTTCCAGCCCTGCACCACGTCCCCGCACGCTCTGCCCAGGTCGCACCCCGCTGCCCACCTTGCTGGCACGGGGAGCTCTCCCCTTCGCGCTGCTGGCACTGAGCCAGGGCATCCTGGCGCAACAGCTTCCGGGTGCTGGAAGCCAGATCCAGCAGCTTCCACCCACGCCTGTTCCGCAAAAAGCGGCGCCCGAAATCCGTATTCAGGAAGGCACGGCGCCGGTCAGATCAGCACCCAGCACCGCAAAAATTCTGGTGAAAAGCCTGCAAATCACGGGCTCCCGCGTTTTTTCCGAGACCGAGCTTCTCGCGCTCACAGGTTTTGTGCCCAACTCCGAGCTGACACTGGCAGAGCTGCAGGCCATGGCCACGCGCATCACCGACCATTACCGGAAAAACGGCTACTTTGTCGCCCGTGCCTACCTGCCTGCGCAAAACGTCAAGGACAACGCCCTGACCATTGCGGTCAGCGAAGGGCAGTACGGAAAAATCGTCCTGAACAACCAGACCAACTTGTCCGACGCCCTGGTCCGCGACATCCTGGGCGGCGTCAACAGCGGCGACGCCATCACCAATGACACGCTGGAAAACCGGCTGCTGCTGCTCTCCGACCTTCAAGGTGTCAACGTCAAGTCCACACTGGTGCCCGGCGATACGCCCGGCAGTTCGGACCTGGTGGTCGACATCACGCCGGGCAAACGTATCAGCGGCAGCGTCGACGTGGACAACGCCGGTAACCGCTACACCGGGGAATACCGCCTGGGTGGCACGCTGAATGTGAACAACCTGCTGGGACGCGGTGACGTCTTCAGCCTGCGCGCAGTGAGCTCAGGGTCGGGGCTCAACTACGGCCGCGCTTCCTACCAGATGCAGTTCGGCAAAGCCACCGCAGGTGTGGCTTACAGCCGCCTGGCCTATGAACTCGGCAAGGAATTTGCGCCGCTGCAGGCCAACGGCACGGCAGAAGTCGCCAGCGTTTACGGCAGCTACCCGCTGATCCGCTCACGCAACACCAACCTCAACGCCGGACTCAACTACGACCACCGGACCTTCCAGGACCGCATCGACGTGATTCCCTCGGTGGTTGACAAAAAGGCCAATGTTGTCACCGGCAGCCTGTACGGCAATCACAGTGACCAACTGGGCGGCGGCGGGGTCAGCGCTTTTTCGCTCGGGCTGTCTGCGGGCAACCTGGACATTGAAACACCTGTCGCACTTGCGGCCGATGCGGCCAGTGCCCGCACCAATGGCTCTTACGGCAAGCTCGCCTTCAGTGCCAGCAGGTTGCAGCGCATGACGGACACCTTGTCCCTGTATGCCGGTGTCAATGGGCAACTGGCCTCAAAAAACCTGGACGCATCCGAGAAGATGGTGCTGGGCGGCATGGATGGTGTCAGAGCCTATCCGCAGGGCGAGGCCTTTGGCGACCAGGGCTATCTGATCACCTTGGAGGCCCGTTTGCGCCTGCCCAAACCGGAAAATTTACCGGGTCAGGTTCATCTGATCGGCTTCCTGGATGGCGGAACGGTGACCATCAACAAGAAGCCCTGGGCCGCGGGCAACAACCACCGCAGCCTGGGCGCTTACGGCCTGGGATTGACCTGGGGCGATCCCGGCAACTTTGCGATCAGGACCTATTACGCACGCAAGCTCGGAGACTCGGCCGCCACCTCGGCACCCGACAAATCCGGACGTTTCTGGATCCAGGCCGTCAAGTATTTCTGACCCGCGTAGCAGCCAATTCCTACTGACAAGTTTTGAAGGACACCCCATGAACCACATTTACCGAACCGTCTGGAGCACCAGATCCGGCACCTGCGTCGCCGTCGCCGAGAACGCAGCAGGCAAGGGCCGCGGGAAGTCGTCCGGCGCCGGCAGTGGCGCGAGCCGATCGCGCTTTGCGTTGAGTCTCTTGCCGGCCTGTCTGATGCTCACATTCGGGAGCATCGCTCACGCCCTGCCCGCCAACGGTGTGGTTGCAGCCGGCTCCGCCACTATTTCCAGCACCGCCTCCACCATGACCGTCCAGCAATCCACCGCCAACGCGGTGATCAACTGGCAAAGTTTCGGCATTGCCGCCGGCCAAACGGTGCAGTTTGTGCAGCCCGGCAGCACCTCCGTCGCCCTGAACCGCGTGCTGGGCGCCGACGCCTCCAGCATCCTCGGCAACCTGTCGGCCAACGGCAAGGTTTTTTTACTCAACCCGAACGGCATCATGTTTGGCAGCGGCGCACAAGTCAACGTCGGTGGCCTGGTGGCAACCACCATGAGTCTCAGCGACGCAAAATTCATGTCCGGCGACTACAGTTTTGCCAACGCCGGCAACGGTACGGTAGTGAATCAGGGCACGATCAATGCAGCCGACGGGGGTTATGTGGCACTGATGGGCAAAACTGTCATCAACCGGGGCGTGATCAGCGCGCACCTGGGAACCGTGGCGCTGGTCGGCGGCCAGGCGGCGACACTCGATCTCGCCGGCGACGGGCTGCTCCGGGTGTCGGTGACACAAGGCGCAGTCAACGCGCTGGTGGACAACGGTGGCATCATCCGCGCCGATGGCGGCAAGGTGCTGATGACCGCGCAAGCGGCGGGCAGCCTGTTGCACACGGCGGTCAACAACACCGGGGTGGTTCAGGCCCAGACCATTGGAAGCCGCAACGGCACCATCCTGCTGTTGGGCGACATGAGCACCGGCACCATGGACGTGGGCGGGACACTGGACGCCAGCGCACCGAACGGCGGCAACGGCGGGTTTATCGAGACATCGGCGGCAAACGTCACCATCAGGGACGGCGTTCGGGTCACCACCCATGCGCCGCAGGGGCTGATGGGCACCTGGCTGATCGACCCGCAGGACTTCATCATCGGTGCGGGCGGCAACATCTCGGGTGCCACCCTCTCTGCCCAGTTGGTCAACAACAACGTCAACATCACCACGGCACCCGGGCCCGGCAATGGCGATATTTTCGTTAATGAAGTGGTGAGCTGGGTGGCTGCCGGTACCCCGACGACCCTCACACTGAACGCCGACCGGGATGTGAACATCAACGCGGCCGTGACGGCGGTGGACGGGAATTTTGTGGTCTGTTGCGGTAGGGACATCAATGTGAACGCTGCCATCACCACCACCCGAGGCAGCGTTTCCCTGAGCGCTGGCCGCAATGTCAACCAAAACGCAGCCATCACGGTCACCGACGGCAATCTGATGATGTGTGCTGCCAACGATGTCAACGTCAACGCCAAGATCACCCTGACCCGGGGCACCAGCATTCCTTCCCGCAGTCTGGGCATACCGCTGGGCCTGACGCTCACGTCAGATACCGACGGCACCGGTCCCGGCGTAGCCGGTGGCACGGTCATCATCAATGTCAGCGGTGCAGATCGTCCAACCGTCACAGGACCGAATGCACCGGTCACCATCAACTACAACCCGACTTCGTACACAACACCAACGGACTACGCGCCCAAGTTCATCCTCACGGACAGCATCCTGACCCAACGTATGCTGGTGTTTCCTGAAGTCACGAAAACGTTCGACGGCACCACCACGGCCACGCTGGTCTCCCTGAAGGGCAACCCGGCAGGTGTCAGCCTGATCGCGGACCCCGGCAGCACCGCCACCTTCAGCACCGCAGCGCCGGGCATAGGCAAAACCGTGAGCTTTACCGGTTACCGCCTGGGCGGCCCCAATGCCAATCAATTTGCGCTGGCGACGGCGTGTTGCGGCCCGATTGTGAGCAAGACCACAGGCACCATTACCCCGGCGCTTCCTTTCATGAGCCTGGCTGCCATTGCTCTGGCCAGCTTTGCCCGCTTCCCCTCCAACTTGATGCCAGCACCCTTTGCCGACACCAGTGGTGTGTTTGTCGCGCTGGCGGAAGAAGAAGAGGTGGTGCCTACCGCCATTCCCTTCCTTCCGCCAAGGCCTTATATCGCACCGCGTTACGCACCCCGGCCCGTTCGCAACTAGAAGCCGACATTCGCTGTGAACCGTCGCGCAAACCCCGAACATGTCGCCCGGCCGCACCACGTGGCTTACAAGCTGATCGCGCTTGCCCTCAGCGGCGGCTCGGCCTGGGCGAGCGACCGGGCGCCCAAAGTTGAAATGGAGGGCGAACGGCAGGAGATCAGTGTGCCAGCCGTACTCCCGCAAAGTTTGCCAACGGGTCCGCCGCGACGAGCCGGCCTTGGGCAAGAGCAGGCATCTGCCCCAGCGGTACAGCTTGCCGACTGGGTGGTCGACTCGCGCGACAACCAGGACATGCCCTTCATGATCATCGACAAGGTCAACGCTCGGGTGCTGCTGTTCGATCCTTCAGGACGCCTGCGCGGTGCGGCAGCCGCGCTGCTGGGCCAGGCACGCGGCGACGACTCCACCCCCGGCATCGGCGAGCGACCGCTCTCCAGCATCCTGCCTGCCGAACGGACCACCCCCGCCGGCCGGTTTGTGGCCTCGCTGGACCGCGACACGCGCGGCCAGGAGTTGCTCTGGGTGGACTACAACACCGCGCTTGCCTTGCATCGTGTGGTCAAGGGCAAGCCCTCGGAGCAGCGTGCAGAGCGGCTGGAGAGCGCCACACCTTTGGACAACCGGATCTCCTACGGCTGCATCAATGTCCCAGCGGCTTTCTACGACAAATTTGTAGGTCCAACCTTCTCCGGAACCAGCGGCGTGGTCTACATCCTCCCGGAAACTCGCAGTGCTCGAGAGGTATTCGGGTCCTATGAGGTCACCAGGCAGCGACCTCAGCTTGCAGCATCAGCCTCCAGCGGCGTCAGATAAAAAGAGCCCGCGCCGATCTGACATCCAGAAACACGCGCAGCTTGACCGGATCGGTTCAGGCACTAGAATGGCTTTGCTCCGGGGTGCAGCCCGACCATGGTGGTCGGGCTGCTGAGATGGCCAACCCAAACCCGTGAACTTGAATCGGTTCGTACCGACGTAAGAAGAGCTGACTGCCACCGCTTCCCGGCTGACCAGTCAACGACCACCACCCGCGCGGGTGCCTGGCCACACCTTCGGAGCATTTTGTGTCAAGTGACACGTGAAGGATGCTCCGATGAACGCTCCCGACAAGTTCGCCCAACTGCTCTCGCAAACCCGCGAGCCGTTTCCGGCCTCACGCAAGATTTACGTGCCCGGCCTGTTGCACCCGGACCTGCAGGTACCGATGCGCGAAGTCAGCTTGAGCAACGGCGAATCGGCGACGCTTTACGACACCTCCGGGCCCTACACCGACCCGACCGCCGACATCGATGTGCGCCGTGGGCTGGCAGCCTTGCGCACACCGTGGATAGCCGCGCGCGCCGACACCGAGATTTACACCGGCCGCGCAGCTCAGGCGGTGGACGACGGCACGCGCCGCGAAGACCGCACCGATCCGTCGGACCCGGAAACCCAGCGCATTGCCGCCCTGCGCGCCCAGGCTGCCGGCCTACAGCGCACACCGCGCCGTGCCAAGGCTGGCGCCAACGTCAGCCAGATGCACTACGCGCGGCGCGGCATCATCACGCCCGAGATGGAATACATCGCGCTGCGCGAAAATACGAAACGCGAATGGATGGCCGAGTACCTCGGTGATGCCGAACGCGCCACCCGCGTGCGCGGCAACCCGATGGGGGCGCAGTTGCCCGAATTCGTCACGCCCGAGTTTGTGCGCGACGAGGTGGCGCGCGGCCGCGCCATCATCCCGGCCAATATCAACCATCCCGAGCTGGAGCCGATGATCATTGGCCGCAACTTCCTGGTGAAGATCAACGCCAACATCGGCAACTCGGCCGTCACCTCCAGCATTGAGGAAGAAGTTGAAAAACTGGTCTGGGCGATTCGCTGGGGTGCCGACAACGTGATGGATTTGTCCACCGGCAAAAACATCCACACCACGCGCGACTGGATCATCCGCAACTCGCCGGTGCCCATCGGCACGGTGCCGATCTACCAGGCGCTGGAAAAAGTCGGCGGTGTCGCCGAAGACCTGAGCTGGGAGATTTACCGCGACACCTTGATCGAGCAGGCCGAACAGGGTGTGGACTACTTCACCATCCACGCCGGCGTGCGCCTGCCCTTCATCCCGATGACGGCCAATCGCCGCACCGGCATCGTCTCGCGCGGCGGCTCCATCCTGGCCAAGTGGTGCATGTCGCACCACCGGGAAAACTTTCTGTACACGCACTTCGAAGACATCTGCGACATCATGAAGGCCTACGACGTGAGTTTTTCGCTGGGCGACGGCTTGCGGCCCGGCTCGGGCGCAGATGCCAACGACGAAGCCCAGTTTGCCGAGCTGCGCACCCTGGGCGAGCTCACAAAAATCGCGTGGAAACACGATGTACAAACCATGATCGAAGGCCCCGGCCATGTGCCCATGCACATGATCCAGGCCAACATGGACGAGCAGCTCAAGCATTGCCACGAAGCGCCGTTTTACACCCTGGGCCCGCTGACCATCGACATCGCGCCGGGTTATGACCATATCTCCAGCGCCATCGGCGCGGCCATGATCGGCTGGTACGGCACGGCCATGCTGTGTTACGTCACACCCAAGGAACACCTGGGCCTGCCGGACCGCGAGGACGTCAAGCAGGGCATCATTGCCTACAAGATCGCCGCGCACGCGGCCGACGTGGCCAAGGGCCACCCGGGCTCGCGCGCACGCGACGAGGCGCTGTCGAAGGCGCGCTTCGAATTCCGCTGGCACGACCAGTTCAACCTGTCGCTGGACCCGGACACAGCGCGCGAATTTCACGACGAAACCCTGCCCAAGGAAGTCAGCAAGGTGGCGCATTTCTGCTCCATGTGCGGGCCGAAATTCTGCTCGATGAAAATCAGCCAGGAAGTACGCGCGTTTGCGGCGCAACAGGGCTTGGACGAGGCCGCGGCGCTGGCGCAGGGAATGCAGGCAAAATCGGCCGAGTTCCGCGACGGCGGCAGCGAAATCTACATCCCCATCCAGAAACTTTGAACCCACGCTGACAAGGGCGGACACATCCATGCACATCGGTATCGCAGGCGCAGGCCTGTTGGGGCGGCTGCTGGCTTTCGAGCTGGCCAGGACCGGCCATTCGGTCGAGGTTTTTGACCCGGCGTCCGGACCGCAGGCCCCTGGCGCAGGTGTGTACGCCGCCGGCTGGACGGCGGCAGGCATGCTCAGCCCCACAGCCGAGCTGGAGTCGGCCGACGAAAACGTCTTCGCGCTCGGCTTGCGTTCCCTGGAACTCTGGCCAGGCATCGTGGCGGCGCTGGACCAGCCGGTGGAGTTGCACCGGCGCGGCAGCCTGCTGCTCGCGCACCGCGGCGACGAAGGCGCGGCCCGCCGCGTGGTGGACCTGCTGCTGCACAAGGCGCCGGCAGGCCACGCGCCGCAGCCACTCGATGCGGCGGCGCTGCGTCAACTCGAACCGTCCATCCACGGCGCGGTCCAGGCCTGGCTGCTGCCGCACGAAGGGCAGATCCACAGCGTTCAGGCCATGGCGGCGCTCGCCCATGGGGCCCATGCAGCCGGTGCGATTTTCCACTGGGGTGTCACGGTGCAGCGCCTGCAGGCCGGAGAAATCCACACGCACCGGGGTCTGAAAAAATTCGACTGTGTGTTTGATGTGCGCGGCACTGGGGCTCGGCCCGCGCTGACAGAGCGCTCGCCCAGCGATGGCTTCACACCAGAGGTGCGTGGCGTGCGTGGCGAAATCTTCTGGCTGCATGCGCCCGGTGTGACACTGCAGCGCCCGGTGCGTTTGCTGCACCCGCGCCACCGCGTTTACCTGGTGCCGCGCGAAGGCGATCACATCGTCGTCGGCGCCAGCGAAATCGAGAGCGAGGACCGTTCGCCGATCTCGCTGCGCAGCACGGTCGAGTTGCTGGCGGCCGCGCACAGCATCATCCCGGAACTCGCCGAGGCACGCGTGGTTCATTCCGAAACCAATCTGCGCCCCGCGCTGCCCGATAATCTGCCGCGCGTGGAACAGTCTCCCGGCCTGGTACGCATCAACGGCCTGTTCCGCCACGGCTGGCTGATCGCACCGGCGCTGGTAGAACAAACGCTTAATAACCTGGCATGACACGCTACGATGGAATCACCACCCCTGTCTGTCATCCCGAACGCGATCCGGCTCCATCCCACAGGAACCACTGTGCTGGCTCGCACGCATGGATTGCGGGTCAAGCCCGCAATGACAAATAAAACATGATCTCCATCACCATCACCGTCAACGGCGAAGCGCGGCAGTTGCCGACTGGCAGCACGCTGGCCGACGCACTGGCGGCCAACGGCCAGCCAGCCGCCTCCTTCGCGAGCGCTGTCAACGGCGAATTTGTGGCGCGGGATGCGCGCGCCACCCAGACGCTCGCCGACGGCGACGCCGTTTTCACATTTCAGGCCATCACGGGAGGCTAGACATGAATTTCCAGATCGCGGGCGTTGAACTCGAGAGCCGCTTTTTCCTTGGCACTGCCAGCTACCCCTCACCGCAGGTGCTGCAGGCGGCGATTGCCGCCTCCGGCGCGGAAGTGGTGACTGTCGGACTCAAGCGTCAGATGGCGTCTGGCGGCGCCAGTACACAAAACGATTTCTATTCGATGATCCGCGCCAGCGGCGCCCGCCTGTTGCCCAACACCGCCGGCTGTCGCAGCGCGCGCGAAGCCGTCACCCTGTCGCAGATGGCGCGCGAGCTGTTCGGCACGAACTGGATCAAGCTCGAAGTGGTCGGCGACGAACACACGCTGCAGCCCGACCCCTTTGAGCTGATCACTGCTGCGACCGAACTGGTCCGCGACGGCTTTGAGGTGTTCCCCTACTGCACCGACGATTTGGTCAGTTGCCAACGCCTGCTGGACGCGGGCTGCCGCATCCTGATGCCCTGGGGCGCACCGATCGGTTCGGGCCAGGGCCTGATCAACCCCTATGCCTTGCGCACACTGCGCGCGCGCCTGCCCGATGTGCCGCTGATCGTCGATGCCGGCATCGGCTCTCCGGCCGATGCGGTGCAGGCCATGGAACTGGGTTACGACGCCGTGCTGCTCAACTCGGCCGTGGCCCATGCGCGCGACCCGGTACAAATGGCGCGCGCGTTCAAACTCGGCATTGAGTCCGGACGGCTGGCCTGGGAGGCCGGAATCATGGCCCAGCAGGACATGGCGGTTGCATCCACCCCGGTGACTGGCCGGCCTTTTGTACTGTGAGCGTCGCCATGAATTCCACGGTCTGGACTTTTGTTACCAACGCGCAGCAGATTCAACAACGCATCTTGCAGATCAGCGCGTCGCCGGGCCCAGTCCTGCTGTGCCTGAATCGCCACGAAGCCGCCACTTTGCTGGGTCTTCCCACACTGGGCCAGCCGGAGATCGTGGCGCAGGCTGCTGCGCGTTTGCGCTCCGCCCTTGGCGCATCGGTCGTGATCACCGGCGAGGACGGTGACTATGCCGACACGCCGCAAGCCAGCGGCTGGCTGAGCTACCCCTCACGCCGCCTCACCCATGCCGGCGGGGACAACGTGTTCGTCGACGCTGTCACGCGAGCGCTGACCCAGGGTTTTGTGGTCATCGACGCTCTGGTGATCGCCTGCATGGCAAGAAGCGACGCCCTGAGCCAAACTGCTGGAACGATCTCGCTGCAGCCACGCCCCGACTTTGCGCAGCGCAGCGACAATCTGCCGTTTTTCAGCCTGCCCCAGGCGACAACCGTCAGCGGTTTCGCGGCGCTCAGCGACGCGGACCTGGACCTGTACGCCGTGGTCGACAGCGCCGACTGGGTGGCGCGTGTGGTAGCCGCCGGCGTGCGCACGGTGCAACTGCGTATCAAGGACGCAGAGGGTGAACAGCACAGCGCAATGGTGCGCGAGGAAATTCGCCAGAGCATTCGGGCCACCACCGCCACTGGCGCCCAGCTGTTCATCAACGACCACTGGCAGCTCGCCATCGAGGAGGGCGCTTACGGCGTGCACCTGGGCCAGGAAGACCTGCACATTGCCGACCTGGCCGCGATCAGCCAAGCCGGCCTGCGGCTGGGCATCAGCACCCATGCCTACTGGGAAGTCTGCCGCGCCTGGGCGCTGCAGCCGAGTTACATCGCCTGCGGGCCGATCCACCCGACCCAGGCCAAGGCCATGCCCTGGATCCCGCAGGGCAATGACAACCTGGCCTACTGGTGCAAGCTGCTGCCTGTGCCGGTGGTCGGCATCGCCGGCATGGACGTGGCACGCACGGAAGAGGCTGCCGCGTGCGGCGCCGCCGGTGTGGCGGTGATCAGCGGCATTACCGCGGCCGCTTCGCCGGAGACAGCCATCGACCAACTGCAAGAAGCCCTGCGGCGTGGTCGCAGCGGGCCGTCAGCCAGCGCGCCGCTGCTACCCAAATCCACCCTTTCACCCTCTGTTTGACAATAGAAAACACCATGCAACGCACTTTATTGGCCGGCAAAATCCACCGTGCGACCGTGACCCAATGCGAGCTGCACTACGAAGGCTCCTGTGCCATCGACGACGACCTTCAGGAAGCTTCCGGCATTGCCGAGTTTGAGCAAATCCACATCTGAACCATCAACAACGGCGCGCCTTTTGAGACCTATACGATACGCGCCCAGCGCGGCAGTGGCACCATCTCGGTCAACGGTTCGGCGGCTCGCCAGACGGCTGTTAGCGACCTGGTCATCATTGCAGCGGTTGTTCAGTTGCCGGCAGACCAGATGGCCGGCTTCCAGCCCAAACTGGTGTTTGTCGATGAGGCCAATCGTATCGGGGGAGAACGCCCACAATTGCAATGCAGGGTTTGTAGCCGACCGCAGCCCTGTCCCATGTCCGTCGTTTGAAAGAATCAACCATGTCCAGCGTTATTGAACAACCCGTCACCCTGCACCCGCCGCGCCAGACCGCCCCCACCCGCCCCAGCTCACGCTGGAGCATCGACGCCATCGAAGCGCTGTTCAACCTGCCCTTCCCCGAGCTGATGCACCAGGCGCAAACCGTGCACCGTGAAAATTTCGATCCGTCGCGGGTCGAATTTGCCACCCTGCTGTCTGTCAAAACCGGGGGTTGCCCGGAAGACTGCAACTACTGCCCGCAAGCGGCCCGTTTCGACACCGGCGTGGAGGCCACCAAGCTGATGGAGCCGGAGGAGGTGAAGCTGGCGGCGCAACGCGCCAAGGACGCCGGCGCCACGCGTTTTTGCATGGGCGCGGCCTGGCGCGCGCCGAAAGACCGCGACATTGAAAAAATCGCCGAACTGGTGCGCACGGTGAAGGCGCTGGGCCTGGAAACCTGCGCCACCCTGGGCATGCTGGAAGACGGCCATGCGCAAACGCTACAAAGCGCAGGCCTGGACTACTACAACCACAACCTCGACAGCGCGCCCGACTTCTACGGCGACATCATCACCACACGCGACTACCAGGACCGCCTCGACACCCTGGCGCGCGTGCGCAGCGCAGGCGTCAAGGTCTGCTGCGGCGGCATTGTCGGCATGGGCGAAACCCGGCGCCAGCGCGCCGGCCTGGTCGCCGAGCTGGCGAATCTGACGCCATACCCCGAATCGGTGCCCATCAACAACCTGGTCAAGGTGGAAGGCACCCCGCTGGCGGATCAGGCCGATCTGGACCCGTTTGAATTCGTGCGCACCATCGCGGTCGCACGCATTACCATGCCGAAGGCGCGCGTGCGCCTGTCAGCAGGCCGCCAGCAAATGGGTGACGCGGTGCAGGCCCTGTGTTTCCTCGCCGGCGCCAACTCCATCTTTTATGGCGACAAGCTGCTGACCACCGGCAACCCGGACACCGGTGCCGATGTGGCCTTGCTGGAGCGACTCGGCATGACGCGTTCAGCCCCCGAAGCACAGCCATGACACAACCGTCGGCCAGCCCCTACGGTACGCTGCCCGCCGCACCGCCCGCGGCGATGCGCAAGCCCATCAGCCTGCCGCGCCTGCGCGAGATGCATGCACGGGGCGAAAAAATCACCATGCTGACGGCTTACGACGCGACCTTCGCCGCAGTGGCGGACGCGGCTGGTGTCGAATGTATTCTGGTTGGCGATTCGCTGGGCATGGTCTGCCAGGGACTGAGCAACACGGTCGGCGTCACGCTCGAAGCCATGCGGCACCACACCGAGTGTGTGGCGCGCGGCCTGCGTCGCGCCCAGGGCACAGCCTGGCTGATCGCCGATCTGCCCTTTGGCAGTTATCACGAATCGAAAGAACAGGCCCTGCACAGCGCCACCGTGTTGATGCAGGCCGGCGCGCACATGGTCAAGCTCGAAGGCGGCGGCTGGACCACCGACACCGTGTTTTTCCTGGTGGAGCGCGGCATTCCAGTCTGCGCGCATCTGGGCCTCACACCGCAAACCGTACATGCCTTGGGCGGTTATCGCGTACAGGGCCGGGGCGATGAAGCGGCAGCCACCCTGCGCAGCCAGGCGCACGCGCTGCAGGATGCCGGCGCGGCCATGCTGGTGCTGGAGATGGTGCCGGCCGCCCTCTCCGCAGCGCTGACGAAGGAACTCACGCACTGCGCGACCATCGGTATAGGCGCCGGCGTGGGCACCGCTGGCCAGGTGCTGGTCTTGCACGACATGCTGGGCATGAATCTCGGAAAAATGCCGAAGTTCGTCCGCAACTTCATGGCCGAGGCCCACAGCGTGCAGGGCGCGATGCAGGCTTATGTGCAGGCTGTCAAGGAGGGCTGCTTTCCGGTCGACGCTGTCCACGCGTGGTGAAATTAAGGCCGCCACGCTGTCACTTGTATAGTCGCCCCTTCTGAACTGCAACCCTCCCGAACCGCATGAAAATCGTCCACACCATCGCCGACCTACGCGCCGCACTCGCACCTTTCCAGCGCCCTGCCTTTGTAGCCACCATGGGCAATCTGCATGATGGCCACATCGCGCTGGTGGACCAGGCCAAGCCGTTGGGCGACGTGACGGTGGCCAGCATTTTTGTGAATCGCCTGCAGTTTGCACCGCACGAGGACTTCGACAGTTACCCGCGCACTTGGGAGGCCGACTGCGACCGGCTGCGCGCCGCCGGCTGTGATGTGCTGTTTGCGCCGCGCGAGACCGACCTCTACCCCGAGCCGCAGACCTACAAGGTGCACCCGCCGGCAGAACTCGCCGACATCCTCGAAGGCCACTTCCGTCCCGGATTTTTTGTCGGCGTCAGCACCGTGGTGATGAAGCTGTTTTCCTGCGTGTTCGCCGGCAAGCCCGAAGGCGTCGCGATGTTTGGCAAGAAGGACTACCAGCAGGTGATGATCGTGCGGCGCATGGTGCAGCAGTTTGCCCTGCCGATCAGCATCGTCCCCGGAGAGACGCTGCGTGCGGCCGACGGCCTGGCGCTGTCCTCGCGCAACGGCTACCTCAATGCGCAAGAGCGCAGCGAAGCAGTGGAGTTGTCGCGCGCATTACAAGCGCTGGGCCAAGCCGTGAAGACGCAGGGCATGGCGCAACGCGAAACGCTGGAAATCGAAGCGATGCTGGCCCTGAGCGCGCGCGGCTGGAAGCCTGACTACCTGACCGTGCGCCGCCGCGCCGATCTGCTGCCGCCCAACGAGGGCGACACCACCACACTTGTGGTGCTGGGCGCGGCCAAGCTGGGGACAACGCGCCTGATCGATAATCTTGAAGTTTGAGGCCGTGCATCGATTTTATGCATCGAATCGGCCTCCAGCCCATGTCCTGCGGGCGTGAGCTGCTATCTATTCAGGAGCGTCCGAAGTTGACTGCGGAGCGACATGTTGAGAGGCCTGCGCACCCTGCCCGGCCAGCCACTGCCAGGCTTTCCACGCCACAAAGACGGCGCCTGCAGCCAAGGCCCCGTAACGCAGCACCGGCCTGCGCGCGCCCGCAAGAGCCAGCGAGAGCAAAGGGCTGAGCAACGGAGCGCGTTTGAGCAAGCCGAGCACCAGTGGCACACCCCGGCCCATCGCCAGAGCCGGCGCCGCCTTGCCAAACACAGTTACCGACTGCCTCACTGCGGTCAGGGCGTAGGCCAGTTCAGCACGCTCAGTGGCCGAGCGCAGCAGCAGCAACTGCTTTCTCATGGCCCTCTGTTTCGCGGCCTCACGCATGGGTATCTTTGCCAAGCGGCACGTCGCCGGTCGAGGCGGACTGCAACGCCTCGCGGTCCCGCTCCATTTCGGCCAGCGTGGCTTGCAGAAATGGCGGCCGCGTGGCCAGCATGCGCTGCACGCGCCACACGAACCAAGCCGCCAGGCCCAGGTAGCCGACCGCAAAACAAGCCAGCACGGTCACACGCTGGTCCGCATCGACAGCCAGCACCACCAGCAGGGTCGCTGTCAGCACACCGACCAGGCCGAACACCAGCAAGCCCAGCAGGCTCATCAACAGTCCGACCAGCCGCTGCAACTCTTCTTCCAGCTCGACACCCGCCAAGGCCAGGCGGGTATGGGCCATGGCCAGCGCAGTCAATGCGAGCTGACGCAATGAAGCCAGCAGGCGCGGCGGTGTGCCGGTTTCAGAGGTGTTCATGCGGCAGGGTCCCGGTGTTTGCCGGGACTACTTGCGGTTGACCAGCAAGCCGATCACAAAGCCGGCCGCAGCGGCGATACCGACAGCTTTCCACGGGTTGGCGTGGACATACTCATCCGTGGCCTTCGCGGCTTCCTTGCCTTTGAGCAACGCCGCCTCCTGCAGACCGGTGAGCTTTTCGGTCGCGAGCTTGAGCTTGCCGGCCGCTTTTTCACGCAAGGCGGCAGCAGTCTCGCCTGTGGCGGCGGTGGCGGCCTTGAGCAAATCCTCCACATCGGCGAGAACGAGCTTCATGTCGGTGATCAGTTTGTCTTTGCTGGTGTTGTCCATGGCGGGCTCCAAAAGAGGTGGAAAAACAGGTGGTGATCATCAGACCGGGCATGACCCCGCTTGCAAAAATCAGTTTATCCCAGCTGCAAAGCTGCAGCGCAAACCGCTTTCATGCAGTCTCGGATATCAATGCTCGACCGGAAACCGCCGTGACGCAATCTCCAGCAAACCATCAAAAATCAGGCCTTCCACCAACTCGAACTTCACCGACATGCTGGGCCCCATCTTCCATCCCGCGCCGCCGGTCATGATGCATTCGGGCGCCTCGCCGCAATGCCGCGTGACGTTCTCCACCATGCGTTGAACGGCGCCAGCAATGGCAAAGGTGCCGCCACTGGTCAGCGCGTCGCTGGTGTTGGTAGGGAAATCTTTCACGTCACCGGTCGGGACATGCAGACCGGCGGTGCCGGACTCCAGCGCGCGCAGCATGATGCCGTGGCCGGGCAGAATGATGCCGCCAAGAAATTTTCCTGACGCATCAATGGCCTCGACCGTGACTGCGGTGCCCACCATCACCACCACGCAGGGCTTTTGAATGTCCCGTGCCAGCAGGCGGTGCCGGGCACCTATCATGGCCACCCAGCGGTCGGCACCGAGGCGCGCCGGGTGGTCATACCCATTGGTCACGCCGGCTTCCTGGGCACTCGGGATGACCCAGCGCGGAGCCACATCCCAGAGTTCCATCTGTTCGATGACACGCCGCTTGACCGCGTCGCCGGCCACGATACAGCCGAGGATGCGCGACGGCGGGGGCAGACCGCTCCACTCGTCGTCGGCAAGTTTGTCGATATTCTCGAGAAATACGGCGCCGTGGGCCAGCACCCGCGCTCCCGAAACCGGGGCCTCGTACTGGGCCCACTTCAGGCGGGTATTGCCCACGTCAAGTGCTAGAAAAGTCATGTGACAGGATTATGAACAGGTTCTGGCCTGTCAACGGGAAGGGCTTACCTGAAGGACCCTGTCACTCAGTGCGGCGTCACCGGCCGCGCAAAGTCCACCGTGCCAGCTCGTGCAGCTTCATAGGCCCGCGAGGCCCGCAGCACCAGTGCATCACCAAACATGGGGCCGACAAACTGCAGGCCGATCGGCAAACCATCGGTGGTCATCCCGCAAGGCACGGTGCTGGCGGGTTGCTGGGTCAGGTTGAAGGGGTAGGAAAACGGCGTCCAGCCCAGCATGGTCACCGGGTCCATGGGGGAGTGCCCGGCCGGCCGCGCCTCAAAGGCCGGCACCGCCACGCTGGGCGTGACCAGCAGGTCGAAGCGCTGCATGAACTGGCGCATCTGCGAGCCCAGCGCGCCGCGCTGCAAATGCAGGCGCTGGATATCGAGCAGGCTGAGCTTTTCGCCCAGCAGCGCCTCAGCGCGGAAGTCCGGGTCGGTCAGCGCCTGCTGCGCTGGGCTCAAGGTGTTCCAGACGGTCCAGGCGCCCGCAAACCACAGGCCAGTGGTGATCTCCAGCGGATCGTCGAAACCGGGGTCGATCTGTTCAACGTGCGCGCCCAGCTCCGACAGTTGCGCAACGGCCTGCGCGACTGAACGCGCCACCTCGGGATGCACGTTTTTGGCAAAGCCCAGTGTCGGCGACCAGGCGATGCGCAAGCCGCGGATGCCGTCTTCCAGTCCCAGCAGGTAGTCGCTGCTGTCCGGCGGCAACGAGGTCCAGTCGCGCGCGTCGGGCTTTTTCAGCACGTTCATCATCAGCGCCGCATCTGGCACGCTGCGGCTGTGTGGCCCCAGGTGCGCGACCGATCCAAACGGTGACAGCGGATAGGCCGGCACCCGGCCGAAACTCGGCTTGAGGCCCACGTTCCCGCAAAAGGCCGCCGGGATGCGCACCGAACCGGCGCCGTCGGTGCCCACGGCGAGCGGCCCCATGCCGGAGGCCACAGCGGCGGCAGCGCCACCCGAGGACCCGCCCGGTGTTTTTGACAGATCCCACGGATTGCGCGTGATGCCGGTACGCGGTGAGTTGGTCTCGCCCTTGCACCCAAACTCTGGCGTGTTGGTCTTGCCGAGGATGACGGCGCCGGCTTCACGCAGGCGCGCCGTGGCCGGCGCATCCACGTCCCAGGGCTGGTCGGGATCAACCGTCTGGCTGCCACGCAGCGTGGGCATGCCGCGCGTCAGGATGATGTCCTTGATGGATACGGGCACACCGTCGAGTTCACCGCAGGGGGCGCCGCCTTTGCGAAATTTCTGCCAGCGCGTTTCGCTGCCACGGGCAGCCTGCAGCGCCGTCTCGTGCGCCACCAGGCAAAACGCATTGAGTTGTGGATTCAGCGCGTCAATCCGGGCCAGCACCGCACGGGTGGCGTCCACTGGTGAGGCCTCACCTGTTTGATAAAGCTGCAGCAGTTCAGTGGCGGTGTAGTCGGAAAGATCGGTGCGGGGGGCGGAGAGCGTCATCGGATACTCCAAAAACTGGAATTTCGAGCTAAGGCTTGCGCCGCATCGAAGCAGGCAAGTTCTTCCACGGCAAATCGGCCGGATCGGCCGCCATCGGGCCAGCGGCCTTGGCCACAATGATGTCGGTTTTTGCATCAGCCACCAGCGGCGTAAAGTCCGCGCGGAAGTGGTTGGAGCTTTTGACCACGATGATTTTCATGGCTTCGGGTGTTATGCCGACCATGCGGAACAATTCTCGGTCCAGCATCTGCATCTGGCCACTGGCCACGGCCACCAGCACACCGTCGATCTCAAGGCAGGCGCAAGGCCCGAGCGTCGCGGCCATGCCGGTCATCATCGGGCCCTTGAGAGTCACCTGGCCGTCGCAAAGTGCGCGCACCCGGAAATCGCCGGTCACCGGCGGATCGCTGCGCTGGCCGGTGAAGGTCGGCACCGCCTGCCCCAGGCTGAGCGACACGGTCGCGCCCACGCCAGCAGCAAACGCGGCTTGCGCAGCGGCGGGGTCAAACATCAATCCCAACGCCACCTGACCGGGGAACTGCCGGCCTGCGCCTTGCGCGAGCAGCGCATGCAAGAGGCCGGTGGTGTTGCTGCTGCCGCCGGCGCCGGGATTGTCCTGGGTGTCGGCGATCACCAGCGGCGTGTGCATGGATGCCGCGCGAGTCAGCACATGCGCGACCGCATCTCGCGCCGGCAAAAAATCCAGCGTCCATTGGCTGGGCTCGGCGACGCGCGCATACAGGTGCTCCAACGCCTCCTGCGCACGTTCGCCATGGGCCCAGACCATGGGGCCGCACTCGTCGAAATCCGAGGCCGGAAAACCCATGCAAAAACTCAGTCGGACATTGAACTCTTCATCTGCCGCCGTCAGCGCCTCGTACAGCCCCTGCGCAGGCGCCATCCAGGTGCTTTGTGCGTTGAGCGGGATCAGAAAAGGCAGGCGCCGGAACTGGACCTCTTCCTTGCGGCCTCCTGCTATCCTGCGCGCCAGCAATTCGGCGGCCAGCGCACCGGTCGACGCCATGTCAACGTGCGGGTAGGTGCGGTAGGCGACCAGGGCGTCCGCTTGCGTCAGCATGGTTTTGGTCACATTGGCGTGCAGGTCCAGGCTGGCGACAATCGGAAGGTCTGGTCCGACCAGCTTGCGAATGCGGTCTATCAGTTCACCTTCGGTATCGGCCACGTGTTCCGCCACACCGGCGCCGTGCAGGTCAAGATAGACCGCATCAAAACCGCCCCTGGCGACATCGGCCAACACGGCAGCGCTGATCCGTTCAAAAGCATCCTGCGTCACGTAGGAAGATGGCGAGGCCCCGCACCAGCTTCCCGGCAGCACCTGCCAGCCGCGCGCCCGGGCTGCGACGATAAAGCCGCTGGCCGGCAGGTTCACGCCGCTGAGCTGGTCCAGCATGGCCTGGCCTTGCATGAAGGCCGGAAACACATCACCGCGGTTGAACGCGTCCCAGTCGGCTTTCAGGGGTGCAAAGGTGTTGGTTTCGTGCTGGTAGCCGGCGACAAGGATTTTCAAAAAGCAGCTCCGGGCGCGGCAGCCAGCAGCCGGCGCGTGTAGTCATGTTGGGGGTGGGCATAGAGCTCGGTCGTCGGCCCTTCTTCGACAATTTGTCCCTGGTGCATCACGATGACCCGGTCGCACAACTGGGCAGCGACACGCAGGTCATGGGTAATGAACAGTAGACCCAGGCCGAGCTCGGCCTGGATCTCACGCAGCAGGCTCAGAATTTGTGCCTGTACGCTGACGTCAAGCGCACTGACGGCCTCGTCCGCCACCAGCACACGCGGCCGGCAGGCCAGCGCGCGCGCGATCGCGATGCGCTGGCGCTGGCCGCCCGAGAACTGGCTGGGGTAGCGCTGCAAGCCTTCGACAGGCAAACGCACCTTGTCCATCAGGCTGGCGGCCAGCGCCAGGGCCTCCGCGCGGCTGGCCCCGAAATTGATCGCGCCTTCAATGATGGAATCGCCCACTTTGCGGCGCGGATTGAGCGAACGGTTCGGGTCCTGGAACACCACCTGGACCTGGCTGCGCAGTGGCCGGAGCCGACCTTCGGTGAAACTGGCGACATCGGTCAGCGCGCCGTCCGCATCCTTGCCAGGGGCGCGCCACAACACCTGGCCGGCGGTCGGGTCGATCAGGCGGATCAGGCAACGCGCCAGCGTCGATTTGCCGGACCCGGACTCGCCGACCACCCCCACCGTTTCGCCGGCCGACACCGCCACCGAGGCAGCCTGCAAGGCCTGCGTGAGGCGCTGGCGGCCCAGCCAGTCGCGCGCGACATAGGTCTTGCTGACGTCCTGCCCGCGCAGCAACGGCGGCCCCTGAGGCGCCGGGCGCGCCGGCGGTGGTGTCATGCCAGGCACTGCGGCAAGAAGCATTTTTGTGTAGTCAGCCTGCGGGTTGCGCAGCACGGCGTCACGCGTGCCGTACTCCACGGCCCGCCCCTGGTTCATCACCAGCACCTCGTCGGCAATGTCGGCCACCACACCCATGTCGTGCGTGATGAACAACACGGCGCAGCGGTGGCCGCCCGACAGGTCGGCCTGCAACTCCTCGATCAACTTGAGGATTTCCTTTTGCGTGGTGACATCGAGCGCCGTGGTCGGCTCGTCGCAGATCAGCAGGGCCGGCTGCAGGATCACCGCCATGGCGATCACGATGCGCTGACGCTGGCCGCCCGAGAGCTGATGCGGGTAGCTGCGCAGCATGCGCTCCGGCTCGGGCAGTTTGACCCGCTGCAGGATGTTCAGCACCGCTTCGCCGCGCCGCCTGGCGTTCCAGTCGGTGTGCTGCCTGAGCAGCTCGTCAATCTGGTCGCCGCAGCGCATCACCGGATTCAGCGCCGTCATCGGCTCCTGGAACACCATGCCCATGGCCTGGCCGCGCAAGGCGCGCAGGCGCTGCGGGCTGGCATCGAGCAGGGATTCCCCCTGCAGCACGATACCGCCCGGACCAGGTTTGAGCTCGCGCGCCAGCAGGCCCATGACAGCCGTAGCCATGACTGATTTCCCAGATCCCGATTCGCCGACCACACACAGGGTCTGGCCGGCGTGGATGCGCAAGCTGATGTCTTCCACCGCATACGCGCGGTCGCTGCCGCTTGGGAGGGCCACATGCAGCTTGTCGATGACGAGAACGGGTGCGACAGCTGTGCTCATGGACTGCGCTTTGAAAACTTCGGATCGAGCACATCGCGCAGCCCATCGCCCAGCAGGTTGATGGCCAGTACGGTGGGCACCAGGAACAGCGCCGGGAACAGCACATTGCCAGGGTACTGGGTGAACTGCACCCGGCCCTCGGCCATGATGTTGCCCCAGGTCGGGATGTCGGCGGGCAGCCCCAAACCGAGAAAACTCAGGATCGCCTCGGTCAACACGGCCGATGCGGCCACAAACGTGCCCTGGACAATCAGTGGCGCCATGGCGTTCGGCAGGATGTGCCGCCACAGAATCACCGGGGTCGGCGTCGCCAGCGCGCGTGCGGCTTCCACAAACGGCTCCTCACGCAGCGTCAGCACCATCGAACGCACCAGGCGCGTGACACGCGGAATCTCCGGGATCGCGATCGCCACCACCACGGTCCAAAGTTGCGCGCCCAACGCGGCCACCAGCGCGATCGCCAGCAGGATCGCCGGAATCGCCATCAGCCCGTCCATGAAACGCATCAGCACGGCGTCGACAATACGAAAGTAACCCGCCAGCATGCCCAGCAGAGCGCCGACCCCAATCGCCACAACAGCGGTGAAAGCCGCCACCAGCAGCGACGTGCGCGTGCCGTAGATCACCCGGCTGAAAATGTCGCGGCCAAAGTTGTCGGCGCCCATCCAGAAAGTGTGTGGGACCACCGTGCCGTCGCGTTGCGCAAAGTCGCCGCGCACGCCTGCAGCGGTATTGATGTGGGCCGAATCCATGGCAGCAGGGTCTACCGTCCCCAGCACTGGCGCCAGCGCGGCCAGCAGCAATAGCACGCCAATCACACCGGCGCCGAAGCGAAACGCACTGTTGCCCCAGAGCCTTCGCCAGAGAAGTAGCCCGGCGCCCATCAGTAACGGATCCTCGGGTCCAGAAACAGGTAACTGACGTCCACCAGCAGATTCACCCCGACATACAGCAAGCTGAAAAACAGCACCAGCCCCTGGATCACCGGAAAGTCGCGGTTCAGCACCGCGTCGACGGTCAGAGAGCCCAGGCCGGGAATCGAATAAACCGTCTCGGTCACCACCACGCCCCCGATCAGCAGAGCCACACCGATACCGACCACCGTGACGATGGGCACCGCCGCATTGGCCAGCGCATGGCGCATCAGCACCGCTGATTCGGCCAGGCCTTTGGCGCGCGCGGTGCGGATGTAGTCTTCCGTCAGAGCCTCCGACACGCTGGCGCGCGTGACACGGGCAATCAGCGCCACATAAATCATGGCCAGCGTGATCCAGGGCAGCACCAGCTGGCGCGCCCAGGCCCAGATCCCCTGCCCGTCGCCACCGAACAGACGCCGGTAGCCTTGCACCGGAAACCACTCCAACTGCACGGCAAACACGTAAATCAGAAGGTAGCCGGTAACAAACACCGGAATCGAGAAACCCGCCACTGAAAAACCCGACAGCAGCCGGTCCAGCCAGCCGCCCATGCGCCAGGCAGCGATGGTGCCCAGCGGCACCGCCACCAGCACCGCCATCACCAGGGTGCCGGCAGCCAGGCTCAGCGTGGGCTCCAAGCGCTGCGTGATCAATTCGGTGACGGGGCGATTCAGGTAGAAGGAGTACCCGAGATCGCCCTGCAATACACCGCCGAACCAGATCCAGAACTGGGTCAGCAGCGGCTTGCTCAACCCCAGGGTCTCACGGATTCTTTCGATGTCTTCATTGGTCGAGTTGTTACCGGCAATCACAGCCGCAGGATCACCCGGCGTGAGCCGCAGGATCAGGAACACGACGATGGCCACCACCAGCAACACCGGGATGGTCGCCAGCAGGCGTTGCAGCAGGAATCTCAGCATGGGGATTTGTTGGCGGACGGTATCTTGGTTGTCATGCCGGATCTGATCCGGCATCGATGACGCGCGAGCCTAGATTGCAGGTCAAGCCCGCAATGACAATTCAACCAGCCCACAGGCTTAGTTCTTCTTAATATTCCAGTACACCTGCGCGCCGCCTGGCACCAGGCCGGAGATGTTGCTGCGCAGTGCCGCCGGATTGTTGTACTGGCCCAGATGTACATGCGAGGCGGTTTCAATCGCGCGTGTCTGCAGTTGCTCTGCAAGCTTCTTCTTCTCGGCCTCGGTGCCGGCCTGGGCGAATTTGACCTTCAGTTCCTCGATGACCTTGTCATCCTGCCAGCCAAACCAGCCCTTGTCGCCGGTGGCATTGAGCATGGCCATGGTCAGCGGGTTCTGGATGTCGCCGGCGGTCCAGGCTGTCATGAAGGCGTTCCAGCCACCCTTGTCCGGCGCATCTTTCTTGGCGCGGCGTGCCAGCAGCGTGGCCCAGTCGGACTGCTGCATGTCCACCTTGAAGCCAGCGGCTTCAAGCTGCTGCTTGGCCACCAGCGGCAGCTTGGCGATCGAGGCCAGGTCGGTCGGCCGCATCAGCACAATCGGCTCACCCTTGTAACCGGCATCGGCCAGCATCTGCTTGGCCTTGACCGGATTGGCCATGCCGGTATAAATACCGGTGTTGTCACTGGCGTAAGGCGTGCCGCAAGGAAAAATGCTTTTGCAGTACTTGTACATGCCGGGTGCGCCGACCTGGGTTTTCAGGAAGGCCTCCTGACCCATGGCCACCATGGCGGCCTGGCGGATCTTCACATTGTCAAACGGCGCGTGCAGGTGGTTGAAGCGGAAGATGTATTGCAGACCGGCTGGCTGCGCATCGACAATCTGCACATCCTTGGCGGCCTTGAGGGAGGCGTACTGCTCAAAAGCTGGCTGCTCAATGATGTCCACCTCCCCGGCGATCAGCGCATTGAACTGGGTCTGCGGATCACGGATGATGATCCACTCGACCCGGTCCAGATAGACGTTTTTGCCGCCGGTTGTACCGTTGGGCGCTTCGCTGCGCGGCTTGTATTTGTCGTTCTTGACATAGACCAGTTTTTCACCGGGCTTGTACTCGGCCGTGACAAACTTGTAGGGGCCCGAGCCGATGTTCTCCTTGATCTGCTCACTGCCAGGCGTGGCCGCGATACGCGCCGGCATGATGAAGGGCACATTTGACGAAGGTTTGCCGAGTGCTTCGAGCATCACACCAAACGGCTGGTTGAATTTGATGATGAAGGTCTTCGCATTGGGCGTCTCATAACTGGCCAGACTTTTGGCCATGACGCCGCCAAAACTGTCGCGGCTGGCCCAGCGCTTGAGCGAGGCCACCACATCCTCGCTGGTGACCGGTTTTCCATCATGGAACTCAAGCCCGTCGCGCAGGGTAAAGGACCAGACCTTGTTGTCCTTGGACGCGCTGTAGGTGTCCACCATCTGCGGCTTGACCTTGCCTTCCAGATCGGTGCCGAACAAGGTGTCGTAAATCATGTAACCGTGGTTGCGGGTCACAAACGCCGTGGTCCAGACCGGGTCCAGAATGGTGATGTTCGCGTGCGGCACCACTTTGAGGGTTTTGGCCTGGGCCTGGACGGCAGCGGGCAGCAGCAAGGAGGACAGCAGCGCGGCAGAAGTGGCCAGAGCGACAAGGGAACGACGTTTCATGACAAATTTTCCTTAGAAACAAGGGGTGGAACAGTCAGGCCGGAAGCACTGGGGCCCCCTGGGTAATGTAACCATAGTTCAGATGCAATATTCAAGCCACCGGGAAACCACCGTGACAGCGTCCGGTCGGCCTCAGATCACACCCAGCCAGCAGGCGCGTTGAATCGCCGACATCTTGTTGTCCACTCTGAGTTTGGCCATGGCGTTGGCCATGTGGTAATTGACCGTGCGCTCGGTGCAGCGCAGGCGCTCGCCGGTCTGTCGGGCGGTCAGGCCTTCGAAAGCAAGCGCCAGGCATTCGCTCTCGCGCGGACTGAGCGGACTGCTGGCAGCGGCCAAGGTGCGTTTGAACAGGGGCCAGATGTTGAGCGCCGACCAGACCAGCGCGGCAGCTTCAGCCCGGTCATGGAACTGGCGAGGACTGAACATGAAACATTCGAAGGCGCGTCCAGAAGGCAGGGGAAACTCAACCCGCACCACGCTCTGAAACCCGTGGGCCAGCCACAACAGACGCCAGCGGTCGCCCCCCGTGTCTGAATTGCCAATGTGCTGCCAGGCCACCATCGGTGCATCGGACTCCCGCCAGGGCGCGCCAAAGTCCTGGCTTTCGGCGAGGGCCAGCGCTGGCTCCTGCAGGCGCGGGGGGTGGACCGCTGCCACCACCCGGTCCTGGCGCTGCCCGAAAGGGTCAGGCCCCAGGACAACGACGGCCTCGACCGCATAGTCGCGCAGGGCAGAAATCCAGTCGGCCAGCATGCTGTCCAGCGCAAGACTGTCAAAGTTGACAGGTTGGCGCACTTTCAGTTTTCCCCCAGAATTGCGCCCATGTGTGGAGAACTGTCCCAAAATTTATTCATGATCCAGAATTTCAGATTGCCGGGCAGAACCAGATGACAAATTCATTGGCCTTGGCGCTTGACGGACATAGTGACGCGAGGAAAGGGCCGGTTTACAGCTTGACCCCATCGGAAACAAGCGCGTCCTATTTTGCACCCGCCACAGTATCGTCGCCGGTAGCCGAAACAGAAACGCTGCATGCATTCGCGAAAGCGGGTGTTCGTACAAGATTGATCATTGACCGAGCGTCCGTGCCGTGGTCTCGGCGAAGGGGATGCCGGGCGGGCAGCGCCCCCACAACGATGACAATTCGCCAGCAAAGCCTAGCCCGACCGCCTGTGTGAACAAACCCGCATCCTCCTGCCCCGGCACCACCCATACTCTGCGGGAGGTCCAGACGTCAACGACGCTGCGGGGATCGGCCTGGAGCCGCGTCGTGCGCTGGCTCAGGGAAGAAGTCATCACCTCGCCGCTGGTGCCGGTACTTCATCCCACGCCCCTGCGTATCAAGGGTCTGGGCTTGTTCACATTGATCGGGCACCCGCTGTTCTGGTGGGTCTGGTCCGTGTTGCTGCCCCAGCCCTATGAAAATCTGGGTCTCCGGATTTTTACGAGCTCATTGGGACTGCTTTTAATCAGCAACCGGATCAGCCGCCAGCCGTCGAGTGCTCTTGCCGGCCATGTCTTCAGTGCGGTGATCTGGTTTGAGTTGCCATTTCTTTTTTCCTACATGTACCTTTGCAATGGGGGCAACACGGCATGGCTGTCGAGCATGGCGGCAATGATCCTGATCTACTATTTTGTGACGGACTGGCGCATTGCCACCTTGGGTCTGGCTGCAGCAGCCCTGCTGGCAGGCGCCGTCTTCTGGTTATGGGGTCCCGCCGTGCCACCCATGACGACAACCACCCTGCTGACTGGCGCGATGGTGATTTTTTTCTGTGTGAGCATGGGCCTCCTGCTGGGCTTGTCTTCGGCCAACCTCCGGCGCGAGCAGTTGAACCACACGCTGACGACCATGGGTATCATGGCGCACGAATTGCGTACCCCCCTGGCCACCATGTCGCTGATAGGAGACGCTTTGAGAAATGAAGCCCGGCAGCCCAGGAACGCAGGGAGCGATCAACGGTTTGAGCAACTCGTGATCAGACTGCACAGTATGGTGCGTACCATGAACCAGCAAATCGACACTCAAATCGTCAACGCGGGCCTGCAGCGCCTGCCGACCCATAAGGAAACAGTGACGGCCTCTGAACTGCTGCGCAATGTGGTCAGGGACTATCCCTACCGCAATTCGCGGGAACGGGACAGCGTCGTGCTGGTGCTTCGCAAGGACTTTTCCTTCGAGTCGTCCGGTCGGCTTTTTACCCAGGTCATCAACAACCTCCTGAAGAATGCTTTTCGTTCTCTGGCGGCAGGCAGTTCTTCCCCCAATCCGGGCGATTTGCGTATCGAAGTCGGCGTTCTCAACGGCTCCGGTCGAATTTTCATCGAGGATCAGGGGGTTGGCATCGCACCTGAATTGCAGACCCGGATTTTTGAGCCCTTTTTTTCCACCGATTACGGTACCGGTCACGGTCTGGGACTGGCCTTTTGCCAGCAGGTCGTGCAAAGCGCTCATGGGAGCATCCGGGTCAAATCGGAACCCGGCCGCGGCGCCCTGTTCATCATTGAGCTTCCAGTCCTGACCTAGAAGAATGCGCTTCCTATGAGTTTTCCTCTTTTTCGCCGTCCGGGGACGGTCGTTTTTCTGGATGATGATCAGGCCTATCTGGAAATGCTGGCCATGGTGCTGCCGGAGCAATGGCATATCCGGTTCTATCTGCGGCCACAGGTTTGCATCAACCAGTTGCAGCAGGAGCCTCCGCTGTGGGAGGCAGACGCCTGGGCGCAGCAGGAGATCATTGACAACTGGCGCGCAGGCAGGCCGCTGATACCGCAAATCCTGCGCTACTGGGCGACCGAGCCGGGGCGTTTTGGGCTGACCCAGGTATGTGTCTTTGACTACGCGATGCCCGGTATGGACGGCCTGCAGGCACTGGGCGAACTCACCGACTGGCCAGGGGGACGGGTGCTGCTGACGGGTCAAGCCGACGAACATGTAGCGGTCAGTGCCTTCAACCGGGGACTGATTGACCAGTTCATCGCCAAGCAGACGCCCGATATTTCCCAGTACCTCATCGCGGTGGTCCAACGCATGATTGACAGGCCGCAAATGCGCCATTCCCAAATCTGGCGAACCGCGCTCAGTCAACCGCAGCACGCCTTGCTACAGGTGCCCTCGGTCGCGCGACAACTTGGCAGTCTGGCCAGCGCCCACTGGGTGGAGCATGTGGTTATTGGCCAGCCTTTCGGCATTTTGGGCATGGATGCAGAAGGGCGTGTCAGCTGGCTGCAACTGGAATCTGCTGCAGACCTGGCGGAACTGGCGGAGCTGGCTGAAATCCAGGGCGTGGGCGCTGCGGAGGCGGCAGATATCCGGGATGGCCGGACACTGGTGGATCTGGAGCTCCAGCAGGCCTTGGGGCAGTTAGGCCCTGCCCGGCGGGCTCAGGCGTTTTCAATCGGCCATGAAGGTTCGTTGCTGGCCGCATTGTTCCCGGTTGACTCCTCCGCAAACCCACCCGGACTGACAGGCTACGGCCAGTGGCTCAGACAACACGGCCACCGCACAGTCCAGGACTAGGATTTTCTGCCGCCATCCTGATTGCCAGCCACTTCGGCAGCTCGTGCACGTCGGGCGATTGGCCAGTCCCAGGGCTTCACCACAAGCGCCACCTCACGCGTTGCTGCCTCGACGTGGTCGAGTTCGGCGTCGGTCAGGGCCGCGTGCAGCGTGAGCCGCACCATCGCGCGGTTGCGGCTGGTGGCGGGCGCGCAGAAGATCGAACCGACCACACCGCGTGATTCCAACTCGTCGCGCAACACCATGGCGGCCGCCTCCGTGCCTGCTTCGAGCGCAATGATCTGTTCGGTGCCGTGGTGAATGGGAAAACCCGAATCGGCAAGACTCTGGCGCAAACGCGCGGTGTTCGCATGCAGGCGCTGGCGCGCCTCGTCACTGTCGCGGATCACGCCCAGGGTCGCTGACAAACCCGCGATCTCGTGGGGCAGCAGGGAAGAACTGAAAATATTCGGAAAACTTGAAATGAGCGTGTAGTAGCGCATGCTGGCCGGCGCCGTAAAAAACCCGGCCCTGCCGGCGAAAGCCTTGGCAAGACTTGCGGTAATGAAGTGCACCCGATGCGTCACGCCAAGCTCCGCGCACAATCCGGCACCCCGAGGTCCATGCGTGCCCAGCGAATGCGACTCATCGACCACGATCATACTGTGATGACGCTCCACCACCTCCAGGATGTCCAGCAACGGGCACAAGGCCCCCGTGGTGCTGTACACCGAGTCGACCACAACAACACCGGGGCCGTGACGCTGCAACATGCGGTCCAGGTGTTCGGGGTCGTTGTGGCGGAACGCGTGGGCTGGCGCCTTTGCGGCACGGGCGCCTTCCCACAAGGACATGTGCGCCAATCCGTCGAGGTAGACCGGCGTGTCCTCGTCCGCGATGATCTGCAGCAACCCCATGTTGGCCGTGTAGCCAGACTGGCAGAGGTAGCCGTCCTCCTTGCCAAGCCAATGCGACAGATCAGCCTCAAACGCATGCACAGGATGGCCGCCCAGAAGAAATACGCCGGACTGCACAACAGCCTCGCTGTCCTGGCGCAGCGCAGTAATCTGCGCCCCAACAATATCCGGATGACCGGTGACGTTGAGGTAGTCGTTTCCGTCCAGACGCACCGCATCAGGTCCCACTGCACGGCCGTGCAGCACAAATTTGCCGCCCCACTGGTGCTCCCATCGGGGGGCAAAGTCGCGAGTGATACGTTGCTGCAAATGTGCGGACAACGCGGGCTCGACCGCTGGTTTTATTGAAACATCCTGGGCAGAGTGATCAAGAAGAGGTGTTGGCATGGTGTTACCGTGTGAAGAAGTAACACCATTGAAAAGGAAATTGACAATTTCGCCTCCGTGACCCCTGTCAACATTAACAGGGGTCCAGCACAGAAATGCAGATCAGAGGCGACTCTTTACCAAATTAAGACCTTTTGTACTACCGCGTCAGGCGGTTTGTGTGCCTCGGGTCAGACTCAAAGCGGCCAACGCCATGATTTTTGCGCTGTCCACCAGTTCCTGTATGCCCACATATTCGTCCGGCTGATGCGCCAGATCCAGGATGCCGGGACCGTAGGCAATACAGGCGTCAAGCTTACCGGTGCGCACAATGTGTTTCTGATCGTAAGTGCCGGGGCTGGAGATGTAGCTGGCCTCGCGGCCCAGCACGCGGGCAATCGCTCGGGCAGTCGCCAGCACCACCGGCGCATCCTTTGGCGTGGCGGTTGGCACAAAACTCATGATGTCCTTGATGCCGTAGTTGAAACCCGGCCGACTGCGCTTGAGCTCTTCGAGCATGGCGACGATTTCAGCTTTCACGGCCTCCAGGTTTTCTTCGGCAATGAAACGCCGATCCAGCACCGCGCGGCAGGAGTGCGCGACCACGGGTGAGGGCAGGTCGCCGGTTGGTCGGTTCAGGGCGTCCATGGCGAACCGTTGTTCGACCTGGCCACCATGCAGGCTGTTGATGTTAAGTGTGCTGACCCGAGCGCCGGAGGGCTCCACCGGCTCGGCGGTGTGGCGCTGCGACAGACGCGGCTGCAGTTGCGTTTCCAGCAGATGGATGAAAGCACTCATGTGGTTGATGGCGCTGTCGCCCAGAAAAGGCATGGAGCCGTGGGCGATCCGCCCCAGGGTTTCAACCTCGCCCCACCAGACGCCGCGATGGCCCAGGCAGATGCGGTCCACACCGAGCGGCTCGGGAATGATCACGTGATGCACACGTGGTTTGGAGAAGTAGCCACGCTCGGCCAGGTAACCGACGCCGGCAAACCCGCCCGACTCCTCATCCACCGTGCCGGAAATTTCCAGTGCACCGGCAAACGGCAGGCCCTCTTCCAAAATCGCCTCGCAGGCAATCACGCTGGAGGCCAGCCCGCCTTTCATGTCGCAGGTGCCGCGTCCAAAGATCTTGCCGTCCCGGATGTCGGCGCCGAAGGGGTCGCTGCTCCAGCCGGAGCCTGCTTCGACCACATCGATGTGGCTGTTGAAATGCACACACTCGCCGCCGGGCTGGCCTTCATAACGCGCCACCACATTGATGCGTGGGTGCGAATCGCGGTCACCCGGCGCGCCAGTGGCGCGTATGTATTCGACGGCAAAGCCGCGCCTGGCAAGCCGTTCACCAAGCAAGCGGGCACAGGCTTCGTAGGCGTCGCCGGGCGGATTCGTTGTAGGGATGCGCACCAGGTCTTGCGTGAGGGCCACCACCTCATCGCGTTTGGACTCGATGCGTTTGAGCAGGCTGTCGTTGTTCATGCAGTCAGTTTATGTGAACCGCGCTTCGCTGTCTCGCGGTCTCGGAACTCGTATTTTCAAGCCAGGGCCGCAGGTCCGGCTCTGCCGGCCCGCAGGCGCAGCGCCCCATCGGGTGGCAGCGACCACACGCAGTGGGGAGCGTGGGGGTTGATGTTTTTTCGCAGGGTGACCCGAGAAAAAATGCGCCCCCTCGGGGGGCAGAGAGCTACACGAGGTGAGCGAACGTGGGGGCTCTAACCCTGACGCCACGGCAACCCGCGAAACCGCCAGCCACCGCGCGTGCCGCGATGGGCTTCAGCGTCCGGGTCACCTTCAAAGCCCTCAAGGATGTTGTAGGCCTCCAGCCCCAGTTCGGTGGCGCGTTTGGCCGCAGCAATCGAGCGCACCCCGCTTCTGCACAACATCACGGCCTTGCCGCCGGCAGGCACGGCGGCCTGCAGGCCTTCGTCGAACTGCGGATTCATGGCCATGCCCGGCCACTGCTTCCAGGCCAGCGCCACCGCACCCGGCACAAAACCGACCCATTCGCGCTCGGCATCGCTGCGTACGTCAATCAGCACGGCCTGGCCGGCCTGCCACCACTGGCAGGCCAGTTCGGGCGACACATTGCCGGCATAGCCCTGGGCGGGTTGGACCTGCAGCAAACACGCACCGTCGGCATCCTGACGGCCACTGCCCAGGCCTGAGTTCAGATTCGCCGGCAGCGCCTCGTCGATACGCGCTGGCCGCGGCAGCTTGAGCTCGGCCATGGTGGCCACGAACTCCGCCAGGCTTTTGCCGGCAATCCGCGGATTGCCGGCCCTCTCCGCAGCGATCGTCGAATGACTCCGGCCCTGATAATCGTGTCCGGGCCAGACCACGGTGTGGTCTGGCAGTGTGAACAGCCGCTGCGTGATGCTGTGATACAGCGCCTCGGCGCTGCCGGACTGGAAATCGGTACGGCCACAACCCTTGATGAGCAAGGTGTCGCCGGTAAAAAGATGCTCGCGCCAAAGATAACTGACACTTCCGGCGGTGTGGCCCGGCGTATGTATCACCGTGATCTGCTCGCCGCCCACCCGCAGCACGTCGCCCTCCTTGAGCTGACGTGCAGCGCTTGCGATGCCGCAAGCCTCAGGCGCCGCCGTTTGCGCCCCGGTGTGCTCGGCCAGTTGCCCGGCGCTGGTGATGTGGTCGGCATGGGCGTGGGTTTCAACCGTCCACCGCAGCTTGAGCCCATGGCCTCGAAGGACGGCGAGATCGCGCTCAAGTTGTTGATCCACCGGGTCGATGATGAGCGCCTCGTGTGTTGCTGGATCGAACAGCACATAGGTGTAGGTGCTGGAAGCAGGGTCGAAGAGTTGAAGCGGTTTCATGGCAATTCCGGGTTCGGGCAACGGACACTGACCATCGGCCAATGCATCAGCGCAGCGCCAAGTTTAGACCTGTGGCACGCGTTCAATCGCAGCGGCTGACCGAGCGCGCAGGTGCAATCACTGAAGCAACAAATTGCTCCTTTTTTTATAGCTGCTCGCCCATGTCGGGCAGGGGCTAGAGACCAGAAAGGCTGAAAATCAAGGCTGCAGCAACAACCCCGCGCCCTGCCGGGAGGTCAGCATGCGTTTGGGTCGCCGAATCTTGACGAAAAGCTGACAGCCGCAACGCAAATGGCGCGTTGATAAACAGTTTCACCCCATTTGGGTGCAATCATCGGCATCTCGTTGGTAAAAACCCTCTTTCAAGCCAAGCGGCAATCGCGAAAGATAGCTTGCTAACTTTCAATCACCATCAGGAGACACGCCATGACAGATATCAAAACACCTCGCCGCCGCAGCCTGCTCAAGGGCGCCGCTGTCGCAGCGGGCGCCGGAGCCATGTCCGCACCGATGCTGGCCACTGCCCAGACCGCGACCACTCTGCGCTTCCAGAGCACCTGGCCATCGAAAGACATCTTCCATGAGTACGCGTCCGATTTCGCCAAAAAAGTAAATGACATGGCGAGTGGCAAGCTGAAAATCGAGGTGCTGCCTGCGGGCGCTGTTGTGCCTGCTTTCCAGCTGCTTGAGGCCGTCAACAAGGGCACGCTCGACGGCGGCCACGGCGTGGTGGCTTACCACTACGGCAAGAATTCAGCGCTCGCGCTGTGGGGTTCCGGTCCGTCCTTCGGCATGGACCCCAACATGCTGCTGGCCTGGCACAACTACGGCGGCGGCAAGGCGCTGCTGGAGGAGATCTACAAATCGATCAACATGGACGTGGTGTCCTACCTGTATGGCCCCATGCCGACCCAGCCGTTCGGCTGGTTCAAGAAACCCATCTCCAAGGTCGAAGACATCAAGGGCATAAAGTTCCGTACCGTGGGACTGGCCGTTGACATGTACACCGACATGGGCGCGGCGGTGAACCCGCTGCCCGGTGGTGAGATCGTGCCCGCGCTGGACCGCGGCCTGATCGATGGCGCCGAGTTCAACAACGCTTCGTCGGACAGGTTGCTGGGCTTCCCCGACGTGGTCAAGAACTGCATGCTGCAGAGCTTCCACCAGAGCGGCGAGCAGTTCGAGATTCTGTTCAACAAAGGCAAGCTCAACGCCCTGCCTGCCGAACTCAAGTCCATCATCGACTACGCCGTTCAGGCGGCCAGCGCCGACATGAGCTGGAAGGCCACCGAGCGCAATTCACAAGACTACATCGAGCTCAAAAAGGCTGGCGTCAAGTTTTACAAAACGCCCGACGCGATCCTGCGCGCCCAGCTCGCGTCCTGGGACAAGATCATGGTCAAGAAGGGCGGAGAGAACGCACTGTTCAAGAAGGTGCTCGACTCGCAAAAAGCCTTTGCCGCACGCGCGGGCCAGTGGCACAACGATTACACCGTGGACTTCAAGATGGCCTACAACCATTATTTCGGCAAGGGCAAAAAAGCCTGAGTTGAGCCACGGCCTCTGAGGGGCACCTGAGGGTGCCCTTTTTGTTTTTTTCTGGGACCGCTGGGCGGCGCAAGGAGTTGTGATGCAATCGTTTTTACTGGCGGTGGACCGCTTTTCAACCTGGATCGGCAAGGCCTGCGCCTGGAGCGTGGTCGTGCTGACTTTGCTGATCAGTTGGGAAGTGTTCAACCGCTACGTACTCAACAATCCACACGCCTGGGTACTGGATGCGCAGATCATGCTGTATGGCCTGTTGTTCATGATGGCCGGCGCCTACACCCTGAGCAAGAACGGCCATGTGCGCGGTGACGTGCTGTATGGCTTTCTCCAGCCACGCACGCAGGCGATTGTGGATCTGACGCTCTACATCATCTTCTTCCTGCCGGGCGTGATTGCACTGACCTGGGCCGGTTGGACCTACGCCAATGAGTCACTGGCGATCCGGGAGCAGACGTTCAATGCTGATCCGCTCCCGCTGTATCCCTTCAAATTCGTCATCCCGGTGTCGGGATTTATCTTGCTGCTACAGGGCATCGTGGAAATCATCCGCTGTATCCAGTGCATACAGACCGGCGCCTGGCCGGCGCGCGAGGGCGATGTGGAGGAAGTGGACGTGGAAAAACTCAAGGAGATGGTGCACGTGAAAGACGAAGACATGGCCGCGCTGGAGCGCGACCTGGCCCTCAAGGGGAACCAGAAATGAAGATTCGCAAGGAACTCTGGTTCGGCCTGTCCTTCATGGCGCTGGTGGTGATTGGCCTCGCCGCACTGCTGCTGAGCGTTGAGAAAATCACCAACGGGCACCTGGGCCTGCTGATGTTGGGCCTGGTGGTGACGGCCATCATGCTGGGTTTTCCGACGGCTTTCACGCTGATGGGCATGGGCATGATTTTTACCTGGCTGGCCTATGACAGGAACAGCACAAAAACGCTGGACCTGATGGTCCAGGCCGCCTTCAAGACCATGTCCAGTGACGTGTTGATCGCGATTCCGCTGTTTGTGTTCATGGGTTATCTGGTTGAACGGGCCAACCTGATCGAAAAACTCTTCAAGAGTCTGCACTTGGCGCTGGCCAGGGTTCCAGGTTCGCTGGCTGTGGCCACGCTGGTGACCTGCGCGATTTTTGCGACAGCCACCGGTATCGTGGGGGCGGTGGTTACGCTGATGGGCCTGCTGGCGCTGCCAGCCATGCTGCGCGCCGGTTATAGCGTGCCGCTTGCTGCAGGCGCCATCACGGCGGGCGGCTGCCTGGGCATCCTGATCCCCCCTTCCGTGTTGCTGATTGTTTACGGCGCCACGGCCGGGGTGTCCGTCGTGCAGTTGTACGCAGGCGCGTTTTTTCCGGGCCTGATGCTCACGGGTCTTTACATCATTTATGTGATCATCATCGCCAAGATCAAGCCGCAGTGGGCGCCCCCCCTGTCGGCTGCAGACCGCATGGTGACGCTGCCGCCGCAGACGCAGCAGTTGACCACCAGCACAGCCGCACATGCCCTGACTGGCCTGTTCAACGCGCTCAAGGGCAAACGCAATGCCGGGGTGCCCTTGGGACACATCCTGCGGCAGTTGGCGGTTGTGATCCTGCCGGGCCTGCTCTTTCTGCTGGTGCTTGTCACCAGCTACCGGGCGGTCACCACGGTTGAGGCCGATGCTGTCTACGACATCCAGCAGATAGGCGCCTCCAGCGCGTCCGTCGCCCCAGGCGCTGATTCTGGCGGTTTGCAGGAGCCTCCCCAGGAGGGCAGCTTGAAGGAGCCGCCTGCCGAAGGCGGCCTTCAGGAGCCCCCGTCAGGCGATGTCAAGGAGCCACCACCCGGCGCTGAAACTCCCGCTGCGCCCGCAGCCGCAGCTGTGGCAGAACCGCCCGCAGCAGCCACCGCCAGCGCCGACACAACAACTGCTGGCGCAACCACACGCGATGCGCCGACCTGGTGGTGGGTCTGCTTTGCCATTCTCGGCGCGCTGGTCACCCTCTTCTATCTTTTCCTGAGTTTTGCGCGGCTGGAAATCTTCAAGATGCTCCTGACCTCGTTCTTCCCGCTGATGATTCTCATCATCTCGGTGCTTGGGTCCATCGTGATGGGGCTGGCCACACCGACGGAAGCCGCGGCCATGGGCGCCTTGGGTGGATTTGTTCTGGCCATCGCCTACAAACGCCTGACACTGTCGGTGCTTCAGGAGTCGGTTTTCCTGACTGCCAAGACCTCCGCCATGGTGTGCTGGCTGTTCGTTGGCTCGGCCATTT
This sequence comes from Polaromonas sp., assembly GCF_043778355.1. Lineage (GTDB taxonomy): Bacteria > Pseudomonadota > Gammaproteobacteria > Burkholderiales > Burkholderiaceae_C > Polaromonas. Next base: position 80,722 of record NZ_JAYWHI010000031.1, read on the forward strand.
TCTCGGCGGCCTTTGCACTGCTGGGCGGCCAGGAACTGGTGGAGACCTGGGTGCTCAGCATGAACCTGAGCAAGACCCAGTTTCTGGTGTTGAGCCAGGCGATTATTTTCATTCTGGGCTGGCCGCTGGAATGGACCGAAATCATCGTGATCTTCATGCCCATCTTCATCCCGTTGCTCGACAACTTCGGGGTCGATCCCTTGTTTTTCGGCCTGCTGGTGGCGCTGAATTTGCAAACGGCTTTCCTGAGCCCGCCGGTGGCCATGGCCGCCTTCTACCTCAAAGGCGTGGCACCGAAACACGTCACCTTGAACCAGATTTTCCTGGGCATGCTGCCGTTCATGGGCATCCAGATTCTGGCCATCATCCTTCTGTACCAGTTTCCCGCGATCGGCCTGTGGCTACCGCAACTGCTGTACAAATAAGCAGCCTCGTTACCTGTTTCACACATCAGGGGCGCGAAAGCGCCCCTTTTTCATTGTCAAACACGCTAAGATTGACGTTTACGTAAACGTCAATAAGACCGGCAGTCCGTGCTGCCGGCTGAACGGAGACAGTCATGGCGAAAAAAAACCTGTCCTCACCCCTGCTGGCCAGTTGGCAGCCGCCGGTCGGAAACCGCGCGACGGCCTTTTCGCTGGCCGCGCTGGACCCAGCCGCCAAGCCCTGGTCCAGCGGTGACAAGGAAGCCGACAAGGCACGCGTCGATGCGCTGGCCATGGAGCTCGACACGCTGCAGGACCAGTTCTACGCCGACCGGCGCTTCAAGCTGCTGGTGGTGCTGCAGGGCACGGACACCTCGGGCAAGGACGGCACGCTGCGCAGCGTGTTCAGCCGCACCAGCCCACTCGGCGTGCACACCATCGGCTGGAAAGCGCCCTCTGCCGCCGACAAGGCCCATGACTACCTGTGGCGCATCCACCAGGCGGTGCCGGGTGCTGGCGAAATGGTGATCTTCAACCGCAGCCACTACGAAGACGTCCTAGTGCCCGTGGTCAACGGCTGGATCACGCCGGCGCAAACCAGACAGCGTTACCAGCAGATCAACGACTTCGAGCGCATGCTCAGTGAGACCGGCACGGTGATCCTGAAGTTCATGCTGCACATCGGCTTTGAGGAGCAGCGCGAGCGCCTGCAGGAGCGCGTCGACGACCCGGCCAAACACTGGAAATTCAGCATGGACGACCTCACCGTGCGCAAGCAGTGGGGCGACTACCAGAAGGCCTACCAGGCGCTGCTGCGCGCGACCAGCACCGCGCACGCACCCTGGACCATCGTTCCCGCCAATTCCAAGACACACCGCAACCTGATGATCGCCACCGTCGTGCGCGATACCCTGAAAAAACTCAAGCTGCGTTATCCCCCCAGCGACCCCCGGCTTGCCGGCCTGAAGATCCGCTGAAGCCCCCCGAGAAAGAGCACCATGACCGATCTGTCCGCCGAATACAAAGCCCTCGCCAGCTACCGTCCCACGCACAAAGTGCGTTTTGTCACCGCCGCATCGCTGTTTGACGGGCATGACGCTGCCATCAACATCATGCGGCGCATCTTGCAGGGCATGGGCGCCGAGGTGATTCACCTGGGGCACAACCGCAGTGTTGACGAGGTCGTGACCGCCGCGCTACAGGAAGACGCGCAGGGCATTGCCATCAGTTCCTACCAGGGCGGCCATGTAGAGTACTTCAAGTACATGGTGGACCTGCTCAAAAGCCGCGGCGGCGAACACATCCAGGTCTTTGGCGGTGGCGGCGGCGTGATTGTGCCGCCGGAAATTCGCGAACTGCAGGCCTACGGCGTGACGCGCATCTACAGCCCCGAAGACGGCCAGAAAATGGGCCTGGCAGGCATGATCGGCGAGATGGTGATGCGCTGCGACAAGGACCTGACCGGCTTTGCGCCGGCGGACATCCAGGCCATCCAGGGCCATGGCGAAATGGCCTGGCGGGCGCTGGCCCAGCTCATCACTGCTCTGGAAAACGGCCAGGCAGATACGAGCCTGGTGCAAACCTTGGGAATACAGGCCCTGGATAAAAAGATACCGGTGCTTGGCATCACCGGCACCGGCGGCGCCGGCAAGTCCTCGCTGACCGACGAGCTGATCCGACGCCTGCGGCTGGACCAGAACGACCAGTTGCGCGTGGCCATCATCAGCATCGATCCCTCGCGGCGCAAGAGCGGCGGCGCGCTGCTCGGCGACCGCATCCGCATGAACGCCATCAATCCGTGGGCTGGCGGACAACGGGTGTTTATGCGATCTCTGGCCACGCGCGACTTCGGCTCCGAAATCAGCAAGGCACTGCCCGACGTGATCGCTGCCTGCAAGGTCGCGGGCTTCGACCTGATTGTGGTCGAGACCTCGGGCATCGGCCAAGGCGACGCGGCCATCGTGCCGCATGTGGACGTGCCGCTGTACGTGATGACGCCCGAGTTCGGCGCGGCCAGCCAGCTTGAAAAAATCGACATGCTGGACTTTGCCGAGTTCATCGCGATCAACAAGTTCGACCGCAAGGGCTCGCTCGACGCCCTGCGCGATGTGGCCAAGCAGGTGCAGCGCAACAAGGAGGCCTGGACCACGCCAGCCGACCAGATGCCGGTGTTCGGTACCATGGCGGCGCGCTTCAACGATGACGGCGTCACCGCGCTCTACCAGGCGCTGAAACCGCGTCTCGCCGGGCTGGGCCTGACGCTGTCCGCAGGCACCCTGCCGATGGCCGAGGTGCGCCACAGCACTAACCAGACACCGGTGGTGCCTGCGGCGCGCACGCGTTACCTGGCCGAAATCAGCGACACGGTGCGCGGGTACAAGAAGCGCGCCCGCGCCCAGGCACAGCTCGCGCGTGAAGTGCAACAGCTCAAGGCCGCTGCTGCCATGCTCAAGATCGACAAACCTGGCCGCGCCCCCGCCGCCGAAGCCGCGCTGGACCTGGCCGGTCACCGCAAGGCGCGCATGGATGGCGACGCGCGTGCCCTGCTGGCCCAGTGGCCCGACATGCAGGCCGCCTATGCCGGCGATGAATACGTCGTCAAAATTCGCGACAGGGAAATCCGCACGGCACTGACCACCAAATCACTGTCGGGCACCACCATCCGCAAGGTGGCGCTGCCGCAGTACGAGGACCACGGCGAAATCCTCAAGTGGCTGATGCTCGACAACGTGCCGGGCAGCTACCCCTACACCGCCGGCACCTTCGCCTTCAAGCGCGAGGGCGAGGACCCGACCCGCATGTTTGCCGGCGAGGGCGACGCCTTCCGGACCAACACACGTTTCAAGCTGCTGTCCGAAGGCATGGCCGCCAAGCGCCTGTCCACCGCGTTCGACTCGGTCACGCTGTATGGCAACGACCCGGCCCTGCGGCCCGACATCTACGGCAAGGTCGGCAACTCCGGCGTATCGATTGCCACGCTGGACGACATGAAGGTGCTGTACGACGGTTTTGATTTGTGCAACCCGTCGACCTCCGTGTCCATGACCATCAACGGGCCGGCGCCCAGCATCCTCGCGATGTTCATGAACACCGCCATCGACCAGAATCTCGACAAGTTCAAGAAGGACAATGGCCGGGACCCGACGCCGACCGAGACCGAAAAAATCCGCGAGTGGGTGCAGGAAAACGTGCGCGGTACCGTGCAGGCGGACATCCTGAAAGAAGACCAGGGCCAGAACACCTGTATTTTTTCGACCGAATTCAGCCTCAAGGTGATGGGGGACATTGCGCAGTATTTTGTGCACAACCGGGTGCGCAACTTCTACAGCGTCTCCATCAGCGGTTATCACATTGCCGAAGCCGGCGCCAATCCGATCAGCCAGCTGGCTTTCACGCTGTCCAACGGTTTCACCTTTGTCGAAGCCTACCTCGCGCGTGGCATGCACATCGACGACTTCGCGCCGAATTTGAGTTTTTTCTTCAGCAACGGCATGGACCCGGAATACACCGTGATGGGCCGCGTCGCGCGCCGTATCTGGGCCGTCGCCATGAAGGAAAAATACGGCGCGAACGAACGCAGCCAGAAGCTCAAGTACCACATCCAGACCTCGGGCCGCAGCCTGCATGCGCAGGAAATCCAGTTCAACGACATCCGCACCACCCTGCAGGCGCTGATCGCGATTTACGACAACTGCAACAGCCTGCATACCAACGCCTTTGACGAAGCCATCACCACGCCGACCGAAGAATCGGTGCGCCGCGCGATGGCAATACAGCTCATCATCAACCGCGAGTGGGGCCTTGCAAAAAACGAGAACCCCTCACAGGGCGCTTTCATCATCGAGGAACTGACTGAATTGCTCGAAGAAGCCGTGCTGCTGGAGTTCGAACGTATTGCCGAACGCGGCGGCGTGCTGGGCGCCATGGAAACCGGCTACCAGCGCGGCCGCATCCAGGACGAGTCCATGCATTACGAGATGCTCAAACACACCGGCGAACTGCCCATCATCGGCGTCAACACCTTTCGCAATCCGCACGGCGACGCGGTGCAGGACAAGCTGGAACTGGCCCGCTCCACCGACGAGGAAAAGCAAAATCAGCTCCAGCGCCTGAATGACTTCCGTGCCCAACACGCCGCCGAATCCCCGGCGATGCTCAAGCGCTTGCAGCAGGCGGTGATTGAAAACGCCAATGTGTTTGAAGTGCTGATGGACGCGGTGCGTGTCTGCTCACTGGGGCAGATCACCAATGCCCTGTTCGAAGTGGGTGGGCAATACCGGCGGAATATGTAGAGTTGCTATTTATTTGATAGCTGGTGGCGCTTGTTGCATATCGGTCAGAAGCACTTTTTACCAAAAATCCAGCGTCACGCTGCTGCTGTGGCTTGCTACGAGCAGCAGTTTCAACTCCCCACTCCCATCCCCCCGCCCTTCCCTCGCCCCGCTGGGCGAGAGAAGGGAGCCTCATTTGGCCGCGTGTGCGGCGCTCACGTGCAGACATGACGGTCTGTTGGGATTCCCGTGCTTAAAGCGCTTCGCGCTTCCTGCACTCCGGATTTGGTATTGGTATTCAGCCTTCTCTGCCACCCGTCGGGCTGGGCCGAGGAGCGCAGCCGAAAACGGATCAGGACGGGCGATTGTCTGAGTGCAGCGAGTTCGAGCCCGGCCCCGGTTTCGGCGAGCACCGCAGGTTGCCCCGAAGCGCAGCGCAGGGGACCCAGACCATCGGGTCGCCTTCTCTTTGCTTACTTTCTCTTGGCGAAGCAAGAGAAAGTGAGTCGCCCGCCGGGGCGAGACCCGGCTTGCTGGCCTATCCAACTGCACGAGTTGTCCAACATGGATCCCGAATCAAGTCCGGGATGACAAGTCCAATCCAACATTCAATTCAGAGCCGTCCACAACAAAGCCACCCCCGAACACAACAACAAACCATCCAGCACATACCCATGTGCCGCAGCACTCATGCGCAGCACCAGCGCCTTGCCCGCAAAGGTGCCTGCCATCAGCGAGGCGCCAACGATCAGCCCTTGCAGCAGCACGTCGACCGGCAGCGCGCCAAACTCGCGGAAGGTCAGCGCTTTGCTGATGTAGATGAACAGCGAACTGGCAGCTTCCGTCGCCAGGAAAGCGCCCTTGACCAAACCATAGGCCAGGAACACCGGAACACTGAGCGGGCCGGTGGACAACACGACGCCGGTGAGAAACCCGATCACTGCGCCGGCAGTCGCCAGATGCCACAGCCTGGCCTTCCATTGCAGGCGCATCAACAGGTGGCGGACGGGAATCATGGCCAGAAAAAACACGCCCAGCGAAACTTCAATGAGGCGCGGTGGCAGGGCCAGCAAGGTGCGGGCACCCAGGGCCGCTGCCGGCACGCCGGTGACGGCGTAGGCAGCCACCGCTTTCCAGTCCACCTCGCGCCACCAGGCCAGCACCCGCGCCAGGTTGGCCATCAGCGCAGCTATCGCCATGATGGGCACAGCCTGCTTCGGCCCAAAGCTGTGGACAAGCACCGGCAACAACATGATGGAGGAACCAGCGCCAATGATGCCGCTGAGGCAGCCGGCGGCAAAACCGGCGAGCAGGACGAAGATGTAGACCGCCATGTGTCAGGCGGGTCCGTCTGACGCGCAGCAAAAAGCCCCGCAGGACGGGGCTTGCTGCAAAGACACCCCCATCAGTCAGTCACGATGGAAGTGGGCGCCTGAGGGCTTAACCGCCTTTGTGCGGGCGCTTGCCAGGGTTCTTTTTGCTGCGGGTCCAGGTGCCACGCTCCAGGCTGACCTTCTGGCCACGGCCAGCGGTGCGGGTCATGCCAGGTGCGGGAACGGGTTTGGGGGCGCAGATGTCGGCTTCGACGCGGATTTTTTTGGGCATGGAGGGCTCCGGGTTGGAAAAATGGCAGAACCCGGTATTTTAAGCCACCGGGAGGGCTCCTGGGCCAGGGCTTGATTCGGCCCATGGGTCTGCCCGGAAATTCAGATCATTTCCAGCGCAGAGGGCCCCAATCGAGGCGGGAGCAGCAGGTCGAGATCAGTCCGTTGCGCCGTATCCAGCAAAAGATCTGCGGCCGCGACGCCCAGCGCGGAGGAGCGACTCACCGCAAGGCCATCGCACGGTTTTCATGGCACTCACACCGGCGCGCGCAGCGGCAGATTGACCAGCAGGTTCTGCGGCTTGACCCGAAGCACCCGGTCGGCATTCATCATCAGGCCCAGGTAGACCGGTTTGCCGGCCACGTCGGCGCGCATCTCCTGCGGATCGGCGAAATCCAGCCGGAACAGGCTGACCAGGCGCTGCATACGTTCGGGCGCGACGTCGCTGCCTTCGTACAAATCATTGAGCAGCGCGGTCGCATCAATGTCCAGACCCACATGCCAGCGCCAGGCCTCGTCATCCACTTTTTGCAGCGGCCGGATGGTGACAGCCACGCCGAGGAAATGCTGCACCCATTTCTCCAGCACACGGGCCAGCGCCTTCAGACCGGAGCGCGCGCGTGTCAGGGTGAACACCAGGCCGTGGCTCAGGTCGTTGTTGATTTCGTGCGTCAGATCCAGCAGGAAGCTGTGGCGCTCGCTGTTGGCCCAGTAATCGGGGGCGTTGCTGTCTGACAGCACCTGCATCTCGATGCTGCGCAGCGGCGCCTTGGCTTCCGCGAGGAAGCGCCCGAAGTCGCCGAGTCCGCCGTGGTCCTTGAGCATGTCGAGCCGGTCGCGGTCGCCCGCCAGCACCTGCCCGTCCTCGGTGGAGATGCGCTGCGGCCGAAACAACATCTCGGCAGCACGCACTTCATAGGCATCGGTCACGTCGTCGAGCAGGTTGCGGACGATGGCCTGCGCGAGCAGGTCAAGAAACAGCGGCGGGATGCTGATGCTGCCAGCGCGGAACAGGCCCAGGTAATAGGCCTCCAGGGTGCCGGCGTCCAGCAGCCCATCGCGAAAACGCAGGAACAGGCCGTAACTCTCACGTGCGTCAGGGTCCTGCAGGGCCTGCAATTCGGCCTCGCTCACCGGCCGCGCCGGAGCGGTCTGCAAGGCTGCATGCAGCGCCTGCTCGGCCGCGCAGGACTCGGGCAGCAAGGCCAGCTCAGGGCGGCCCAGGAACAGGCGCAGGTAATCGTCGGAGGGCTGCAACCAGCCGCGCGGGTTGCGCTGGAGCTGGGTGAAACCGCTGGAAGGCCAGAAATCTTGCATGGTGCAATCGTCGCATATTGGCAGAGGCATCAATTTGCTATGTTTTTAATAGCTGCTTGCGCTTGCTGGCTATGGGCTGGGGTCCGATTTGATGCTTAAAACCCGACGCAGAGGTGGTTTCTGGAGGGAAATCGACCTGCAGCCAATGTCTTCCGCTTTGCGTACAGTAAGGCATCGTGCGTTGCCGCGCGCCAGATGGAGAACAGCCATGCACCCCGTCCCGAACATCAATCGCCCCACTTTTGTCACACTGCTGCTCGCCGGCCTGTCGGCAGGCGTGATGCTGCCGGCCTACGCCCAGTTTCCAACAGTCACCACCCGCACCGAGATCTGGCGCGGCAACGCCCAGCCACTGGATCAGCATACGGAGCGTTTGCAATGGGAGCAATGGCAACTGCAGCGCGAACAACAGCGCCGCCAGCTTGAGCTGACGCGCCTGCAAGACACCCAATTGAGCCAGAGCCAGGAGTCGCTGGGCCAGCGCGCGCTGCGTGAGCAGGCCCAGCGCAACGGCACATGGGCGCCTCCTCCGCCCGGTCTCAGCGACCAGGAGCGTGTCTGGCGCGACCAGCAGCAATTGCAGCGCGAACAATGGCGCCAGCAACGCGACCAGATCCGCCAGGACGACCAGCGCATCCGCCAGGAAAGCGAATCACCGGGCCAGCGCGCGCTGCGTGAACAGGCGCAGAACCGGCGTGAGCAGGGCCGCATGGCCACACCCCGCTGAACGCCTCTTAACCGGCAGGCGCAGCGCTTCGGTACCGCAGCGCTTCTTCTTCCAGCCAGGCGCGAAACAGCGCAAGCGCGGTGTTGTCCGACTTCTGCTCTGGATAAATGAAGTAATAACGGCGGTCACTGACGAATTCATGTTTCACAAGTTCGACCAGCCGGCCCTGCTTCAAATCGTCCTCGATCAGAAAACGCGGAATCAGCGCCAGCCCCTGGCCATGGATCGCCGCTTCGGTGGTGATGGAAAACAGCTCCATGCGCGCGCCGGCCAGGTCGCCCTCGACCGTCAGCCCCAGCGAGGTGAACCACTGGCGCCAGGCATAAGGCCGGGTACTCATCTGCAGCAAGGGCACGCCGTTCAGGTCGCCAGCCTTCAGCGAGCGCTTTGGTTTGACCAGCGCCGGGCTGCCGACGGCGACGATGCTTTCGTCCATCAGGAAGCAGGACTCGGTGCCGGGCCAGCCGGCCTCCACCGCGCAAATGGCCGCATCGAGCGCGGTATCGGCAAACAAAAACGGCCGGGTGCGCGAAGACAGATGCACCGTGATGTCGGGATGCCCTTGGTGAAAACGCGCCAGCCGCGGTACCAGCCAGCGCGCAGCAAAAGTCGGCACTACACCAAGTTCCAGCGCACCGCCGGCGCCGCCACGCGCCATCATGTCCAGCGTGTCGCGCTCCACATCGTCGAGCCGGGAGCGCACATTGCGCGCATAACTGGCACCGGCCTCGGTCAGCAACACGCCGCGTTTGGTACGCCGGAACAGCTTGACGCTGAGAAAGTCCTCCAGACCCGCGATTTGCCGGCAGACCGCGCTTTGCGTCACCGAATGCTCCTCAGCGGCCTGGGTGAAGCTCTGATGGCGCGCGGCGGATTCAAACAAGGCCAATGCCGTGGTAGAAGGGATGTTGCGACGCATGGCATCTCCTGGTGTCAGGTTTCGGAATTCGTTTTAAGCACAGATCTGTGACAAATCATGGTTTGCGCAGACGACCTGCACAACGTATGCTCAGGGCTGCCGCAAAAATAATTGCCCGCCCGAGTTGCGATTTTCGCACACAGAGCCCCTACCCCCACCTTTGGAGACCTTCATGAGCACTTCCACCAAAAAAGCCAGCTTTCACTGGGCCGACCCGCTGCTGCTGGACCAGCAACTGAGCGACGACGAACGCATGGTGCGTGAATCGGCTGCCGCCTACTGCCAGGACAAACTGGCGCCGCGTGTGCTCGAAGCCTTCCGCCATGAAAAAACCGACACCGCGATTTTTCGCGAAATGGGTGAGCTCGGCCTGCTGGGCGCAACGATTCCCGAAGCCTACGGCGGCGCCGGCCTGAACTACGTCTGTTACGGGCTGGTGGCGCGCGAGGTCGAACGGGTCGACTCCGGCTACCGCTCCATGATGAGTGTGCAGTCCTCGCTGGTGATGGTGCCGATCAACGAATTCGGCAACGAAGCGACCAAGCAAAAATACCTGCCGAAACTTGCCAGCGGCGAATGGATTGGCTGCTTCGGTCTGACCGAGCCGAATCACGGCTCCGACCCGGCCGGCATGCTGACGCGCGCGCGCAAGGTCGCCGGCGGTTATTCGCTGACCGGCAACAAGATGTGGATCACCAACAGCCCGATCGCTGACGTGTTTGTGGTCTGGGCCAAGGACGACGAAGGCGCGATCCGCGGCTTTGTGCTCGACAAGGGCAGCAAGGGCCTGAGCACGCCAGCCATTCACAGCAAGGTCGGCCTGCGCGCCTCGGTGACCGGCGAAATTGTCATGGACGGGGTGTTCTGCCCCGAAGAAAACGCCTTTCCCGAAGTGCGCGGTCTCAAAGGCCCGTTCACCTGCCTGAACTCGGCCCGTTACGGCATCGCCTGGGGCGCGCTGGGCGCCGCCGAAGACTGCTTCGACAAGGCACGCCAGTACACCATGGACCGCAAGCAGTTCGGCCGCCCGCTGGCCGCCAACCAGTTGATCCAGAAAAAACTCGCCGACATGCAGACCGAAATCGCGCTGGGCCTGCAGGGCTGCCTGCGCCTGGGTCGCATGAAGGACGAAGGCACGGCAGCGGTCGAAATCACTTCGATCATGAAACGCAACTCCTGCGGCAAGGCGCTCGACATTGCACGCATGGCGCGTGACATGCTGGGCGGCAACGGTATCAGCGACGAGTTTGGCGTGGCACGGCACCTGGTCAACCTGGAAGTCGTCAACACCTACGAAGGTACGCACGACGTGCACGCGCTGATCCTGGGCCGCGGCATCACAGGCATCTCGGCCTTCTCCTGAAGCCATGAGTAGCACTGACGTGCGCCCGCCGCCGCTGACCGGCGTGCGGGTGCTCGATCTGTCGCGCGTGCTCGCCGGTCCCTGGGCCGGCCAGTTGCTGGCGGATTTGGGCGCCGACGTGGTCAAGGTCGAAAAACCCGACACCGGCGACGACACCCGCGCCTGGGGCCCGCCCTATTTGAAGGACGCCTCCGGCCGCGACACCAGCGAGGCGACCTATTTCCTCTGCGCCAACCGCAACAAACGCTCGGTTGCCATCGACATGGGCACAGCCGAAGGCCAGACGCAGATACGCGCACTGGCGCAACAAGCAGACGTTGTTCTGGAGAACTTCAAGGTTGGCGGGCTCAAGCGTTACGGTCTGGACTACGCGAGCCTGAAACAAGCGAACCCGCGCCTGGTGTATTGCTCGATCACCGGCTTCGGCCAGACCGGGCCCTATGCGGCGCGCGCCGGTTACGACTTTTTGATCCAGGGCATGGGCGGGCTCATGAGTGTGACCGGCCAGCCCGACGGTGAACCCGGCGCCGGACCGCAAAAGGTCGGCGTCGCGCTGACCGACATCATGACCGGCCTCTACGCGACGATTGCGGTGCAGGCGGCGCTGGCCGAACGTGAAAAGTCAGGTCTGGGACAACACATCGATCTTGCGCTGCTCGACGTGCAGATCGCCTGTCTGGCGAATCAGGCCTCTAACTACCTGGCAGGCGGACTGGTGCCGCGCCGCATGGGCAATGCGCATCCGAACATCGTGCCCTACCAGGCTTTTCCGACGGCTGACGGCGACATCATCCTGGCGGTTGGCAACGACGGCCAGTTCGCGAAATTCTGCGCTGTAGCTGGCCACCCGGAATGGTCAAGCGATGCGCGTTTTGCAAGCAACGCCCAGCGTGTATCGAACCGTGCGGTGCTGGTGCCTTTGCTGCGCCAGGCGACAGTGATGCGAACCTCCGCTGACTGGATTGCGGCGCTGGAGGCCGCCGGTGTCCCCTGCGGCCCGATCAATCGCATCGACAAAGTGTTTGCGGACCCGCAGGTGATTGCACGCGGCCTGAAGATCGACCTGCCGCACGCGCTGGCGGGCAGCGTGCCGCTGGTGGCAAATCCGATCCGCCTGTCCGGCTCGCCGGTGGCCTACCAGCGCCCGCCGCCACTGCTGGGTGAACACACCGACGAAGTGCTGGCGCAGTGGCTGGGTGCGGCAGCCGCGGCCTGATCCGCTGCAGCGGCCCGAAGTCAAGCCAAATGCACCTCTAGCCCATGTCCCACATGGGTAATACGCTATTTATTTAGTAGCGTCCTGGCGCAGGCGAGCCACCGCAGCCGGCAGCGCGTCCCAGGCCGCACGCCCCGGCGCATACCGGCTGCGCATGTAGGCCGCCAACTCGGCGATTTGCGCATCACTGAGGCTGTGGCGAAACGCCGGCATGAACCCCACCTGTGCCGACACTGGCTCGCGGATGCCGTCCAGAATCACCCGCACCAGGTTGTCGGGCCGCGCACTGTGTAGCTTGCTGTTAAGCGCCAGCGGCACATTGGCGCCCAGCAGCGTCGGGCCTTCGCCGTCGTGGTGGCAGGAGGCGCAGGCGCCGGTAAACAGGCGCTGGCCGGGGCCCGGCAGGGCCAGGGTGGTTTGCTGCGCAGCGAGTACCGCCTGGCTGGCGCGCAAGGCACTGTAAGGTTCGGTCAGCGGCTGGTTGTACGAGGCCAGGTAGGTCGCCATGGCGCGGATGTCGGCGTCGGGCAAAGCAGCCAACTCCTTCACCACCGGCGCCATCGGTCCGGCGGCGATGCCGTGTTGTGGCGAATGGCCGGTACGCAGGTAGCTGTAGAGCTGTTCGCGGGTCCAGGGCACCGGCGCACGCGACAGCGCGGTCAGCGCCGGCGCTTCCCAGCCATCGACCATCGCACCGCTTAAAAAGGCCTTGCCGCCACGTTCGGCGCCGACGGCATTGCGCGGCGTGTGGCAGGCGCCGCAGTGGCCCAGGCCGTTGACCAGGTAGGCGCCGCGGTTCCATTCGACGGTTTGCGTGACATCCGGCTGGTAGGGCGCGGCATCGTGAAAGAGTGCGTTCCAGCCGGCCATCAATGGCCGCACGCTGAACGGAAAGGCCAACTGTGTGGCCGGAACTTCTGAACGCACCGCTGGCTGCGCCATAAGGTAGGCATACAGCGCGGTCAGGTCCTCGTCACTGGTTTTGGCAAAGGCTGTGTAGGGAAAGGCCGGGTACAGATGGTGGCCGTCGCGCGAGATGCCTTCGCGCATGGCGCGCTGGAAAGCACTGAAGGACCAGAGGCCGATACCGGTCTGGGCATCGGGGGTGATGTTGGTGGTCACTACCTTGCCGAAGGGCGTGTCCATGGCCAGACCACCCGTATTGGGCACACCGCCGGGGGCGGTGTGGCAAACCACGCAATCACCCGCAGCGGCGAGCTGGCGGCCGCGCTCGATGGTGGCAGCGGTGTAGATGGCCCCGCTGCTGGCGGCCACCGGCGCGATGGCCGGACGCCAGCCCAGCAGCGCGGTCGCGATGCCAAACACGCTGGCGAGGACGGCGCCACCGCGCACCCAGGCTTTGCGCTTGCGTGGCCAGACTGCCGTTGTGGGTAGTGGGTTGTCGATGGGTTCAGGCGTCGACTGCAGACGCGCTGTCTCGCCGTCCGGCGCCGGGTTCAGCGCCGCGCGAATCACTTCGGGCGTGAACGGCGGCTGGCGGAAACGCACACCGGTTGCATCAAAAATCGCATTCGCAATCGCTGCCGTGCCAGGCACCGAGGCCGACTCGCCAGCGCCCAAAGGCGGCTCGCCCGGCCGCGCCATGGTCACCACCTCGATCACAGGCACATCGCGGAAATTGAGGATAGGGTAAGCGCCCCATTCAAGCGCAGCGACCGTGTTGTTCACCGGATTCAACGCCACCTGCTCGGTCAGCGCACGGCTGGTGGTTTGCACCACGTTGCCGTGGATCTGATGCTGCACACCGGCCGGGTTGATCAGCGTGCCGGCGTCGTGACCGACCACGACGCGCCGCACATGGACTTCGCCAGTTTTACGATTGACTTCCACGTCGGCGACCCAGGCGGCCCAGGCGGCGCCAAAACCCGGCCACTTGCTGTGCACATAACGCGCGTAGGCCACGCCCTGGCCTGTCACGATGTCCGATGCGCCCTCCCCAGCCGCGTCACGATCCGGCGTCTGTTGCGGCTGGGTGTGTGCCTTCCAGCCGGCGCGCTCGGCGGTCGCGCGCACCAGCTCGGCGGCACGCGGCTCGCTGAGGTAACGCAGGCGGAACTCAACCGGATCGACACCGGCGGCGGTCGCGAGTTCGTCGATGTAGGACTCGTGCGCGAAGGAATTGGGCAGGGCCGAGACACCGCGCAGCCAGGACGCGCGCAGCATGGGCGCCATGTCGTTGACGCTGACACGCAGGTTGTCGTAATCGTAGGGCGGCCGCGCGCTGCGGTCACCCATCTCGTAGGCCTGCGCGACCGGTTCGATGGTGCGGGTCAGCAGCAACGCCAGCGTTGGCGAACCGTTGGAGGGGTAGGAGGTCTGGAAGTCATAGGCGGCGACCGAACCGTCGGCATTGAGGCCGCCGCGCACCTGCATCAGTTGCGCCGCGCCCTTGGGCTCCCAGGCGTGCTCCTGCTCGCGCGTGAGCTGCACCCGCACCGGCGCACCAACGGCGCGCGACAGCAGGGCGGCGTCAGCGGCCACGTCGTCGGCGCAATTGCGGCCATAACAACCCGCCGCTTCCATGCGGACGACGTCGATGGCTACGTCGGCCAGGCCCATCAGGCGCGACAGATCGGCGCGCAGCACATGCGGGTTTTGCGTGCCGGCCCAGACCGTGAGGTGAGGTCCCGCCGCCGGGCCGTTCCCAAGGCGGGATGCGGCCCCCTCGGGGGGCAGCGACCCACCCTCGGTGGGGGAGTGTGGGGGCACAGGCCGCCGCGAAGGGCCGCCCCGAGCAAGGCCAGCCCCCTCGGGGGGCAGCGACTCACACGCAGTGGGGGAGCGTGGGGGCCCTTCTTGCCAGTCGGCCAGCGCACAGGACGGGCCGATGGAGCCATGCATCTGGTAGGGCCAGACATAGTTGCGCGCCAAGGCCTGCGCGGCGCCGGCAATCGCCGCGTCCACATCGCCTTCATCAACCAGCCTTCGCTGGGTGGACGGGTTGCTCTTGATCGCCTGTTCGAGGTCGTCGAGCTTCTGCAAACCCGGCCAGGCTTTCCAGGCCACCTTGAGGTCGCGCAGGGCCTGCTCGGCAAATTCCTCGCGTTCGGCAACGATGCCGACAAAATCGCGGATCACCACCACCGCGCGGATACCAGGAATATGCGCGATCGACGATTCATCGACCGCCTGCAAGGTGTTGCCGATGAAGTCGCCATGGTCCGCGCCGGCATAAGGCGGTCGCACCACACGGCCATGCAGCATGCCGGGCACCCGCATGTCATGCACAAAAGTCAGCGCACCGGTGGCCTTGGCGGGAATGTCGACACGCAGCTGGGCGGTGCCGACGATGCGATAGTCTTCGGGCGCCTTGAGTAAGGTGTCCGGAGCCAATGTCAACTCGACATGCTGGCCGCTGAGCAGCGCGCCATAGGCCAGCGACCGGCCAGCGTTATCGCTGATCACGCCTTCGCGTACACCCAGGGTGGTGAGGTCAGCCGCCAACTCTGCGGCGGCACGGGCCAGCAGCCAGGCACGCGCCTGCGCTGCGGCGGCGCGCAGCGGCGCCGAATGAATCTGTATCGAGGTGCTGGCTATCGTGGCGCCCTGGTTCGGCACACTGGCCGTGTCGCCCAGCACCATGTGGACTTGATGGAGCGCCACGTCGAGTTCTTCCGCCACGATCTGGCTAAGGGCCGTGCGTATGCCGGTGCCCAGATCGACATGGCCGTTCAGGGCCGTCACCCTACCGTCATCCCAGACCGCGAGCAGAATCTCCACGCCTTCGCGCGGGTTGGCGGTAACCAGCGGCGGTTGCCCAGGCGCCGCCGGCGGGGCTGGTGGTGGCGCACGCGTGACCAGCAGCACGCCGGACGCCGCGTGAAACCCGGCGCGTGTCAGCGACGTAACGGCACGGCGCGTCATGCGTCAGCGCCGCCTGCGCTGCGCATCAATTCGGCGGCGCGCCGGACCGCCTTGAGGATTTCCAGATGGGTGCCGCAGCGGCAGAGGTTGCCGGACAGCTCGCGCCGTATTTCTTCATCCGTTGGATCAGGATTTCGCGCCAGCAGCGCTGCCGTCATCACCATCATGCCGCTCATGCAGTAGCCACATTGCGCCGCCTGTTCGTCGATGAAAGCCTGCTGCACCGGATGCAGGCGGTCCGCCCCACCCAGCCCTTCGAGCGTGGTGATGACCCGGCCGCCAGCGTGGACCGCCGGGATCACGCAGGACCTCGCCGCCACACCATCGACCAGCACGGTGCAGGCCCCGCATTCACCGAGGCCGCAGCCGTACTTGGGGCTGTTCAGGCACAGGTCGTTGCGCAGCACGGTCAGCAGGCTGGTCTGTTGTGACACAGTCATGTCCCGCAACACGCCGTTGACGCTGAGAAGGACAGGCTGCAAGGTCATGGATGCGCGCGCAAGCCGGATGAAATGACGACAAAAGACGTGCTAGACGCTGAGATAGGCACGCCTGACCTCTTCATTGGCCGACAGGTCGGCCATGGTCCCCTCATAACGGATCTGGCCTTTTTCGAGCACATAGGCCCGGTCCGACACCAGCTCCGCAAAATGCATGTTCTGTTCGGACAGCAGGATGCTGACGCCCTGCGACTTGAGCTCCAGAATCATCAGTGCCATTTGTTCGACGATGACCGGCGCCACACCTTCGGAGGGTTCATCGAGCAGCACCAGGTAGGGGTTGCCCATCAGCGTGCGGGCCACCGTCAGCATCTGCTGCTCGCCGCCACTCATGCGACCACCCGGCCGGTCGGGCATTTCACCGAGATTGGGAAACAGCTTGAACAGTCGCTCGGGCGTCCACACCGGGGCGGCAGCACCGTCCGGCCAGTGCCGCGGGGGCTGCTTGCCGACTTCGAGGTTCTCGAGCACCGTGAGGTCGGTGAACACACGTCTGTCCTCAGGCACAAAACCCAGGCCCAGCCGGGCCGCCACATGCGACTCGCTTCTGGAAATGTCCTGCCCCAGAAAGCTCACCGCGCCCTTGCGCTTGGCCAGCATGCCGATCAAGGTTTTGAGTGTGGTGGATTTTCCAGCGCCGTTGCGGCCCATCAGGGCCACCACCTCGCCGCGCCGCACCTGCAGGTCCACATCGTAAAGAATCTGTGCGGCGCCGTACCAGGCACACAGGGCTTTGGCGTCGAGCAAAACAGCTGTGCTCATTAAAAAACCTCCGCAGATTTCTGTGCCACTTTTTCGAAGGTTTTTCCGCTGCCGAAGTACACCTCCTGAACTTTAGGGTGGTCGCGGATTTCCAGCGGTTTGCCCTGAGCAATCAGCCGGCCCCGCGCCAGCACGATCATGCGGTCGGCATAGGCAAACACCACGTCCATGCTGTGTTCGGTGAACAGCACCGCCATGCCGCGGTCGACCACCAGTTGTTTGGTCAGCGCCATCAGTGCGTTGCGCTCGCGCGGCGCCATGCCGGCGGTGGGCTCGTCCATCAGCAGCAGTTTCGGGCTGTTGGCCATGGCAATCGCGAGCTCGACGCGTTTGACATCGCCATAAGCCAGTTCGCTGCAGGGCCGGTCGGCCTGCGGCGCCATGCCGACCCGCTCCAGCAAGGCGAGAGCCTCGTCGCGCTTGTAGCCGGCCGCGCTGCGCCACATCGAAAACAGCTTGCCGTCGTGCGACAGCAGGGCCATCTGCACGTTCTCGACCACCGTCAGCGAGGCGAAGGTTTCGGCGATCTGGAAGGTACGGCCGACGCCGAGGCGCCAGATCGCGCGCGGCTTGCGGCCCACCAGTTCCTGGCCGTCGAGCAGTATGGAGCCCTGACCGGCCGGCAACTGGCCGTTGACCATGTTGAAGGTGGTGGTCTTGCCGGCGCCGTTGGGGCCGATCAGCGCCAGCAATTCGCCGGCATACAGATCAAAGCTGATGCCGTCGACCGCCTTGACGCCGCCGAAGGACTTGCCGAGATTGCTGACCTGGAGCAGTGGCGCACTCATGCTTTCACCTCGCCAGTGGTTGTGGGGGAGACCTTGTTGCGAAGCCGATCAAACATCAGCTTGGCCGAACCGGCAATGCCTTGCGGGAACAGCAGCACCAGCAGCAGGATGATGGCGCCGAGCATGGCGCGCCAGTAATCGGTGTTGCGTGCCACGGTGTCATGCAGCCAGGTGAAGGTCACCGCGCCCACCACCGGGCCAGCCAGGGTCTGGATGCCGCCGAGCAGCACCATGACCAGACCGTCCACCGATTTACCCACACTCAGGCTCTCGGGCGAAATGCTGCCTTTGGAAAACGCGTAAAGGGATCCAGCCAGACCGGCAGCCGCGCCGGCGATCACAAAAGCCGTCCATTGCATGCGTTTGACATCAATCCCGATCGCGTCGGCGCGCAGCACCGAATCGCGTCCGGCACGCAGGGCATAACCGAAGGGCGAAAACAACACGCGGCGAAGCCACAACACGGCGCCGGCCACCAGCACCAGCGTGAGCCAGTAATACATGCGTTTGTCAGACAGCCATTCTGACGGCCAGACGCCGGTGAGGCCGTTGCTGCCGCCGGTGAAAGAATCCCACTGGTAGGTGATGGCCCAGGTGATCTGCGCAAACGCCAGCGTCAGCATCGCGAGATACACGCCCGACAGCCGCACCGCGAACCAGCCATAAACAAACGCGCCCACGGCCGCCACCAGCGGCGCAACAACAAGCGCGAGTTCCATCGGCATGCCGCTACTGCGCACCAGCAAAGCCGCTGCGTAGGCACCGAGTCCGAAGTAGGCCGCATGGCCGAAGGAGTGCATGCCAGCCGGGCCCATGATGAAGTGCAGACTGGCGGCAAACAGCGCAGCGATCAGCAGGTCGATCATCAATACTGTGGTGTAAGGCGAATTGACCGTGAACAAGGGCATCGCGGCCAGCACCAGACCCAGCACGGCGGCCGCCATGACATAGGTGCGGCTGCTCTTGCGCAGCGGTTCTTCCTGCATGCCCACATAGCGGCTGGGCGCCTGCGGCCGGCCGAACAGGCCCCAGGGTCGCCACACCAGCACAATGGCCATGACCAGGAAGTCAGCCACCAGCGTGAGTTTTGAAAAGGAGATGCTGTAGCCGAAGATATCGACCACACCGAGCCAGATACAAATCGCCTTGATTTCGGAGATCAGCAGCGCGGCCGCGTAAGCGCCGGGGATCGATCCCATGCCGCCTACCACCACCACCACAAAGGCCGAGCCTATGGTGTGCAGGTCCATCTCCAGCGTGGCCGGTTCACGTGGCAGTTGCAGCGCACCGCCCAGACCGGCCAGCATGGCGCCCAAGGCAAATACGGCAGTGAACAGCCAGGCTTGATTCACACCCAGCGCACTGACCATCTCGCGGTCCTGCGTGGCAGCACGCACCAGCGTGCCCCAGCGCGTGCGGGTCAGCAGCAACCACAGCAGGCCCAGAACCATCGGGCCCACCACAATCAGGAACAGGTCGTAGCTTGGAAACTGCCGGCCCAGGATTTCGACCGCACCCGACAGGCCGGGCGCGCGCGGGCCGAGCAATTCGTCAGGGCCCCACAGATAAAGAACCAGATCCTTGATCACCAGCACCAACGCAAAGGTGGCCAGCAACTGGAACAGTTCCGGCGCCTTGTAGATGCGGCGCAGCAACACCATTTCAATCAGCGCGCCAATGATGCCGGTCGCCACGGCGGCCAACAGCAAAGCGGGCCAGAAGCCCAGGCCGCCGCCCAGCTTCTCGACCAGCGTGTAGGCGATGTAGATGCCGACCATGAAAAACGAGCCGTGGGCAAAGTTGACGATACGTGTGACGCCGAAAATCAGCGACAGGCCCGCAGCCACGAGAAACAGCGACGATGCGCCGGCCAGCCCGTTGAGCAACTGAACGATGAAACCGGAAAAACTCATTCAATGATCCTCAGGAGCCCGGCACAACACACCACGCCGCGATGCGGCGCAGTGCCTTGTTGGGCAGGTTTGCTCAGTCTGTGGCGCGCGACTTCTTGACGTCGGCTGCAGGCGGCTGGAACTTGGCGCCGTCGAAATAGGTGTAGTCCACCATGACGCCCTTGCCGTTGTCGTTTTTGGTCTTGCCGACAAACGCGCCCATGGTCGACTGGTGGTCTTCCGGACGGTAGGTGATCTTGCCGAAGGGGGTCGATACCTGCAGGCCCTTGAAGGCGGCCACCATCTTGGCCGATTCCGTGCTTTTGGCCTTGGCGGCTCCGGCGGCCACAGAATGGATCATGGCGTAACCGACCACCGAACCCAGACGCGGATAGTCCTTGTACTTGGCATGGTAGGCGAGGAAAAAGGCCTTGTGCTCGGGCGTCTGGACGCCGTACCAGGGATAACCGGTGACGATCCAGCCGTTGGGCGTTTCTTCCTTGAGCGGGTCCAGGTATTCGGGTTCACCGGTCAACACACTGACCACGGTGCGGTCCTTGAACAGGCCACGCGTGTTGCCTTCACGCACAAACCTCAACAGGTCGGCGCCAAACAACACGTTGAAGATCGCATCGGGCTTGGCGTCGGACAGCGCCTGCACCACGCTACCGGCATCGACCCGGCCCAGCGGTGTGGCCTGCTCGGCCACAAACTCGACATCGGGTTGCGCCGCCTTCAGCAACTGCTTGAAGGCCGCGACCGCCGACTGGCCATATTCGTAATTGGGGTACACGATGGCCCAGCGCTTTTTCTTGAGCTTGGCCGCCTCGGGGACCAACATTGCGGCCTGCATGTAGGTGCCGGGACGCAGACGGAAGGTGTACTGGTTGCCGCCCTGCCAGGTCATCTTGTCGGTCAGCGGCTCACCAGCAAGAAAGAAAAATTTCTTCTGTTTGGCAAAATCGGCCACAGCCAGGCCGGTATTGGACAGGAACGTACCGGTCAGCACATCGATTTTTTCGCGCGAGATCAGCTCTTCGGCCACGCGCACCGCATCGCCCGGATTGGCATTGTCGTCACGCGTGATCAGCTCGATCTTCTTGCCGTTGACGCCACCGGCCGCATTGATTTCTTCAACCGCCAGTTCCATGCCCTTTTTGTAGGGCTCGAGGAAGGCGGGCTGCGCCTTGTAGCTGTTGACCTCGCCGATTTTGATCACGCCCTGCGCTTGCGCTGTCACCAGCGAAGCCAGCAGACCCAGATAGGTCATGGTGCCCAGCACTCTGTATTGCATTTTCATAAAAAACTCCTGTCGTGGATCGATTAAGCTGAAAAAACCCCGGATTAGCGGAGCCCGTCTTCGCCCCTGATTTCGTGGATCTGCAGTCCGCCCACGCGCGGTAGAGGTCGGCCACTGTCTGTCACAACGACAGCGACCACAATTTCGTTGGCACGCGGCGCATCGGCGACACGGGCCTCCATCGCGTCGAAATGGCTGCGCACAAAAGCCGCGTCCTTATGCCCCAGGGGCACATCAATCGCGGTGCCCAGTCCACCGCGTTTTTTACTTGAAGGCACCAGGGCCGCGCCTTTTTCCACGGCAAGGCGCAGCGGCGCGCCCAGCTTGGGATGCAGGATGGCCGCGGCATGTTCGAGCTCGCCGGCCTCGCCAACGATCGCCGCCTTGCCATAACTCTGCGCCCGGCCCGGTGGGATGCCCAGCGCCTGCACGCATTTTTGCCCGAGCAAGGCACCCAGTTCCTCGCCGATGCTGACCAGTTCGTCCAGGTTTTCCTGGTAAACGCCGGCCAAGGGGTTCGCGATGACCGCCATGGCCAGCGCCCTGCGCGTCGGCGGGCTCACGGGTTGACCCATTTCCAGATGGATCTCGTCGACCTGAACAATGATTTTCCGGATGTTGGCTGTCATGGATGGTCCTTGTGTTTGTTGCGATGGCGGCGGCGCTTCAGCGCAATCCGTCCCATTTGCTGATGGCGGCTGCGGCGAGGCCGCCGACACGCGCATGAATGCGCGGGCCCGTGCTCATCGCCAGGATAAAAACAATTTCATCGGCCAGCGGTGCGCCGGGAACCCGCACCTCGATCGCGTCAAAATGGCTGCGCACATAGGCGGCATTGATGTGGGTCATGGGCACGTCGAGTGCCGCGCCGGGTCCGCCCACCTTTTTGGTCGAGGGCACGATGGACAGGGCATTGCCCGCGCGTCCGGACTTTTCTTCGCCCTTGCCTTTGGCATAGGCCGCCGCATCCCCCTTCCAGCCCAGCAGTTCGCGCATGGCATAACCGCCAGGCACATGCCAGAGCGCGCCGTGTTCGAGCTCGCCGGCCGCACCGATGATGGCGCCCTTGCCATACCCCTCGATGCGCTCCGTGGGAACATCCATGGCCGCAAGCAGCTTGCGCGCCATCGTGAGCCCGACCGGGTCCAGCGCCGCCATCATCGGGAGGATCTCGGGCTCGAAGCGCCCGGCAAAGGGATTGGTAAGCACCACACCGATGGCGCCACGTAGCAGCGGCACGGGCGCGACGGGCCCGAATTCATGCCGGATCTGCTCCACATGCGTGAAGATGCGTCGTATTTCAATCATCGCTGTGCGTCCATCTGTTTCATTAAGCAAATACCGAACCAGCTTGCTGATTGGCGCGGTGGTTTTCGAGCGTTCCCATGGCCGCAGTATCGGTGCTGGCGATCTGATTCTGACAAATCAGCGCCGCCGACCAGATCAGGCGGGCGCCGCGCAGGGCCTGCGCACGTTTCAGACCGGCCCGCAAAGCCTGTTGTACCAGCGCCGGCTCCAGCGGCGGGACATCCACCGTGACCGCCAGATCTCCCAAGTCGGCGTTGTCTTTGAGCGCACACGCCGGACGGCGCTGAATCCGCGGATCGGTCAGGTTGACGGCATTGGCAATGACGGTGGCGGCCGCATCGGCCTCGGACGCCGTGCGCGCCAGCACCGTGACGCTGTCGGCGATGCCCAGTGAAAAGCTCCTGCCGCGCCAGCCGCTGGTGGCGACACCGCGTACCGGCAGCAGGCTGGATATGTCGAACTGCGCGTCCGTACGGATACCGCGTTGCAACTCGTCCAGGTTCAGACGCGCCAGATCCGCATACAGACCGATATGCACCGATTCGGATGGCGCCAGGTGCAAGGCAATATCGCCGCCGTTGTTGACCCAGGCCCGTGCCACGCCGCTGATCGAATAACAGGTAATCAGTTCCTGTGCAACGGCGCCGGCCACCGCCGCCATCGGCGTGATGAAACTGCTTTTGTAAGGCTGGCAGGCATGCCACATCCGCCGTGCAATCGGGCCCTGCAACGGGCAGTTGCCCTGCACCGGAAGCCGTAACAGGGGGAGTTCTTCCACCAGTTCCCCCAGAATGCCGCGAAAACGCAGCCATGCATCCTCGTGGGCACTGTCCACAGAATCGGGATCGCCGTTGGCACCGATCACGATATCTATGGGACCATGCTGCAGATGCCAGCGACCATCGGGCAAACGGGTACGTTGAGCGTCCATATCGGGGTCGGCCCCACTCAACCAAGCAGGGGAGGACGCGCTAGTGGCCAGGGATTGGCGGCCGGCAAGGCAGTCCATTGCAGTGACGATGGCGCACCCTCGTTGTGCCAGGCACCGCGCGAGAGCGCTTCTTCCAGCGAGCGCACATGGTCCATGTGCCCGCCCAGAGCGCGGTAGTCTTCCAGCTTCATGCTGAACTCGATCGGCGCCACAATGGCCGGCGTGGGCACGGTGCCAAAACTGTTGTCGGGCATACGCATGACATCTACCATCACCGTGATGCCGCCGCCCGGCCAGACATAGGCCGGCGCACCGCCGCAAGTGACATTGACCAGAGCGCTCTTGATGGCCCGCGTCAGCAGTACCGGGTTTTCGGTGACCCCGGCGCGCAAGCTGCCGCCGGCGCCGCCAAGGAATAACACCGTGGACAGGGAAGGCTCGCAGTTTTCGCCAATACGCTCGACCACCAGGCGCACCTCGGCCGGCATGTCCTGCTCGACGGGCACCAGGTCTTCATTGAGCACATACCAGCTCGCATGTTCCCCGGTGGTGGAGGTCATGAGCAGGCGCAAACCCGGCCAGGCGGTATCGGGGTCCCAACTCTCGATGATGGACAGCGGTTCTGCGATGTCGGTGCCGCCCCAGCCGGTTCCTGGATTGGCCACCTGAAAATAGCGGCCTGGCGTTGATTTGCGTCCGCGCATCTTGATGCCTGAGGAGCGCATGTCCAGGCACCGGCCCGCCTGGTGTTCGGTCAGCACACCCGTGATGTGGTCATCCACGACCACCACCTCGTCGAGCTTGCCGAACAGTTGTTTTGCAAAAATACCAATGGTCGCCGAGCCACAACCGACACGCATGCGCCGCTCTTCGACACCGTTGACAATCGGGGCGCGGCCGGCCTGAATCACGATCTGCGAGCCGCCGTCAATGGTGAACTCCACCGCCTTCTTGTTGCCCAGCAACTGCATCATGTCCATGGTGACTCGGCCCTCTTTCTTGCTGCCACCGGTCAGGTGGTGCACGCCACCGAGCGAAAGCATCTGCGAGCCGTATTCCGCCGTCGTCACGTGGCCAACCACCTCGCCCTTGCAGCGCACATTGGCCTGCTCGGCGCCAAGAAAACGGTCGGTATCAATCTTCACCTTGAGGCTGCAGTAGCTGAAGATGCCTTCGGTGACGACCGTGACCATGTCCACACCGTCCACCTCGGAGGACACGATGAACGGCGCTGGCTTGTAATCGGGGTAAGTGGTCGAGGAACCGACGCCGGTGACAAAGACCTCGTCGGCCAGCAGCAGATCGCCGCTCCAGGACACCGGCGGAACCTGTCCGGTCGAATCGTCAGCCCCCTGCCGGCCGGCAAACGCGAGCACCTTTGCTTCACCCTGTGCCAGCGTGCGGCGCAGCAGCAGAACAGGATCCACACGAACCAGGGTGCCGCCACGATTCGCATACCGATCACATGCGCCGGTGCGGCCATCGGAAATCTGGCACAACACGGGGCAGGCATTGCACTCGATTTTCTCGCTGTTCATGCGGTCGTTACGCGGTCGGGCTTTTTCCAGCACCTGGCCAAAGGCCGGCGTATCCATGCCTGGCAAGCCGTCCGTTTTGGTGTGTTCCGTCATCGTGTTCGCCTTTTGTCGCCTACCATCGTGGTGCATCAACACCAATGTAGTGCGCACTTAATTTAGATGTTGTATCTACTACATTTAAAATCAATGTAGCGCATGAAAATTCCCAGCGCAATAGCATTTCCACGGCAATAGCAAAATTATTTAAAAAATGTTGCGATGACTGAATTTTCATGTTGTGTTCACTACATTAGTGTGGCACATTGGCACCTGCATGAAAGATTTTCTCCGGACTTTCACCGCCAAGGACCGCTGTGACCCCCGTCGTAACCAACCCTCGTGTCGAAGATACCGACTGTGTCGAGATCTGCCCCGTAGACTGCTTCCGGGAAAGCCTCCCTTCCCCGGAGGCGGCACAATGGCAGGGTAAAACCGGTAAGCTTTCAAGCCTGGATCCGGCCCTGCTGGCCTTACCCCACTGATCACCAACTCCCAACCTGCAATTACCATGAGCGCTTTCAACGAAGAAACAGTTTTGTCCGTCCACCACTGGACCGACAAGCTGTTCACGTTCACCACCACCCGCGATACCTCCCTGCGCTTCAGCAATGGTCACTTCACCATGATCGGCCTGCGCGTCAACGACAAACCCCTGCTGCGCGCCTACAGCATCGTGAGCCCGAACCACGAGGAGCATCTGGAATTTCTCAGCATCAAGGTCGCTGACGGTCCCCTGACCTCACGCCTGCAGCACATGAAGGTCGGCGACAAGATCATCGTTGGGCGCAAGCCAACCGGCACACTGGTGATCGACTATCTGCTGCCGGGCAAACGCCTGTACCTGCTGTCGACCGGCACCGGCCTGGCGCCTTTCATGAGCATCATCCGCGACCCCGAGACCTACGAGCGTTTCGAGCAGGTGGTGCTGGTGCACGGTGTGCGTCAGGCCGACGAGCTGGCCTACCACGACCTGGTGGTCGAGCACCTGCCCCAGCATGAATTTCTCGGCGACCTGATCTCCAAACAATTGCTGTATTACCCCACCGTCACGCGCGAAAGCTACCGCAACATGGGCCGTGTCACCGACCTGATGGAAACCGGCAAGATGTTTGCCGACCTGAATCTGCCGGCGCTGGACCCGGCCACCGACCGCGTGATGATCTGCGGCAGCCCGGGCATGCTCAAGGATTTGAAACACATGCTGGAGCAAAAAGGCTTCCATGAGGGCAACACCTCCAAGCCAGGTGATTTTGTGATCGAACGGGCCTTCGCAGAGCAGTAAGACGCAGTTTTCCAGCCCTGGAAACCACTGATCACGCCATGACCGCCAAACCTGCGAAAACCGCCAGCGCCGCCAAAACTGCGAAGGCCACGCGAAACCCCGCAGCCCGCCTCGCATCCGCCAAACGACCGGGCGTGCGCGAACAGGCGGCGCAGACCACGCGCGACAACATTCTGCGGGCCGCCACCAAGGTGTTTGCACGTTACGGCTACGAAGGCGGCAGCGTGGAGAAGATCTCCCAGTCGGCCAAGTCTTTCGACCGGATGATTTATTACTACTTCGGCAGCAAGGAAGGCCTGTTCATCGAAGTACTTGAAGACATGTACCGGCGCATGAACGACGCCGAGCTGGAGCTGACGCTGGACCTGGCGCAGCCGGTGGAGTCACTCAAGGACGTGATCAATTTTGTCGTGACCTACTACAGCAAGAACCCTGAGTTCATCACGCTGCTCAACACCGAAAACCTGCACCGCGGCAAACATATCTCCAAGTCGGCGCGTGCCCGTGACTATTCGTCGCCAGCGATTGCCATCATCCGCCAGTTGCTCGAAAGCGGCGCGGCGCAGGGCGTGTTTCGCGCCGACGTGTCTGCACGCAATGTCTACCTGCTGATTGCGGCCACCGGCTACTTCTACATTTCCAACCGCCACACGCTGTCGGCCTTCCTCGGCGAGGACCTGCAGACGCCGGAAGCGCTGGCGCAGTGGCAAGCCTTCATCATCAGCACCGTGCTGCGCACCGTGATGCTGAACCCCTGACGTCTCACACGAAAGAAGCCATGGCAGAAGCAGCAGCAAGCGGCAAGTCCGGCAAAGTTGTCATCACCAACATCGGCCTGCTCTTGTCGGGCGACGTCGACCGGCCGATTCTGGACGCCGACACCATTGTTGTGAACGACGGGCTGATCGTGGCCGTGGGCAAGGCCAAGGACTGCGACATGGCGCACGCCCAGACCACCATTGACGCACATCAGACCTGCGTCGCACCTGGCCTGATCGACAGCCATGTGCACCCGGTGTTTGGCGACTGGACACCACGGCAAAACCAGATCGGCTGGATCGATTCAACCATGCACGGCGGCGTGACCACCATGATTTCGGCCGGCGAGGTGCACCTGCCTGGCCGGCCCAAGGACATCGTCGGCCTGAAGGCGCTGGCCATCACCGCCCAGCGCGCCTTCGACAACTTCAGGCCCGGCGGCGTGAAGGTGCTGGCCGGCGCGCCCATCATTGAAAAAGGCATGGTCGAGCAGGATTTCAAGGAACTGGCCGACGCGGGCGTGGGCTTGCTCGGTGAGGTCGGCCTGGGTTCCGTGAAAGCCGGCTATGAAGCCCAGCAAATGGTGGCCTGGGCGCGCAAATACGGCATCCAGAGCACCATCCACACGGGCGGCCCCTCGATTCCCGGCTCCGGCCTGATCGACAAGGATGTGGTGCTGGAGGCCGACGCCGACGTCATCGGCCACATCAACGGCGGGCACACCTCACTGTCGGAACAGCATGTTTGCGAGCTCTGCGAAAAATCCTCGCGCGCCATTGAAATCGTCCACAACGGCAACGAAAAAGTCGCGATTGCCGCTGCACAGGCCGCGCTGCAGCTTAAATGCCCGCACCGCGTGATCCTGGGCACCGACGGCCCGGCGGGATCGGGCGTGCAGCCGCTGGGCATGTTGCGCCTGATCTCATTGCTGTCCAGTCTGGGCAATATCCCGGCAGAGCTGGCCTTTTGTTTCGCCACCGGCAACACAGCACGCATCCGCAAGCTCAATTGCGGCCTGATCGAGGTCGGGCGCGACGCTGATTTTGTTTTCATGGACAAGGCACAGCACACGGCCGGTCGTGACCTGCTCGACAGCGTGCAGCGCGGCGACATCCCCGGCGTCGGTATGGTGATGATTGACGGCCTCGTGCGCTGCGGCCGCAGCCGCAACACGCCGCCAGCCACCACCATTCCCAGCGTGTCGGCGCAGGCCTGAGGCGCAGGCCATGCCGCAGTTTGCGTCACCGACGCGCGATGAACTCGCGCTACTCGAGCCGCTGGATCGACTGGGCCCGGCCGATATCGTGCTGGTCGCCACCGAAGCGCAGGCCGAAGACGCCTGGAAGGTTCTGTCGGGCTGCAGCGTGCTCGGTTTCGACACCGAGTCCAAACCCACTTTTTTCCGCGACCAGGTGTCTGAAGGCCCGCACGTGGTGCAACTGTCCACACTCGACAAGGCCTGGGTGTTTCAGCTCTTCGATGCGCGGTGCCGTGAAGTGGTGGCAGCGCTGCTGGAGGCCGAGCACATCACCAAGGTCGGTTTCGGCCTGGCTGGCGACCACACGCAGATCCGTCGCACCCTGGGCGTGGAGCCGCGCAATGTGCTGGACCTGAACGTGGTGTTCCGCAAAAAAGGGTATGCAAAAGAGATCGGCGTGCGTGGCGCGGTGGCCGTGCTGTTCAATCGCCGCTTCATGAAATCGAAAAAGGCGACCACCTCCAATTGGGCGAATCGCCAGCTCAGCGAAAGTCAGCTGGTGTATGCCGCGAACGATGCCTGGGCCGCCGCACTGGTGTTCGACGCGCTGGACTTGCCATCGGGCCGGGCGCGTGAACACTGAGCGATGACGCTCTGTACCGCAGATAACCGCTTCTCGAGGCTATCGCAGCCAGATTGGCACGCAGGGTCTGCGCACGCAGACCACCACCTGCCGGACCATCAACGGGTGTCAGCCGCCGAACAGGCCCTGGATAATGTCCACGATCAGGTTGTTCTGCTGTTGCACCAATACGATGTCCCCGCCGATGCGGGTATAGCGGTAACCGTAAGGCGCAGGCGGTAGTTGCACAATAACGGGTTGCGGCACCGCGTAGGTTGTCACACCACGCGGAATCGGCTGTCCAACAGCCCAGTTGCGTGCCTGGCCTGGGGGCATGCAGCCATTGTTCTTTTTGGCCAAGCCTGGAGGGCACTTTTTACCGCTCGCGTAATTTTGCGTGTAGTACTGACGCACAACCGTACGTTGCTGATCGTTGAAGTAGGTGCCAGCCTGGATGTCCTTGCGCTCCCGCTTGTCGGCCTTGGCGTGCTCCTTGGATTCGTGCTTCTGGGCGTATTTGCCCTTGCCTTTGCCACCATGATCGTCATCGTCCTTTCCCTTTGACAACGCGGGTCCAGCAAGCATGACGGTAGCGATAGCCAATGTCAGCATGCGGGTTTTGGATAAAAAATGAGTCATGGCGTGTTTCCTTAAAAGAAGCCGTGATTGGCTTGTGAACAGCTTGTCACGTTTTCTTACACCCTCTCGTAGGAGGTCAATCCCAGTGGAGGTAGGTCAGCGACGTCAGCAAATTCCGGGAGGCCATAAAGCAGTCAGCGACAGTCGGTGGCAGAGCATCGCGTCGTTACCCTTGGACGGATGCGTTTTGCCACGGATGGGCACCGTGTCCTAGTCCACGCCAAAACGCTGCCTGAACGCCGAGCAGAAATGGGCGCTGCCGCTGATGGACACAGTCAGCACATGCCAGGGCGGTGATGCGCCATCGGACTGCTCCTGCAGGTCGACATCCCACTCGCCACCTTCGTCCCGTGGTGCGCACTGTCCGGCAAACGCGGTGTCGGCCCAGCGCAGCACTTCCGCGATGTCAGCACGAACCGCGTCAAGCTGTGCTGGCCGCACCGAAGCCATGGCGTCGAAGCTCCCACCACCCTGCGAGTCCTCGCTGTATTCGAAGTCAAGAAACTGCAGACTCATCCGCCGGGTTCGGGGTCCTGCACGGCCGCCTCGCCGCCCTGTTGTTCCCCGTCCAGCGGGCGCGGTCGATGCGTGCGCCGGCCCGCTTTGGCCAGCATTTCCAGGTAAAAGGCTTCGGCGCCCTCTTTGGCAGCGGCATCAACCAGCGGCAGGATGGTCGCGAAGTGGACCACCTCGGCTGTGCCTTCGCTGGTGCCAAAGCGGCAGTCGAAGTCCCAGAAGTCCACGCCCTCGGGCAGCGGCACGCGGCGCTGCCGCTTGACGTATTTGCGGATGTCGTGTTTGACCGCGTCCAGCACGCGATCCCGGTTTTTGCCTTCGATATTGAGCTTGAATGTCTTTTTCACGGATGCCTTGAAGTCGATTGTTGACCGGCTCCTGAAAAGGGCCGGTTCGCCATCTGTCGATTATGCGGCTTGCCCTGCTGGGCGGCGGCGCTGGCGGGCTTAAACTGGGTGCTTGCGCGGCCTGTTCCGGCCCCTGCACCTCACAAAGCCCTGCTCATGCCATTTTCATCCCTGGGCTTGTCCCCGGCCCTGCTGCGCGCCGTCAGCGCCAGGGATTACCAAACGCCCACCGCCATCCAGGCGGCCGCCATTCCGGCCGTGCTGCAGGGTCGCGACGTGCTGGCTTCGGCGCAGACCGGCTCGGGCAAAACCGCCGCCTTTGCGCTGCCGCTGCTGCAACTGCTGCAGCAGACGCCCAGCGACAAACCACGGCGCGTTCGCCTGCTGGTGATGGTGCCAACACGCGAACTGGCTGCGCAGGTCGGCGAAGAAATACGCAACCTCGGGCAACACTTGCCGCAGGCGCTCAAGGTCGCCATTGTTTTCGGCGGCGTGTCCATCAACCCGCAGATGATGAATCTGCGCGGCGGCGCCGACATCGTGGTGGCGACACCGGGCCGGCTGCTGGACCTGGCCGACCACAACGCAGTGGTTCTCTCGGGCGTGGCGGCGCTGGTGCTTGACGAGGCCGACCGCCTGCTGGACCTCGGTTTTTCCGAGGAACTGAACCGTATCCTCGTGCTGCTGCCGGCACAGCGGCAAAACCTGTTTTTCTCGGCGACCTTTCCGCTGGCTGTACAGGCATTGGCGCAGGGCCTGCTGCGCGACCCCGTGCATATCAACGCGCCGGCCGAGCCTGAAGGCGAACCAGACATCGCGCAGCGCGCGATTGCGGTTGATCCGGGCCGGCGCACACAGTTGCTGCGGCACCTGATCACACAAAACGCCTGGCGCCGGGTGCTGGTGTTTGTGGCCACCAAACACGCCGCCGAAATCGTCGCCGACAAACTGCGCAAGGCTAGGATTTATGCCGAGCCCTTCCATGGCGAGCTGAGCCAGGGCAAACGCACGCAGGTGCTGGCTGACTTCAAGGCCTCGCGGCTCAAGGTGGTGGTCGCCACCGATGTCGCCTCACGCGGCATCGACATCGCGCAGTTGCCGGTGGTCATCAACTACGACCTGCCGCGCTCGGCGCAGGACTACATCCACCGCATCGGCCGCACCGGGCGCGCCGGCGAGAGCGGTCTGGCCGTGAGTTTTGTCAGCGCCGGCACCGAAGCGCATTTCCGGCTGATCGAAAAACGCCAGGGTGTCAGCCTGCCGCTGGAGCAGGTCGAAGGCTTTGAGCCGCTGCCAACTGCGATCAGCGTGACGCCAGCCAGCGCGGCGTCCGCCAACGGCGGCATCAAGGGCAAACGCCCGAGCAAAAAGGACAAATTGCGGGCTGCGGCTGCCGCCGCCGGCGACGGCAGCGAAGCCTGAGGGCCTGCTCAGTCGCCAGCGTCCACCCGCGCATGGACACTGGTGATGGCATACCCTTTTTCACCGATCTGCTGCTCCAGTCCGGTGATCGCGTATTTGCCGAGTTGCTCGGCATGCGCGCCACCTTCGAGTCCACGGGCTTCGGTCTCCCAGTCGGTGTTGGTGGCTTCCTCGGGAATCACCCGACCCTCGGGCACGGCCAGATACGAATAACGGTGCCCCGATTCGGCACGGCGGTAAATGTCCAATCGCATGCTTGCTCCTTTGCGCTAGCTGGGCAGCCCACCTTAGCGGACTGCGACGCCAGCGCTGTAGGAGAAACCCGCATTCGCAATTCGAGGCACCTGTGAAGCACCCGTGCCCTGTCACCCTACGCTCTGTTTTTGATAGCTGCCTACCCTTGTGGAACATGGGCCACAGGCCATTTTTATCCAGATATTGACAATACACGGCTCCGCGCACAGCTACCCACCCCAGACGCCCAGGTGACCGCTTGCCCCGGCCGTCCGCGCTAAGCTGCGCCGCATCGGGCTGAGATCCAGCCCCCCACGACAAGGAGCACAGCATGCAAGATCTTTTTTCCCTGCAGGGCCGCACCGCGTTGATCACCGGCGGATCGCGCGGCATAGGCCGCATGATTGCCGCGGGTTTTCTGGCGCAGGGCGCTCGCGTTTACATTTCGGCACGTAAAGCGGCCGCTTGCGACCAGACCGCCAAAGAACTCTCCAGCCAGGGCCACTGCGTCTCACTTCCATCCGACGTGTCCACCCAGGAAGGCATCGCCGGCCTGGTCGCCGCGTTTTCAAGGCATGAAAGTCAGCTCGACATCCTGGTCAACAACGCCGGCGCGGCCTGGGGCGCACCGTTTGCCGAGTTTCCCGAAAGCGGCTGGGACAAGGTCGTGGACCTGAACCTCAAGACGCCCTTTTTCCTGACCCAGGCGCTGGCACCGCTGCTGCGAAAGGCGGCTGCGCAGCGGCCGGCCAAGGTCATCAACATCGCCTCCATCGACGGCATTTCAGTCAATCCGATGGAAACCTATTCCTACGCGGCCAGCAAGGCCGGTCTGATCCAGCTCACGCGCCGCATGGCGCTGCGCCTGATCGAGGACAACATTGTCGTGACCGCCATCGCGCCAGGGGCTTTTGCCTCCGACATGAACAAGGACGCGCGCGACCATGGCAAGGCGGTGGCAGCCCGCGTTCCCGCCGGTCGCGTTGGTGAAGACGCCGACATGGCTGGCGCTGCGATTTACCTGGCCTCGCGTGCCGGCGACTACGTGGTCGGCTCCACGCTGGTGGTTGATGGCGGGGTCACCCACGCGCGTTGAGCCATCGTTCAGCAGCGCCCAAGGCCGTCATTTTTTGCCCTCAAAACACTGCAAGTAAAACTACCTAAGTCCTAACCCGCTGGCGCCGGCCATCGCAACTCGTTAGCATCCCCCTTTCTTGTGGCGGACCTGCGCGTTCGCTGATTCGATTTAAATAGCCGGAGAGCAATTTGCCAGCGGAGTTCATTCTTGAGACGCGGGGTTTGACCAAGGAATTCAAGGGATTCGTGGCCGTCAACCAGGTGGACCTGAAAGTCCAGCGCGGGCACATTCACGCCCTGATCGGACCCAACGGCGCCGGCAAGACGACTTTCTTCAACTTGCTGACCAAATTTCTGCACCCGACATCGGGCACCATTCTTTTCAACGGCAGCGACATCACGACCGAGCAGCCGGCCCAGACGGCGCGGCGCGGCATCGTGCGTTCGTTCCAGATTTCGGCCGTTTTTCCGCACATGACGGTGCTGGAGAACGTGCGTGCCGCGCTGCAGCGCAACCTCGGCACCTCGTTTCACTTCTGGAAAGCCGAAAGCACGCTGTTTCATCTGCATGCACGGGCGCGCCAGTTGCTGGCCGAGGTCGATTTGCAGGACTTCGCCGACGAGCTGACCGTCAACCTGCCTTACGGCCGCAAACGCGCGCTGGAGCTCGCCACCACACTGGCACTGGAGCCCGAGCTGATGCTGCTGGACGAACCGACCCAGGGCATGGGCCACGAAGACGTGGACCGCGTGACGCAACTGATCAAACAGGTATCGACCGGTCGCACCATCCTGATGGTGGAGCACAACATGAACGTGGTGGCCTCGATTGCCGACCGCATCACGGTGCTGCAGCGCGGCGCCATCATTGCCGACGGCCCCTATGCCGATGTCTCGAAAAATCCGCTGGTGATCGAGGCCTACATGGGCACAGCCAACACCGAGTTGCAAGGGGCTCATTGATGTCGAAGGAACTCCTGAAAATCGAGGACCTGCACGCCTGGTATGGTGAATCGCATGTGCTGCACGGCGTCAACCTGACCGTGCACGAAGGCGAAGTCGTCACCCTGCTGGGGCGCAACGGCGCCGGTCGCACCACCACCATGCGCGCCATCGTCGGCCTGACCGGCACCCGCAAAGGCTCAATTCGCATCCAGGGCGAAGAAACCATCAAACTGCCGCCGCACAAGGTCGCGCGTTTGGGCGTCGGCTATTGCCCTGAAGAACGCGGCATCTTCGCCAGCCTGACGGCCGAGGAGAACCTGATGCTGCCGCCGACCATTGGACCGGGGGGCATGAGCCTGGACGAGATCTACGACATGTTCCCCAACCTGAAGGAGCGCGCGTCCAGCCCCGGCACACGCCTGTCCGGCGGCGAGCAGCAGATGCTGGCGGTCGCGCGCATCCTGCGCACCGGCGCCCGCCTGCTGCTGCTTGATGAAATTTCTGAAGGCCTGGCGCCAGTCATCGTGCAAAAGCTCGGCGAGATGATTCTCACGCTCAAGGCCAAGGGTTACACCATCGTGCTGGTCGAGCAGAATTTCCGCTTTGCCGCACCGCTGGCCGACCGTTTTTATGTGATGGAGCACGGCACCATCGTCAAACAGTTTGCCCAGAATGAGTTGACCCAGAACATGGGCATGCTGCAGGAATACCTGGGTGTCTGACAAGCGTCCGCTCCACCCCTCACCCTATTTTCCGCTTTCGACCACAACCCAAGGAGACCCCATGAAACTCAAGACCCTCGTTGCCGCACTGGCCATAGGCTTCGGCGCCGCTGCTTACGCGCAGAACACCGGCCCCGTGAAGATAGGCTTCATCACCGACATGTCCAGCCTGTACGCCGATATCGACGGCCCTGCCGGCGGTGAAATGATCAAATGGGCGGCACAGGATTTCGGCGGCAAGGTGCTGGGCCGTCCGATCGAAGTGCTGACAGCCGACCACCAGAACAAAGCCGACGTCGCCAGCTCCAAGGCCCGCGAATGGATCGACAAGGACGGCCTGTCCATGCTGATGGGTGGCACCAGCTCGGGCACTGCACTGGCCATGTCCAAGGTCGCGTCCGAAAAGAAGCGCCCCTTCATCGTGATCGGTGCCGGTTCGGCCCGTCTGACCAACGAAGACTGCTCGCCTTACACCGTGCATTACGCCTACGACACCGTGGCGCTGGCCAAGGTTGCCGGCAATGCCCTGGTCAAGGCCGGCAACAAGAACTGGTTTTTCCTGACGGCTGACTATGCCTTCGGTTATTCGCTTGAAGGTGACGCCTCCACCGTGGTCAAGGCCAATGGCGGCACCGTCGCCGGCGCCGTGCGGCATCCGCTGAACGCTTCCGACTTCTCGTCCTTCCTGCTGCAGGCGCAGTCGTCCAAAGCCCAGATCCTGGGCCTGGCCAACGCCGGCGGCGACTTCACCAACGCGATGAAGGCCGCCAAGGAATTCGGCATCAACAAGACCATGAAGGTCGCCGGCCTGCTGGTGTTCATCAACGACGTGCACAGCCTGGGTCTGGCCAATACGCAGGGTCTGCAGCTCGCCGACAGCTGGTACTGGAACCAGGACGATGCCTCGCGCAAGTTTGCCAAGCGTTTCTTTGACAAGTACAAGCGCATGCCGTCCAGCCTGCAGGCAGCCGACTATTCGGCCGCAACGCAGTACCTGAACGCCGTCAAGACCGCCGGTACGACCGACGCCGACAAGGTGATGTCCACGCTCAAGGGCATGAAGATCGACGATTTTTACAACAAGGGCCAGATCCGCGCCGACGGCCGCATGATCCACGACATGTACCTGTTTGAAGTCAAGTCGAGCAAGGAATCGACCACACCGTGGGACTACTACAAGACAGTCGCCAAGATACCGGGCGACCAGGCCTTCACCACCCTGGCCGACTCCAAGTGCGCGCTGGTCAAAAAGTAAGCTAAGCCAAGGTGGCCGGTCGCGTTGCGGCCGGCCACTTCTGTTTTATTCGTTTTTAACGTCCTTATTCTCTCGCGCGTGAACTGACGGGTCTCCATGGAAATTTTCGGCATTCCCCACCAAGCCTTTCTCGGCCAGCTGATGCTGGGTCTGGTCAACGGCGCGTTCTACGCCATGCTCAGCCTGGGCCTGGCGGTTATCTTCGGCCTGTTGGACATCGTCAACTTCGCGCATGGCGCGCTCTACATGCTGGGCGCCTTTGCCGCCTGGATCATGCTCGACAAATGGGGGGTGAACTACTGGTTCGCCTTGATCCTTGCCCCGCTCGTCGTCGGCATTCTCGGCGTCGTGATCGAGCGCCTTTTTTTGAAACACCTGTACGGGCTGGACCCTTTGTACGGCCTGTTACTGACATTCGGTCTGTCACTGATTCTCGAAGGCATTTTCCGCGAACTGTACGGCGTCTCCGGCCAGTCCTACAACGTCCCCGAGCTGCTGTCGGGCGCCACCAACCTCGGCTTCATGATCCTGCCCAACTACCGCGCCTGGGTGGTGCTGGTTTCGCTGGTGGTCTGCCTGGGCACCTGGTACCTGATTGAACGCACCAGGCTGGGCGCCTACCTGCGCGCCGGCACTGAAAATGCCGCCTTGGTGCAGGCCTTCGGCATCAACGTGCCGCTGATGGTGATGCTGACCTACGGCGCCGGCGCCGCTTTGGCCGGACTGGCTGGCGTGCTGGCCGCGCCCATCATCCAGGTCAACCCGCTGATGGGTTCGAACCTGATCATCGTGGTGTTTGCCGTCGTGGTCATCGGCGGCATGGGCTCCATCATGGGTTCCATCCTGACCGGCCTCGGACTGGGCATTGTCGAAGGGCTGACACGGGTGTTCTACCCGGAAGCTTCCAGCATCGTGGTGTTCGTCGTCATGGTGATCGTACTGATGATCCGGCCAGCCGGGCTGTTCGGCAAAGAGGCATGACCATGACCACAACCATCCAACCCACCGCCTACGACAAACTGATGACCCGCGCCGCCAAGCTGACACGCATCACCTACATTGCGCTGTTGATCCTCGCGCTGATCGCGCCCATGCTGGGGCTGTACCCGGTGTTTGTCATGAAGCTGCTGTGCTTCGCGATTTTTGCCTGCGCTTTCAACCTGCTGCTGGGCTTCACCGGCCTGCTGTCTTTCGGCCATGCGGCATTTTTCGGTTCGGCCGCCTATGTCACCGGCTGGTTCATCAAGTCGCAGGCATGGACACCCGAACTGGCGATTGCAGCCGGTGTGCTGGCCTCTGGCCTGCTCGGTCTGATGGTCGGCGCCGTCGCCATCCGTCGTCAGGGGATCTACTTCGCCATGATCACACTGGCGATCGCGCAGATGATCTACTTTGTCTGCCTGCAGGCGTCCTTTACCGGGGGCGAAGACGGACTGCAGGGCGTACCGCGCGGCGCCTTGTTCGGCATGTTCTCTCTTGGATCCGACACCGCGATGTATTACCTGGTCGTTGCCGTCTTTGTGGCCTGCTTCCTGTTCATCTCGCGCGTCGTGCACTCGCCCTTCGGCCAGGTACTCAAGATGATCCGTGAAAACGAGCCGCGCGCCATCTCGCTGGGCTACAACGTCGACCGTTACAAGCTGCTGGCTTTCGTGCTGTCCGCCGCGCTGGCGGGTCTGGCCGGCTCGCTCAAAACCCTGGTGATGGGTTTTGCCACCCTGTCGGACGTGCACTGGTCCATGTCGGGCGAGGTCATCCTGATGACCCTGCTGGGCGGCGTCGGCACCTTCTTCGGACCGGTGTTCGGCGCGGGCATCGTGATCTCGCTGCAGAACCTGCTGGCCGACAAGGTCGGCTCCTGGGTCACCGTGATCATCGGCGTCATTTTCGTGATCTGCGTGCTGGCCTTCCGCAAAGGGGTGGTCGGCGAACTGCAGGCCTGGATGGAGCGGCGTCGGCGCGCTGCGATCACGCCAAGCGCCTGACAACCCGCGCGCCCTTCTCTTGCCCAGCCGGCGCAAAACTGGCTTCGGCCTGTCATGAGCTCGTCGAAGGACCGCGCCGCAGGCGCATCCTTCGAAACGCTCAGAACGAACGGAAAACTCGGTGAGCCAACGTGGGGCCTAATCGTCCACGCCTGCTGTCGACAGCGCTTCGTTGGTATGTTCGGGCAGTACCAGGTTACCGCCATCGTCGGGCAGGGCCTCGATGCTGATCACCGGCGCTGAAGAACTGACACCCCCGAACATCGTGGCAAACGCAGCCGACGCTGCGTCGCGGCCGGTGGCAAACCGGACGAACCCCATGGGAATCGCCGTGCCCGAGGGATCAAACAGGTACCAGCGATGCCCCACATACACCTCCACGTAAGCGTGGAAGTCGGTCGGGCCCAGCGCCGGGTCGGCGCCGTAGTCGATGCCGCTGACAAAACGCGCCGGGATGTTGACCGCGCGGCACAGCGCAATCATCAGGTGCGCAAAGTCGCGGCAGACGCCAGCTTCGTCGATCAGCGTGTCCACCGCCGTGGTGTAGCCGGTCGAACTGTTGGAGGTGAAGGTCACGCGCTGGTTGACCCAGTCGCGAATCGCCAGCACCCGGCTGTAACCCTGGCGCAGGTGGCCGAATTCCTTGACCGCGAGCCGGTGCAGCCGGTCGGACTGGCAATAACGGCTGGGGTAGAGGTAAGGCAAGACCTGGCCGGGCAGCTGCAACACGCCAATCTCGGACAGGTTGTCTGGCGACTCGCGGAAGTGGTGCACATCCACTGTCGCTGCGTAGTTCACCGTCAGCGCTCCCGGCGCTGCATGAAAGCGCAGGTAGCGGTTGTGGCTGACAGCGTCGGTATGGATGTCGGGCTGCAACACCTGGCTGATGCCCAGGGTCTCATACACCACGACCTGCTGGCGCGTCTGCGCCGCGTGGATGTTGAACACAAAGTCGCACCCGGCGTCGGCCACCTGGTATGCGAGTTCAATCGAAAATTTAAGCCTGACCATGGGGAGCTTCCTGAAAAGGTGCGGCAGCCAGCAGGCGCTGGGTGCAAAAATTGAGAGGGAAAAAGGGTGAGGTGCGAAAACGGCAGCAGCCGCCGCGGCCGGGCATCACCGCCCGAGATTGATTGTGAAGACAAACAATGACCCTGCCGCCAACTCGCGGCAGCGCCCCATAAAGGGCTGCCACCGCGCCTGACACGCGCGCAGCACCTCCGCCTACAGACGGTTGGAGCCCGTCCCGAGGAGCTTCTATTTACTCTCTTTTTTATAGCTACCGACTCAATCCAGGAAAGGGCTGACGCCCCATCTGGATCAGAATTCTCAAAAAGGCAAGGTCTGCCCGCGGTAGTCCACAAGAGCCCCGGTTGACGCCGGCGCCAGACCGGCAAGCACCGCCAGCAAATCGCCGGCAGCTTCCTGCGGCGGTCGCACGGTGAGCCCGGTTTTGGCGAAGGGCTGGCTCAGCGGCGTGTCCACCGTGCCGGGATGCAGCGCCACACAAATGCTTTCCCGGTTGCTGCGCGTGAGCTCGATGGCCGCGGTCTTGACCAGCTGGTTCAGCGCCGCCTTCGATGCGCGGTAGCCATACCAGCCGCCCAGCGCGTTGTCGCCGATGCTGCCAACCCGTGCCGACACAAAGCCGGCCACGCAGCGCCCCTGCCGCGGCAGCAGCGGGAAGAAATGTTTGATCAGAAGCGCCGGTCCGACCGTGTTGACCAAAAAAACATGTTGCAGGTAAGCGGCATCAAGGTGACGCCAACCGCGTTCAGGCTGACCCTGCTGCCCGTGCAGGAAACCGGTCGCAACCAGCAGCAGGCGCAAAGCGAGCCCGGACTCGGCGCAGAGGCCGGCGACGGCCTGGGCGCCAGCGGCGATGCTGCTCTCGTCTGCGTAGTCGAGGTGGATCTCGCTCGCGCGCCCCAGGCTCACAACCTGGTCGTAACGCCCCGCGTGCTGCAGTTGCGCCACCAAAGCCGCGCCCAGCCCGCCGCCGGCGCCCACCACCACGGCCAGCCCTGATCGGCCCGGCCCGTCGCTTGTGGCGGGGCTGCCGCTCACACCTCGTCCATGAAACGTACCTTCACGCTTTTGCCTTTGACGCCGCCATTGGCGAGCTTTTGCTGCGCCTGGTTGGCCAACGCGCGCTCCACTGCCACATAGGTCGAGAACTCGTTGACATTGATCTTGCCGACCTGCTCGCGCGTGAAG
Source organism: Polaromonas sp. (assembly GCF_043778355.1). Taxonomy (GTDB): domain Bacteria; phylum Pseudomonadota; class Gammaproteobacteria; order Burkholderiales; family Burkholderiaceae_C; genus Polaromonas. The sequence continues at coordinate 120,727 of NZ_JAYWHI010000031.1, forward strand.
GGGGGAATGTTGCCGGCATCCCCGGTCAAGGCGCCCAGCACGTCGCCGGCGCGGATTTTTTCCTTGCGGCCACCAACAATCTGCAGGGTCACCATGGGCGGCAGCAGCGGCTCGTTGCTGGCAGAAGTCAGTTCGCCGAGCTTGTGCCACTCGGACTCGGCCTTCTGCAACACCTCGATTTTTCCGACGTAACCCATCTCGTCCATGCTGGCCAGGCTGATGGCCCAGCCCTCTTCATCAGCCCGGCCGGTGCGACCGATGCGGTGAATGTGCACCTCGGCGTCCGGCGTCACGTCGACATTGATCACCATCGCGAGTTGTGCGATGTCCAGCCCGCGTGCCGCCACGTCGGTGGCCACCAGCACCGAGCAACTGCGGTTGGCAAACTGCACCAGCACCTGGTCGCGCTCACGCTGCTCAAGTTCGCCGAACAGGGCCAGCGCGCTGAAACCCTGTTCCTTCAAATAAGCCACGAGCGCACGGCACTGCGACTTGGTGTTGCAAAAGGCCAGCGTGCTGGCCGGGCGGAAGTGGCGCAACACCTGGGCGACGGCACCGAGGCGGGCTTCATCATGGTCGCTGTCGGGCACCTGGTACCAGCGCTGCTGGATTTTGGTTTTTTCATGCTGGGCCTGTACCGTGATGGTCTGCGGCGTTTTCATGAATTGCTGGCTCAGTTTGGCTATACCTTCCGGGTAGGTCGCCGAGAACAGCAGGGTCTGGCGCTCTTTCGGGCATTGTTTGGCGACGGTGACGATGTCCTCGAAAAAACCCATGTCCAGCATGCGGTCGGCCTCGTCAAGCACCAGCGTGTTCATGGCTTCCAGCGTCAGGTGGCCGCGCGCCAGGTGGTCCATGATGCGGCCCGGCGTGCCGACCACGATGTGCGCGCCGTTTTCCAGGCTGGCGGTCTGGTTGCGCAGTGGCACACCGCCGCACAACACGACCACCTTGATGTTTTCCTCGGCGCGCGCGAGCCGGCGGATTTCAGTGGCGACCTGGTCGGCCAGTTCGCGCGTTGGGCACAGCACCATGGCCTGCACCGCAAAACGCCGCGCGTTGAGGTTGGCCAGCAGGGGAATCGCAAAGGCGGCGGTTTTGCCGCTGCCGGTTTTGGCCTGCGCGATGATGTCCTTGCCGGCCAGCGCCAGCGGCAGGCTGGCCGCCTGGATCGGCGTCATGGCGAGGTAGCCGAGGGTTTGCAGGTTGGCCTGCATCGCAGGGTTGAGCGGGAGCGAATTGAAGTCAGTGCTTGCTGCGCCGGAGGTCGAAGGGGAAGAAGTCATGGGTCGATTATCGGCGCTGGCGCTTTTTCGCCATCCCGAGGAAGGTCAGGAGACCTTGCACGGCGCCAGCAGCACGCCATCGCCCTGTATCGAAAATGCAGGTCAAATCGGCACCCAGCCCATAGCCAGCAAGCGCAAGAAGCTACTGTATTGATAGCATTCAGCTCTGGCACAGAGCTCTGCAGCCACCGCAAAAGTCGGGTCGGGCTCCCAAGCCTTAAGCTGGGAGCGCAAAACGGCGACACTTTTTGAAACCGCCTGAACCTGCTGCCATGCCTGCTGACGATTTTTCCACCGCGCTCGTTTCAACCCTGGGCGCCCATGCCCTGCTGCTGTTTGCCGCGCTGCTGGCGCTGCTGCTGCCGCTGACAGCCGCGCTGTGGTGGCTGGCGCAGCGTTATGCGCTGCCGCGCGAAACCAGCCCCCTGAGCCCCGGCGTCTATCTGTTGATCCGACTCGCAGCAGGCTTTGTGGTACTGGTCGGCGGTGCAACGCTGTTTGCCGGCATCGCGGAAGAACTGGGCGACGGTGAACGCGCCGGCCAGCTCGACCAGCTGTTTTCAGACGCCGTGCGCGAGCACACCGCAGCCTGGGCCGTGCAAGCCTTTGCATGGATCACCCGGCTCGGTGACACCGCCACCCTGAGCCTGGTGTGTGTCGTGGTGGCGGCCGCGCTGCTGCTGCGCAGCCAGCGCTGGCTGGCGCTGGCCTGGTTGCTGGCGGTCGGCGGCAACGCCCTGCTCAACACCACCCTCAAGGCGGTGTTTGCCCGGACCCGGCCGCTGCACGAGGGCGGCCTGATCCAGGCCGAGGGCTGGAGTTTTCCGAGCGGACACAGCTCCGGCTCGGTTGTCCTCTACGGCATGCTCGCCTATGTGCTGATACGCAGCCTGCCGCCGGCCTTGGCCTGGCGCGCCAGCCTGCCGCTGGTGCTGCTGGCCGCCGCCATCGCCTTCAGCGTGGGCTGCAGCCGGATCTTCCTGCAGGTGCATTTCGCCACCGATGTGCTGGCCGGTTTTGCCTCAGGCGCCGCCTGGCTGGCGATTTGTGTCGCCAGCATCGAATGGGCCAGCCACACCCGTCAGTCCCGGCCCGCTACCTCAAGATAAGGCGACAACTCCGCCGGACCCCAGCGCAGCGGCAACGACGCCTCGACGCGGCGCATCGACAGCACCTGCAAGCGCAGCAGGCGCTGTGCACCCTCGAACTGCTGCAGTTCATGACCGTCCCAGACCATGCTGGCTGTGACCGCCAGGTACAGCAGGTCGCCACTGTCAAAATCAATGAACAGCAGCCCGGCACGCGGATTTACCGCGATATTTCCCAGGGTGTTGAAGAAAAAGTTGCCGGCATAGTCCGGCACGGTCAGCGTGCCATCGGCTGCCACGCGCACAAAGCCGGGGCTGCCACCACGGTGCGACACATCCACCCCGCCGGCGCGGCCGGCCTGCGCGCTGTCACCGGCATAGCCAGTCGCGATGAAAAACGTATCGGCACACTTGATGATGCGGCGCGCCGCGTCGTCCAGTTGCGGTGACTCGTGCACAAGCGCAGTGGCGTCGGCGCGGTCGTTCACATACACCGGCTCACGCGCCTGGATGTATTTGGGGCAGTTGCCAAAACTCTGGCTGACTTCCACCGAAAACTCAAACGCAAAGACTTGACGCAGCACGCCATTCATTCGGATGCGCCGCCGTGTCTGCGGCTCCAAACCCAACAAGCCGATGGGCGCGCCATCGGTCAAGCTGTCATTTAAGGGATCGCCTTGCAGCGGCTGCGCCCGCACCACCAGGTGCTGCGGGTCCGGCGACGCGATAAATCCTGGTGGATTCGCCAGGACGGAAGCCCAGGGCTGGCCCCGCGCATCAACCGTTCCGGCGATTAAGAAGGGTAATTGGCTGAAAAATTCACGATGCTGCTCGGACATCAAGTCCCGAATCGCATTGCGTCCCACTGCCGCCAATTGCTCTTGCACGCCAAACCGCTCTTGCACAGCGCGTTCGCCTTCATGAAACACTTGTGCGTCTGCTGATTCGTCTCGCGATAAGGGCATGGGCGCCATCTCAGTACCCCGCCGCTGCCGGCGTCAGATGGCGGGTCAGCGCCCAGAACAAGAGAGCCAGTGTACTGATCGCTGCGCCCACCAGGCAGACGCCGTTCCAGCCGGCTAGTGCATAAACAAGCGTCGACATGATCGATCCAGCGGCAGAGCCGATGGAATAAAACATCATGTAGCCAGCGGCAAGACGACTCTGTGCCTCGGGACGCAAGCGGTAGATCAGGCTTTGGTTGGTAACGTGGACCGACTGGAGCCCGAAATCGATGGCGACGACACCCACGATCAGGCCCCACAGCGAATACGGAAGCAAAGCAATTGGCAGCCAGGACAGCAGCATGATCGCCAGGCCGACACCCGTGGTTCGCTGTGCGTAACCGCGGTCTGCCTGGCTTCCGGCGCGCGAAGCGCCAAATGCGCCGGCTGCGCCGGCAAGTCCGAACAGGCCGATCTCGGTGTGCGACAGCGAGAAAGGCGCTGCTGCCAGCGGCAACACCATTGGGGTCAGCAACACAGTGATCGCGGCAAAAACCAGCAGCGCGAGGATGGCCCGGATGCGCAGCACCGGTTCCTCGATGAACAAAGTGAAGACGGACCCAATCAACCGTGGATAGGAGACCCGCGTGTTGGGGATTATTTGTCGAGGGAGCGCCCTGTACAGCAGGCCTGAGACGAGCAAGGTTGCAACAGCAGAGACGAGATAGACCGAACGCCAGCCGAAGAGATCCGACAAGGTGCCGGCCACGGTGCGGGCCAAAAGAATGCCGGCGACTATGCCGCTGGTCACGCTGCCGACCACGCGGCCCCTTTCCGCTGGCTGCGCCAATAGGGCCGCGTAGGCCACCAGGACCTGAGTCACGACGGCGAACACCCCGACGGCCGCCATGCCGGCCAGCAGCACAGCGCCTGTTGGAGCTGACGCAACAACAAGCAGCGCGATCACCGACAGCAGCGACTGGCCGACGACGAGACGACGGCGATTCAGACGATCACCCAGCGGCACCACCAGCAGCAGCCCCAGGCCATAACCGATCTGCGTGATGGTGACGATGATGCCAACCATCGCATGGCTGATCCCAAACTCGTCCGCCATCGTGTCCAGCAGCGGCTGCGCGTAGTAGACATTGGCAACGGCAAGCCCGCAGGCTATCGCAAACAACACCACCACGGCACGGGACAGCACCAGGCCCGCTGCTGTGGGGGCCGACACAGGCGCGCGCCTCAAGCTCATTGAAATCTCCTCAGCTGGCAAGTCGTAAACCGTCAGGTGGTCAACGTATTTTTGAAAAAACGCTTGATGTGGGCCGCGATGATCTCGCCCTGCTCTTCCAGTGCGAAATGGCCTGTATCCAATAAATTGAAATCGATGTTCTTCAAGTCCTGCTGGAAGGGATAGGCGCCGGCCGCCGGAAAAATAAGGTCGTTCTTGCCCCAGACAATCAGCGTCGGTGGCTGGCTCTGGCGGAAATACGCCTGCCACTGGGGGTAGCAAGCCGGGTTGGTGCGGTAGTCATAAAGCAAGGCCAGCATGGCGTCCTTGTTGCCAGGACGGTCCAGCAAGGCACGCTGCATCAGCCAACTGTCCGGACTGATACGCTCCAAATCCTTCACGCCATGCGTGTAGTTCCACTCGAGGGTGGCTGGCGACATGCTTGCCTCGCGGATCTTTTCGAAATTGCCTGGCGACGGGTCTTGCCACAAAGCCCGAACCGGCGCCCAGAAACTATCAGGCAATCCTTCTTCGTAGGCGTTGGCGTTCTGAACCACCAGGAACGAGACTTTCTCTGGGCGTCTACTTGCGACACGAAACCCAACAGGCCCACCGAAGTCCTGCATGTAAAGGCCGTATTTCTCAAGCCCGAGCTGGTCTGTGAATTTCTCGATGACATCAGCCAAGTGGTCGAAGGTGTAGGAAAACGCTTGCGACGATGGCGCATCGCTATAACCAAAACCGGGGTAGTCCGGCGCGATTACATGGAACTGATCGGCAAGCCGTTCCATCAGCTCCCGGTACATGAATGACGATGCCGGAAAACCGTGTAACAACACAAGCGTCGGGTGACGCTTGTCGCCAGCCTCGCGATAGAAAATTTTGAGGCCGTCAAGGTCGGTACTGCGATAAAGCGTCATGAAAATCTCTCAAGGTGGTGGTTGCCAGAAAAATCGGGCCGGCTACCCGATGAGCAGCCGGTTTGCAAAGTATGTTTCAGCTGATTTATGAAATAAATGCCATAACCTGAATTTAACTATTCCGTTTTTCGGATTAATATGCCGCATGGACAAGCTCAAAGCCATGCACACATTTGTGCAAATAGCCGACCATGGCAGCCTCACCGCTGCCGCAGGCGTGCTGGGTTCGTCGCTGCCCGCAGTTGTTCGCGCGCTGGCCGGGCTGGAGTTGCAATTGGGCGTGCGTCTCTTCAATCGCACGACGCGGCGCATCTCACTGACGGAGGAAGGCCGTCATTATCTGGATCGCTGCCGCCATGTGCTGGCCGCCGTAGACGACGCGGAAAGTGTCCTGACGCGGGAAGCAGCGGAGCCGAGAGGCCTGCTCAGCATCACCGCACCCGTGTTGTTCGGTCAAATGCATGTCGCGCCCGCAGTGACGCGTTTTGTGCAAAAGTACGACGGCATGCATTGCCGCATGCTGCTGCTGGACCGCGTGGTCAATCTGCTTGAAGAGGGCATTGATGTGGGCATTCGAATTGGCGAGCTCGACGACTCCACACTGGTCGCCCAGCCGGTGGGCCGCATCCGCCGCTTGGTGGTCGCCAGCCCCGCCTGGCTGCGGCTCCACGGTGTGCCCAAACACCCCAGAGACCTGCTCAAGGCGAACTGCGTGCGTGTGACCGACCAAGGCCCCACCTGGGGGCCATTCAACGACCAGGGCCGGCAACTGCGCCTGGCCATCAATGGCAATCTGGAGTTCAACCAAATCGCCCCGGCCGTGGCCGCCTGCGTTGCCGGCATCGGTCCGGGCAGTTTTTTCTCCTACCAGGTCGCGCCTTTTCTGAAAAGCAAAGCGCTGCGCACCGTGCTAGAGGACTTTGAGCCGCCGTCCCAGCCGATCAACCTGGTCTACCCGCATGCCAGGATGCTGCCCATGCGAGCGCGGATCTTCATCGACTGGACCAGACACGCGCTCAGGGAATTTCGGCCCTGATACACGGCCGCCCGGCGATTTTATGACTCAAATCGGCCTCCAGCCCATATGTACCCAGCGCAAGCAGCTATCATTTTGATATCAAAACCCCTGCACAGTGCAGGTTCAAGGCGCTGCGGGCATGCTCAGCTACTTCACGGCAAGAATTCCCCAAAAAGAAATCCATGCAAAATTTTGACTACGACTTGTTTGTTATCGGCGGCGGCAGCGGCGGTGTGCGGGCCGCGCGCATGGCGGCGCAACGTGGTGCGCGGGTGGCGCTGGCCGAGGTGGCGGCCATGGGCGGCACCTGCGTCAACGTCGGCTGCATCCCGAAAAAACTCTACAGTTATGCCGCGCACTACGCCGAAGCCTTTGAGGAGTCACACGGTTTTGGCTGGGCCGGCGAAGCCCCTGTGTTCAACTGGGAGGTGCTCAAGGCGAATCGCGCCAAAGAGATCACGCGCCTGAATGGTATTTACCAGGGTCTGCTGGCTGGCGCGGGCGTGACCATCATCACCGGCTGGGCCACGCTGGTGGACGGCCACACGGTGAAGGTCGATGAAAAAACATTCACTGCCAAAAACATCCTGATAGCCACCGGCGGCACACCGACCGTGCCGGCCGTGAACGGTCGCGAACATGTCCTGACCTCGGACCAGATGTTCGACCTGACGCCCTTCCCGAAGCGCCTGCTGGTGGTTGGTGGTGGCTACATTGCCTGCGAGTTTGCCTCCATCTTTAACGGCCTGGGCGCCGAGGTCATCCAGGTGCACCGCGGCGACAAGCTGCTCACCGGTTTTGACGACGACGTGCGCAGTTTTGTCGCCGCCGAGATGGCCAAAACCGGCGTGCGGTTGCAATTTGGCGCTGAAGTCGCCGCCATCGGCAAAGCCTCCGATGGCCTGACGGTCGAACTCAAGGGCGGCGCCTCAGCCTGTACGGTGGACGCTGTTTTGTATGCCACCGGCCGCGTGCCCAACACCAACGGTCTCGGACTGGAAGCCGCCGGTATCAAACTCAATGCCAAAGGTGCCATCGAGGTCAACCGCCACTACCAGACCTCCGTGCCTTCGGTCTATGCGCTCGGCGATGTGACAGCGCGCCTGCAACTGACGCCGGTGGCGCTGGGCGAAGCCATGGTGGTCGTCGACCATTTATTGGGCGCGGCTGCAGGCAAGAAGCCGCGCAGCATGAGTTATGAGTTTGTGCCAACGGCGGTGTTCACACACCCGAATATCGGCACGGTCGGTTTTTCAGAAGCCGATGCGCGCAAAGAGTTCGGCAAGGTCACCGTGTTCAGCGCCGACTTCAAGGCACTCAAACACACGCTAAGCGGCAGCAGTGAACGCACGCTGATGAAACTGCTGGTGGACGATGCGACCGACCGGGTGGTCGGTCTGCACATGGTGGGCCCGGATGCCGGAGAAATTGTTCAGGGTTTTGCGGTGGCGATGAAGGCCGGCGCCACCAAGGCCGTGTTCGACAGCACCATCGGCATCCACCCGACGGTGGCCGAAGAGTTTGTGACCATGCGCGAGCCGGTCAAGGCCTCGGCGGCCGCCAAAACTTAAAGGACTTCGTCGGACTCGGGCGGTAGCACAATATTGGCGCGCTCGATGGCCGCATCAAACGCCGCCAGGTCAGCATCGGCCTGAAACGCAGCACGGGTATCCAGCGGGTGAAACACCTGGTGCTGCAAGCGGCGCAGCGAATCCGACTTCTCCATCGCCTCCAGCACCTGCTGGGGCGCCATCATCAGCGCAAAGGGATTGGCGTGTGGGGTATCGATTCTCATGGCAGCTCCTGGGTGGGTGGCACAGCGGTGTGTGGATGGCTGTGACTGTAGGAGAGCCGGCAATTTTGGGCTAGTCAGCAGGCAGCCAGATCACCTGTAGGCGCCTGGCTGACACACACGTCGCTGTGTCCCACAGCCAGGGTCCCTAAAAGGCCCGTTCACCCTGGTGCCAGGCGCCACGCACGATGGGCATGCCAGCGCTTTTGCGCACGCGAATCAGGTCAGCGCGCAGGCCCGGCGCCAGCTCGCCGCGATCGGTCAGGCCGATGGCACGGGCCGGGTTGCGGGTGACGGTGTTGACGGCCTTGGGCAAACTCCAGCCAGCGCTCTCGCACAGCAAAAAAGCCGACTGCAGCAAACTGGCAGGCACGTAGTCCGACGAGAAGATGTCCAGCAGATCCAGACTGGCCAGCTCGGCGGCCGACACATTGCCCGAGTGCGAACCGCCTTTGACAAGGTTGGGGCCGCCCATCACGATCGCGATGCCCGCGTCACGTGCCGCCTGCGCAGCGGCCACCGTGGTCGGAAATTCGGAGATCGCGATGTTTTCCTCGCTGGCCTGTTCCACATGGCCGACTTCCGTGTCGTCGTGGCTGGCCAGCGGCAAGCCGCGCGCATGGCTGGCGGCAATCACGGCGGCGCGGTTGGGAATGGCATAACGCAACTGGTGCGCCGTGAGTTCCGCCACCAGCGCCTCGTACTGTGCATCATCGAAGCGGCCATACCGCTCGGAATATCGCCGGTATTTGGTCAGGTCGCGCCACTGGCGCTGGCCCGGCGTGTGGTCCATGACACTGACCAGTTCGAGCAAGGAGTCGTCGGCGTAGCGTTCAAACACCTCGACGATGTCGGGTGCCGAGATCTCGCAGCGCAGGTGCAGCAGGTGGTCGACACGCAGCAGGCCTTCGCCCCGGCACTCATGCAACGCCTGGATGGAGACATGCTGGGTCTGGCTACGGGCGCCGCCGCGGTCCATGTCACCGATCACGATGGAGTCGAGCACGGTGGTGATCCCGGCAGCCGCGCACAAAGCGTCATGCATCACGGTAGCCGAGTGGGCATTCCACAACACACCGGGACGCGGCACCAGGTGTTTTTCAAGATTGTCGGTGTGCAGCTCGACCAGGCCAGGCAGCAGCCAGTCGCCGGCCCAGTCCTCGGCCGCCGGAACCGAGGTATCGCCGCGGTCGATGGAGTGGATGTTTTGCCCCTCAATCACCAGACAACCGGTGAACTCCTCGTCGGCGGTAACGATTCTTGCGTTCTTGATGATGCGTTGTGTCATGTGGATGTCCGATTCAGTGGGAGGGGCGATGTTGTTCGACATCAAAGCAGCGGCTGGCCACCGCTTCGCGAACTTCGTCGTCGTGAAAAATGCCGATGATGGCGGCGCCACGAGCCCGAGCGGCCCGGATCAGCTCCACCACCACGGCGCGGTTGTCGGCATCCAGTGACGCGGTCGGTTCGTCGAGCAGCAAGACCGGCTGGCCGGCGATCAGGCCGTGGGCAATGTTGACGCGTTGCTGCTCACCCCCTGAAAAAGTTGCAGGTGGCAAATGCCACAGCCGCTCCTGCACGTTCAGCCGCGCCAGCCACCGCGCCGCCTCTGCGCGCGCCTCGTCGGCCGCCACACCGAGGCGGCGCAAGGGCTCGGCCACGATGTCCAGCGTCGAGACACGCGGAATCACGCGCAAGAACTGCGACACATAACCGAGGGTGCGGCGCCGCACCTCCAGAACCTCGCGCGGTTCTGCATGTGAGAGGCGGACCCAGGCCTCATCGTGGCGCACACGCACCTCACCGGCACTGGCGCCATAGTTGCCATAGAGGCAGCGCAGCAGCGAGCTTTTGCCGCTGCCGGAATGGCCAGTCAACGCCAGGCATTCGCCGGCCATGACGCTAAGGTCTATGCCAGAGAACACCGGCAGCGCCAGCCCGCCGCGGCCGTGCAGGGTGAAGGTTTTTGACAGTTGAGTGGTTTCAAGCAGGGCAGTCATGGGGGCGATCAGGGGGTTGTTGTCAACAAAGCTCAGGGCGTGAGTACCGAGGACACCAGCAATTGCGTGTAGGCATGTTGCGGGTCGTCGAGCACGCGGTCGGTCAATCCCTGCTCGACCACCTGCCCGTCTTTCATGACCAGCATGCGGTGCGCCAGCAAACGGGCGACGGCCAGGTCGTGGGTCACGATCACCGCAGCCAGTTGCAACTGGTCCACCAGCTCGCGCAGCAGGTCCAGCAGGCGCGCCTGCACCGACACATCGAGGCCGGTGGTCGGTTCGTCCATGAAGACCAGCCGTGGGTGCGTGACCAGGTTGCGCGCGATCTGCAGACGCTGCTGCATGCCGCCCGAGTAGGTGCCCGGCAGGTCGTCGATGCGGTCCACGTCAAGCTCGACACGCTGCATCCAGTCCAGCGCCTGTCCGCGCAGCTTGCCGTAGTGGCGGCTGCCCAGGGCCATCATGCGTTCACCGATGTTGGCGCCACCCGAGACGTTCATGCGCAGGCCGTCGCGTGCGTGCTGCTCGACAAACCCCCAGTCGGTGCGGGCCAACCAGCGCAGGCGGGCTTCAGACAAATCAGCGAGATTGACCAGACCAGCTTCACCGCGGGCTGGCGCGGCGCCAGCGGCACCGGCCTCATCGCGCAGGTCATAGTGCACCGAGCCCGCATCGCAGGCCAGACGCGCGGCCAGCAAACGCAGCAAGGTGGATTTGCCGGACCCGGATTCACCGACCACTGCCAGCACCTCGCCGGGGTAAAGATCAAAACTCACATCTCGGCAGGCCCACCGCATGCGGTTAGCCTGCATGAACTGTTTGCCAGCGCCGCGCACCGAAAGCAACAAATCATTTTTCATCGCGCGCCCTCCGCGCCGGCGCGCGCCAGCACATCGGGCATCTGCACCGCCTGCTGCGTGCCGGTATGGCCGGCATCGCGGCGCTCGCCGCAGTAGTCGCTGTCCGAACAGACAAACAGCCGGCTGCCAGCGTCATCCACAATCATTTCGTCGAGAAAGCTGTCGGCCGCGCCGCACAGCGCGCAGGCATGGTCCCACCGTTGCACCTCAAACGGGTGGTCTTCAAAGTCCAGACTGCGCACCTCGGTATAGGGCGGAATCGCATAGATGCGCTTTTCCCGCCCCGCCCCGAACAGTTGCAGCGCTGGATTCATGTTCATCTTGGGGTTGTCGAATTTCGGTATTGGCGACGGCGAGGTCAGGTAACGCCCGTTGACCAGCACCGGGTAGTCGTAGGTCTTGGAGATCGCGCCGAGCTGCGCAATGTCCTCGTAAAGTTTCACGTTCATCAGGCCGTATTCGGCCAGTGCATGCATGGTGATGGTTTCGCGGCGGCGCGGCTCCAGGCGAAACAGCGGCTCCGGCATCGGCACCTGATAAACAATGGTCTGGCCTTCCTTCAATGCCAGCTCGGGGATGCGGTGCCGGGTCTGGATGATGCTGGCCGCTGTGGTTCTTTCGGTGGTTTTCACCCCGGTGGTGCGCGCAAAAAATCGCCGGATATTGACCGCATTGGTGGTGTCGTCGGCACCCTGGTCGATCACCTTGAGCACATCGCCCTGCCCGATGATGCTGGCGGTCACCTGCACGCCGCCGGTGCCCCAGCCATAGGCAAACGGCATCTCGCGCGAGCCGAAGGGCACCTGGTAGCCGGGAATGGCCACGGCCTTGAGCATGGCCCGGCGAATCATCTTCTTGGTGCGCTCGTCGAGAAAGCCGAAGTTGTAGTTCTCGTCCATCATGCGGCCTTCTGTATCGTGGTGGCGGCCTGACCCGGACCGGGTTCGCCTTGAACGGCCAGTTTTTCCTGTGCGTGGGCAGCACGCAGCTTGCGTACCAGCTCCAGTTCGGACTGAAAATCGACGTAGTGCGGCAGCTTCAGGTGCTGCACAAAGCCCGAGGCCTCGAGGCTGTCGGCATGCGATAGCACAAACTCCTCGTCCTGTGCGGGTGAGGTCGCCAGCTCGCCGAGCTCACGCGCGCGCAGCGACCGGTCCACCAGCGCCATCGCCATGCTTTTTCGCTCGGCGCCGCCGAAGGCCAGACCGTAGCCCTGGGTGAACTGGGGCGGATGCTCGCGGTTGCCGGCAAACTGGTTGATCATCTGGCACTCGGTCAGCTCGACCTCACCGATGTCGATGGGAAATCCGAGCTCGTCGGCCTGGATTTCCACCGCAACCCTGCCGCGCCGGATTTCACCGGCAAACGGATGGCTGTTGGCGTAACCGCGCTGGGTCGAATAACCGAGTGCCAGCAGCCAGCCCTCGTCGCCACGTGCCAGCGCCTGCAGGCGCAGCGGGCGGTCCGCCGGGAACATCAGCGGATCGCGTGTCAGGTCGCCGGGCGGCTCCTGGGCGCCGGGCTGCGGTATTTCCATCAAACCCTCGCGCGCCATCAGTTCATTGATGCGCGGCATGTGGTCGGGCAAGACCTGCGCTGCTTCCGCCGGCGTGCCTGACACATCATCGCCGTCCCCATCGGCCAGCAGCGCGAAGTCCAGCAGGCGCTGGGTGTAGTCGTAGGTCGCGCCGAGCACCTGGCCACCGGGCACATCCTTGAAGGTCGCAGACACACGCCGCGTCAGCGCCATGCGGGCGGTGTCCAGCGGAAGGCTGTAGCCGAAACGTGGCAAGGTGGTGCGGTAGGCACGCAGCAGAAAAATCGCCTCGATCAGATCGCCGCCGGCCTGCTTGATCGCAAGTGCCGCCAACTCCGGGTCGTACAGAGATCCTTCCGACATCACGCGGTCCACCGCCAGCGGCAACTGCTCGCGGATCTGCCCCACCGAGAGGACAGGCAGAGAAGTGTCCCCGCGGCGCTGCGCGGCCAGCAGGCGCCAGGAGGCTTCGATGGCGGCAGTGCCGCCCTTGACTGCGACATACATGACTAAATTCCCTCCAACCGCCGCACACGGGTGGTGCGCGGCAAACCCAGCACGGCATCCGCGCAGGTAAAAACAATGTCCACCCCTTGCGGGAAGGCCGCATGGTTGGCCTGCCACTGGGTCCAGAAGCTGTCGGGCAGGCCGGCGAGGCGGACCGTCTGCATGTCGCGGATGCCGGGTCCGTGCCACTCCACCGGCGGGCCTTCGCTCAGCGACGGGACCTCGACCAGCAGGGTGGCCGCCTGTTCCGGCGATTCCGCCGAACCAGCCGCAAAAGCCTCCAGCGCTGACATCGCGGCCACATCGCCGATGACTGCAAAAGCCGCGTGCGCAGGCGCCGCCGCAACACGCGCGCCGGTATGAAAACGCAGCCAGTCCGCCGCGCTGCCCGGCTGCTGCCACCAGACCGGCGTATCGTCATCGGTCAGGGCAAGCAGCAGGTGGGCCATCGCAGGGCCGAGGCCCAGACCGGGGACGGGCCGGCCGATGGCCATGCGCTGCCCTGGCCGGGAGAGCGCTTCCAGCACGGCACGGAAGGCCGCCTGGGCCTCATGCACCGGATCACCAAAACCCGCGCTTATCGCTTGTGGATTCATGCCTCACCCCGGACAAAGGTAAAAAATTCGACTTTCGAAGCGGCGGCTGCACGGCTGGTGGCTTCGCGCTGTATCGCCTGCCGTTGATGCATGGGCGCAATCACTTCCCGCTGAAGCCGGGCCTGCCGCGTCTCGTCCTGCAGCAAGGCGTCGAACAAGGCCACCAGCTCGGCCTTGCGGCGGTCGCGCCCCAGCGTGTAGCCCACGCCCAGCGCGCTGGTCCCCACCCGCAGCGCGCAGCGCGTGACGGTGGCTTCGCCGAGGTTAAAGGCATCACCGGTGCCACCGACCCGGCCGCGCAGCATGACCATGCCAGGCTCGGGCGGTCGCACCTGTTCGATGGGCGGCAGATCGGCGAGCGTCGTCAGCGCCTGCTCCAGCTCGGCCCGGCCAGCGCGCGATAACACGCCCAGCCAGCGCTGGCGGGCACGCTGGTTTTCATGAATGTCCTGGTTTGTCATACAGATGTCTAAATCAGTCACTAGAGTTGAAGGCAGTGCAAGAGGCAGCACGCAAATGCAAGAGAACCCTAGTTCAACCGGACAACATGACCAAATGATGACAAGCGAACGAGCTCTTTCAAGTGCGCCCGGCCGGCGCAGCGGCGTGGCGGTGTGGAAGCAGATTGCAGACACACTGAGCACGGAAATCCGTAACCGCGCATTCACCGCCAGCGGTCGCCTCCCCAGTGAAAACGAGTTGTCGCAGCGTTTCAGTGTGAACCGACACACCGTGCGCCAGGCCGTCGCCGCGCTGCAACTCGACGGGCTGGTGCGTATCGAACCGGGACGCGGAACCTTTGTCCAGCACGAGTTGCTCGACTACGTGTTGTCGCGTCGGACCCGCTTCAGCGAAAACCTGCAGCGCCAGGGCCTACTTCCAAGCAAACAGTTGCTGACCGCCCGGGAAATCCCTGCGCCCGAACGCGCCGCCGAGGAACTCCAGCTGACAAAAAACGCCAAGGTACTGATGGTGGAGATGCTCGACGAAGCCAACAACCAGCCCATCGCCCTGGCCACCGCGTATTACCCCGCCGCGCGTTTTACCGGGCTGCTGGAAATGCTGAACGACGGAACCGGCACCACCGACATCCTGCGCCACTTCGGGGTGGTCGATTACCTGCGCGCTGAAAGTCGCATCACCACGCAAATGCCCTCCGATGAAACCGCACGCCTGCTCAAGCAGGCCACCAACCGGCCGGTGCTCTGCGTCGAATGCCTGGACGTGGACATGGACGGTCGGCCCATCAAATACGGCGAGACGGTTTTCTGCGGTGATCGGGTGCAACTGGTGGTCAGCGCCGGTCAGGACGGGGGAGAAGGCGCATGAGCCCGCGTTATGCGATTTATTTCTCGCCGGCCAAACACTCCGCCTGGTGGACCTTCGGTGCGCATTGGCTGGGACGCGATGAACACGACAACAGGACACTGTCCCAGCCCGAGGCAGCCGGTATCGCCCCGGCAGAGTTGCAAACGATCACGGCCGAGCCGCGCCGTTATGGCTTTCACGCCACGCTCAAAGCCCCGTTCCACCTGTCTGACGGCCACAACGAGGCCGACCTGGTCGCGCGCCTCGGGCGTCTCGCGCAGGCACTGTCGCCAGTTGCGCTGGGACCGCTGCAGCTTGCCACGCTGGGCAACTTTGTGGCCCTGGTTCCCGAGGCGGCGCCTGCAGGCTTGCATACCCTGGCCACCGCCTGCGTCGCCGGACTCGACGATCTGCGCGCGCCGCTGAGCGAGGCCGATCTGGCGCGGCGCCGCAGTGCCGGTCTTGATGCCCGTGAAGCCGAATTGCTGGCCCTGTATGGGTATCCCTACGTGCTGGAGCGCTTCCGCTTTCACATGACGCTGACCGGCCCGGTCGATGACGCGATGGCCCAGCGCGTGCGCCTGGCCACTGCCGCCAACCTTGCAGCCCTGAACGCTCAGGCGCCGCTGGCACTGGACCGGCTCTGCCTGTTTGTCGAGCACGATTCGGGCGCGCCGTTTCGGCGTGTCATCGACCTTCGGCTGTCAGCATGAGCGCCCATCAGCAAAGTGGTGCCTGGGTGTTTGTCTGCGGCCCCTCGGGTTCAGGTAAAGATAGCGTGATGGCCTATGCGCAACAGGCCCTGGCAGTGCGCAGAGACATCGTCTTCGCCCGGCGATTTGTCACCCGGCCGGTGCATGCGGGCTCGGACCACGACGCGCTGACGTCTGCGGCTTTTGCCACGTTGTTGCAAACCGGCGGCCTGAGCTGGCACTGGCGGGCCCACGACTATTCCTACGGCATCGCCAGAGCGTACGGCGAGGCGGTCGGTGCCGGACGACGGGTGGTGGTCAATGGATCGCGCGAACATGTCAGGGATATGCCGGTCTCGACCGATGTGCGGGTGGTTCACATCACCGCAGACCCCGAAGCACTGGCACAGCGCCTGCACAAACGCGGCCGCGACAGCGCCGAAGCGGTGGCACGGCGCATGGAGCGCAACGCGGATTTCCATGGTCTGTCCGCCGACTGTGTGATCGTCAATAACGGCGAGCTGGCCGACGCTGGCCGGCAGCTGGCGAACTACCTTGCCGAGGCCGACTCCGCGCAGCTCGCGCGCTGAAGCACAGCGGCATAGTGCGTCCAGCTGGGCGTTGAGGCCTCCGGGCTTTTAGCGCTATCGTCCCAGCGCCTGAGCGCCACCGCATCGGCTGCAAACGCCTGGGCCATGAAGGCATGCGCCTGATTCGCCGAGAACGGCCCGCCTTGCAACACCAGACTTCTTCTGGAAGCCAGCGACAGACCGGACCAGTAGCTTGGGTCCACGCGGCACAGATAACGCTTGGCATCGACGTGCATGCGAATGGGTGCCAATACCGCCTCCGGAAACACACCCCGCAAAAACGGCAAGGCCATGAACTGGTGAAGGTCGTCCGCGCTGGCAGCTTTGGGGCGCTGTTCGGGTGCGAGCAGGTGCCCCAGGTCATGCAGCAGCGCGGCCGCGATCAACGCCGGCGTAGCGCCGGCCTGCTCAGCCAGGTGTGCGCACTGCAGCGCATGCTGCTGCTGGGTAACGGCCTCGGCCCCGTACTGAACCGCACCGTTTGCATGGAACAGCTCGGTGATCTCGTCAAGGGTCAGCACAGCTTTTTTCCTAAACGAGGGCTTTGCGGATACGTGCCGAGATCAGGTCGATGACACTGACAGTGACCACGATGATGATCATCACGGCGCAGGTTTCGGCGTACTGGAAACCGCGGATGATTTCCCACAACACCACACCGATGCCGCCAGCCCCCACCATACCGACCACCGAGGCCGAGCGCACATTCGACTCGAAGCGATACAGCGTGTAGGAAATCCACAGCGGCAACACCTGCGGGATCACGCCGTAGAGGATTTCCTCCAGCGCATTGGCGCCGGTGGCGCGTATGCCTTCGACCGGCTGCGGATCGATGGACTCCACCGCCTCCGAAAACAGCTTGGCCAGGATGCCGGTGGTATGGATCCAGAGCGCGAGCACGCCGGCAAAAGGGCCCAGACCCACAGCCACGATGAACAACATGGCAAACACCATCTCGTTGATGGCGCGGGCCGCGTCCATCAGCCGGCGCACCGGCTGGCGCACCCAGACCGGCGCAATGTTGGCGGATGACAGCAGTGCCAGTGGCACGGCGCAGACCACCGCCAGCGCCGTCCCCCACAGCGCAATCTGCACCGTGATGATCATCTCGGTCAGATAGTTGCGCCACTCCTTGAAGTTGGGCGGGAAAAAACTGGCCGCGTATTCGGCCATGTTGCCGGAGTCACGCAGCAGGTCCAGCGGGCGCATGTCGGCGCCTTTCCAGGACAGGGCCAGCAAGGCCAGCAACACGCCCCAGGCCATCATGCCCAGCAGGCTGGTGCGCGGCATGTCAGGCAGCGCGGGTGGCGTTGGCACCGGCAGGCGCGCAGTGGTACTCACGGCCGGGCTCAGTTCTTGCCCAGCTCGGCGAGCTTGCGGTCAATCTCGGCGACCTTGGCCTGCTTTTCGGCGCCAGGCAGATTCGCGTCAGCCTCGAACTTGTTGCGCTCCTTGAACAGCTCAAGCTGACGGATGGGAATCAGCTGCGCATTGGTGGACGGCTTGAAGGCCGACAGCTTGGAGATCTTCATCATGACGTCCTTTTCCTGCTGGCTTCCCTGGCCGTAGCTGTAGAAAAAGTCCTTCAGCTTTTGTTTGGTGACCTCTGGCAGGTCCTTGCGCATCACCAGGGGGTCCAGAGGAATCAGCGGCGAAGTCCAGACCACGCGAATGTCCTTGAATTTTTCGGGCAATTTATCCTTGACCTTGTCCAGATTTTCGCTGTTGTTGGTGGCCACATCGACTTGCTTGTTGGCGACCGCCAGCGCGTTGCTTTCGTGGTTGGCGCCGCGCGACACCCTGAAAGCGGTCTTGGCGTCGATCTTGTTTTGCGCAAAAACGTAATAGCTGGGCACCAGGAATCCTGAGGTGGAGTTGGGGTCACCATTGCCGAAGGACAGGTTTTTCGAATTTTTCAGCACATCGTCAAGGCTCTTGAGCGGGCTGTCCTTGTGCACGATCAGATGTGAGTAATAGCCCTGGGTACCGTCGGCGTTGACCATCTGGGCGAACACCTCACCATTGGCGCGGTCCACGGCCTCCATGGCTGACTTGTTGCCATACCAGGCCACATGCACTTTGTTGAAACGCATGCCTTCGATGATGCCGGCATAGTCGGGCGCGAAGAAAGCCGTGACCTTGTAACCGGTCTTTTTCTGCATATCCTCGATCAGGGGTTGCCAATCGTTCTTGAGATTTTGCGACGATTCCGTGGAAATGATGCCGAAGTTGATTTCCTTGAGGTCCTGCGCATGAACCGGCGCCAACGCGAGCAGCGTTGTGGCGGCCAGTCCTGACAATAGAGTTTTGATCATGGTGATTTCCTTGAGTGTGTTTGTGGAGAGCGGGCGAATTCAGGCAGCCTGCGCCATCGGCGTCGGCCAGGCGAGATGGGGAACGGGTTTGACCTTGTCTTCCAGGCTGGAGATGGCATCACCCAGAGACAGGATGTCGTCGGCTTCAGCGCCGTACAGATCGCGCAGCACGGAAGGGGTCAGACCGACCGAGGGACCGTCGTACACCACCTTGCCCTGGTGCAGGGCGATGGTGCGGGCGCAGTACTTCATGGCCACATTGACCTGGTGCAGCGATACCACCACGGTGCAGCGGTCTTCACGGTTGATGCGCGCCAGAATGTCCATGACCTTGCGCGAGGACTCCGGGTCCAGCGATGCAATCGGCTCATCGGCCAGCACCACCTTGGCGCCCTGCACCATGGCGCGCGCAATGGCGGCACGCTGCTGCTGGCCGCCTGACAGGGTGGAGGCGCGCTGCGCACAACACTCGGCAATACCAACGCGCCGCAGGGCTTCGATGCCCCTGGCTTTTTCCTCCGGCGTGAACCAGCGGATCAGGCTACGCCACATCGGCACCCGGTGCAAGGTGCCGGCCAGTACATTGACCAGCACCGGCAGGCGACCCACCAGGTTGAACTGCTGGAACACAAAACCGATGCCGGAGCGTACGGAGCGGATATTCGCCGCAATCTTCCCATTGCTCTGCACCGTGCGGCCATGAATCACGATGGAGCCCTGGCCGGCCGAATCACCGGCCATCAGGCCCGCCATGTGTCGCAGCAGCGTGGATTTCCCGGAGCCGGAAGCGCCGATCAGCGCAACCATTTCGCCGGGCGCAATGCTCAGGTCGATCTGTTGCAGTGCCTTGCGGCCATTGCCAAATGTCTTGCTCAGTGTGTTGATCCGGATGGCAGCTTCCATGGTCTCTCCAGGTGGTGTTGCCATTGAATCTAGGGTCGCAATGTGTCGGTTTCGTGTCAGTTCGGCGCGAAATCCGGGTTTCGGCGAGCGGGGCACAATGAGAACTTGTCCGAAAGTTCCACGCCCATGCCCTACCTGCCCGCCTTCATCGCGCCCACCCGTTACACCGACCCCGCCGCTGCGCTGGCGCAGGTCCGCCTGATTTATGACCAGCAAATTGCCCACCTGCGCGGCGCCATGCACCGTTACGTGGCCGGCGAAACCTTGCCTGGCCATGTGCGTGCCTGTTACCCCTTTGTGCGCATACACACCGATACCGTGGCCCGCGCCATCCTGGAAACGCCCGATATCGCGCAGCTCAGTTACGGTTTTGTCGCCGGCCCCGGCCGCTACGAAACCACGCTGACCCGGCCCGACCTCTACGGCAACTACTACCTGGAGCAGTTCCGCCTGCTGTTGCAAAACCATTCGGTGGAACTGGAAGTGGGCACCAGCACCCAGCCGATTCCAGTGCACTTCTCGTTTGCCGAACACGACCACATCGAAGGCAGTCTGAGCGCCGCGCGCCGCATGCTCATGCGTGACGTGTTCGACCTGCCAGACCTGGCTGCGATGGACGACGGCATCGCCAACGGTACCTACGAGGTCAGTCCGGGCGAGCCGCAACCGCTGTCGCTGTTCACCGCCGCGCGCGTCGACTATTCACTGCAGCGCCTGCGTCACTACACCGGCACCTCGCCGCATTGGTTCCAGAACTTCGTGCTGTACACCAACTATCAGTTCTATATTGACGAGTTTGTGCGCCTGGGCCACGAGGAGATGGCCAGGTCCGACAGCGAGTACATTGCTTTTGTCGAACCCGGCAACGTGGTGACACGCCGCGCCGGCCTGCCACCCGTGGCTGGCGACGAACTCGGCATGGCGCCACCACGGCTGCCGCAGATGCCGGCCTATCACCTGATGCGCGCCGACCGCAGCGGCATCACCATGGTCAACATCGGTGTCGGACCGGCCAACGCCAAAAACATCACCGACCACATCGCGGTGCTGCGCCCGCATGCCTGGATCATGCTGGGCCACTGCGCTGGCCTGCGCAACAGCCAGCAGCTCGGCGACTACGTGCTCGCGCACGGGTATGTGCGCGAAGACCATGTGCTCGACGAGGAACTGCCGCTGTGGGTGCCGATCCCGGCGCTGGCCGAAATCCAGGTGGCGCTGGAGCGGGCCGTCAAGGATGTCACACGGCTGGAGGGGCCGGACCTCAAGCGCATCATGCGCACTGGCACGGTGGCTTCGACCGACAACCGCAACTGGGAACTGCTGCCCGGCAATCAGCCGCAACGCCGTTTCAGCCAGAGCCGCGCGGTGGCACTGGACATGGAAAGCGCCACCATCGCCGCCAACGGTTTTCGCTTCCGCGTGCCCTACGGCACCCTGCTGTGTGTCAGCGACAAGCCCTTACACGGCGAGATCAAGCTGCCGGGCATGGCCAACCACTTCTACCGCGAACGTGTGGACCAGCACCTGCGCATCGGCATGCGCGCCATCGAGCTGCTGCGCGAACAGGGCTCGACCCAGTTGCACAGCCGCAAGCTGCGCAGTTTTTCGGAAGTGGCGTTCCAGTAACCGGCCTCAGCGGCCCCTGACTTGCTATTGTTTGTAGAGCTGCTTGCGCCCGTCCAGCATGGGCTGGAGGCCTTTTTTACTTGCAAACATCAGGGAATGGCATGTTGCAGCGGCTGGCCCGCCTGCCAGCGCGCCAGATTCGCCAGAAACAGCGCGCAGACGCGCCGGTGGTTGCCGTCGGAATGACCTGCCGAGTGCGGCGTGACGATGACCTGGGGCAAGGCCCACAGCGGCGACGCACTGTCCAGCGGCTCATGCTCAAACACATCGAGGTAAGCGCCTCCCAGCTGCCCGGCCTGAAGGGCCGAGATCAGGGCAGCCTCGACCACCACCTCGCCGCGTGCGACGTTGATCAGGCAGGCGCCGGCTGGCAGCAAGGCCAGCGAGCGGGCGTCCACCAGCGCCCGCGTCTGCGGCGTCAGCGGGCAAGCCAGCACCAGCCAGTCGGCGCGCGGCAGCACGGCGGGCAGTTGCGCCAGACCCACCATCTCGACACCCTCCTCGGGCGCAGGCGCGGGACTGTGGCGTGCCACCACGACCTGCAGGCCGAGCAGGCGCAAAAAGGCGGCGATACGCCTGCCTATCGGTCCCCAGCCGACGATCACCGCAGTCTGGCCAGCCAGATCGCGCGGCAGTGGCCCGCTCACCAGAGGCGCCCAGGTGCGCGCTTGCTGCGCGGCCATGAGCTGCGGAAAGCGCCGGGCCAGCGAAAGCAAGCCGGCCAGAGCGGTCTGCGCGACCACCTCTGCATTGGCGCCGGACGAGGTGGTCACCTGCACACCGCGCGCCCGCAGTTCAGCGAAAATCGGCCTGTCGGCGCCGGCAGAATGGATATGCACCCAACGCAAGCCATCTGACCGGCGCAGCAGCGCATAAAAATCCTGCAGACCCTGCGTCAGTTCGTGTTTGGTCGACAGACCGGTCACGTCGCGGGAAACGAAGGCAATGTCCACGCCGGCCTGCGCGGTATTGGCGGCCTCGCCCATGCTCACGAGCTCAACCGCGCCCTCGCCCATCACCTGCATGATCGCCCGTGCCAGTTCCTGCCGGACCGCAGGCGACAGCAGGATGCGAAGTGGCCGCAGCGTCAAGCCCTCACTCCGCGCGTGCGCCGGACTCGACCACGATGACTTTCCACTTTTCGAACTCACGCTGAACAAACTGGGAAAACTGTGCGGGCGTTCCACCCATCGGGTCAGCGCCAGCGGTGATGAGTTGCTGTTCAATGGCTGGAATGGCAATGATCTCATTGACGTGTTTGTTCAGGACACTGATCACGGCATCCGGCGTGCCTTTGGGTGCAAAAAAACCGAACCAGGAGCCGGCCTCAAAGCCAGGGAACCCTTTCTCCGCAATGGTCGGCACCTCAGGCATGGAACGCGAGCGTTTTGCACTGCTCACGGCAATCGGTCGAATTTTGCCGGCCTGAATGTGCGGCATCACTGAGGGGATGGTGGCAAACATGAACTGGATGCGTCCGGCCAGCAGGTCACGCACCGCGTCGGCACCCTTGTAGGCAATGTGTGTCGCCTCAAAGCCAGCGCGTTTGGCCAACATGTAGCCTGACAGGTGCGAGGAGGTTCCCACACCGGTGGAGCCGTAATTCAGTTTGCCCGGGTTGGCCTTGGCGTAAGCAATGAACTCCTCCACGGTAGTGGCACTGACCGAAGGATGGACCACCAGCACGTTGGGCACTTCGGCAATCTGCACCACCGGCACCAGATCGGTCAGCGGGTTATAGGACAGCTTGCTGTACAGCGTGGGATTGACCGCAATCGGACCGACGGAGTTGACGATCAGGGTGTAGCCATCAGGCGCCGCACGCACCACCATCTCGGTGCCGATGTTGCCACCCGCACCGGGCTTGTTATCGATCACGAACTGCTGCTTCAGGCGTTCCGACAGCTGTTGTGATACCAGGCGTGTCAGGATGTCGGTTGTCCCTCCCGCGGTGAAGGCCACCACCACCCGCACCGGTTTGACCGGGTAGGTCTGGGCATACGCGCCCAGGGCAGTTGCGCCCAACAGCACGGCAGCGGCGAAGCGCGCGGCCCGGCGCCGAATGCGCAAGCCACTGCTGCTCTGTCGTGGGGGAAGGGCAGGTGATTCAAAAGCGCTTGTCGGCATGGTTTGTCTCCAGTTGTTATTCGGGATTGCGCGGAAGGAGTCGAAGTTTTTCAGCTCTTGTAGTCGGGCTGGCTGCGATCAAGTTTGCGCAGCAGCGCGGGCCACTCCATCAGGCCATAAGGACGGCGGGTGCCGGGCTGGTAATTGCTCCAGGTTTCCTCGAGCACCGGCTGCGCCACCGGTACAAAGGGGGTGTTGCAGGCCATGGCCGCAAGCTGGGAACGGCAAGCCAGCTCCAGCCGGTGCATCCAGTTGAAGGCCTCGCCAATGCTGCGGCCCACCGTCAGCACGCCGTGGTTGCGCAGGATCAACGCCTCGCCGTCACCGAGGTCCCGCACCAGCGATTCCTGCTCGTCGAGGTTGAGCACCACACCGCAGTAGTCGTGGTAGCCGATCTTGAGAAAACGCATCGCGGTCTGCGTCAGCGGCAGCAGCCCGCACTGCAGCGAGGACACCGCCATCGATGCCCAGCTGTGCGTGTGGATCACGCAGGCCAACTCCGGCCTGGCCTCATGCACCGCGCTGTGGATCACATAACCCGCCTTGTTGATGCCATAGTTGAGCGCGCCGAAATCCGGCTGGGCCAGGATGTTGCCGTCGTGGTCGATCTTGACCAGGCTGGACGCGGTGATCTCCTCGTACATCATGCCGTAGGCATTGATGAGGAAAGCCCCGTCTTCGTCAGGTACCCGCGCCGAAATGTGGTTGGCCATCATGTCGGACATGCCATAAATCTCTACCAGCCGGTAGCAGGCCGCCAGGTCCACGCGGGCCTGCCACTCGGCGGGCGAGCAGCGGCCCTTCATCGATTCAATCTTCAGTCTGCCGTCGTCTTGCATGCCTATTCTCCAGGGCGTATGTCGTGTTCAGTCGTCACCGAGCTTCAGGGTGCCGGGCTGCCGTTTTTCAATCGCCCACTTGAGCAGGGCGGCGCTGCGAAAAATGCCGTGGGCGAATTTCCCATAAGGCAGGGTCAGGAACAAGGCCATCACCACGCCGAGATGGATGGCCAGCAGCAGCGCCATGGCGCCAGTGTCGCGCCAGGCCAGCAGGGCCAGACCGGTCAGGCTGGTAAAAAACAGCAGCGCGATGAATCCTCGGTCCATCGGCTTTTGCGCAGCATCACCATGCATGGGATGGCGCCGGAGATTCAGCCAGAACAGGCCGGCAGGGCCGATCAGCAGGCCGATGCCCCCTGCCGTTCCCAGCAGCACCGGCAGGCTGGTCAAGGCATACGGCGCCGGCAAACCCAGCAGGTAGTGGTACAGCGTGGCCACCGAGGTCGCGGCGAAACACAGCATGAAGCCATAGAAGGTGAGGTGGTGAAACCGCCGGCGCCACAGCGTGAAGGCGTCGTCGCTTTCATTGCAGCCCTCGCCGTGGCCGCCATCCAGATACTTGAGGCGCAGCACATTGAGACTGGCCTCGGTGACAGCGGCACCTGTGGCCTGGCCGGGCGAGACGTCGCGCCAGAACTTGCGCACCCCCAGTCCCAAGGCCAGCACGGCGAACAAAAAGATGGGCGCAAACATCAGCACCAGCAGGTTGTGCGGAAAAATCGCGTAGAAGTTGCCGGCCAGCGGCGCGTGCAACAGGGTGCCGTTGAGCCCCAGCGCCAGCACCAGAAACAGCGCCAGCCCGGCGGCCAGCGCCATGGCCATGGTCAGGCCGTTGCGCTTGTACAGCGCGCCCAGGGCGGGTGGCCAGGCATAGTCTGCGTAGGTCTGACCGCGCACCTGGGCCATGGCTTGCGGCACGTTGACCGCAAACGCGTGGGGCGGCGCGTACTGGCAGGCATGGAAACAGGCGCCGCAGTTGTGGCACAGGTTGGCCAGGTAGTGGATGTCAGCCTTGCCGAACTCCAGCCGGCGGGTCATGGCCGGAAACACGGCGCAAAAACCTTCGCAATAACGGCACGCATTGCAAATTTGCAGTTGCCGGCCGACCTCGGTTTCGTAAGGTGTGAGCGGCATTTCGCCCAGCGCCAGGGCGCGGGCGTCGCGGGTCAGGGCGTCAAGCTGCTGCACGGCGCGCCCCCTGATCCATCGCTGCCTGTGCGGCCTGCGTGCCGGCAATGCGGCCGAAAGCCGTGCCTATCGACATGCCCACACCGGCCGTATACCCCTTGCCAAGCACGTTGCCGGCCATCATCTCGCCGGCGACAAACAGGTTGTCACTGGGCTGGCCGCCAAAATGCACGGCGGCCTGGTCGTTGACCTTCAGGCCCAGGTAGGTAAAGGTGACGCCAGGCTTGAGCGCGTAGCCGTAGAAGGGCGCGGTATCCAGCGGCCGCGCCCAGTGGGTTTTGGCTGGCAAGACGCCGTCGGTGTGGCAGTCGTCCAGCGTGGTGTGGTCGAAAGTGCCAAGGCGGCAGGCCGCGTTGTAGTCGTCGAGGGTTTGCATGAAAGTGCTTTCGTCCAGGCCGAGCTTGCGGGCCAGCTCGGGCAGCGAGTCAGCTTTGACGCCAGGAAATACCGGCGGCATGAAGCGGCCAATGGCCTTGGCATCGATGATGGAAAAAGCGGTCTGGCCGGGCTGCTGCGCCACCAGGCGACCCCAGATCGCATAACGCTTGGGCCAGAAATCCTCGCCCTCGTCGTAAAAGCGCCGAGCCTGTGTGTTGACCACCACACCCAGCGAGACGCAATCGATACGTGTACAGATGCCACCGTCGTACAACGGCGCGCGCGCGTCGATCGCCACCATGTGGGCCTGTGTGGCGTCACCAATGCTGTCGGCGCCGTGTTCGTCCAGCATGTGTTTGAGCAGCACACCCTTGTTGAAGGCGGTGCCACGGATCAGGAAGTTGTCGGCCGGCCATTCGCCGTCGGCATTCTGGCCCCAGGCCTCGCGCAACCATTCGCGGTTGGACTCGAAACCGCCGGCAGCCAGCACGCAGGACCGGGCTTCAAGCCGTTCATGGCCAATATGCGCAGCGACGAAGCGGCCATCGCGCATGTCGAGCCGATCCACTTCGGCGTTGTAGCGGATTTGCACGCCGAGTTTTTCCGCGCTGCGGTAGTAGGCATTGACCAACGCCTTGCCGCCGCCCATGAAAAATGCGTTGGTGCGCGCCACATGCAGCGCACCGGACAAGGGCGGCTGAAAATGCACGCCATGGCTGCGCATCCAGTCGCGGCAGTCGGACGAGGCGCGAATGGTCAGGCGCGCCAGGTGTTCGTTGGTCAGCCCGCCAGTCACCTTCAGCAGGTCCTGCCAGTATTCCTCTTCCGGATAGGCTTCGACCAGCACATCCTGCGGCGCATCGTGCATGCAGCGCAGGTTTCGCGTGTGTTGCGAGTTGCCGCCGCGCCACTCGGGCGGGGCCGACTCCAGCAACAGCACCGAAGCCCCCGCCTCGCGCGCCATCAAGGCCGCACACAGGGCCGCGTTGCCGCCACCTATGACCAGAACATCAACCATCGGGAAAACATCTCCATCACACAAACCACTGCATCGAACACCTGACCGCCTCAAGTCTTGAATGTAAGGACGCTCGGAGGCGGCGCACAGGGGGCCGACGGCATACGGGCATCACGAATCGTGATGCCATACCCCCAACCCCTTCGCGGGTGGGATGGGCGCAGCAGGTATCAGTCGGCCTTGATATTGGCGCGCCTGACGATATCGCTCCAGATCTTCTGCTCACGGGTGATGAAAGATGCGAACTCTGCAGAAGGCCCGCCACCGCCGACAGCATTGTCGGCAGCAAAACGCTCTGTCACGGCCGAAGACTTGAGTGCCTTGAGCGACTCCTCCTGCACACGCTTCACGATGTCCGGGGGGGTTCCCGCCGGCACCAGAATGCCATACCACTGTGAAGTCTCGAAGTCTTTGAAACCCATCTCGGCCACAGTGGGCACATCGGGCAGTTGGCTGATGCGTTGCTGGGTTCCCACGGCAATCGCGCGCAGCTTGCCGCTGCGAATGTGCGCGCCCAGCGCGGGCATGCCTGCCGACGAAGCCTGTGTGCGCCCTGCCAGCAAATCGGTCAATTGGGGACCGGTGCCGCGGTAAGGGATGTGGGTGATGAACATGCCGGTCACCAGCTTGAGGTATTCCATGGCGAGATGGCCTGCGCTGGCATTGCCGGCGGAGCCGTAGTTGAGCTGACCGGGGTTCTTCTTGGCATAAGCCACAAACTCCTGAAAGTTTTTGGCCGGCACATCGGGATGAATCACGAAGACATTGGGCACCTTGGCCAGCAGCGTCACGGGGATGAAGTCCTTGTTGACGTCGTAGGTCTGGCTTTTGAGCATGTAGGGGTTGACCGCCAGTGTGCCCACATGGCCGAGGATGAGGGTGTGGCCATCCGGCGCCGACTTGGCCACATCCTGCATCGCGACGGTGCCGGCGCCGCCCGGCTTGTTCTCGACATAAACGCTTTGCCCGAGCTGCTTGCTGAGCTCTGCAGCCACCGAACGGGCAACAATTTCAGAGGTGCCACCGGGCGCAAAGGGAACGACAAACCGCACGGCCTTGGATGGCCAGCCGGATTGCGCAAACAGCGAGGGCATGGCCACCATGGAGGCGGCCAGTCCCGCCGTCTGAAGGGCCCGACGCCGGGTCGGGAAAGTAATGGTCATGACAAAAACTCCAATCGGTAAGGTGGCCCAGACTAGTCCGTGCGATTCAGAATTGGTATCGGCGCAAACCCCCATCGACTGGAATCACCGCGCCGGTGATATAGCTGGCCAGCGGCGAGGACAGAAAACACACCAGGTTGGCCAAATCTTCCGGTTCGCCGTAGCGGCCCACCGGAATTTCGTTGTCGCACTGCCACTGGCGGTACTCGGGCGTGTAGTTACGGAGGATCTGCTCCGAATGAATTCGCCCCGGCGGAATGCTGTTGACCGTGATGCCATTCTTGCCGACCATGCGGCTCAGGCCTTTGGCCCAGCTGTGAATACCCGCCTTGGCGCAGAACGCGCCATTGACGTGGTCAGGTTCGCTTTTGCCGGTGATGTTGATGATGCGGCCCCAACTGCGGGCAATCATCTGGTCCAGCAGCGCCTGCGCCACCTGGCGGGGGCGGTGAAAATTCAGGGTGATCGCTTCCTGCCAGCGGTCTTCGCTGACATGCAGCTCGGCAAAGGAACGCGAACCGCCGGCATTGTTGACCAGGATGTCCACCCGGCCCAGGCCGGCCAGGGCGGCATCGGTCAGGTTTTTGGCGGCGTCTTCGGCATACAGGTCGGACTCGATGACCACGGGCCGATGCCCTCCCCGGCCCACAATTTCATCGGCCACTTCATTGAGCAAGGCGACCCGGCGTGCCGAAATGGCCAGTTTCACACCCTCGGCGGCCAACGCCAGCGCGATGCCCCGTCCTATGCCGGTGCTGGCGCCGGTGACCAGCGCCGTTTTGTCTCTCAATTGCAAATCCATGGTGTGTCCTCGTCGCGGTGTCTGAAGGGAAGAACCCCGGAATCTAGCGCTGAAACGCCTTCTGTGAAAGACGCCGGTCAGCATACGGCCATCACGAAGCGTGATGGCCCGGAGATTCAGGCGCTGACCAGCCGGGCCCCGACCCAGCGGCCGGAGCGCACCGCCTCGGTTGCGCAATCGGCCAGCACCACACGTGCCGCCAGGCCTGCGGGCGAAAGCTCGTCGTCCGACAGGCTGCACAGCGAGTTGGCGCGGCGCGCCAGCGTATCGGTGATTCTCGTGAGGTGGAAGCGCTCCTGGGCGTCTGCGAAGCGGCTGACGGCCGCCCACGGCTGCAGCGTACAGCCCAGTCCCCCATCGACCGCGTCCATCAGCATGGCCAGCGAATCGATTTCAGCCACCAGCGTGGGTTTGCATTTGGCACGGGCAAACGCGCTTTCCAGTGTGCTGCGCAGGCCATGTACGCCGGTGGGGAGTATCAGCGGGATACCGGCCAGCTGCGCGATGCTGATGCGCGCAGCTGGCTTGCCGACCATGGCCCGCCGGGACTGGATCAGATACAGCTTTTCCTCCAGCAAGGGCATCACACTCCAGCGGCGCCCGGCGCGGGGGTCGAACAACACGGCCAGGTCGAGCTGGCGCGCGTTGAGCATGCCCGTCAGATGACCCGACAAGCTTTCCACCATGTGCAGGCGTACATCGGGATAACGCTCGCGCATGGCCCGGATCAGCGGCAGGCCCAGCACGGCAGAGGTGGTGGGCGCCATGCCCACACTGACGCTGCCGGACAAGCGCGACTGCTGCGCAGCGCGAGCCGCCTGTTCGGCGTGGCGCAGCACCAGTTGCGCCTCGCGGAAAAACGCCAGTCCGGCCTCGGTGGGCGTGACACCTTTGGGGCTGCGCTGAAGCAGGCGGGTGGACAGCTCGCTTTCCAGCCGGCTGATCTGCTGGCTCAGTGCCGACTGCACCAGGTCGAGGTCCAGCGCAGCGCGGCTGATGCTACCGAGTTCGATCACCCGGACCAGGTAACGCAGCTGGCGCAGTTCCATGCAACTCCTCCTGGGGTTTAAGCATCACGTTTTGTGATGCCCGCCATCATCGCATGAGACGATCCCGAGCAGAGAGGGTCAATCCAGTAGAGAAAGTGCGTCGGATCGGGGTACGCTCAACTCCGCGCGTGTCAACGGCAAATACTGCGGGTACTCGCGTTGCATGAAGTCCACCAGGGCCTCGCGCACGCTACACCGCAGGTCCCAGTTCTGGCCTGAACTTGCCGAGGTGACCAGCAAGCGGAGCTGGATCGCACTTTCGCCGGCTTCGGTCACCTGCAGCTTGCACAGGCGCTGGTCCCAGTCGGACGAGGCTTCGCAGGCGCGCTGGGCTTCGGCGCGCAGCGGTGCCAGCGACATGCGGTAGTCCACCCAGAGGAACACCGTGCCGATGATGCTGGCGCTTTTGCGGGTCCAGTTCTCGAACGGATTCTCGATAAACCACTGCAGCGGAATGATGAGCCGGCGTTCGTCCCAGATCTTGAGCACCACGTAGGTTCCGGTGATCTCCTCCACGCGTCCCCATTCACCCTGCACAACCAGCACATCGTCCATCCGGATCGGCTGGGCCAGCGCGATCTGCAGCCCCGCAATCAGGTTGCTGAAGATGGGCCGCGCCGCAATACCCACGACCAGCCCCACCACGCCGGCCGAAGCCAGCAGGCTGGCGCCGAACTGGCGTGCGCCCGGAATGGTCATCAGCATCAGCGCCAGGCCCGCCAGCAGCACCACAAACATGGCGGTGCGCGCCAGCATGCGGGTCTGGGTGTGGATGCGGCGTGCCTGCAGGTTGTCCTCGACATCGACCGGGTGCCGGGCGATCACACCCTGGGCCAGGCCACGGATGGCGCGCAAGCCCAGCCAGGTCAGCGCCAGCAGAAGCAGCAGCGCATTGCCATGGCGAATGCCGGAGATCATCGGAAAATCATCGGGCGCACCCTGCCACACCGCCTGCAAGCCGATCATCGGCAGCAGCAACTGGGCCGGCGCCCGGCAATGCCCGGCCACCACTGCCGCCACCGGCATGAAACGCGTCAGGCGCAGCACCAGCGCCGAACCTGCGGTGTGCACCAGCAGGGCCAGCACCACGGCCACGGCAGCGACCAGCAGGATACGCAGGGTGGAGTCGTCGGCCCAGCCGAGCAGGTTGACGAGTTCCGGGAAATACACGCGTTTGTCCTCAGGCGACGTGCGGCTTGACGCGCGAAGCCGCCAGCTTGGCGTTGTTGCGCGCGGTGTTCACATCGGCATCAAAGGCCAGCGCCACACCCATGCGGCGTTTGACAAAACTCTCGGGCTTGCCGAACAGGCGGATATCGCTGTTGGGCACTTGCAGGGCGTCGGCAACGCCGTCGAACACAATGCCCTGCGCATCGACACCGCCGTAAATCACCGCGCTGGCGCCGGGGCTCTTGAGTGCGGTGTTGACCGGCAGGCCGAGGATGGCGCGGGCATGGAGTTCGAACTCGTTTTGCCACTGTGTGCACATCGTCACCATGCCGGTGTCATGCGGCCTCGGGCTGACCTCGCTGAACCAGACCTCTTCGCCTTTGACAAACAGCTCCACGCCGAACAGGCCCAGCCCACCGGGCTGGCCGTCATGGCCGATACCGAGGTTGTCGGTCACCGCCTTGCAGATGTCGCGGCTTTTTTGCAGCGCGGCGGCGGCCATGGGCTGCGGCTGCCAGCTTTCCACGTAGTCGCCGCTGACCTGCACGTGGCCGATGGGTTCGCAGAAATGGGTCTCGATGTCCCCCTTGGCGCCCCTGGCGCGCACCGTGAGCTGGGTGATCTCGTAGTCGAAGTCGATGAAGCCTTCAACAATCACGCGGCCGTGGCTGACACGGCCACCGGCCATGGCGTGGTCCCAGGCCTTTTTGACGTCGTCCGGACCGGCGATCTTGCTCTGGCCCTTGCCCGACGAACTCATTACCGGCTTGACAACGCAGGGATAACCGATCTTCGTGTCGATGGCGGCCTGCAACTCGTCCAGCGAATCGCAGAACACATACGGGCTGGTCGGCAAGCCCAGCGTTTCGGCCGCCAGTCGGCGGATGCCTTCTCGGTCCATGGTCAGGCGCGCAGCACGCGCGGTGGGCACCACGCGCACGATGCCGGCCGCTTCAAGTTCCTCCAGCATCGGTGTGGCAATCGCCTCGATCTCGGGCACCACCAGATGCGGCCTCTCCTTTTCAATCAGCGCCTTGAGTTGCGCCGGGTCACTCATGGTGATGGTGCGCGCATGGTGGGCGACCTGCTGGCCAGGTGCGTTGTCGTAGCGATCGGTGGCGATGGTTTCCACGCCCAGGCGCTGCAGCGCAATCAGCACCTCCTTGCCGAGTTCGCCGGAGCCAAGCAGCAAAACTTTGGTTGCGTGGGGGGACAGGGGTGTGCCGAAGGTGGTCATGGGGTCGGGTGGGAGTAAAAAGATGGAGGAGCTTGACGGGGAAGGACGCTTGGCGTCCGCGCAGCCTGACACTTTACTGCACCCGAAAAATCGCACGGACCTAGCGTTTTTGTGCCTTGTCCCTACAGCCCGGCGGCCGACCTGTTCTGGATGACAATCATTCTCATCACCTTCTTTTGTCGAAAGCCCTTCTTGACGACGACACCGCCCCTGCCAGACACCGCCCCGGCTGAAACATCTGCACCCGCGCCACGCAAGCGCCGCCCGCCCCGCCGTGTCGAGGTCAGCCGCATCGAGGTACTGAGCCCGGCCATGCGCCGCATCACGCTGACCGGCACCGAGCTCGAAGGCTTCGCCGCGCCTGGTCCGGCCAGCTACATCAAGCTGATTTTTCCGGAGCCGGGGCAGACCGAACCGGTCCGGCCTTTGCCAGACGGGCCGCGCGCGGTATCCATGCGCACCTACACGCCCTTGGCCGTTCGGCCAGAAGCCCTTAAAGTGGATGTGGACTTTGTGCTGCACGGCGAAGGCCCCGCCTCAAGCTGGGCGGCGCAGGCAAGCGTCGGCCAGGTGCTGTTTTTGATGGGGCCCGGTCCCGGCTATACGCTCGATGCCGACGCCCCACACCACCTGTTGATTGCCGACGACAGCGCGTTACCGGCGGTGGAGACGATTCTGGCGGCCCTGCCAGCCACAGCGCGTGTACAGGTGCTGCTGGAAGTGATCGCTGCCGCTGAAGAACGTACGCTGCACAGCCCGGCGCAACTGGACGTGACCTGGCTGGCACGCGGCACCGACCATCGTGCGGCCGGCCTGCCCACAGAAAAGGCCTTGCGCGCCTTGCCGGCCATCGCCCCGGACACCCAAATTTACCTGGCCTGCGAAGCGGCGGCCATGCGGCGCATTCGCACGCTACTGACCGGCGAGCTGGGCGTCAGCCGCCAGCAGATCGTGGGCCGGGGTTATTGGAAACTCGACGTGATGAATCACCCCGACCATGACTACGGCGAGGATGCCTGAGCACGGGCCGGCGGCCCCTCAGCCCTTCCAGCCGCGCAGCAGGACCCACTGGCAGCTGGCCGCACCCACGGCCAGCAAGGCATAACTGGCCATCTTGCCGTCCCGGCCGAACAGCACCAGACCGGTCAGCAACAACACGGCGCCCGCTATAAAAATAATAGCTGCCTGCGACCACAGGGTATGGGTCAGGGGCCTTTTTGACCCTAAAAATCCAGGAAAAATTCGCGCCAGCAGCACCAACACCAGCGCCACACAGGCGGCTGGCGCGACAAAATTGAACAACTGGTTGATCAGATTGAGGGCGGTCATGGCCTGTGGGCGGATTTTCGGCCGGCTTGCCGTGTATCAAGGGGATTGAAAGAAAGTGGGCACCTGCTCATGCCTTCAATTTTATAATCGGGAGATGTCAGTCTGGGCCCTCGGCATCAACCATACCACCGCACCGCTGGATTTACGCGGCAGGTTTGCGTTCGCCATTGACCAGGTCGAGCCCACCCTGAAGGGTCTGCGTGGGTCGCTGGCGCGTCAACCCGAAGCCACCTTGCTGTCGACCTGCAACCGCACCGAGATTTATTGCGCCAGCGACCGCGCCGACCTCGACCACACGCTCGACTGGCTGGCGCACCACGGCGGGGTCTCGCCGGCGCTGCTGCGCTCCCATGCCTACACGCTGGAAAATGATCAGGCCGCGCGCCATGCCTTTCGCGTCGCTAGCGGACTGGACTCGATGGTGCTGGGCGAGCCACAAATCCTTGGTCAGATGAAGGAAGCCGTACGCGCGGCTGAAGACGCCGGCGCCATGGGCAGCACCTTGCACCAGTTGTTCCAGCGCTCTTTTTCAGTGGCCAAGGAAGTGCGCAGCAGCACTGAAATTGGCGCGCACAGCATCAGCCTGGCGGCTGCCTCGGTGCGGCTGGCCGGCCAACTGTTCGAGGACCTCGGCGACATCCGCGTGTTGTTTGTTGGCGCCGGTGAAATGATCGACCTCGCCGCGACCCACTTCGCGGCGAAAAGCCCCAAATCCATGACGGTGGCCAACCGCACGCTCGAGCGTGGTGAAAAACTCGCCAGCCGTTTCGGCGCCGAGGTCATGCGCCTGGCCGACCTGCCGAGTCGCCTTCACGAGTTCGACGCGGTGATCAGCTGCACCGCCAGCACCCTGCCCATCATTGGCCTGGGCGCCGTGGAGCGCGCCGTCAAGCTGCGCAAACATCGGCCCATGTTCATGGTGGACCTGGCGGTGCCGCGCGACATCGAGCCCGAAGTCAAGGCCCTGCCCGACATCTACCTCTACACCGTGGACGACCTGGCCCATGTGGTGCAGACCGGCAAGGACAGCCGGCAGGCCGCCGTGGCGCAGGCCGAGGTCATCATCGACGCCGGGGTGCAGAACTTCATGCACTGGCTTGGCCAGCGTCAAACGGTGCCGCTGATCCAGCAACTCAATGCACAAACCGACGCCTGGCGCGCGGCCGAGATCGCTCGCGCGAAAAAACTGCTGGCCCGCGGCGAGTCGGTCGACACCGTGCTGGACGCGCTGTCGCGCGGCCTGACGCAAAAAATGCTGCATGGCACGCTGGCCGAGTTGCATGCGGGCGACGCCGGCAGCCGCGAAGCCACGGCGCAAACCGTATCCCGCCTGTTTTTGCGCGGAAGCCTGCCCACCGAAGACAAAGAGCGTTAGCGGCGCCGCGCCGCACTGCGGCCAGCACGCGCTGCACCGCCCCCAGCCGGCCCCGCCGGATGCCTGTTCCCCCTTGTTGATGCCCACCGGCGTTTTTCGCTATGAAACCCTTTCTCCGCCAGACCCTGGACCGCCAGATCTTCCGCCTGCATGAACTCGACGCGCTGCTGTCGGCCAGCGACGTGGTCAGCAACATGGAGCGCTTTCGCAGTCTGACGCGCGAACACGCCGAGCTCAGCATCGTGGTCGGCCAGTACCAGCGCATGACGACGCGTGAGGCCGACCTGGCCAGCGCCCAGGCCATGCTGGCCGAGGCCAAGGACGACCCCGAAATAGCGGTCATGGCGGAAGAGGAAATCAGCGCCGCCCAAACCGACATCGCCAGCCTGGACGCGGACCTGCAACTGATGCTGATCCCGAAAGACCCGGACGATGCGCGACCGGCCTTCATCGAAATCCGCGCCGGCACAGGGGGCGACGAGTCAGCGCTGTTCGCCGGCGACCTGCTGCGCATGTACTCGCGTTTTGCCGAGCGCAAGCGCTGGACGGTCGAGATCATCAGCGAATCGCCGAGCGAACTCGGTGGCTACAAGGAAGTCGTGATTCGTATCGATGGCGCGACCGACGCTTTGGGCGTGGGTGTCTACGGCAAGCTGCGTTTCGAGTCCGGCGGCCACCGCGTGCAGCGCGTTCCCGTCACCGAAACCCAGGGCCGCATCCACACCAGTGCCTGCACCGTCGCCGTGCTGCCCGAGCCCGACGAAGCGGTGGCCATCCAGATCAACCCGTCGGACCTGCGCATCGACACCTACCGCGCCAGCGGCGCCGGCGGCCAGCACATCAACAAGACCGACTCGGCCGTACGTATCACGCATTTACCCACCGGCATCGTCGCCGAATGCCAGGACGGCCGCAGCCAGCACAGCAACAAGGCGCAGGCGCTCAAGGTGCTGACCGCGCGCATCCATGAAAAAGACCGCTCCGAACGCGCAGCCAAGGACGCTGCCACGCGCAAGGGCCTGATCGGAAGCGGCGACCGCAGCGACCGCATCCGGACCTACAACTTCCCGCAGGGGCGGCTCACCGACCACCGCATCAACCTGACGCTGTACAAGCTGCTGTCCATCATGGAGGGCGACATGGATGATGTGGTCACCGCGCTGCAGGTGGCGCGCGGCGCAGAGCTGCTCGCCGAGCTGGAATCGGCATCGAATGGCTGAGCCGTGAAATTTCCGATCAAAACCGGCCTCCAGCCCATGTCCGACATGGGCGGGAAGCTCCTGATTTAATAGCAAGCCATGACCCCACCGGTCGTCCCCCATATGCTCGGCCAGGCGCTGGCGGTCGCGCAGGCGCGGGGCCTGGCGCGCCTGGATGCCCAGCTGCTGCTGCTGCATGCGCTGGGCCGGCCCGACAGCGACCGGGGCTGGCTGCTGGCGCATGACGGCGACAAGCTGCCGGAGGAGGCGGCCCGCCTGTTCCGGCAACTGAGCCTGCGCCGCGCGGCCGGCGAACCGCTGGCCTACCTCGTGGGCCGCAAGGAGTTTTTTGGTTTGCAACTCCAGGTGGATGCCCGCGTGCTGGTGCCGCGCTCGGACACTGAGACCCTGGTCGACTGGGGGCTGGAGACACTAGCGGCACCCGGCATGCCGGCCGGCGCGCGGGTACTGGACCTGGGCACCGGCAGCGGCGCGATTGCGCTGGCACTCAAGGCAACACGGCCGGCACTGGATGTCACCGCCCTCGATGCCAGCACTGCTGCCCTGGCGGTGGCGCGTGGCAATGCCGACCGCCTGGACCTGGCGCTTCAATTCATCGAAAGCAGCTGGCTTGACAATGTGAGCGGGCACTTTCACTTGATCGTCAGTAATCCGCCCTATGTCGCTGAGGGTGATGCCCATCTGGCTGCCCTGACCGATGAACCCCAAAGCGCCCTGACCGCCGGGCCGGACGGCCTGGACGACATCCGGACCATCATTGCCAAGGCACCCGCGCACCTGCACGCAGGAGGCTGGCTGCAACTTGAGCATGGTTACGACCAGGCCGCAGCCGTGCGCGAATTGCTGGTCCAGCGCGGCTTTGATCAGGTGCAGAGCCGAACCGACCTGGCCGGTGTGGAACGCTGTTCCGGCGGTTGCTGGCCGACTGAAAGCGGCCCGCAACAAACAGCGGGATAATCAGGCATTGTTTTTCAGCCGTTGAAATCCATCTGCAGTCGGATGACCGCCAGATCAGCCTGATCCGTGCGGCATCGGCGAGCCCCCTTCCAAGGACACAAATATGAGTGATACCCAGCAACGCATAGACCAGATCGTGAAATCCAGCGACGTGGTGCTTTTCATGAAAGGCACGGCGCAGTTTCCTCAGTGCGGCTTCTCCGGTCGGGCCATTCAGGTGCTCAAGGCCTGTGGCGTGAGCAAACCCGCCACCGTCAACGTTCTGGAGGACCCGGACATCCGCAACGGCATCAAGGAATACAGCAACTGGCCGACAATTCCCCAGCTCTACGTGAAGGGTGAATTCATCGGCGGCTCGGACATCATGATGGAGATGTACGAAAACGGCGAGTTGCAGCAGGTTCTCGGCACACCGGCTCCCTGAGCCGGGTCAAGGCAAGTTGCGGGTCACCTGGCCGGCAACCTCAGTGTGTGTAACCTTCGCAGGCGCCGGCGTTGACCCGGCCCTTGCACTCCCGCTTGAGCCGCTCGCTGCGCTCCTTGCGGGTTTCCTGAGACCCAGGGATAAATTTGGTGCTGCCCTGTTTCTTGACAGGAGAAGCTTTGTTGGCCTTCTCACCGGCCGCCAGGCTGGGCCCGGCTGACAGTCCCAGACAAAAAGTCGCAGCCGCCGCGATCAGCAAGCCGCGCCGGAAAAACGCTGTTCCCCTCATTGGATGCTCCCTGAAAATGGCGGTCGACTGCCGCCTGCCTGCACAAAGCCGTGTTTTACTGCAGTTTGGCGTCGCCGTACACCTGATCGTCCGGCGGCGCGTCGGCCGGCATACGAAAACTCTCGCTGGCCCAGGCACCCAGATCGACATTTTTACAACGCTCGCTGCAAAAAGGGCGGAAGCGGTTGTCAGGTGCGTACACGCTGGGCCCGTTACAGGTCGGGCAGACCACGATCTTGGGGGTTGGTATTTCCGACGTCATCGCTATCAAGCCTGGGTGCCGGCGCCGTTCAGGAACAGAGCGTCAATTCAAAAGCCGCATCGTCGGTCGAAGAATGCAGGCGGTCGTCGCTTTCATGACGCATCAGGCGGACGGAAACAATCAGCCGGTTGCCGCTGATTTCGGGAATCAGCCCCAGACTCGGATCGATACGCAAACGCAGCAACTGGAAAGTCCTTCCTTGCGGCAGGGTCTGCTGGAACTGCCCGCCAGTCGCCACCACCTTTTGCGGCAAGCCGGAGTCGCGCAACAGCTTGAGCAACATGCGAATCGACTCGGCCAGCGGCACCAGGGTCGCGATCCAGCGCTGCAAATCCTTCTGGCGCGTGGCTGCATCAAAATGCTGCCAGGCAAAATAGGCTGGCAGATCAAATTCGCAGGTGCCACCGGGGATGCCAATGCGGCTGCGTATGCTCATCAGCCAGTCGTTTTCGGTCAGCGACTGGCCCGCCTTGCCGGGCAGGCCGGTCAAGGTGACAAAACACGCGTCAAGCTGGCCAGTCACTTCATCAAGCACCGCTTCGGAAATCGCCGGGTTGCCGCGGTAACCATTGAGCAGGTGTTTTTGCCGGTCCAGATCCTTGAGCACGTCGGTTTTCAGGTCGGCGCGGGCCGCCACATCCATCACTTCAAAAATGGTGGTGATCGCGTAGTGGTGGTCGGTCGGATGGTCCCGCGCGGCCAGTTCGCCAAGGCGGTGAAAGAGGTGCTCAAGCCGCAAATACGTGCGAATGCGTTCGTTGAAGGGATATTCGTAAAGAATCACTGCGATATATCTTTTTCAGCGGAAGGGTCAGCCATCATAGCCCGAAGCGCCGCGCCGCCTGCCGGACCCGCAGCGTCAGCGCTTCCAGCGAGACCGTCCCGTCGTTGTCAATACAAACGTCTGCCGCAGCGAGCCGCTGCAGACGGCTGGCCTGCCCTGCCATCACCTGTTTAACCATCTGCCGCGTCCAGCCACTGCGGGCCATCACGCGGCTGATCTGCGTTTCCTCGCCGCAGTCCACCACCAGTACGCGGTCAAGCTGCTGACGCCAACGGTCGGACTCCACCAGCAGGGGCACGTCAAACACGATGCAGACCCGCCCCGCTTGCAGCGCCTGCGCTGCCTGGCGAGCGGTCTCCGCACCGACCAGCGGGTGGATGATGGCTTCGAGCCGGCGTTTTGCGTCAGGATCACTGAAAACCAGCGCACGCATGTGATCCCGGTCCAGCGCGCCGTCGGCCGTCACGAAATCGGCACCAAACGTCTGGGTGATCAGGGCAACAGCCGCGCCACCCGGCGCAGTGGTCTGGCGCGATATCGCATCGGCATCGATGATGGCCGCGCCGCACTCTGCGAGCATCCCGGCCACCGTGCTTTTACCGCTGCCAATGCCGCCAGTCAGTCCCACGCGCAATGCTGGCATGCCGCTACAGGCCAATCACACGCAAAATGGCCTGGGGTCCAAACACCATCGCCGTCAGGCCGGCGCCTGCCAGAAACGGACCAAAGGGCACGTAACCTCCTTCGCGCAGGCCACTGGAAAATTTCATCGCAATCCCGACCAGCGCGCCTATGACCGAGGCCATCAAAATGATGGGCACCAGGGCCGACCAGCCCATCCAGGCCCCCAGCGCTGCAAACAGCTTGAAGTCCCCGTAGCCCATGCCTTCTTTTCCGGTCACCAGCTTGAACGCCCAGTACACCAGCCACAGCGACAGGTAGCCGGCCACCGCACCCCACAAGGCCTGGCTCAGGCTGAGGACCGGGTTCCAACCCAGCGCGACCACAATCAGGCCAGCCCAAAGCAAAGGCAAGGTGATGTCATCGGGAAGCAAGGTGGTGTCCCAGTCGATCAGCGCAAGCGTCACCAGCGCTGCCGCAAAGCCGCTCCAGGCCAGACCGGTCCAGCTCAAACCCCATCGCCAGGCGCAGAAAAAAAACAAACCGCCGGTTGCGAGCTCCACCAGGGGATAACGCAAGCCGAACTTGGTACCGCAAACCGAACATTGCCCCTTGAGAAAGAGGTAACTCACCACGGGAATGTTTTCGTACCAGGCAATCACATGGCCACAACTCGAACACCGGGAACGGGGCACCAGCAGATTGAAAGTTACCGTGTTGTTCGCCGGGACACCCGACATTTCGGCACATTCAAGGGCCCACTGGCGCTCCATGATTTTCGGCAGGCGGTAAATGACGACGTTCAGGAAACTGCCAATCAGCAGCCCGAAAATCCCGGCAAAAGCGGCGTCGAAACCCGCAGGCCAACCGGACACCAGTCCCGACATCAAACCACTTGGCCGAGCTTGAAGATCGGCAGGTACATGGACACCACGATGCCGCCGATCAGACCGCCCAAAAACACGATGATGATGGGCTCCATCAGACTGGACAGGCCAGCGACCATTTCATCGACTTCGGCTTCATAAAAGTCAGCGGCCTTTCCAAGCATGTGATCGACTGAGCCAGATTCTTCGCCAATCGCACACATCTGCAACACCATGGTCGGGAACAGGTTGGCATTGCCCATGGCGGCCGTCAAGCTGGTGCCGGTGGACACTTCCTGCTGGATTCTTTCTGTGGCGTCGGCATACAGCGAGTTACCGGAAGCACCGCCCACCGAATCGAGCGCCTCGACCAAGGGCACACCGGCAGCAAACATGGTGGACAAGGTGCGGGTCCAGCGGGCGATACACGATTTTTCGATCAGCACCCCAAACACCGGCACCTTCAGCAGGACGCGGTCCATCACGCGCTGCATTTTTTCGTTGCGCCGCCAGGCTTGCATGAAAAAGTAAATGCCACCACCGATACCGCCAAAAATCAGCCACCAGTAAGCCACAAAAAATTCGCTGATAGCCATCACAAACAGAGTAGGGGCCGGCAGATCCGCGCCGAACGAGGAGAACACCTCCTTGAACGCGGGGATCACAAAAATCATGATCACGGCGACCACCACAAAGGCCACAACCACCACCGAAGCCGGGTACATCAAAGCGGATTTGATCTTGGATTTGATGGCCTCGGTTTTCTCCATGTAAACCGCCAGGCGATCCAGCAGCGCCTCCAGGATACCGGCAGCCTCACCGGCTTCCACCAGATTGCAGTACAGCGCATTGAAATACAGGGGGTACTTGCGGAAAGCAGCGCTGAGCGACGTGCCGGTTTCGACATCGGTGCGCACATCGTTGAGAAGTTTGGTGACACTGGCATTGGCGTTGCCGCGTCCGACAATGTCGAACGACTGCAGAAGCGGCACACCCGCTTTCATCATGGTCGCCAGCTGCCGCGTGAAAATGGCAATGTCCTTGGGCTTGATGGACTTGCCCGAGCGCATGCTGCGCTTCTTGATTTTTGTCGGGAACACGCCTTGACGACGCAGTGAAGCCTTGACCTGGTTTTCGCCAACGGCACGGGTTTCCCCCCGGACCTGCTTGCCATTGCGGTCTTTTCCTTCCCACTCGAAGACAAATTCCTTGACGTCCCTGGATGTTGCAGTTGCCATGTTGCCTTCTTGCTAGTGCGTGCAGGATGATGGAAGCCCGGAGCGAGTGCCGCGCCCGACGGGCCGGTGTGGCGAGGCGTGGCTAGACATTGGTGCACCCCAAAATCTCTTCAAGCGAGGTCATCCCCGTCTTGACCTTTTGCAAACCCGCCCCCCGAAGGCTTTTCACGCCTTCGGTGGCAGCCTGTTCGGCAATTTCGAGGGCGCTGCCATCGCGCAGGATGATGCGCTGGATTTCATCCGTGATCGGCATGACCTGGTAGATGCCCACACGACCCTTGTAGCCGCTGTTGCACATGGAGCAGCCGACAGGGCGGTAAGGCGTCCACGTGCCGTCAACATCATCTTCTTCGAAGCCGGCATCAAGCAGGGTCTCGCGCGGGATGTCCGCCGGCGCCTTGCAGGCGGGACACAGGCGCCGCGCCAGGCGCTGGGCAGTGATCAGAATCACGCTGGACGCAATATTGAAGGGCGCAATGCCCATATTGCGCAGCCGGGTCAGCGTGGCAGGCGCGTCGTTGGTATGCAAGGTAGACAACACGAGGTGGCCGGTTTGCGCTGCCTTGATGGAAATCTCCGCAGTTTCCAGGTCGCGGATCTCGCCAACCATGATGATGTCCGGATCCTGGCGCAAAAACGCCTTCAGGGCCACTGAAAAAGTCAGACCGGCCTTGTCGTTCATGCTGACCTGGTTAACACCCGGCAGGTTGATCTCGGCCGGATCTTCAGCCGTCGATATGTTCACGCCGGGTTTGTTCAGGATGTTCAGGCAGGTGTAGAGCGACACGGTCTTTCCCGAACCGGTCGGGCCCGTCACCAGCACCATGCCGTAGGGACGCTGAACTGCGTTGAGCAGGCGTTCCTTCTCGATCGGCTCATAGCCGAGCGCATCAATGCCCAGCTTGGCACTGCTCGGGTCCAGGATACGGATCACGATTTTCTCGCCGAACATCGTGGGCAAGGTGCTGACCCGGAAATCGATCACCCGGTCAGGCCCGATCTTGAGCTTCATCTTTCCGTCTTGCGGTACCCGCTTTTCGGAGATGTCCATCTTGGAGATCACCTTGATGCGGGAAGCCAGCTTTTCCTTGATGGCAACCGGCGGCGACGCGATCTCGCGCAGCTCGCCGTCAACCCGGAAACGCACCCGGTAGGTATGCTCATAGGGCTCGAAATGCAGGTCCGAGGCGCGCATGCTGAACGCATCGAGCAGCATCTTGTGCAGGAACTTGACGACGGGCGCATCCTCAACCTCCGACACGCTGGTATCGCTGGTGTCGACGCTGGCCGCCTCTGCGGTGGATTCGTCAAACTCGAAGTCATCGCCG
This sequence comes from Polaromonas sp., assembly GCF_043778355.1. Classification (GTDB taxonomy): domain Bacteria; phylum Pseudomonadota; class Gammaproteobacteria; order Burkholderiales; family Burkholderiaceae_C; genus Polaromonas. The sequence goes on from NZ_JAYWHI010000031.1 coordinate 163,607, forward strand.
ATGATGCTGTCCATGGCTTCAGACGCGGTGGTGGCCGATGCCTCTACCAACTTGGACAGCTTGTCGTACTCGGCAATGACCCAGTCCACGCCCATCTGGGTCGAAAACTTGATTTTTTCAGCCGCCTCCTGATCGGAGGGGTCGGCGGTCGCAACAATCAGACGGTTGCTGCGCTTGCTCAAGACAACAATTCGATAGGCCTGGCAGATTTTGACGTCCAGCAGGCCCTTGGGCAGGCGCTGGGTGTCGATGGCACTGAGATCCAGCAGGGGCGCCGCAAATGCAGTCGACATGGTGTGCGCCAGATCCGACGCTGAAACGACACCCGAGCCGGTCAGTTCCGCAATAAAGCTGGTGCGGCTGCTTAAAGCCTTGCGAAAAATGTCTTCTGCGGCCTTTTGCCCGAGCTTGCCGGCCATCACCAGCGCCCGTCCCAGACCGGGCAAAGCGGGAGCATTGATCACGGAATCGACAGCGGCCATAATTTTCGAATCTACCTCAAATTGACAAAATTGACATCATCGTTGATAGCTCAGGTGATGTAAATCGAAATGGCAGCCGCCCCGACCTGGTGTTGGAACAACAACAACGAAACCAGAAGAGTGGACGGAAACAGGCGATGAATGGTCGGGGTGAGAGGATTCGAACCTCCGGCCTCTACGTCCCGAACGTAGCGCTCTACCAGGCTAAGCTACACCCCGACAGGTGCACCGATCCGGCGTCAGGACCGACGCTGCAGAAGCTGGGAAGCCAATTCTAGCAAGGCCTTGCTGTAGGTACTGCGCCCGAGTTGAGCCAGCGCCTGGATCGCCCGTTGCGCCTCCAGCGCTGCCGCGTCGCGGGTCGCCTGCAGGGCGCCGGTGTGCCGGACGATGGCCACAATCTCGGCCAGGCGCTCGGTTCCGCCGGTCTCAATGGCGTGGCGGATCATGCCCTGCTCCGCCCCTGTGCCGCGCTGCATGGCAATGATCAGCGGCAACGTGGCCTTGCCCTCCCGCAGGTCGTCGCCCAGGTTTTTTCCCATTTCGGCGGCATCACCGTCGTAGTCCAGCAAGTCGTCAATCACCTGGAAAGCCGTACCCAGCGCCTGTCCATAGTCCGCGCAGGCCTGCTCGACTGCCGCCGGAGCCCCTGCCAGCAAGGCTGCCAGCCGCGCACTGGCCTCGAACAACTTGGCCGTCTTGGAGCGAATCACCCGCAAATAGCCGTCCTCCGACAAGCTGGCGTCGTGCATGTTCATCAGTTGCAGCACCTCGCCCTCGGCAATCACGTTGGTGGCTTCAGCCAGGGTCTGCATGATGCGCATGTCGCCAGCATCGACCATCATCTGAAACGCCCGGGAGTACAGGAAGTCGCCCACCAGCACGCTGGCCGGGTTGCCAAACGAGGCATTGGCCGTGGCGCGGCCCCTGCGCAGGGTGGACTCGTCGACCACATCGTCGTGCAGCAGCGTTGCGGTGTGTATGAATTCCACCACAGCCGCCAGGTTGAAGCGCTGATCGCCACGGTAGTCCAGCGCGCCGCACATCAGCAGCAGCAGCGCGGGGCGCAGGCGCTTGCCGCCGGCGGCGATGATGTACTGCGACACCTGGCTGACCAGCGGCACATCAGAGCTGAGGCGGCGGGCGATCACCGCGTCCATGGCCTGCATGTCGCCGGCAATCAGGGCCAGCGCAGCGGTCGTGCTAGAGGAATTGGCAGTCAAGGCGATCCAGACAAGAGATTGGCCAGATTATAGGAAGGCCGCGACCGCCTTGCGGCCGCTGGTCGGGCCGGACAGGCGGCGAGGCGGGTTTTTCGCTTCCCATGCTAGAATCGAGGGCTCTGTGGAAATTCGTCCGCAGAACTCATTTCAAGAGGTCTTACATGTACGCGGTCATAAAAACCGGTGGCAAACAATACAAAGTTGCTACGGGTGAAAAAATTAAAGTAGAACAGATTGCTGCGGACGTAGGCCAAGAGATCGTTATTGACCAGGTGTTGGCTGTCGGAACCGGCAGCACAATCACGGTTGGTACGCCCTTGGTGTCCGGCGCTACTGTTACGGTTACTGTCCTTTCACAAGGCAGGCACGACAAGGTTCGCATTTTCAAGATGCGCCGTCGCAAACATTACCAAAAACGCCAGGGTCACCGGCAAAACTTCACTGAACTGCAAATCGGCGCCATCGTCGGTTAAGCAGGAAGTACCAAGGAGTAGTAGAAAATGGCACAGAAAAAAGGCGGCGGCTCTACGCGAAATGGCCGTGACTCACAGCCAAAAATGCTGGGCGTCAAGAAGTTCGGCGGCGAAGTGATCAACGCAGGCAGCATCATCGTGCGCCAGCGTGGCACCAAGTTCCATCCGGGCGTCAATGTCGGCATCGGCAAGGACCACACCCTGTTTGCACTGGTGGACGGTTCAGTCTCGTTTGCCATCAAGGGCGCGCTGAGCAAGCACACCGTCAATGTGACGCCAGCGTAAGCTGATCACTTCGATGGCATCGAAGCCCCGCTTGGTCGGGGCTTTGTTGTTTTGGCCTTTCCTGTTTGTGTATTTGTAAACTATCCTTGTGTTGTCCGGCTGCGCCTAAGACCGGATCACCCCTCACACCATGAAATTTGTTGACGAAGCCTTTATTGACATCGCCGCCGGCGATGGCGGGAGCGGCTGCGTCTCGTTTCGCCACGAAAAGTACAAGGAATTTGGCGGCCCCAACGGCGGTGACGGCGGACGCGGCGGCCATGTTTATGCAGTGGCCGATGTCAATCTGAACACGCTGGTGGACTTCCGTTTTTCGCGCCGCCACGAAGCGCGCAATGGTGAACACGGCATGGGCTCGGACATGTTTGGCGCGAAGGGCGACGACATCATGCTCAAGATGCCGGTGGGCACCATCCTGACCGACGCCGAGACCGGCGAGGTGTTGTACGAGTTGCTGGTGCCTGGCGAGGAGTTGCTGATTGCCAAGGGCGGCGACGGCGGCTTCGGCAACCTGCGCTTCAAAAGCTCGACCAACCGCGCGCCGCGCAGCAAGACACCCGGCTGGCCCGGTGAGCGTAAAAGCCTCAAGCTTGAACTCAAGGTGCTGGCCGATGTCGGCCTGCTGGGCATGCCCAACGCGGGCAAGTCCACCTTCATCACGGCTGTTTCCAACGCGCGGCCACGTATTGCCGACTATCCCTTCACCACCCTGCACCCGAATCTGGGCGTGGTGCGCGTAGGGCCAGAGCAGAGTTTTGTGGTTGCCGACCTGCCCGGTCTGATTGAAGGCGCCTCTGAAGGCGCCGGCCTGGGTCACCTCTTTTTGCGCCACCTGCAGCGCACGCGGCTGTTGCTGCACATCGTCGATATGGCGCCGTTTGACGACAGCGTGGACCCGGTCGCGCAAGCCAAGGCGATTGTCGGCGAGCTCAAGAAGTACGATGCGGCGCTTTTCGACAAACCGCGCTGGCTGGTGCTCAACAAGCTTGACATGGTCGACGACGACAAACGCGCGGCGCTGGTCAAGGATTTTGTCAAACGCTTCAAGTTCAAGGGACCGGTGTTCGAGATTTCCGCCTTGACGCGCGAAGGCTGCGAGCAGTTGGTCAAGACGATCTACCAGCACGTCAAAAGCGTACAGAAAAGCGAGCAGGAACCGGAGGAGATCGACCCCCGATTTGCCGATCTGCGCGGTGAGCCTGACGCAACCTGAGACGGCGCCGGCCTCAGTTGCTACAATAATCATAGCTACTCACGCCCACCCGACATGGGCTGGGGCGCTAAAACAACCAGAACATGCAAGAAAAAACAGGTTCACAGGTTCTTCTCAATGCCCGCCGCATCGTGGTCAAGGTCGGCTCCAGCCTGGTCACCGATGAGGGACGTGGTCTGGACGCTGCGGCCATCGGCCAGTGGTGCCAGCAACTGGCGGTACTGGTCAAAAGCGGCCGTGAGGTCATCATGGTCAGCAGCGGAGCCATCGCCGAAGGCATGAAACGCCTGGGCTGGGCCGCACGGCCCAAAGCCATCCACGAGTTGCAGGCTGCCGCCGCCGTCGGGCAGATGGGCCTGGTGCAGGTTTATGAGAGCCAGTTGCGCGACAACGGTGTCGGCAGCGCCCAGGTGCTGCTGACCCATGCCGACCTGACCGACCGCGAGCGTTATCTCAACGCCCGCTCCACCTTGCTGACCTTGCTGCAACTCGGCGTGGTGCCGGTGATCAATGAAAACGACACCGTCGTGACCGACGAAATCAAATTCGGCGACAACGACACCCTGGGCGCGCTGGTCGCCAACCTGGTCGACGCCGACGCACTGATCATCCTTACAGACCAGAAAGGCCTGTACAGCGCCGATCCCCGCAAGGACCCGCAAGCGCGCTTCATCCATGAGGCCATTGCAGGCGACGCCGCGCTGGAGGCGATGGCCGGCGGCGCCGGCTCCAGCATCGGCAAGGGCGGCATGATCACCAAAATATTGGCGGCCAAACGTGCTGCCGGTTCAGGCGCCTCCACGGTGATTGCCTGGGGCCGCGAGCCCCATGCGCTGATCCGGCTGACCCAGGGAGAGTCCATCGGCACCCTGTTGGTGGCCCAGACGCCGAAAAACCAGGCGCGCAAACAGTGGATGGCAGATCACCTGCAATTGCGCGGCTCGGTGAGCGTCGACGCGGGCGCCGCCGTGAAGGTGCGTGACGAAGGCAAAAGCCTGCTGCCCATCGGTATGACCTCGGTGCAGGGTGAGTTCTCGCGCGGCGATGTGATCGCGGTGCATGACGCCACAGGCAGCGAGATTGCGCGCGGCCTGGCCAACTACTCGAGTGCCGAGGCCCGCATGATTTGCCGCAAACCTTCAGCGGACTTTGAAAAGCTGCTGGGCTATACCGGTGAGGCCGAAATGGTCCACCGGACCAACCTGGTGCTTACCAGTTGAAGCGGCTGAAACGATTGAGTTTGAGCTGACGGATCAGCTCGTTGACCGATGAGGCCTGCGCCGCGTTGTCGCAGGCACCGGCCCGGGCGAAAGCCAGCGCATGTTTGGACGGCATGTTGTCGAACATCGAACGCCACTCCGGCTGCGCCACCGGCGACCAGACACCCGAGGGGCTGGAACGCGCATAGGTCTTGACCTCGCCAGTAACGCAGCGTATGCCTTCGTACAGGACGTTGCGCGCACCGCTGGCGCTGGTGGCGACCATCACATAACTGAGCACGCCGTCTTTTGAAATCCGCAGGGTGGCCGGATCCACGCCGTAAGTCAAAGACGAAGCTTGGGACACATCAAAAATCAGCAGTTTGCCGGCATCAAATGCCGGCGGCGGCGGGACCGCCTCTTCCTTCCAGTCCGCCAGTTCGACGTCCCGTTGCGCCCACGCCCCGACCGACAGGCTCAGCAGGCACGTTATCAACAAGGATTTAAAGATCATGTTTTTCATTTCTGGAGGCGGCCGCCAAACTGGTTTGCGGATCCGGTTCAAAAGTGGCGCCTGGCGGCAGCTCAAACGAGCCACCCGGTAACCCGGACGAATGCAAACTGTGCTCACCGCTGCCGGCTTCGCCAGGATCGCGCTGGCGCATGCCGCCCCGCAAATAGCGGTTGCGGTGGTCGTTCCGGGCATCAAACCGGTTGTCGACACGCGGCACAAAACGCGACAACTCGGTCAATGCCATTTCGTAGACCCCGCGCTTGAATTCGACGACCACATCCAGCGGAACCCAGTAGTCGTTCCAGCGCCAGGCGTCAAACTCCGGATGGTCGGTGGCGCGCAGGTTAAGGTCCCAGTCGTGGCCAACCAGCTGCAGCAGGAACCAGATCTGTTTCTGGCCTTTGTAATGTCCGCGCGCATCGCGGCGGATAAACCGGTCAGGCACCTCATAGCGCAACCAGTCCCGGGTCCGGGCAAGCACCTGCACATGTTGCGGCATCAGCCCCACTTCTTCGTGCAATTCGCGGAACATGGCCTGCTCGGGATTTTCGCCCCGGTCAATGCCACCCTGCGGAAACTGCCAGGAGTGGGTGCGGATGCGCTTGCCCCAAAATACCTGACTTCTCTGGTTGAGCAAGATGATGCCGACGTTGGGCCGAAAGCCGTCCCGGTCAAGCATAATCAAACCTCAAATTTTTTAAACTGAGTCCATTATGCACAGCAGAATGCTCAGAGCCAAGCGCGCCTCGGGACCCTCGTCCCAAAAACTTCACGAAGCCCAAAAAAACAAGCCATGAAAGCATCCCAGTTCTTCATTTCCACGCTCAAGGAAGCGCCTGCGGACGCGGAGGTGGTCAGCCATCAGCTCATGATGCGTGCCGGGATGATCAAAAAACTGGGCGCCGGGATTTACAACTACATGCCCATGGGCCTGCGCGTGATCCGCAAGGTCGAAGCCATCGTGCGCGAGGAAATGAACCGCGCCGGCGCCGTCGAAATGACCATGCCGGTGATTCAGCCGGCTGAACTCTGGCAGGAAACCGGCCGCTTTGAAAAAATGGGTCCGGAACTGTTACGCATCAAGGACCGCCACGGCCGGGATTTTGTGGTTCAGCCGACCAGCGAGGAAGTCATCACCGACGTGATGCGGCAGGACATCAAGAGCTACAAACAGCTGCCGAAAAACCTGTACCAGATCCAGACCAAATTCCGCGATGAACGCCGTCCGCGCTTCGGCCTGATGCGCGGGCGCGAGTTCATCATGAAGGACGCCTACAGCTTTGACCGCGACCAGACTGCCGCCAAAGCCAGCTACCAGGTGATGGCCGCCGCCTACCGCCGCATCTTCGACCGCTTCGGCCTCAGTTACCGCGCCGTGGCGGCCGACAGCGGCGCCATCGGCGGGGACCTCAGCGAAGAGTTTCAGGTGATAGCGGCCACTGGAGAAGACGCCATCGTTTATTGCCCGGACAGCGATTACGCGGCCAACATGGAGAAGGCGGAAGCCTTGGCGCCCCAGGGCGAACGCAAGGCGGCCACCCAGGCTCTGACCAAAACCGCTACGCCGGGCAAGGCGACCTGCGGCGATGTGGCCGAACTCCTCGGTATCCTGCTGCAAACCACGGTCAAGTCGCTGGTGTTGGCCACCGACGAACTTGACGAGGCCGGCAAGGTCAAGAAAACCCAGGTCTGGCTTCTGCTGCTGCGCGGTGACCACGACATGAATGAAGTCAAGGTCGGCAAGGTCCCCGGCCTGGCCGGTTTCCGTTTTGCCACCCTGCCCGAGATTGAAGACCACTTCGGCTGCAAGCCCGGTTACCTCGGCCCGCTGAATTTGAAAAAGCCGGTCACGCTGGTGGCCGACCGTGAAGTCGCCGCCATGAGCGACTGGGTTTGCGGCGCCAACGAAGCTGACTTTCATATGACCGGCGTCAACTGGGGCCGCGACCTGCCTGAAGCTGAACTTGTTGCGGACCTGCGCAACGTGGTCGCCGGCGATGCCTCACCCGACGGCAAGGGCGTGCTGGCCATCGAGCGCGGCATCGAGGTCGGCCATGTGTTTTACCTCGGCACCAAGTACAGCCAGGCCATGAACGCGACTTTTCTTGGCGAAAACGGCAAGCCGCAGTTTCTCGAAATGGGTTGTTACGGTATCGGCATCACGCGCCTGCCGGCCGCTGCCATCGAGCAAAACCATGACGAGCGCGGGATCATCTGGCCCGACGCGATTGCGCCTTTCACTGTGGTGCTGTGCCCGATCAGTCCGGACCGTTTCCCCGATGTGAAAGCCGCAGCCGAGAAGCTGCATGACGAACTGGTCGCTGCCGGCGTGGATGTGATTCTCGATGATCGCGGCGAACGTCCCGGTGCGATGTTTGCCGACTGGGAGCTGATCGGTGTGCCGCACCGTGTCACCATCGGCGACCGTGGTCTCAAGGAAGGACAAGTCGAGTACCAGCATCGGCGTGACACGGCCGCCAGCAGCGTGGCCAGCAGCGACATCTTCACCTTCCTGCAAGGCAAATTGGCCGCATGAGGGCAGCGACGCCCGACCCTGCCAGCCTTGCGAGGAGAACATGCCTCCAGGCCACGTCGGTCGGCGCTTTATTGCTATTTATTTCAGAGCAAGCCAGCGCTGGCGCGCAGATCGAGGAACCGCTGATCGACTCGGTACGCACGGCGCTGAGTTCGGCCATTGCCAGCCAGGCGCCGCCGGTGCCCGAGTTTCGTGATACCGAAAGCCGGCTGGCCTATCTGCGCTGGCTGGGCGCCATGAGTGACCGGCTGCACAAGAAAAAGCCGGAGTGGCAGATCCGAAAGGAATTCCTGCAGACCGTCTGGTACGAAAGCAAACGCGCCGGGCTCGACGTGGCGCTGGTGCTGGGCCTGATCCAGGTCGAAAGCAATTTCCGAAAATTCGCCGTCAGCCGCGTCGGCGCGCGCGGCTACATGCAGGTCATGCCCTTCTGGACGCGCGTGATTGGCGACGGCGATGCCGGCAAGCTGTTCCACATGCAGACCAACCTGCGTTTCGGTTGCGTGATTCTGCGCCACTACCTAGACCGGGAAAAAGGTGACCTGTTCATGGGCCTGGGCCGCTACAACGGCTCGCGCGGCAAGGCGCCCTACCCCGACGCGGTACTGGGCGCAAAAAAACAATGGGACTTCAGCTAGAGCTGTCGATCAGGAAGTTGCCGCGTGGTGCGTTCATCAAGCCCAAATCGGTGTTGCTGTCGTCCTTGAGTTGCACACCCGACACCTGCCGCCGGTGCATCTGCGACACCAGGTAAACCACTTTGGCTGCCGCATCCTCATGCGACAGACCAGCGGGATGCACATTGGAGATGCAGTTGCGGCGCTCATCTGTCAGCCCTATCCTCGGCATCCATGTCAGGTAGATGCCCAGGCTGTCGGGCGAACTCAGCCCCGGACGCTCGCCAATCAACAGCACCACGAGCCGGGCGCCCAGCAGTCCGCCCACCTCGTCGCCCACCGCCACCCGCCCCTGTTTGACAATCGTCAGCGGCGCCAGCACCCAGTTCTCTTCCGCGATACGCCGCATCACGGCGGCCAGCAGGGGCACGGCATGTTGCGCAATCGCCAATGCTGACAAACCATCCGCGATCACAAAAGCAATATCACAGCCCCTTCCCGCTGGTGGCTGCGGCAAAGCCCGCAGGCGCTCACGCGAGGCACCGTCCAGACGCCGTCCCTTGTCGGGATGCTGCAGATACTGCAGGCGGTCGCCCGCCGCACTGTCCAGCACCAGGCAAATATCGGAAGGGGCGATCTGCGCGGTTTCGAGATCCTTCAGCAATTGCGGCACATCCAGCGTCCGGTGCACCGCGTCCCTGGCCCGCGCATGGGCCAGTTGAAACCCCAATTGCGGCTGGGTCGGCAGGCTGACACCCGTACGCCCCAGTGCGATTCGCGCGGTTGTGAACTGGCGCAGCACTTGCCAGGGATTGGCAATCACGGGCTTGGGCGGAGGCTTCATGTATTGATCCGGTTCAGCCCAAGCGCCGCAACGCGTCTCGAAATGCCTGTGGAACCTGCTGCGCCAGCTGCAGCGGTCCAGCGCCCTCGCCTGCAACGGTGATCTGCATTTTTTCCAGCCAGGTTTCAAACTCTGGCGCGGGGCGCAAGCCCAGCACCCGGCGTGTGTACAAGGCATCGTGAAAGGAGGTACTCTGGTAGTTGAGCATGATGTCGTCCGAGCCCGGCACACCCATGATAAAGGTGCAGCCGGCCACGCCGAGCAAGGTCAGCAGCACATCCATGTCGTTCTGGTCGGCTTCGGCGTGGTTGGTATAACAAACGTCGCAGCCCATGGGCAAGCCCAGCAACTTGCCACAAAAATGATCTTCGAGCCCGGCGCGAATGATTTGTTTGCCGTTGTACAGATATTCCGGACCGATGAACCCCACCACACTGTTGACCAGCAACGGTTTGAAGTGGCGGGCCACCGCATAAGCCCGCACTTCACAGGTTTGCTGGTCCAGGCCGTGATGCGCCTGGGCCGACAGGGCACTGCCCTGGCCGGTTTCAAAATACATCACGTTGTTGCCCACCGTGCCGCGCCCCAGGGACAAGGCGGCGCTTTGCGCCTCGGCCAGCAGTGTCAGATCAATGCCAAAACTGCGGTTGGCGGCCTCGGTGCCGGCAATCGACTGAAACACCAGGTCCACCGGCGCGCCGCGCTCCATCGCGGCCAGCGTGTTCGTCACATGCGTCAGCACACAGGACTGCGCCGGAATGGCATACCGCTGGATGATCTCGTCCAGCATGCCGACCAGCTTGACGACTTGCGGCACATTGTCGGTGGCCGGGTTGATACCGATCACCGCATCGCCACTGCCGTAGAGCAGGCCATCGAGCAAACTGGCTGCGATACCGGCCGCGTCATCGGTCGGGTGGTTGGGTTGCAGCCGCGTGGACAGCCGCCCCGGCAAGCCGATGGTGTTGCGAAAGCCCGTGACCACACGGCATTTTTGCGCCACCAGAATCAGGTCCTGGTTGCGCATGAGTTTGGAGACGGCCGCCGCCATTTCTGGCGTGATACCGGCCGCGACAGCCGCCAGAGCAACGCCGTCGACAGCATCACTGAGCAGCCAGTCGCGGAAGTCACCCACCGTCAGGTGGCGGATGGGCGCAAAGGCGACCGTGTCATGGCTGTCGATGACAAGACGGGTGATTTCATCGTCTTCGTAGGGAATCACGGTGTCATGGAGAAACCGGGCCAGCGGCACCTCGGCCAGCGTCATCTGCGCCACGACGCGCTCCTCGTCGGTGCTGGCGGCCACCCCAGCCAGAACGTCCCCGGACCGGAGCGGCGAGGCTTTCGCCAGCACATCTTTCAGGTCATGAAAGTGGTAAGTGGCCGTGCCGGCGGTGTGACTGAAAACAGGAACAGGCATGGCGACAAATCCTCAAAGACAGCGACAGGCAGATCGGGCAGCAAGGCTATCTTGAGGCCATTTGTACGACGCAGCAACACGGGACGCTCAAATTCAGTCGTCTCAGCCAAATTTATGGTGAAAAATCCATCCAGCCCATATCCAGCGGTCTTAAGCAGCTATCAATATCAGAGCATGCTTCAGGCCGCAGCGTGGGTCGGCCCGGAAAATTTGCGCTCCTCGGCAAACCACTGCAGCACCGGCAGCGTGCCTGGCAGCACTGGCTTGACGTCCACCGGCAAGCGCTGCCAGGCAAACAACTGGCCTTCGCGCATGTGCAAGTCCCCGGTCCAATCGAACACCTTGCAGAAATTTAGCCGCACCAGCGCGTGCGGGTAGTCCACCAGTTCCACCTTCCAGGGCTCGGCCGCACCTAGGGTGATGCCGATTTCTTCATGCAGTTCGCGGCGCAGCGCCTGCTCCACTGTCTCGCCGGCCTCCAGCTTGCCGCCGGGAAACTCCCAATAACCTTCGTAGACCTTACCGGGCGGTCGTGAGGTCAGCAGGAAATCGCCATCCGGACGCAGCAGCACCCCCACCGCGACATCCACCACCTTGCGATTTGCGCCGCCCTCGCGCGGGCGCTGGCTGTCGGCCACCAGCACAGTCATGTGGCGTGGTCAGCCGCCTGGTCGCCGGGGTCGGACGCCACAGCCGGACGTTCATACGCGGCGATGGGTGCTGCGCTGACAGGCCGGCTCTCGCTGTCACGACCCGCGTAGTCACGCGCGAACTGGAAGGCCACGCGTCCGCTGCGCGAGCCGCGCTCCAGCGCCCAGACCAGCGATGCCGGTTTGGCGGCACTGATGGCGTCAGGCGTCACGCCGAAAGACGACAGCCACTGCGCGACGATGGTCAGGTACTCTTCCTGGCTGAACGGGTAGAAACTGACCCACAGGCCGAAGCGTTCGGACAGCGAAATCTTTTCTTCCACCACCTCGCCCGGATGGACCTCGCCATCCTCGCTGCGGGAGTAGGTCAGGTTTTCGGTCATGTACTCGGGCAGCAGGTGGCGCCGGTTGCTGGTCGCGTAGATCAACACGTTGGGCGTGGCCGCCGCAATGGAGCCGTCAAGAATGGACTTGAGCGCCTTGTAGCCGGGCTCGCCCTCCTCAAAACTGAGGTCATCACAAAACACAATGAATTTTTCGCTCAAGCCGGACACCACATCAACAATGTCGGGCAAGTCCACCAGGTCGGCCTTGTCCACCTCGATCAGGCGCAGGCCACGCGCTGAATACGCATTGAGGCAGGCCTTGATCAGCGAGGACTTGCCGGTGCCGCGCGCACCGGTCAGCAGCACGTTGTTGGCGGGTTTTCCGCTGACGAACTGCTCGGTGTTGCGCCGGATCTTTTCTTTCTGGTCCTCGATTTCCTTGAGGTCAGTCAGGCTCATGCTGCCGATGTGGCGCACCGGCTCCAGCGCACCATGGCCGGAACTGCGCTTGCGGTAGCGGTAGGCCACCGAGGCGCTCCAGTCTGGCGCCGACAGCGGCTGCGGCAGCACGGATTCAATGCGCGCCAGCAGGGATTCCGCGCGAACCATCAGGCGTTCAAATTGCTCGTTCATGGGTCGATGGCGCAGCTTAACTGCGATAGTCAGCGTTGATCTTGACGTAGTCGTACGACAAGTCGCAGGTCCAGACGGTGTCGGCCGCGTCGCCGCGACCGAGCAACACACGCACGGTGATTTCGCTTTGTTTCATCACGCGCTGGCCGTCAGCCTCGACATAAGCCGTATGCCGGCCGCCGTTTTTGGCGACCAGCACCTCATCCAGATAGAGATCGATTTTTGCCTGATCCAGATCAGCGATGCCGGCATAACCCACCGCGGCGAGGATGCGACCCAGGTTGGGGTCGCTGGCAAAAAATGCCGTCTTCACCAGCGGCGAATGCGCAATCGCATACGCCACCAGGCGGCATTCCGCTGCAGTTTTACCGCCTTCGACCTGGACCGTGATGAACTTGGTGGCGCCTTCACCGTCGCGCACAATGGCTTGCGCGAGCCGGCGCGCGATGTCCAGCATCGCCGCCTTCAGCGTCTGTCCGTCAGCGCTGTCCAGCGAGGTGATGGCCGCATGTTTCGCGCGGTTGGTGGCCATCACCACGAAAGAGTCGTTGGTCGAGGTGTCACCGTCGACCGTCGCGCGGTTGAACGAACCTTCCGCCAGCTCGGTGGCCAGCTGCGTCATCAGATCCTGCGCCACACAGGCGTCGGTCGCGAGAAAGCCCAGCATGGTCGCCATGTTGGGCCGGATCATGCCGGCGCCCTTGGCTATGCCGGTGATGGTGATGCTTGCTCCGCCCAGGGTGATGCGGCGGGAGAAGGCCTTGGCCACGGTATCCGTGGTCATGATGGCTTCGGCCGCCTTGCCCCAGTGGCTCTCATGCGCATCGGCCACGGCGGCAGGCAGGCCGGCGGCAATACGGTCATGCGGCAAAGGCTCCATGATCACGCCGGTCGAAAACGGCAGGATCTGCTCAGGTGCAATGTTCAGTTCGCGCGCCAGGGCGATGCAGCTCGCCTGCGCGCGGTGCAGGCCGTCCACGCCCGTACCGGCATTGGCGTTACCCGTGTTGATCAGCATGGCACGTATGCCCAGGCTCTTGCCGCCATTTTTGGCCAGGTGCTCACGGCAGATTTGCACCGGTGCCGCGCAAAAGCGGTTCTGCGTGAAGACTGCGCTGACCGAGGTACCTTCATCGAGCAACAGCACCGACAGGTCCTTGCGCCCGGCCTTGCGTATGCCCGCTTCAGTGATGCCCCAGCGCACGCCGGCCACGGGATAGAGGTCGGCAGGGAGTGTGGCGAGCAGATTGACAGGCATGTTCTCTTGACTCTGAAGAAACGGTGGGGTGGAAAGGTTTTTCCGAAGGGCCGCCCCTAGGAAAAATGCGCCCCCCTGGGGGGCAGAGAGTTACACGCAGTGAACGAACGTGGGGGCATCAGTTCAGCTTGCCGTGGCAGAGCTTGTATTTTTTTCCGGAGCCGCAGGGGCAGGGATCGTTGCGGCCCACACGCGGCACCGCACCAGCCGGCAGGGCCTGCTTGTAACGCAGCGATTCCTCGTCGACCGTGGTCTCGACTTCGCCGGTTTCTGTCGGCGCCGTGTAGGTGACATTGGCGATGCGTTCTGCGCGGTCTTCCATTTCCTCGGCGGCCTGGCCAAGCTGCTCGCCCGACTGCACCTGAACCGTCATGAGAATTTTGGTGACTTCATTCTTGACGCTGTCGAGCAACTGGCCGAACAGCTCGAAGGCTTCGCGTTTGTACTCCTGCTTGGGCTGCTTCTGGGCATAACCCCGCAGGTGGATGCCCTGGCGCAGGTGGTCGAGCGCGCTCAGATGGTCGCGCCAGTGCTTGTCGATGCTTTGCAGCAGCACAATGCGCTCGAACTGGGTAAAACTTTCTTCACCAATTTTCTCGACCTTGCCGGCAAATGCCGCATCGGCTGCAGCAATCACCTTTTCCAGCAGGTCTTCGTCGGTGATTGCACTGGCATCCTGCACTTCTTGCTGCAGTGACAGCTCGATCTGCCATTCATCGCGAAGCACTTTTTCGAGGCCTGGAATATCCCATTGCTCCTCAACACTTTCCACCGGAATGTATTGCCGGGTCAGGTCAGTGAAGCAGCCTGCGCGCAGCGAGGCAATTTGTTCGGCCAGGCTGGCCGCGTCCATGATGTCGTTGCGCTGCTGATAAATCACCTTGCGCTGGTCATTGGCCACATCATCGTATTCGAGCAACTGCTTGCGAATGTCGAAGTTGCGGGCCTCCACCTTGCGCTGCGCCGACTCGATGCTGCGCGTCACGATACCGGCCTCAATCGCTTCGCCGTCCGGCATTTTGAGCCGCTCCATGATGGCGCGAACCCGGTCGCCGGCAAAAATACGCATCAGCGGATCGTCCAGGCTCAGGTAAAACCGCGACGACCCCGGGTCTCCCTGCCGGCCGGAACGGCCGCGCAGCTGGTTGTCGATGCGGCGCGACTCATGGCGTTCCGTCGCAATAATGCGCAGACCGCCCAGCCCCTTGACCTTTTCATGCTCCTGCGACCATTCAGCGCGCAGGCGCGCTATCTCCGCATCCTTGCCCTCTTTGGGGATGCTCTCAGAAGCCTCAACCATTTCGATGCGTTTTTCCACGTTGCCGCCCAGCACGATGTCGGTGCCGCGGCCGGCCATGTTGGTCGCGATCGTGATCATGCCGGGACGGCCGGCCTGGGCCACGATCTCGGCCTCGCGCGCATGCTGCTTGGCGTTGAGCACCTGGTGCGGCAGCTTCTCCGCCTCCAGCAGCTTGTCGATGATCTCGGAATTTTCAATCGAGGTGGTGCCCACCAGCACCGGCTGGCCACGCTCGTGGCATTCGCGGATGTCCTTGATGGCCGCTTCGTATTTTTCGCGCGTGGTTTTGTAGACCCGATCCAGCTGGTCGTCGCGGCGGCTCGGCCGGTTCGGTGGAATCACGGTGGTCTCCAGGCCGTAGATTTCCTGGAATTCGTAGGCCTCGGTATCAGCGGTGCCGGTCATGCCGGACAACTTGCCGTAGAGGCGGAAGTAGTTCTGGAAAGTGATCGACGCCATGGTCTGGTTTTCAGCCTGGATCTGCACACCTTCCTTGGCCTCCACCGCCTGATGCAGGCCTTCACTCCAGCGGCGGCCCGACATCAGGCGACCGGTGAACTCGTCAACGATGACAATTTCACCTTCCTGCACCACATAGTGCTGGTCACGGTGATACAGGTTGTTGGCGCGCAAGGCCGCATACAGATGGTGCATCAGCGAAATGTTCGCCGGGTCATACAGTGTGGCGCCTTCCGGAATCAGCCCCAGGCTGAACAGGATACGTTCGGCGTTTTCATGACCCTGCTCGGTCAGGAACACCTGCTGGGTCTTCTCGTCAAGCGTGAAGTCGCCAGGCTTGATGACACCTTCACCGGTGCGCGGGTCGGCCTCACCTTCCTGACGGGTCAACAGGGGAACGACCTTGTTCATCGCCAGATACATTTCGGTGTGGTCTTCGGCCTGGCCGCTGATGATCAGCGGCGTACGGGCCTCATCGATCAGGATCGAGTCCACCTCATCGACGATCGCAAAGTTCAGGCCGCGCTGCACGCGGTCGGCCACCTCGTAGACCATGTTGTCGCGCAGGTAGTCAAAGCCGTATTCGTTGTTGGTGCCGTAAGTGATGTCGCAGCGGTAGGCCTCCTGCTTTTCCTCGCGCGGCATATTGGGCAGGTTGATGCCGACGGTCAGGCCAAGGAAGTTGTAGAGCCGGCCCATCCAGCGCGCATCGCGGCTGGCCAGGTAATCGTTCACCGTCACGACATGTACACCCTTGCCGGTCAGCGCGTTCAGGTAAACCGGCAGGGTGGCCGTCAGCGTTTTGCCTTCGCCCGTGCCCATCTCCGAGATCTTGCCGTTGTGCAGCGCCATGCCGCCCAGCATCTGGACGTCGAAGTGGCGCATCTTCATCACCCGTTTGCTGCCTTCGCGGACCACGGCAAAGGCCTCGGGGAGAATCGCATCCAGGGTTTCTCCGGCGGCCACGCGGTCTATGAATTCGCGGGTTTTGGCGCGCAGCTCAATATCATCGAGCTTTTCCAGCGGTGCTTCCAGCGCATTGATGCGCTCTATGGATTTGCGGTAGGTTTTGAGCAGCCTGTCGTTGCGGCTACCGAAGAATTTGGTCAGGATATTGGAAGCCATACATGCGAGGCCGCGCTGGCAGCCCGATGAGCTGGCAGTGCGGCCGAAATCCCTTATTGAGTATCGACGTAGATGTGGGCGCCTGCAGTTTGTTCAACTGCGCGCCAAACGAAGATTTTACCTCTGCCGCGCTGCTACTTCGGGCGCGGCATCTGGGCGGCTTGCGCGGCCGTCGGCTGGACGATGGCCACTGTGGGCACCTGGGGCAGTTTCTGGCCCGCGGTCAGAAACTTCTGCGGGTCCTGGTACACGCCCTGCACCAGCACCTCAAAGTGCAGATGCGGCCCGGTCGAACGCCCGGTGGTGCCGACTTCGGCGATTTTCTGGCCACGCTTGATCAGGTCACCCTTTTTGACCAGCACCCGTGAGGCATGGGCATAACGCGTCACCAGGTCGTTGCCATGATCGACCTCGACCATGTTGCCGTAAGCGGAATGGTATTCCTGTGTGACCACAACGCCGCCCGCGGCGGCCAGGATGGCAGTGCCGGGCTCGGCCGGAAAGTCCAGGCCCGTATGCAGTGCCGAACGGCCGTTCAGGGGATCGATGCGCCAGCCAAAAGAGGAGCCGAGCGTGCCCGCCAGCACCGGCTGCTGGGTGGGCACCATCATCTTCTTGATCTTCTGGTCGAAAAGACGCGACTCCATCACGGTCATCAGATCGACACGCTGATCGGTCAGCTTGTCGAGGTCGGCCAGCGTGGCCTGCAGTTCCTCCATGGTGAGGGAGCGGCCCGTCACCAGTACACCGCCGCGACCGGGCTGCGACTTGATGTCATTGGGATTAACGCCCGCCAGGCCGGATACCCGCTCGCCGAGCGCCTCCAGCTGCATCATCTTGGCCTGCATTTCGCCCAGGCGTTTTGCCATGACGTCGAGGTTTTCCCGCATGAAACGATCGCGCTGTTCGAACTCGTCCTTGACCACGAGTTTGACCAGGGAGCCAACTACCGGCCAGCCTTCACGTGCGCCCTTGAGAAAAACCCAGTGATACATACCGGCAGCCACCAGCATCAATGCCAGTGCCGCGACAAAACCCACCACCACAAGTCGGGTGCCACTTAAATAAACGGCGCGGCTTTTGGCAAGCCACGCATCCGTGATAATCAAATGCACGTATCCAACTCCTTGAAACCGGGCTTACCTGCCATGGATTCCAGCCATCGCCCGCTTCGGGCCATCACCTTCAGCCAGGCTGTCGAGAACTCACCATCTCTGGCACGGCTGGCCCATCTTGTCCAGGATTCCAACGACAGGCTCAAGGCCATCGAATCCCTGATCCCGGAGACCCTGCGCTCGGCGGTTCAGGCCGGCCCGATTGACGAGGGCATCTGGTGCCTGCTGGTCAGCAGCAATGCTGCCGCCGCCAAAGTCCGCCAGTTGTTGCCGCTGATCCAGTCCCGCCTGATTGACAAAGGTTGGAAGGTTACCTCAATTCGGCTGAAGATACTAATCACCCGAAAGTAGCAGAAGACCGGGCGCCGGCCCGGCCAAACAGGCATGCCATCTGCGCGTTCCGCTGTCGAACTGAGGGGTCTGCGCGCAAGCGGCGAGGGCCGCGGAATGCAGAAAAATGGTGCCGCTTGTCGGATTCGAACTGACGACCTACCGCTTACAAGGCGGTTGCTCTACCAACTGAGCTAAAGCGGCACAAACTCTATTGTAGATGGCCCGTTTATTTCACCCGTTTGAGCGAAGGCCGTTTGCCCTGCGCTGGTTTGGGTGGCTCGGGCGGCGCCGGATCGTCTTCACGGGCCGACGCGGTATTGTTTGCAGGCACCAATTGTACGATCTTCGCCTCGGGTCCTGGACCTGCTGCGGGCTCTTCGACCGCTTTATTGGCAGGCAGCAGGCTCTGGGAAGAATGCCCTGCGGGATCCGGGGCCGACTGCGGAACAGCCGACGCGGGCGCGGTCAGTGGAAACGCCATGCCCTGACCGTTTTCCCGTGCATAAATGGCAATCACGCGAGCAATGGGAACCATGATTTCGCGGGCACTGCCGGCGAAACGCGCCTTGAATTCGATGAAGTCGTTGCCCAGCTTCAACGAACTGGTGGCGTCAAAACTGATATTGAGCACGATCTCGTTGTTCTTGACATATTCACGCGGTACCTGAACGGTATCGTCCACGGCCACTGCCACATAAGGCGTCAGCCCGTTGTCGGTACACCAGTCGTACAGCGCCCGTATCAGGTACGGGCGTGTCGATGTGGAGTCGAGGGCGTTCATCAAATCAGTCAACGCTTGCGATCATTCCGTTGTTGTCACGCGTAATTATTTACGCATCACTTTCTCGGACGGCGTCAGCGCCTCAATGTAGGCTGGGCGCGAGAAGATCCGCTCGGCGTACTTGAGCAGCGGTGCGGCATTTTTCGACAGGTCAATGTCGTAGTAGTCCAGGCGCCACAGCAGTGGCGCAATCGCCACGTCGAGCATGGAAAAATTGTCGCCCAACATGAACTTGTTCTTCAGGAACACCGGGGCCAGTTGCGTCAGGCGGTCACGGATGTGCGAGCGGGCTTTTTCCAGCGCCTTTTCATTGCCCTTGGAAGCACGCGCTTCAAGCGTATTCACATGCACGAACAGTTCTTTTTCAAAGTTCAGCAAAAACAGGCGCACGCGCGCGCGGTCCACCGGGTCACCGGGCATCAGTTGCGGGTGCGGGAAACGCTCGTCGATGTATTCATTGATGATGTTCGACTCATACAGAATCAGGTCACGCTCGACCAGGATAGGCACCTGGCCATAGGGGTTCATGACATTGATGTCCTCGGGCTTGTTGTACAAGTCCACATCGCGGATTTCGAAGTCCATGCCCTTTTCAAACAGCACAAAACGGCAGCGGTGCGAGAACGGGCAGGTCGTGCCTGAATAAAGGACCATCATGGTTGCGAACTCCTAAATGCAAAGGAGTGGATACGGTGAAGGCATCCACTCCAGAAGGTGCCGGGAAACAAGTCCCGGCGAAAAATATTACTTGATGTCTTTCCAGAACGAGGCGTTCAGGCGCCACGCAATGAAGGTGAACATCAGCAGGAACAGCAACACCCAGACGCCAACCCGGACACGGGTATTTTGCGCTGGCTCGCCCATCCATTGCATGTACCCGACCAGATCGGCCATGGCCTGGTCATACTGCAGCGGACTCATGGAGCCGGGCGTGACCTGTTGCCAGCCCTTGAAGACCTGCACCTTCTGGCCGTGATTTTCCTTCTCTTCGAAAAGCGGCTTGCGTTCGCCCGACAATTCCCAGAGCACATGCGGCATGGCCACGCTCGGGAAAGCCAGGTTGTTCCAGCCGGTCGCCTTGGTGTCGTCGCGGTAGTAGGTGCGCAGATAGGTGTAGAGGTAGTCCGCGCCTGAGCCGCCTGCACCGGCGCGCGAGCGGGCGATCACCGTCAGGTCAGGCGGGTTGCCGCCAAACCATTCCTTGGCCTGCTTCGGATCGATCGAGGCCTTCATGGTTTCGCCGACCTTGTCGGTGGCAAACAGCAGGTTGTCCTTGATCTGTTGCTCGGTCAGGCCGATGTCGGTCAGGCGGTTGTAACGCATGAAGGCGGCGGAGTGACAGTTCAGGCAGTAGTTGACAAACAGCTTGGCGCCGTTTTGCAGGGCTACCAGGTCGTTGGTCTTGTTGGGCGCCTTGTCCCAGGCGATGCCTTCACTTGCTGCAAATGCGCCATTGCCCGCAGCCAGTGCCAGCACAGCCAGTCCACCGATGGCCAGTTTTTTCAATGTTTTCATCATGGTCTGAATCTCCGGCTCAGTGGGC
Organism: Polaromonas sp.; assembly: GCF_043778355.1. Lineage (GTDB taxonomy): Bacteria > Pseudomonadota > Gammaproteobacteria > Burkholderiales > Burkholderiaceae_C > Polaromonas. Next base: position 183,936 of record NZ_JAYWHI010000031.1, read on the forward strand.
AGCGAAAGTCACGCGATCAGGCGGTGTCTTGAAGGTCCCCAGGCGGCTCCACCAAGGCATCAGCAAAAAGAACCCGAAGTAAAACAAGGTTCCGATCTGCGACACGCGCTCATTGATCAGCGAAGGCGGCTTGATGCCGAGGTAGCCGAGCACCACAAAATTGATCACAAAAACAGCGTACATGTATTTGTGCCAGCCGGGACGGTAGCGAATCGACTTGACCGGGCTGTGGTCCAGCCAGGGCAGGAAAAACAGGATGATGACCGCGCCTCCCATGACGACCACGCCCCAGAACTTCGGATCGAACATCAGCATGGCGACACTCAGCACCACGGCGCCGACGACGATGATCGCTTTGAACAAGCCGGCGATTTTGGCCTTGAGCACACCGAGCACGGCCCCCAGCACCACACAGGCGACCAGCACATACATCATTTGGGTGGTGATGGCGCGTAGCATGGAGTAATACGGCGTGAAGTACCAGACCGGGGCGATGTGCGAAGGTGTTTTCAGCGAATCGGCCGGGATGAAGTTGTTGTACTCCAGGAAGTAACCCCCCGCTTCAGGCGCAAAGAAAACGATCGCCGAGAACACCATCAGGAACACACTGACGGCAAAGATGTCGTGCACCGTGTAGTAGGGGTGAAACGCAATGCCGTCCAGCGGCTTGCCACTGGCATCCTTGTACTTCTTGATCTCGACGCCGTCGGGGTTGTTGGAGCCGACTTCGTGCAGCGCAATCAGGTGGGCGACCACCAGGCCCAGCAGCACCAGCGGAACGGCAATCACGTGGAAGGCGAAGAAGCGGTTCAGCGTCGCGTCACCGACCACGTAGTCACCGCGGATGAGCAGCGCCAGATCCGGACCGATGAAGGGAATCGCAGCAAACAGGTTGACGATCACCTGGGCGCCCCAGTAGCTCATCTGGCCCCAGGGCAGCAGGTAGCCCATGAAGGCTTCGGCCATCAGGCACAGGAAAATTGCGCAGCCGAAAATCCAGATCAGCTCGCGCGGCTTGCGGTAGCTGCCATACATCAGGCCGCGGAACATGTGCATGTAGACCACCACAAAAAACGCGGAGGCCCCGGTGGAGTGCATGTAACGCACCAGCCAGCCCCAGGGCACGTCGCGCATGATGTATTCGACCGAGCCGAAAGCCAGTGCGGCATCGGGCTTGTAATGCATGGTCAGGAAGATGCCGGTGACGATCTGGATCACCAGCACCAGCAGTGCCAGCGAGCCAAACACGTACCAGAAGTTGAAGTTCTTGGGCGCGTAGTACTCGGTTACATGCTCCTTGAGGAGCTTGCTCGCCGGGAAACGGTTGTCAACCCAGTTCATCAACTTGGTAGCAGCCGGCGCATCGGGGGATAGTTCTTTGAATTCAGCCATATGGGATCCTATTTGCTAGTCGGTGGAGGACCTGGGCGGGCGCATCAATCGGGCGGCCGCCTGGTCCAGCAAAGCTTCAGGCTTTTTTGTCCTCACCAATCAGCAGCTTGGCATCTGACAGGTACATGTGGGGCGGCACTTCCAGGTTGTCCGGTGCAGGCTTGTTTTTATAAACGCGGCCGGCAATGTCGAAGGTTGAACCATGGCAGGGGCACAGAAAGCCGCCGGCCCAGTCGTCGGGCAGCGAAGGCTGTCCACCGATCTGGAATTTGTCGATGGGCGAGCAGCCCAGATGCGAGCAGATACCGACCGCCACAAATATCTCTGGCTTGATCGAACGGCCCTCGTTGCGCGCATATTCGGGCGTGAGGTCGCCGGGATTACGCTCCGATTTGGGGTCGGCAAGTTGTGAATCCAGCTTGGGCAAGCCGGCCAGTTGCTCGGGCGTGCGCTTGACGATCCAGACCGGCTTGCCGCGCCATTCAACGGTCAGTTTTTCGCCCGGCTTCATTGCCGAGATATCCACCTCGACGGCGGCGCCAGCGGCCTTGGCGCGCTCGGACGGCTGGAAGGTGCTGACAAAGGGCACAGCGACAGCCGCCACACCCGCGCCACCAACGGCACAAGTCGTGACGATCCAGTTTCTTTTATCTTTATCAATGGGCGCACTGAGCGGCGCCTTGAGGCTAGCTTCGGTCATGGGTGTCCTACAAGAACAGGGCTTGAAAACCTAAAAAGGAGTGCATTGGGGTCAACCCGGCATTGTAACGGAGCGCGCAATGCAATTTCAAGCCGAAAGCCGCCTTCGGCCATCCTTGTTTTGACTTGGTGCATCGTTCGCCCCGCCAGAACAAGGCACAACCCAAGTACCAAGGGGCTGGCGTGAAAGCCGGGGTAGCGAAGATAATCTGCGTGCTGGTCCCGCATCCGGCGTGGCAGTTAAAAAAGTATTCATTTGGCAACAACAAAGGAGCAAGCCATGGGCATGATGCAGGAATTCAAGGAGTTTGCGATCAAGGGCAGCGTCGTCGACCTTGCGGTCGGTGTGATCATCGGCGCGGCCTTCGGCAAAATCGTCGATTCTGTGGTTAGTGACCTGATCCTGCCGCTGGTCGGTGCAGTGATCGGCAAGATTGACTTTTCCAACCTGTTCATTGTGCTGGGCAATGTGCCGGCAGGAACCGCCACCACGCTGGATGCGCTGAAAAAAGCCGGCGTTCCGGTGTTTGCCTATGGCAATTTCATCACCGTCGCTGTCAACTTCGCCATCCTGGCTTTCATCATTTTCCTGATGATCAAGCAAATCAACCGCCTGAAAAAAGAAACCCCGGTCGCCCCGCCCGCGCCTGCGGCCACGCCCGAAGACGTGGTGCTGCTGCGGGAGATTCGCGACAGCTTGAGGAAGTAAGTTCACCCTGTCGGACGCTCGCTGCGTGTAGCGCCTTCCACCTTCCAGGGGCGGCGCCTGAGCGCCGGCAAAGCCGGACGCGCGGCCCCTTTTTGCGAAGACAGGGAGTTGCTACTGATTTAATAGCTGTTTACGCCCGTTGGAAAAGGGCTGCAGGCCTTTTTTGCACTTGATCGCGGGCGATTCAGACGGCCAGCCGGCGCGCCATGCGTACAGCGGCGATCAGGCTGGACGCGTCCGCCCTGCCCGTACCGGCAATGTCAAAGGCTGTGCCGTGGTCGGGGCTGGTTCGCACCAGGGGCAGGCCCAGGGTCACATTGACGCCCTGCTCCACGCCGAGGTATTTGACCGGGATCAGGCCCTGGTCGTGGTACATGGCCACCACCACGTCGAACTCGCCGGCCTGTCCCGCAGGCGCTCGCGCCCTCATGAACACAGTGTCAGGCGCGAAGGGGCCGCTCACGTTCAGACCCTGCGCGCGGGCCGCGGCCATCGCCGGCGCAATGATGTCAATTTCTTCGCGCCCGAACAGGCCGCCTTCGCCCGCATGCGGGTTCAGACCCGCCACCGCAATGCGCGGCGCGCCGCCCGCAGCGCCGCGCACCGTGCGGTGTGCAATCTGCAGCGTCTGCAACACCCTGTCGAAAGTCACCGCATCCAGCGCATCACGCAAGGACAGGTGAATGCTGACCAGCACGGTCTTGAGTTCGTCATTGGCCAGCATCATGCGCACCGGCATGTCGGCCACGGTTTTGCCGGCAAACGCCGCCGCTTCGGCCTGCAGCAGTTCGGTGTGGCCGGGAAAACGCGCAAAACCTGGACCAGCCAGGGCCAGCGCCTCCTTGTGAATCGGTGCGGTCACCATGGCCGCCACTTCGCCGGCCAGCGCAGCGCGGGCGGCCCAGACAATGCAGTCGGCCGCCGCCTTGCCAGCCGCGGCGCTGACCTGCCCGAAGGCAGCCAGGGCCGGCAACACACAGGTCTGCAGTACCGGAATACAGCGCGGCGGCACTGCCTGCCAACCGGCGATACCCGCAAGCTGCACCACCGGCAGCGCCAGCGCGCTGTCACCGGCGATCAACTGCGCGGCGCGGCGCAGCGTGGCCACATCGCCCGCCACCACGCAGCCGGCCAGATCGGCAGACGCATCGCGATAGGCCTTGGCAATGATTTCCGGGCCGATGCCGGCCGGATCGCCCATCGTGATGGCCAGCGGCCGGATTTTCACCATGGGAGACCCGCAGCTCCAGCGGGCAGGCACTTGGTGTTTTTCATAACTTCCCCTGACCCTTTGAACGGCCCATAATTAATTGAATGTCTGCCCGCCCCAGCCCCGCATCCACGGGACAAGGCAAAGGGCAGGCAGTCTGATGGAAGGGAGCAGCAACATGCATTCTGTCGGTATTTTCGCGCAAATGGCGCCGCCGACGGATGGGCTGCCTGCAGCGCCATGAACCCGACCGAGACCATCATCTGGAGCGCCGCCGCAGGCTCCATGAGCCTGATTGTGTTGCTGGCTGCTGCCGAGGCCGCCTACACCCGCAGCCGCCCCAGCGTGCAAAGCCTGATCTACCTCGGCATGTACTGGCTGTTTTTTGCCCTGCTTTGTGGCTTGCCGGAAATCCTGCTACCGCAGGTCAGTGCGCCCTGGATTCACATCGGGCAGGTGCTGATCGGGCCCCTGCGCAGTGCCATGGGCATTTACGGGGGCAGACAATGGCTGGGGTCCGCCAGGCGCGACCGGTTGACAGATATCAGTTTGCGGGCCATGGCCTGGTTGTGTCTGGTCAGCGGTCCCCTGTGCCTGTTGTTGCCGTCACCACAGCAACTGCCCGTGTCGGCCACACTGACCATGGTGACGGTCAGCGCCATGCTGTGGTTGACCATGCGCGCGGCCCGCCACGGCGACCGGTTGGCCTGGGGCCTGGCTTGTGCCAGCTTGCTCACATTGCCCTTGCAACTGGGTTTGTACTGGCGGGCGCTGGACCTCAGCCCCCTGTCCACAGCCAGCCAGGCCGGGGTGGCCCTGCTGGGTCTGGTCAGCATGTCCCTGATCGCCGGACTGTTATGGCTGCGCAACCACCAGAGTCGCCAGATACACCCTCGCTCCCGTTCGCGGCGCGACCCGGTCACCCAGCTCTATAGCAGCGCGGTCACGGTACGGAAAATCGTGCGTGCCCAGCGCCGTCTGGCGCGCACCCGGCGCGACGGGGCGCTGATGGCGGTGCAACTGTTCGACCCCGAGCGGCTGCTGGCCCAGGTCGGCCACTACGGCCTCAACGAAATTTACAGCCAGCTTGCGCGGCGCATGCAGCGTCACACCGGCGTGGTGAATCCGGCAGGGCGCTACTACGACCGCTGCTTCATCGTGCTGATCGAAACCCTGCACTCGCCGCGCTGGATTCGCACCATGGGGCTGCGCGTGGCCTCCAGCCTGCGCAAGCCGCTGGAAGTCACGGCCCTCAATGGCGAGCGCATCAAGCTCAGCGCCGACATTGGCGTCGGCCTGGTGCATCTGTCCGGCGCGGGCAAAGACGTGGACGAACTCCTGCATGAAGTGCAAGGCGTGGCTGCGGCCGCGCGTGCCATGCGTTCGCGCGCCGCGCTGCTTGACGACATCAGCCACCTGGCGGTGCCGGTGGAAAACGCCGAGCTTGGCACCAGCTGGCGCGCCATGCGCACCGCCCGCTCGCACCCGGCACGTGCGCTGCAACCGCCGCGGCAGCGCCGTACCGCCGTCTGATCGCGTGCCCGCCCCGGCGCCGGGCTCAGGCCACATTCAGGCCGGGTTGTCGATGTCGATGAACTCGTGGGCCAGGCCGAACTGCGCCGCCACATGCGCCGCCACCGCCGGCGCGCCGTAGCGCTCGGACGCATGATGGCCGCAGGCGATGAAAACCACGCCCATCTCGCGCGCATAGTGCGCCTGCGGCTCGGAGATCTCGCCGGTGATGAAGGCGTCCGCCCCGGCGGCAATCGCGTCCTCGAAGTAGCCCTGCGCGCCGCCGCTGCACCACGCTATGTTTTTAATAGCTGTTTGCGCCCGTCCGACAAGGGTTACGGGTCGATTTAATGCATTTTTGACGTGTTCGGCGAGTTGTTCGGCGCTGTCAAAGCCGCCGGCCCCGCCGCTGCGCGCGCCCAGGAACCCCAGCTTGTTGTCCCCGAAATAACGCTCGGCCTTCAGTCCGAGCTGCACGCCCAGTTGCGCGTTGTTGCCGAGCTCGGGGTGCGCGTCAAGCGGCAAGTGATAGGCGTAGAGGTTGATGTCATGCGCCAGCAGTAGCGCCAGCCGCTGCTTCATCCAGCCGGTCACACGGCCGTCCTGGCCGCGCCAGAACAGGCCGTGGTGCACAAAAATCGCATCGGCCTGCGCAGCGACGGCGGCCTCGATCAGCGCGAGGCTGGCGGTAACGCCTGAGACGATCTTGCGCACTTCGGCCTTGCCCTCGACCTGCAGCCCATTGGGGCCGTAGTCCTTGAAAGCCTCGGGCTGCAACAGCTGGTCGAAGGCGCTCAGCAACAAGGCGCGCGGTGCAACCACCGCGTCCTGAACGGTCACGGTAAAAAGCCTTCGACCGACAGGTACCTCTCGCCGGTGTCGTAGTTGAACCCCAACACTGTGCTGCCTGCGGGAATCTCGGGCAGCTTCCGGGCAATCGCCGCCAGCGTCGCGCCTGAGGAGATACCCACCAGCAGGCCCTCTTCGGCGGCGCAGCGGCGCGCATAGTCCTTGGCAGCGTCGCCCTCGACCGGGATCACACCGTCAAGCAAGGCCGTCCGCAGGTTGGCCGGGATAAAGCCCGCGCCTATGCCCTGAATCGGATGCGGCGAAGGTTTGCCGCCGCTGATGACGGGTGAGGCCGCGGGCTCCACCGCAAACACTTTGGTCGCCGGGAATTTGGCTTTGAGCACCTGCGCCACGCCGCTCAGGTGGCCGCCGGTGCCAACACCGGTGATGAGATAGTCCACGCCTTGGGGAAAGTCGGCAAGAATCTCCTGCGCAGTGGTGCGCACATGGATCTCGATGTTGGCGGGGTTGTCGAACTGCTGCGGCATCCAGCCGCCGGGTGTGTTGGCGAGCAGTTCTTTGGCATGCGCAATGGCGCCGTTCATGCCTTTTTCACGCGGCGTCAGCTCGAAGCTGGCGCCGTAGGCCAGCATCAGGCGGCGGCGTTCTATGCTCATGCTGTCGGGCATGACCAGCACCAGCTTGTAACCCTTGACGGCAGCCACCATCGCCAGGCCGACGCCGGTGTTGCCCGAAGTCGGCTCAATGATGGTGCCGCCGGGCTGCAGCGCGCCGGACTGCTCGGCGGCCTCGACCATGGCGAGAGCGATGCGGTCCTTGATCGAGCCGCCGGGATTGCTGCGCTCGGACTTCACATAAATCTGGTGGGTCTGGCTGGCCGGCCCGAACAGGCGGTTGATGCGAATGTGCGGGGTGTTGCCGATGGTGGCGAGAACGCTGGGGGCTTTCATGGCAAATCCTTGAGGTTGTCCTGCAAATTATGGCCGTTCCCATCTGCAAGGCCGATGGAAAGACCCGTAAATTGGGCGAAAATTGCGACTGTGCCTTGCCATCACGCCTGAACTCCCAGGCCTCTGGCGCTTTATCTCCTGGACCTACCATGCGCAAATCCTGGCTTCTCTTTTCACAAACCGTCACGGTTCTGCTGGCCGCCTACTTTGTGGTCGCCACGCTGCAACCGCAATGGGTCAACCGGCAAGCGCTGGGAAATGGCATTTCTGTCATTGAAGCACCTGCAGGCGCGGGCGGCAGCGTGGCACCGGCCGGCAGTTTTGCCGCTGCGGCCAAGGCCGCTTCGGCCGCAGTCGTCAGCATCAACACCAGCAAGGCAGCGGCGCGCCACCCCAACATGGACGACCCCTGGTTCAAGTTTTTTTTCGGCGACCAGGGTGGTCGCAATGAGCCACAGGTCGGCCTGGGCAGTGGCGTCATCGTCAGCCCGAATGGCTACATCCTGACCAACAACCATGTGGTCGAAGGCGCAGACGACATCGAGGTCATCCTCAACGACACCCGCAGGGCCAAGGCCAAGATCATTGGCACCGACCCCGAAACCGACCTGGCCATCCTGAAAATCGAACTCGACAAACTGCCCATCATCGTGCTGGGCAGCTCCGACACCGCCCAGGTCGGCGACCCGGTGCTGGCCATCGGCAACCCCTTCGGCGTCGGCCAGACCGTGACCAGCGGCATCGTCAGCGCGCTGGGCCGCAACCAGCTCGGCATCAACACCTTCGAGAACTTCATCCAGACCGATGCGGCCATCAACCCCGGCAACTCCGGCGGCGCGCTGGTCGACACGCAGGGCCGGCTGCTGGGCATCAACACCGCGATTTATTCACGCTCCGGCGGCTCCATGGGCATCGGTTTTGCCATTCCGGTGTCCACCGGCAAACAGGTGCTGGAGAGCATTCTGAAAGACGGCCAGGTCACGCGCGGATGGATCGGGGTGGAACCACAAGACCTGAGCCCGGAACTGGCCGAAACCTTCGGCCTCAAACCGGATGCACTGAACGGCGGCGGCGTGATCATCACCGGCGTGTTGCAAAACGGCCCGGCCGCGCAAGCCGGCATCATGCCCGGCGACGTGATTCTGAACGTCGCCGGCCAACCGGTGCGCACTGTGTCCGAACTGCTGACCGCTGTGGCCGCGCTCAAGCCCGGCGTTTCCGCACCAGTGGGCCTGCTGCGCAAGGACAAGAAAAACGAAGTAAAGGTGGTGCCGGGCACCCGGCAACGACCGCAGGTTCGCCGGCCCTGAGCATATTTGCTCTATTTTTTATAGCTGCTGACGCCCACTGGGTATGGGCTGGAGCCATATTTCGCTCTGAATTTCAGGGCTTGGCGGCTTCGGCGTCGTCATCGGGCGCCTGGGTGTGTTTGATGAAAATCTGCGCTGCCCAGATGCCGACCTCGTACAGGATACACATCGGAATCGCCAGCGCCAGTTGCGACACCACGTCGGGCGGGGTGACGATGGCGGCCACCACAAAGGCCAGCACGATGAAATAGCCGCGAAAGTTTTTGAGCTTTTCGATGCTGACGATGTTCATGCGCGCGAGCACCACCACCGCAATCGGCACCTCAAACGCCATGCCAAACGCCAGAAACATGCTCAGCACAAAACCGAGGTAGGCCTCGATGTCGGGCGCGGCCACAATCGATTTGGGCGCAAAACTCTGGATGAACTTGAACACCTGGCCGAAAACAAAGAAGTAGCAAAACGCCACGCCGACAAAAAACAGCAGCGTGCTGGACACCACCAGCGGCATCACGAGCTTTTTCTCGTGGGTGTAGAGGCCGGGCGCCACAAAAGCCCAGACCTGGTACAGCACCACCGGCAGGGCCAGCATGAAAGCGGCCATCAGCAAAATCTTGAGCGGCACCAGAAACGGGGAAATGACCGAGGTGGCGATCAGCGATGCGCCTGCCGGCAGGGTGGCCACCAGCGGCGCGGCCAACAGGTCAAACAACACGGCAGGGCCGGGCCAGATGGCCAGCAGGCCGGCGGCGACACCGATGGCGATGACGACCCGTATCATCCGGTCGCGCAGCTCCATCAGGTGCTGCACAAAAGGCTGCTCGGTGCCCGCGAGTTCGTCGGGCTTGTCGGTGGTGGGATCGCTCATGAAGGTGTTTGCGCTGAAAAAGAGGCGCCGGGCTGCGCGTGAATAGCGGTTAAGGGAAAGTTCAGCCGTTTCGACCGGAGGACGTGCTGGGACGGGGACGATAACGCGCCACACGGGCCGCACCCGACAAGGCCTTGGTACGCACGCCGGAACGGGCCTTGTACCACTGCGGCGTGGCACCGGCCTTGAGCCGCCAGTTTTTCTTCGGGTGTTTGTATTCGGGCAGTGTGATCATGCCCGGCAGCTCGTCGCTGGAAGCGGTGCCGGTGGTTTCAGCCCAGGATTTTTCAAAGTCGCTGGCATTGGTCTGGATGGAGTTTTCAACGTCGCGCGCCGCGCCCTCCATCGACTCCTTCATTTTCTTGAGCTCGTCAAGTTCCATCGAGCGGCTGACCTCCTGCTTGACGTCGGACACATAACGCTGTGCCTTGCCCAACAACATGCCGACGGTGCGCGCGAGACGCGGCAGCTTTTCAGGGCCGATCACGATCAGCGCCACTGCGCCAATCAGCGCAATTTTGGACAGGCCAATGTCAATCATGCGGGCTCAGCAGGCGAGTGCAAGACGAGCCAAGGCTCGGGCAGCAACGCAGCACACGCAGTGGCAAGCGTGGGAGCGAACATTCTCAAGACTTTTGCTTGGCTTCCACGTCGATCGTGGTTTTGTCGGCGGTCTGCGCATGGCTGACCTGACCGGCAGGTGCCGCAGCAGCGGTTTTTTCTTCGTCGGTCTTGCCGCCCTCTTTCATGCCGTCCTTGAAGCCCTTGACGGCGCCACCGAGATCGCCACCCATGTTTCTGAGTTTTTTGGTGCCGAACACCATCACAACGATCAACAGCACAACCAGCCAGTGCCAAATGGAAAATGAGCCCATGTTTCTCTCCTAAACTTTAATTGCAATGTTGCACAAGGTTAGAGCCATTCTAAAGGCCTTGCGTCCTGCTGCGCCCGAATAGCCCTGCATAAACCGGATTGCTTTATCTGGGGGCGATGCCAGCGCTGCAAGTGGGGATTTACCCTGCGAAGAGGCGGTATTCTCTTCCGGTCCAGCAGGGGCCGCGGGTCCGGCTCTGCAGGCCCGCAGGCGCAGCGGCCCCTTTTTTCAGTGCAAGGGGCAGGGAGCTGCCGCAGGCTCGAAGCGAGCAACCGTGGGGGTCAACCCTTGATCCAGGGCCTGGGGCCGCCCATCACATGGATGTGCAAATGATGCACTTCCTGGCCGCCCTCAGCGCCGGTGTTGGTGACGATGCGAAATCCACCTTCAGGGTAGGGCTTGCAGCCTTTTTCAAGGGCCAAGCGGGGCGCCAGCGCCATCATGCGGCCGAGCAGCGCCTCGTGCGCCGGCCCGACCTGCGCCATTGATGCGATGTGCGCCTTCGGAATCATCAAAAAATGCACCGGCGCCCACGGGTTGATGTCGTCAAAGACAAAGATGTCATCGTCTTCATAGACCTTTCGGCTGGGGATTTTTCCAGTGGCGATCTTGCAGAAAATACAGTTGTCGTCGTGGGCGTGGCTGGGCTGGCTCATGGTGGGTTGAGGTCGAAAGTGGCTCAAAGTCCAGGGTGGAAGGTGGCCGGGCGCTGGCTGTTGAAACGCATCCAGCCGCGGATGCAGCGGTACAGGTACCAGAGCCAGACGATGCCGTAGGCAATGGCGCCGGGCAGCACCAACAACAGCCACAGCGGCGACAGCAGCACCAGCCACATCAGCGTCCACCAGAAGGTCTGGATCATGTAGTTGTGGTGGTCGATGTAGAGCACATCCGACTCCTCGCCACGGCGCACGTAGTTGACGATCAACGCGACCACCGCGAAAATGCCGCCGCTGAACCAGGCCAGCGTGTGCAAACCGTACAACACATGCATGACGATGCGGTCGTTCGGACTTTTGGTGTCGAACTCAGCCAGATTGGTTTCGCTCATGGTCTCTCCTTCTTGCCGGTGGGAACGGGTGTTATTTCTCAGCGTCTTCTCGTAGCTGCGCCTTGCGCAGCGCTTTTTCCTCGATGCCGCTGGTGCCCTCGCGGCGCTCCAGCTCGGCAATCACGTCGGCTGGCGACAGGCCGTAGTGGGCCAGCGCAATCAGGCTGTGAAACCACAGATCCGCAACCTCACCGATCAGTTTGGCATGCAGCTCAGGGGTCGCGCCACCGTGGTCGATGTCTTTGGCGGCCATCACGGTTTCGGTGGCTTCCTCGCCGATTTTTTTCAGGAAGGCATCGGGGCCCTTGTGCAGCAGGCGCGCGACGTAGCTGGTCTCGGGGTCGCCTCCCTGGGCCGGTTTTCGGCTTTCGATGGTACGCGCCAGGCGCTGCAGGGAGTCATTGGAGGTCATGGTTTTACTTGTAGATGTGGGTCGGGTCTTTCAAGACCGGCTCGGTCACCACCCACTGGCCGTCTTTGTAAAGACTGAAAAAGCAGCTGTGGCGGCCGGTGTGGCAGGCGATGCCCGGTTCGTGGCCGAGCTGCGTCACTCTCAAAAGTATCACGTCGTTGTCGCAGTCCAGACGGATCTCGTGCACTGTCTGCAAATGGCCCGACTCCTCGCCCTTGTGCCAGAGCCGCCCCCGCGAGCGGCTGTAATACACGGCCTGGCCGAGTTCGGCGGTTTTCTGCAGCGCCGCGCGGTTCATCCAGGCGAACATCAGCACGTCGCCGCTGAAGGCTTCCTGGGCGATGACCGGGATCAGGCCCTTGTCGTCCCATTGGATCTCGTCCAGCCAATTTTGAGTCATATCCCAATTGTCATGGATTTGCAGGCCTCCGCGATCTCCCAGACCAGGATATCGCGGGACCGGCTCCGCCGGACCGCAGATATCGCCCCAGCAGGGGGGAAGGCGCTACACGCAGTGAGCGTCCGACGGGGGTTACAACCTTACCGGTATGCCGCGCGCCGCCATGTGGGCCTTGGCCTGCTGCACCGTGTATTCGCCGTAATGAAAAATGCTGGCGGCCAGCACCGCATCGGCGCCACCGATCTGGATGCCGTCGGCCAGGTGCTCCAGGTTGCCGACACCGCCCGAAGCGATCACCGGCACACTGACCGCGTCGCTGACAGCGCGGGTCAGCGCCAGGTCGAAACCGGCCTTGGTGCCGTCGCGGTCCATGCTGGTCAGCAAAATCTCGCCGGCGCCGCGCTGCGCCATCTCGCTGGCCCAGGCCACCGCGTCCAGCCCGGTGTTCTTGCGCCCGCCGTGGCTGTACACGTCCCATCCCGGCCCGCGCGTCAGGGCTTCTTCATCGGAACGGCGCTTGGCGTCGATGGCCACCACGATACACTGCGCACCGTATTTGGCCGAGGCGTCTTCAATCACCTGAGGATTGGCCAGCGCGGCCGAATTAAAACTGGTTTTGTCGGCGCCGGCATTGAGCAGGCGCCGCACGTCTTCCACCGTGCGCACACCCCCTCCCACCGTCAGCGGAATGAAAACCTGGGAAGCCACCGCCTCGATGATGTGCAGGATCAGGTCGCGCCCGTCGCTGGTGGCGGTGATGTCCAGAAAGGTCAGCTCGTCGGCGCCCTGCTCGTTGTAACGCGCGGCAATCTCGACCGGATCGCCAGCGTCGCGCAGCTCGACAAAGTTGACGCCCTTGACCACGCGGCCGCCGGTCACATCGAGGCAGGGAATGATTCTTTTCGCGAGCATGGTTCAGGTGACAGGTAGGGGACTGTAGAGGTTGCCAGAAATTCGATCATCGGGATGCAGGGCGAGGCGCACGGCGCGCAGGAACAGGAGTGCACTTCGGTGCATGAGGATTCCGAGCACCGCGCAACGAAGCCATGCGCCCGAGAATCGGATATATAGGGGCCTCTAGCCGTTGAGTTCGTCGGCTCTGGCTTGCGCCGCTGCGAAATCGAGGTCACCGCTGTAAATCGAGCGGCCACAGATCACACCCTCGACGCCTTCGTCCTCGACCGCACACAGCGCATCAATGTCGGCCATGTTGGACAACCCGCCGGACGCAATCACTGGAATCGTCAGCGCCTGGGCCAGCTTGACGGTGGCCTCGATGTTGATGCCGGTGAGCATGCCGTCGCGGCCGATGTCGGTGTAGATGATGCCCTCGACGCCGTAGTCCTGAAATTTCTTGCCGAGGTCGATCACCTCGTGACCGGTCATCTTGCTCCAGCCGTCGGTGGCGACCTTGCCGTCCTTGGCATCGAGGCCAACGATGATGTGACCGCCGAACGCGGTACAGGCGTCCTGCAAAAAGCCGGGATTTTTCACCGCTGCCGTGCCGATGATGACGTAACGCAGACCCGAGTCGAGGTAACGCTCGATGGTGTCCAGGTCACGGATGCCGCCGCCGAGCTGCACGTCGATCTCACTGCCGACTTCAGCCAGGATCTTGCGGATCGCGGCCTCGTTTTTTGGCTTGCCGGCAAAGGCCCCGTTCAGGTCCACCAGATGCAGGCGGCGCGCGCCCTTGTCGACCCAGCTGCGCGCCATGGCCGCCGGGTCTTCGCTGAAGATGGTGGACTGGTCCATGTCGCCCTGTTTGAGGCGAACGCAGTGGCCGTCTTTCAAGTCAATCGCGGGGATGAGTAACATGGGCAGTGGGGCTGGCGGTGGATGGAGAGGGGGAAGCGATGGGCGAAAAAAAGTGTGCAGCAGCAGGCGTGGAGACGTCAGGGGTTCCAGTGCAGAAAGTTGCGGTACAGGGCCAGGCCGTGGTCTGCGCTTTTTTCGGGGTGAAATTGAGTGGCAAAAATATTATCGCGCGCCAGTGCTGCCGTAAAGCGGCCGCCGTAGTCGGCAAAACCCGCAGTGTGGCGCGTATCCGACGGCCTGGCGTGGAAGCTGTGGACGAAATAGAAGTAAGCGCCGTCGGGCACGCCATCCCACACCGGGTGCGGCGTTGCGCCATCGGCAGCCGCCTGGTCAACCTGGTTCCAGCCCATTTGCGGCACCTTGAAACGGCTGCCGTCGGGCTGGGTACGGCCAGCCAGGTCGAACTTCAGGACCTCGCCGGGAATCAGGTCCAGGCCGGCAGTGCCCACGCCGCCATCACCGGGCTGGCCTTCCTGGCTGTGGGTGAGCAGCATCTGCATGCCGACGCAGACCCCGAACAGCGGCTTGTTTGCGGCCGCATGCAAAACGGCCGGCAACATGCCAGAGTCGGCCAACTCGCGCATGCAGTCGGCAATCGCACCCTGCCCCGGCAGCACCACACGCCCGGCTTTCATGACATCCTCGGCCCGCGAGGTGACGATGACTTCGACGCCACTGCCTTTGGCCACATGCTGGACCGCCTGCGATACCGAGCGCAGGTTGCCCATGCCGTAATCGACCACGGCGACTGAGTTGGGTTGTGCCATCAAAACAGGGTTGCTACGAAATTAATAGCTTTCCACGCAAGCAAGCAATGGGCCAGAGGCCAAAACAATGCATAAAGCCATGGTGTTGCCTTACAACAAGCCCTTGGTCGAGGGAATCACGCCGGCAGCGCGCGGGTCGATCTCCAGCGCCATGCGCAGGGCGCGCGCAAAGGCCTTGAACACGGTCTCGGCCTGGTGGTGAGCGTTGTCGCCGCGCAGGTTGTCGATGTGCAGGGTCACAAACGCATGGTTGGCAAAGCCCTGGAAAAACTCATAAGCGAGCTGGCTGTCGAAGGTCCCGATCATGCCGCTCTTGAAAGGTACGTGCATCTCCAGGCCCGGCCGGCCGGAAAAATCAATCACCACACGCGACAGCGCCTCGTCCAGCGGTACATAAGCATGGCCGTAACGGCGCAGGCCTTTTTTGTCGCCCACCGCCTGCGCCACCGCCTGGCCGAAGGTGATGCCCACATCTTCCACCGTGTGGTGGCCGTCGATGTGCAGGTCGCCGTCCGCCTGGATGTCCAGATCGATCAGGCCGTGGCGGGCGATCTGGTCCAGCATGTGGTCGAAAAAACCGATGCCGGTGGACAAGCGCGACTGCCCGGTGCCGTCGAGGTTGAGCTTGACGGAGATTTTGGTCTCGGCGGTATTGCGCGAGATCTCGGCAGTTCTCGGTGCGAGAGGAGCCAGGGCGGTCGGGGTGGTCATAGGGATTTTTTGAGCGCTGCCAGCATCTGCGCATTCTCGTCAGCGGTGCCGACGGTCAGGCGCAAACAATCTGTCAGCAGAGGGTGCATTTTAGAAACATTTTTGACCAGCACGCCGCATGAGCGCATGCCTTCAAAGATTTTTGCCGCATCGACCACACGGATCAGCACCATGTTGGCGTCGCTTTTCCAGGTTTTGACGCCCGGCAAGGCACGCAATGCGTCCACCAGCAGCGTGCGTTGGGCGCGTATGTCCTGCGCCTGTTCGGCAAACACCGCAGCATGCTCCAGCGCAAACAGCGCGCACTCGTAATTGAGCACACTGATGTTGTAGGGTGGGCGCACCTTGTCGATTTCGGCGATCAGCGCCTTCGGGCCCATCATGTAACCCAACCGCACGCCGGCCAAACCGAACTTGCTCATGGTGCGCATCAGCAGCACGTGGCTGTAACGCCCAGGCTGTTCGGCCATGCGGGTGATGTAGCTGCGGCTGGCGAAAGGCTGGTAGGCCTCGTCCATCACCACCAGGCCTGGCGCTGCGGCAATGATCTTGTCGATGACCGCGTCGTCCCACAGGTTGGCGGTCGGGTTGTTGGGGTAGGCGATGTAGATGATGGACGGCTGGTGTTCGGCAATTGCAGCCAGCATCGCGGCTTCGTCAAGCTCGAATTCGGTCGTCAAGGGCACGCCGATGAACTTCAGGCCCTGCAACTGGGCGCTCATGCCGTACATCACAAAACCGGGCAGCGGCGCCAGGATGGAAGCTCCGGGCACATCGCAGGCCATGGCCAGCAGCGAGATCAGTTCGTCCGAGCCGTTGCCCAGCATGATGTCAAAACCTTCAGGCATGCCAGCGTGTTCGGCCAGCGCCTTGCGCAGATCATTGATACGGCCGTCGGGATAACGGTTCAGCGCCAACGCGCCCAGGCGCTGGCCCAGATGCGCCTGCAGCGCCACGGGCAGCCGATGCGGGTTTTCCATCGCGTCGAGCTTGACCAGGCCGCTTGACTCCTGGATGGCGTAGGCGTGCATGGACTGCACGTCTTGCCGAAAAATGTGCGCCCCCACGCTTGTCACTTCGCGTACTGCGCTGCCCCCCGAGGGGGCGCTGCGCCTGCGGCCCGGCAAAGCCGGTTCCGCGGCCCCGGCTGGTAGGGAAATCTCTGACTTGTCGGTGGCTGCGCTCACTTCTTCATCCTCATTTCGGCGGCTTGGGCGTGCGCCTGCAGGCCTTCGCCATAAGCCAGCTCGGCGGCGATCTGGCCCAGCGTCTGCGCGCCGGCCTCGCTGACCTCGATGAGGCTGGAGCGTTTCTGGAAGTCGTAAACACCCAGCGGGCTGGAGAAACGTGCGGTCCCGCTGGTCGGCAACACATGGTTGGGGCCGGCACAGTAGTCGCCCAGCGATTCACTGGTGTAAGCGCCGAGAAAAATCGCACCGGCGTGTTTGAGCAGGGGTTCCCATCGGTGCGGGTCGCGACTGCTGACCTCAAGATGTTCGGGCGCGATGCGGTTGCTGATGGCGCAGGCTTCTTCCATGCTACGCGTCTGGATGAGTGCGCCTCGGTCGGTCAATGACTTGGCGATGATGGCGGCTCTTGGCATGGAGGGGAGCAGTCGGTTGATGGCTTCTTGTACCGCGTCAATGTAGGCTGCGTCCGGGCACAGCAGAATGCTTTGCGCCAGCTCGTCATGTTCGGCCTGGCTAAACAAATCCATGGCTACCCAGTCGGCGGGCGTGGTGCCATCGGCCAACACCAGAATTTCGCTAGGGCCGGCAATCATGTCGATGCCAACGGTGCCGAAGACACGCTTTTTGGCACTGGCCACGTAGGCATTGCCGGGGCCGGTGATCTTGTCAACCTTGGGTATCGACTGTGTGCCGTAGGCGAGAGCCGCTACCGCCTGCGCGCCACCCACCGTGAAGGCGCGTGTGACACCAGCCACATAGGCAGCGGCCAGCACCAGCGCGTTTTTTTCGCCGCGCGGGGTGGGCACCACCATGATGATCTCGCCAACACCGGCCACATGGGCGGGGATCGCGTTCATCAATACCGAGGAGGGATAAGCCGCCTTGCCGCCCGGCACGTAAATACCAGCGCGGTCCAGCGGCGTGACCTTCTGACCCAGCAGTGTGCCGTCCGCATCGCGGTAACTCCAGCTTTCGCCAGAAGCCTCCTTCTGGGCTTCGTGGTAGCTGCGCACACGGGCAGCGGCGGCCTGCAGGGCCTCGCGCTGCGCTTTGGGTATCGCGTCGAAGGCCACCTTGAGTTCGGCCTGCGTCAGCTCCAGCGCCTGCAGCGAAGCCACGTCGAGGTGGTCAAACCGGCGTGTGTAGTCAAGCACCGCCGCATCGCCGCGCTGCCGCACGTCGGCCAGGATGTCGGCAACGACTTTTTCGATGGCCGCATCGGTGTCGGCCGACCAGTGCAGCCGCGCCGTGAGTTGGGCATCAAAGGCCGCGTCAGCCGTTGACAAATGGGCGGGAGAAGCTATCAATTTCATAGCGTTTTCAGGCGGTGGGTTTGCCGATGGCGGAAGCGAAAGCGTCGATGATGCCCCTCAGCGGCGCCTGCTTGAGCTTGAGCGCCACCTGGTTGACCACCAGGTGCGAGCTGATGTCCATGATGCGTTCGACCTCGACCAGGTGGTTGGCCTTGAGCGTGTTGCCGCTGCTGACCAGATCGACAATCGCGTCAGCCAGGCCGGTCAGCGGCGCCAGCTCCATGCTGCCGTAGAGCTTGATCAGGTCCACGTGCACGCCCTTGGTGGCAAAAAAATCGCGCGCGATGCTGACAAATTTGGTCGCGACTTTCAGGCGCGAGCCCTGCTTGACTGCTGCTTCGTAGTCGAAGCCGTCGCGCACGGCCACACTCATACGGCATTTGGCGATCTGCAGATCCAGCGGTTGGTACAGACCCTGACCGCCGTGTTCGATCAGCGTGTCTTTGCCAGTCACGCCGATGTCGGCGCCGCCATACTGCACATAGGTCGGCACGTCGGTGGCCCGCACCAGCACCACCCGCACATCGGGCCGGTTGGTGTCAATGATCAGCTTGCGCGATTTTTCCGGGTCTTCCAGAACCTCAATGCCTGCGGCCTTGAGCAGCGGCAGGGTCTCGTCGAAAATGCGTCCTTTGGACAGGGCCAGGGTGATCATGATTTGATCCGCTCAATGTCCGCACCAATGCCGCGCAGCTTGGCTTCCATCTGGTCGTAGCCACGATCCAGGTGGTAGATGCGGTCGATCAGGGTCTCGCCTTCGGCCACCAGACCGGCAATCACCAGGCTGGCCGACGCGCGCAGATCGGTCGCCATCACGGTGGCGCCCGAGAGTTTCTCCACGCCTTCAATGATTGCAAACTTGCCATCGATCTGGATATTTGCACCCAGACGCACCATCTCATTGACGTGCATGAAACGGTTCTCAAAAATCGTTTCCGTGACCTTGCTAGCGCCTTCGGCAATCGCGTTGAGCGCCATGAACTGGGCTTGCATGTCGGTCGGAAAGCCCGGGTATTCGGTGGTGCGGAAGGACTGGGCCTGCATGCGCCCCGAGGCCTGGACGCGGATGAAGCCGTCTCCTTCAGTGACCACGGCGCCGGCGGCACGCAGCAGGTCGATCACAGCGTCCAGGTGGTCGGCGCGGCCGTGGCGCAGCACCACATCGCCGCCTGCCGCCGCAACGGCACACAGGAAGGTACCGGTTTCGATGCGGTCGGCCACCACCTGATGCGTGCAGCCGTGCAGTCGCTCCACACCCTGGATGCGGATGCGGCTGCTGCCATGGCCCTCAATCTTCGCCCCCATCTTGATCAGCATCTCGGCAAGATCGCCGATCTCCGGCTCCTGCGCGGCGTTTTCAAGAATGGTTTCGCCCTCTGCCAGGCTGGCGGCCATCATGAAGTTCTCGGTACCGGTGACGGTGACCATGTCGGTCGTGATGCTGCAGCCCTTCAGGCGTTTTTGACCCGCTGGCAGTTTGGCAATCATGTAGCCATGTTCGACCACGATGTCAGCGCCCATGGCCTGCATGCCCTTGATGTGCTGGTCCACCGGGCGCGAACCGATCGCGCAGCCGCCGGGCAGCGAGACCGTGGCCTCGCCGAAACGGGCCAGCAGCGGTCCCAGCGCCAGCACCGAGGCCCGCATGGTCTTGACCAGCTCGTAGGGCGCCTCTGGCGAGCTCAGACCGCCAGCGTTGATCAGCACGGCGCCCGCACTGCCTTCGACCCGCTCGGCGCTCACGCCCATGTTGCGTATCAGCTTGAGCATGGTCGCCACGTCCTGCAGGCGCGGGACATTTTCCAGCGTGACGGGTTCGGCCGTCAGCAGCGCTGCGCACAGCTCGGGCAGGGCTGCGTTTTTGGCGCCGGAAATATCGACGGTGCCGGCCAGCGTCCGGCCACCCTTGATCAGTAGTTTGTCCATGTGCTTATTCTGCGGGATGGTTGGCCCATTCGGCGGGCGTGTAGGTTTTCATGGAGAGGGCATGCACCTCGTCGGTCTGCAAGCGCCCGCCCAGCGTGGCATACACCCGCTGGTGGCGCTGGATCAGGCGCTGGCCTTCAAATGCACTGGAGACCACGGTGGCATACCAATGCCGGCCGTCGCCTGTGAGTTCAATGTGTTCGCAGGGCAGGCCGGAGGCAATGATGGCTTGGAGTTCTTCGCTGGTCATGGTGTTTCGTGAATTCGGTCAGTGTCTTATTTTGTAGCCGATGCGGAGCAGGTGGATGGCAATTCCACTGACCACCAGCCAGGCCGTGCCCACAATGGCCAGGCTCAACCACGGTGAGACGTCGCTGACACCAAAAAAACCGTATCGGAAACCGTCGATCATGTAGAAAAACGGGTTCAGGTGGCTGACGGTCTGCCAGAACGGCGGCAGCGAATGGATAGAGTAAAACACACCACTCAGAAAGGTCATGGGCATGATCACGAAGTTCTGGAACACCGCCATCTGGTCGAACTTCTCCGACCACAGACCGGCGATCAGACCCAGCGCGCCGAGCAGGCCGGCGCCCAGCAGGGCAAACACGATGATCCACAGCGGCGCCGCAAAGTCCGGCCGGCCAAAATAGACCGTGACGGCAAATACGCCCAGGCCCACGACCAGCCCACGCACGATGGACGAGCCCACATAGGCACAAAACCAGGCCCAGTGTGACAGCGGTGTCAGAAGCACAAACACCAGACTGCCCATGATCTTGCTCTGGATCAGCGAGGATGACGTGTTGGCAAAGGCGTTTTGCAACACGCTCATCATCACCAGGCCGGGCACCAGGAAGGCGGTGTAGCTGACCGTGCCGTACACCTTGACCTGGTCCTGCAACACATGGCCGAAGATCAGCATGTACATGACAGCAGTGAGAATCGGCGCGCCGACGGTCTGGAAGCCGACTTTCCAGAAGCGCATGACTTCCTTGTAAAACAGCGTCTGCCAACCGGTCATGCCGTCACCCCGACCTTCTCTGCCATCACTTCCAGAAACACATCTTCCAGGTCAGCCTTGCGGATCTCGACATCCTCGGCCACCAGGCCGGCCTCACGGATGGCGCTGAGGTAGTGCTCGATCTCGTTGGCATTGTGCGCAGGCAGTTGCACGATGCGGCCGGTGATGCGCGCCTTGTCGGCCAGCGCTTTCGGCAATTCGCTGTCGATCTTGAAACGCAGCACGTTCGAGGACGCGGACTTGAGCAGCTCCGACGTGGAGGCCAGGGCTACCACGCGCCCCTGCTTGAGCATGGCAATGCGGCTGCACAGGGCCTCGGCCTCTTCCAGGTAGTGCGTCGTGAGCAACACGGTGCTTCCCTGCTTGTTGAGTTTGGCAATGAATTGCCAGAGCGTTTGGCGCAGTTCCACATCCACGCCGGCGGTAGGCTCGTCGAGCACGATCACCTGCGGCTTGTGTACCAGCGCCTGGGCCACCAGCATGCGTCGCTTCATCCCGCCTGACAGCTGCCGCATGTTGGCGCCGGCCTTGTCGGCCAGGCCCAGGCTGGCCAGCAGTTCGTCGATCCAGTCGTCGTTGTTTCTGACTCCGAAGTAGCCGGACTGGATACGCAGCGCCTCGCGCACTGTGAAAAAGGGGTCGAACACGAGCTCCTGCGGCACCACGCCCAACTTGCGGCGCGCGGCGGCATAGTCCGTCACCACATTGCTGCCATGGACCGTCACGGTGCCGCTGCTGGCACGGGACAGACCCGCCAGAATGCTGATCAGCGAAGTTTTGCCGGCGCCATTGGGCCCGAGCAGGCCAAAAAATTCGCCCGGCTGGATGTCGAAGCTGACAGCGTCCAGCGCCCTGATACCTGGAGCGGAGCGGCTGTTTGTAGAAGGGTAATTTTTAGAGACCGACTGGAAGGAGATGGCTGGCATGAGCCAGCTATTTTACGGCGCAAGCCGACACCTTCGCCGCAGCTTGCCCGGAAAAGGGCATTGCGGACCTTCCAGAGGATACTCAGGCGGCCGGAAGCAACGCCTCAACGCCGTACAGGCCGGCGAGGCGGCGCAGGCGTTCAGGCAAGCCCAGCACCGAAAACGTCTTGCCGCCCGCCAGCGCCTGGCGACGGCAGGCCAGCAAGACAGCCAGCGCGGAGGAGTCAAACTCCTGCAGCGCCCGGGCGTCCGCAACCACCTCGGCGCCGGCCTCACCTGCCTGATGGGCGCTCAGCGCGCGCACCGTCGAAACGGCAAGGTCATGCCTGAGAACGGCAGGAAGGGTCAGCACCGCAGCCACCCAGTCAGGACTTCTTGCCCGTGTTGGACTTGTTGCGCTCGGCCAGTGCGGCAATCAGGCCATCGACGCCCTTGGCGGAGATTTCCTGCGCGAACTGGGTCCGGTAGGTTTCGACCAGCCAGATGCCGAGCACATTCAGGTCATAAATTTTCCAGCCAGTGGGCGTCTTTTCCATGCGGTAGTCGAGCTGGATCGGGTCGCCGCGGCCAATCACTTCAGTACGTACCTGCACTTCAGTGTCGGCCGCCGCAGCGCGCAGCGGTTTGACACTAACGGTCTGGTCCTTGACCTGCGCCAATGCGCCCGAATAGGTGCGAATCAGCAAGGTCTTGAACTCATCCTGTAGCCGTTTTTGCTGCTCCGGCGTCGCCTGGCGCCAGTTCCGACCAACAGCCGCAGCGGTCATACGCGTGAAATTGACATGGGGCATGACCTTGCCATCCACCAGCGCAATGATCTTTCCGGTATCGCCGGACTGAATCGACTTGTCCGCCTTGATGGCATCCAGCACTTCAGTGGAAGTCCTCTTGATCAGGGCATCGGGCGCTTCGTCAGCCGCGCGCACAGCAGGGCCTGCGGCCAGCAGTACCAAGGCAAGGGAGGCGCCAACAACATGGCTAAAAATACGACGGTTCATGGCTTCTCTTTCATGTCAGATCAAAAGCAGGCGGAATCGCGTGGGGCGCACAAGACCTTCAGACTTCATTGGACAGCAGCTTGCCTGCTTTGGTTCATGCGTCCGGTGAAGTTCCGGCAATGAACTTGTAAAGCTTCTTTACCGGGCCGGCGCCCGCGCGGGCGTCTTTTCAGGCAGGTCGTAGCGCTCTTCCACGTCGCCATTGGATTCCAGCACGGCGCCGCGCCGCTGCAGGTAGGAATCACGCGTGAAGCTGTATTTGTCCAGCGCAGCCTGGTCCAGCACCTCGCCCGCGCGCAGCAGGCTGGCGCGCAAATCCACAGCACGCAGCACGTACAGCGAGTTTCTGGCCGAAACATCATGCACATGGTTCACCAGGTCGCCCTTGGCGTCCACCACCAGGGCGGCGGTATCGCGAACCGTCGATGGGCCAAGAAGAGGCAGCACCAGGTACGGGCCCGTATCTACACCCCAGCGTCCCAGCGTCTTGCCGAAATCCTGGCGATGCCGCTCAATACCCATCTCGGTGGCCCAGTCCAGCACACCACCCAGCCCCATGGTGGTGTTGATACTGAAACGCATCAGGCTGTCGCCCGCCGCCTGGGGGCGCCCCTGCAGCAAGTTGTTGACCATGGACCAGACATCGGTCAGGTTGGCAAAAAAGTTGTTGACGCCGGTACGCACGGGCGAGGGCAGCACATCCTGGTAAACCTGCGCAACGGGCTTGACGATGGCCTCGTCCAGGCCTTCGTTAAAGCGGCTCACGCTGCGGTTGAAAGGTTCAAACGGGTCCCGTGGATTGGGTCCGGTGGCGCAGCCCTGCAGCAATGCAAGAACAAGCAGGCCGGCACCCAGGCTGGCAAGTTTCGTGGTGGTGAGTGTTTTCATTTTTTATCGTTGGTCCCTGTCGGCGCCGCAGTCGTTGATGTTGAACTGCTGTCCGCCGCCTTGCTGTACAAAAACTGGCTGATCAGGTTTTCCAGCACCACGGCCGACTGGGTCTGCTTGACCACGTCACCCGCTGCCAGATTTTTCACGTCAGCGCCCGCCTCAATCCCGATATATTGCTCCCCCAGCAGGCCACTGGTGAGTATTTTCAGAGAGCTGTCCTTGGGGAAAACGTACCGGCTCTCCATCGCCAGATTAACACTGGCTTGATAGGATTTGTCATCAAATGTAATATTTTCCACGCGTCCGACGATGACGCCCGCACTTTTGACCGCAGCGCGTGGTTTTAATCCACCAATGTTGTCAAATTTCGCCACCACCGCATAAGACTTGTCGAAATTCAAGGTCAGCAAATTGGCCGCCTTGAGGGCAAGAAACAGCAAAGCTGCCGCGCCAGCCAGCACAAACAGCCCGACCCACAGATCATTTTTGGAGCGTTGCATCAAGGTTCCTTAAAAAGACCGCCGGCGGCCTGCGCCAGACAGTGGGGACAGAGAGGATTTTCGCATCGGAAGACGGTCTTTCGGGGTGGTAAAAAGTCACACGCTGAACATCAGGGCCGTCAGGATGAAGTCAAGTCCAAGCACCGCCAGGGAGGCCAGCACCACGGTACGCGTGGTGGCGCGAGCCACTCCTTCCGGCGTGGCCTGGGCTTCAAAGCCCTGAAAAAGTGCGATGAAAGTCACCGTGACGCCAAACACCACGCTTTTCACCACGCCGTTGCCAACATCGCGCCAGACATCGACGCCGGACTGCATCTGGCTCCAGAAAGCACCCGCATCCACCCCAATCATCAACACGCCGACCACCCAGCCGCCAAGAATGCCGACAGCGCTGAACACCGCGGCCAGCAAGGGCATGGCGATCACGCCGCCCCAAAAACGCGGCGCGAGAATCCGGCGCACCGGATCGACCGCCATCATCTCCATCGCCGAGAGTTGCTCGCCGGCCTTCATCAAACCGATTTCCGCCGTCAGCGCAGTGCCGGCGCGTCCTGCAAACAGCAAGGCCGTCACCACCGGACCCAGTTCGCGAACCAGGCTCAGCGCCACCAGCAAGCCTAGCGCCTCTGAGGAACCATAACGCTGCAACGCGTAATAACTCTGCAGGCCGAGCACAAACCCGACAAACAGCCCCGACACCGTGATGATGGCCAGCGAATAATTGCCCAGGAAAAAAATCTGGTCGCGAACCAGCCCAAAGCGCGCAAACACCGGGCCGGTCAGCGCAAGCAGGCGCGCCATCATGCGGGCGCCGTAACCGAGCTCCCGCAGCTTGCCGCGCACGGCAAAACCCAGGTCGGACAACAAGTTGGCGATGCTCATGGCCGCTTTCCCTTGCCCACCGCAGCCTGCGACCCGAAGTCGTCAGCCTCACTCGGCCCCGGATAATGAAACCGGACCGGGCCTTCAGCCAGCGCATTGACAAACTGGTGCACCAGCGGATCGGCGGAGTGACGCACTTCTTCAGGGGTCCCCTGGGCCGCAATACCCCCGTTGGCCAGAATGATGACCTTGTCGGCGATACGAAAGGTTTCTTCCAGGTCATGCGACACCACGATGCTGGTGATGCCCAGCGTGTCGTTTAGCTGGCGTATCAGCTGCGCAGCGGTGCCCAGCGAAATCGGGTCCAGGCCGGCAAAGGGCTCGTCGTACATGATGAGCTCCGGGTCCAGCACGATGGCGCGCGCCAGCGCCACCCGCCTGGCCATGCCGCCGGAGATTTCACTGGGCATGAGATCGCGCGCACCGCGCAGGCCAACCGCGTTAAGTTTCATCAACACGATGTCGCGGATCAACTCCTGCGTCAAGGATGTGTGTTCACGCAACGGAAAAGCCACGTTGTCGAACACGCTCAGATCGGTAAACAGGGCGCCAAACTGGAACAACATGCCCATGCGGCGACGCGCGGCGTACAGTTCGGCCTGGCTCAGCCGCCCGATGTCGCGGCCGTCGAACAACACCTCGCCCTGGTTGGCTTTCTGTTGGCCGCCGATCAATCGCAACACCGTGGTTTTACCGCCGCCCGAGGCGCCCATCAGCGCCGTGACCTTGCCGCGCGGCACCGACAAGGTGACGTCGTTCAGGATCAAACGATCACCAGTGGCGCCAGGGTAGGCAAAGGTGACGTGCTTGAATTCGAGCAGTGGAGAAGGCGCGCTGTCGGACATGAGGGGAAAGAAAAAGCCGGCGAAAGCACCGGCTTCGATTGCAATGGCCCCAATGATAAAGGGTTTGCCCTGATGAGGTTGCAGGAATAAAGAGCTTGTCCCTCTAAAGCTACGCACTGGAACAGGGGGAGACCACGGCGCAACGCGTCCTGGCGCACCGATCAACGCCTGTGACGCAGGTTATATGCAGCAAATCAGACCCCAGCCCGTGGCTCATGGGCGTGAGTAGCTATAGTTTTTATAGCGCACCGACAACCACCGCGAGATTGATCCTGCAGTGGCAGGTCGCTGTAGCCCATCAGGAATTCGTCCACCGAACATGCGGACTGGCGGCCCTCGAGCCGCGCGGGCGCCAGCCCGCGCGATTGTCAAGCCGCCCACCGGGCGATTTGCGAGGGCCAGTGCTGTTTCAGCGTGGCAGGTCGCTGTAGCCCATCAGGAATTCGTCCACCGAACACGCGAACTGGCGGCCCTCGCGCCGCGCGGGCACCGGCCTGCGCGACTGTCAAGCCGCCCACAGGGCGATTTGCGAGGGCCAGTGTTTTCAGCGTGGCAGGTCGCTGTACCCCATCAGGAATTCGTCCACCGAACGTGCGGCTTGGCGGCCCTCGCGAATCGCCCACACCACCAGGCTTTGCCCGCGGCGGATGTCTCCCGCCGCAAACACCTTGGGGACGTTGGTGGCATAACCGCCGGTGAAGTCGGTGCTGGCCTTGGCGTTGCCACGCGCATCTTTCTCAACACCAAACGCGTCCAGTACGGCAGAGACCGGGGCCACAAAACCCATGGCCAGCAGCACCAGGTCGGCCTTGAGCGTCTGCTCCGAGCCGGCGACTTCGACCATCTTGCCGTCCTTCCATTCGACACGCACGGTCTTCAGGCCGGTGACCTTGCCGCCGTCGCCGATCAGTTCCTTGGTGGAAATGGCAAATTCACGATCACATCCCTCTTCGTGCGAGGACGAGGTGCGCAGCTTGATCGGCCAGTAGGGCCAGGTCATGGGGCGGTTTTCCTCTTCGGGCGGCTGAGGCATCAGCTCGAACTGGGTCACGCTGGCAGCGCCGTGACGGTTGCTGGTGCCGACGCAGTCAGAGCCGGTGTCACCACCACCGATGACGATCACATGTTTGCCCTCGGCGCGCAACTGGTCCTTGACCTTGTCGCCCGCATTGACCTTGTTTTGCTGCGGCAAAAATTCCATCGCGTAATGCACGCCGGCCAGGTCGCGGCCGGGAACCGGCAAATCGCGCGACTGCTCGGCGCCGCCGGTCAGCAGGACCGCATCGAAATCCTTTTGCAACTGCTCGGGTGTGATGGTTTCCCTGGCCCAGTTGGTGACTTTGGAGTCCTTGCCGAGCGGGTCCTGAGCCTTGCCAACCATCACGCCAGTGCGGAAGGTCACGCCCTCGGCCTGCATCTGCGCGACGCGCCGGTCGATATGGATCTTCTCCATCTTGAAGTCAGGGATGCCGTAACGCAGCAGGCCGCCAACACGGTCGTTCTTCTCGAACAGGGTCACGTCATGGCCCACACGCGCGAGCTGCTGAGCGGCTGCCATGCCGGCCGGGCCGGAGCCAACCACCGCCACCTTTTTGCCGGTCTTGTGCTGTGGCGGCTGCGGCTGCACCCAGCCTTCGGCCCAGGCGCGGTCGATGATGGCGTGTTCGATGGACTTGATACCCACCGCATCGTCATTCACATTGAGCGTGCAAGCAGCCTCGCAGGGCGCCGGACAGATGCGGCCAGTGAACTCCGGGAAGTTGTTGGTGCTGTGCAGCGTGTCGATGGCACTTTTCCAGTCGGCCCGGAACACCATGTCGTTGAAGTCCGGAATGATGTTGTTGACCGGGCAGCCGCTGTTGCAAAACGGCGTGCCGCAGTCCATGCAGCGCGCGGCCTGCTTGTTGGCCTGTGCGTCGTCCAGGCCAATCACAAACTCCCTGTAGTTTTTCAGGCGCTCGGGGACCGGCTTGTAGCCCTCCTCGATGCGTTCGTATTCCATGAAACCGGTGACTTTTCCCATGTGGCTACTCCAGATACTTCTTGTGTTCAGGCTGCGGTCTTGGCAGCTTTGACCGCCGGTTTACCGGCCGTTTTGGCAGGGACGGCGGCTGCCTTTTTGGCGGCCATCTCGCCGAGCGCGCGTTTGTATTCCAGCGGGAACACCTTGATGAACTTGCCTCTGGCCTCGGCCCAGTTGTCCAGCAGTTCGCGCGCGCGTTTGCTGCCAGTCCAGCGGTTGTGGTCTTCCAGCAGCTTGCGCAGTTGCGCCTCGTCGGTCTGGCCGCCGTGCCAGAGGCCCTGCTCGCCGCCGGCCTCCTGCTGGGCTGCCGGTTGGACTTTTTCCAGCGACACCATGGCAGTGTTGCATCGCTTGGCAAAGTGGCCGTCTTCGTCGTACACGTACGCGATGCCGCCGCTCATGCCGGCCGCGAAGTTGCGCCCGGTTTTTCCGAGCACGGCCACGGTTCCGCCAGTCATGTATTCGCAGCCATGGTCGCCGGTGCCTTCCACAACCGCGGTCGCGCCCGACAGACGCACCGCAAAACGCTCACCTGCAACGCCGCTGAAGAAGGCCTCGCCGGTGGTCGCGCCGTAGAGCACGGTGTTGCCAACGATGGTGTTCTTGACCGCGTCGCCACGGAAGTCGATGCTTGGACGCACCACAATGCGGCCGCCCGACAGGCCCTTGCCGGTGTAATCGTTGGCATCGCCAATCAGGTACAGGGTGATGCCTTTGGCCAGGAAAGCGCCGAAGGACTGGCCGCCTGTGCCCTCAAGCTGGATGCGCAGCGTGTCGTCCGGCAGACCCTCCGGATGGCGCCGCGTCAATTCGCCCGACAGCATGGCACCGACGGTGCGGTTGACGTTGCGCGCGACCTCGATGAACTGGACTTTTTCCCCCTTTTCCAGCGCGGCCTTCGATTTTTCGATAAGACGCACGTCCAGCGCTTTTTCCAGCGCGTGGTCCTGCGTCATCACATGCAGGCGCGGAACGTCTGCCGGCACATTCGGCTGGTAAAACAGGCGCGAGAAATCCAGACCACCGGCCTTCCAGTGTTCAATGCCCTTCTGGGTGTCGAGCAGGTCGGCGCGACCAATCAGTTCGTCGAAGGTGCGAATACCCAACTGCGCCATCAACTGGCGCGCCTCTTCGGCGACGAAGAAGAAATAGTTGACGACATGTTCGGGCTTGCCGCTGAATTTCTGGCGCAGAACCGGGTCTTGTGTGGCCACGCCTACCGGGCAGGTGTTCAGGTGGCATTTGCGCATCATGATGCAACCCTCAACCACCAGCGGGGCGGTCGCAAAACCGAATTCGTCGGCGCCCAGCAAGGCGCCAATGACCACGTCGCGCCCGGTTTTCATCTGGCCGTCGGCCTGCACCCGGATGCGGCCGCGCAGGCGGTTGAGCACCAGCGTCTGCTGGGTTTCGGCGAGGCCAATCTCCCAGGGTGAGCCTGCATGTTTGATCGACGACCAGGGCGACGCACCGGTGCCGCCGTCATGGCCGGCAATCACCACGTGGTCGGACTTGGCTTTCGCCACGCCCGCGGCAATCGTGCCCACGCCCACCTCGCTGACCAGCTTGACGCTGATGCTGGCGCGCGGGTTGACGTTTTTCAGATCGTGGATCAGCTGCGCCAGATCCTCGATCGAATAGATGTCGTGGTGCGGCGGTGGCGAAATCAGGCCGACACCAGGCACCGAATAACGCAACTGGCCAATGTAGTCGCTGACCTTGCCGCCAGGCAGCTGACCGCCCTCGCCCGGCTTGGCGCCCTGCGCCATCTTGATCTGTATCTGGTCCGCCGACACCAGGTATTCGGCGGTGACGCCAAATCGGCCGGAGGCCACCTGCTTGATACGCGAACGCAGTGAATCGCCGTCCTGCAGCGGCAGATCGACCTCAACCACACCTTCGCCGATCACACTTTTGAGCGTTTCGCCCTGCTTGATCGGGATGCCCTTGAGTTCCTGACGGTAGCGCCTGGGATCTTCGCCGCCCTCACCGGTGTTGCTCTTGCCGCCAATGCGGTTCATGGCAACGGCCAGCGTCGCATGCGCCTCGGTGCTGATCGAACCCAGCGACATCGCGCCTGTCGCAAACCGCTTGACGATCTCCTTGGCCGGCTCGACCTCATCAATCGGAATGGCCTTGGCGGGATCGATGCGGAACTCGAACAGACCGCGCAAGGTCATGTGGCGGCGGTTCTGGTCGTTGATCAGCTGGGCGTATTCCTTGTAGGTGTTCCAGTTGTTTGACCGCGTTGAATGCTGCAGCTTGGCAATCGCGTCGGGCGTCCACATGTGGTCCTCGCCGCGCACGCGCCAGGCATATTCCCCGCCAGCGTCCAGCATGTTGGCCAGCACCGGGTCGTTGCCAAAAGCGGCCTTGTGCATGCGCAGGGCTTCTTCAGCGATCTCGAACACGCCCATGCCCTCGACCTGGCTGGCGGTGCCTGTGAAAAACTTGTCGATGGTCGCGCGGTTCAGCCCGATGGCCTCGAACAACTGCGCGCCGCAGTAACTCATGTAGGTGGACACGCCCATCTTGGACATGATCTTTGACAGGCCCTTGCCGATGGCCTTGACGTAGTTGTAAATCGCCTTGTCAGTACTGAGCTCACCTGGCAGGTCTTTCGACAGCTCGGCCAGGGTTTCCATGGCGAGGTAGGGATGGACGGCTTCCGCGCCGTAACCCGCGAGTACGGCAAAGTGATGCACTTCACGGGCCGAGCCGGTCTCGACCACCAGGCCAGCGGTGGTGCGCAGGCCTTCCTTGACCAGGTGCTGGTGGATGGCCGACAGCGCCAGCAGGGCCGGAATCGCCACCTGCGCCGGGCTGATCGCGCGGTCGCTGACGATCAATATGTTTTTCCCGCTCTTGATCGCGTCGACCGCTTCCGCGCACAGCGAGGCCAGTTTGGCTTCCACCCCTTCGCGGCCCCAGGCCAGCGGATAGGTGATGTCCAGCGTGTAGCTGCGGAACTTGCCCTGCGTGTAGGTCTCGATGTCGCGCAGCTTGCGCATATCGGCAACATTGAGCACCGGCTGGCTGACTTCCAGCCGCATCGGCGGATTGACCTGGTTGATGTCCAGCAGATTCGGCTTGGGGCCGACGAAGGACACCAGCGACATCACAATCGCCTCGCGAATCGGGTCAATCGGCGGATTGGTGACCTGCGCGAACAATTGTTTGAAGTAGTTGTACAGCGACTTGTTCTTGTTGGACAACACGGCCAGCGGGCTGTCATTGCCCATGGAGCCCGTGCCCTCCTCGCCATTGACGGCCATTGGCGACATCAGGAACTTGATGTCTTCCTGGGTGTAGCCAAAGGCCTGTTGACGGTCCAGCAGCGAATGGGATTCGGTCAGGCCAGAGCTCGATGCCGAGGTGGCGCTGGCTTCGTCGGCGCCCATCTTCATTCCGTCGGTTGGTGCGGGCACGGCGGTCGTCTGCACATCGTCGAGGCGAATACGCAGGTTTTCAATCCACTGCTTGTAGGGCTTGCTGTGCGCCAGCGTGGCCTTGATTTCTTCGTCATCGACCATGCGACCCTGTTCCAGGTCAATCAGGAACATCTTGCCGGGCTGCAGCCGCCACTTGCGCACGATCTTGTTTTCGGGAATTGGCAACACGCCCGATTCCGAAGCCATGATGACCAGATCGTCGTCAGTCACGCAGTATCGCGAGGGACGCAGGCCATTGCGGTCCAGTGTGGCGCCGATCTGGCGGCCGTCGGTGAAGACGATGGAAGCCGGGCCGTCCCAGGGCTCCAGCATGGCTGCGTGGTACTCGTAGAAGGCCTTGCGGCGTTCGTCCATGGTGGTGTGTTGCTCCCAGGGCTCGGGAATCATCATCATCACGGCCTGGCTGATCGGGTAACCGGCCATGGTCAGCAATTCCAGGCAGTTGTCGAAGGTTGCTGTGTCGGACTGGTCGGCAAAACTGATGGGGTAGAGCTTTTGCAAGTCGGCGCCCAGCACCGGCGAGGACATCACGCCCTCACGCGCCTTCATCCAGTTGTAGTTGCCCTTGACGGTGTTGATCTCTCCGTTGTGCGCGACGTAGCGATAGGGGTGGGCCAGCGGCCACTCGGGGAAGGTGTTGGTCGAAAAACGCTGGTGCACCAGGCCCAGGGCCGACACACAACGCGGGTCGGTCAGGTCCAGGTAATAGGTGCCGACCTGGTCGGCCAGCAGCAGGCCCTTGTAGACCACCGTGCGGCTGGACATGCTCGGAACGTAATACTCTTTGCTGTGCGTGAGCTTCAGACGCTGGATGGCGGCACTCGCGGTTTTGCGGATCACGTAGAGCTTGCGCTCCAGCGCGTCCTGCACGATGACGTCGTTGCCGCGGCCGATAAAAATCTGGCGCAGGATGGGTTCTTTCTTGCGCACCGTCGGCGACATTGGCATGTCGCGGTTGACCGGGACGTCGCGCCAGCCCAGCAGGACCTGGCCCTCCACACGCACCGCTCGTTCGAGCGCCTGTTCGCAGGCCAGGCGGGAGGCATGCTCTTTCGGCAGGAATACCATGCCCACGCCATATTCGCCAGGTGGCGGCAATGTCACGCCCTGTTTGGCCATTTCCTCGCGGTAGAGCGCATCGGGCAGCTGGATCAGGATACCGGCACCGTCACCCATGAGTTTGTCCGCGCCGACCGCACCCCGGTGATCGAGGTTTTCAAGAATCTTCAGACCCTGCTGGACAATCGCATGGCTTTTCTGGCCCTTGATGTGTGCCACAAAACCCACACCGCAAGCGTCGTGTTCGTTGGCCGGGCTGTAAAGACCGTTTTCTTGAAAATGCCTGATTTCAGCAGCCGTGGTCATGGCGCACTCCTGGTCAATGGAAAGACAGCGGCGGCAGAAATGCACAACCAACCTTGTCCTGCCTGGGTTCTTAATATGTCGCGGGGATGGAGAGCATAGTGCAGTGCAACAACAATGCCAAGTCAAATAATTGGGGTCAGATTCCGATTAAATTTCGGATTAAATAGGAACAATTAATTGGGGACAAATCAATATTCAGCGAATTTATCAATTAAATCGGGCAACTATCATCTGGCGCGCGGTGTACCCTGAGGCCGGCCCGCCGACGTCTTGCTGACGCGTCGCTGTGTTCGGGTTTGCAAATCGGCCACAAAACCGGTGTCGCCGAGTGCCCAGCCACTGAGTGTCGATTGCGTCAGCGCCAGTTGCCGATCGACCGTCACACCTCCGTGCACCATGTCTGCGTAAGCCGCTTCGCGTGCAAAAGGCGTGTTGCCGAGCGTCCAGAACAGCGGATGCGGTGTCACCAGCCTGTCCAGCCGTAGACCGGCGTAGTGGCCATGGCTGGACCACGGATAGTCGCGCGCCTGGGCCACCAGCCCATGGCGCACCGGATTGAGATCGATGTAGGCCATACACGCCAGCAGATAGGCTTCGGGCTGGATCACGGTGGACCGGTAGCGTCCTTCCCACAAGGTGCCGGAGCGCGCCTGCCGATCATTGAAATAGCGCACGTAGCGGCGGCCTATGGCCTGCATCAATTGCGGCACGCCATCTGCCGTTTCCGGGGTCGCCAGCAGATGGAAGTGGTTGTCCATCAACACATAGGCGTGGATGGCCACTGCGAACTTTCGGGCGTTGTCATCTATCAGGGCAAGCAGCGTCTGGTAGTCAGCGGCGGATGCGGCTATCGCCTGCCGGTTGTTGCCGCGCTGGATGATGTGCTGCGGGTAACCCGGGAGACTGAGACGGGGAAGACGGGCCATGGGGGTGATGCGCTGGAGTGCTGCGCATCATAAGACGGATCTGTCCCCGATTTCCGGAAACCTTCGATCTAACGCACCACCTTGCCGTCAGGCGTGATGGTGACCAGGTCGACCAATCGCACGGATTCATACTTTTTTGCGCGCAGATTCACGCGGAATCCACCCACGTCGTAGTCGGTCACGGATTCGAAGGCTTTCTGCAGCCCCGCACGGTCCACCTTGCCGCTCGCCGCGCTGCGCCGCACGCCTTCTGCGAAGGTGCGGGCGGCAATGTACCCCTCCACACTTTCATAACTCGGGTTCTGGTCGGTCTGGTTTAGCACGTCCAGGTATTCCTTGATGATGGGCGTGCCGGC
This sequence comes from Polaromonas sp., assembly GCF_043778355.1. GTDB lineage: Bacteria > Pseudomonadota > Gammaproteobacteria > Burkholderiales > Burkholderiaceae_C > Polaromonas. The sequence goes on from NZ_JAYWHI010000031.1 coordinate 218,047, forward strand.
ACTGCGCGGCGACGGCACCACCTGAGAGATAACAACGCCGCCGATTTCCTTGCCAAGTGCCGTGAACAGCGGATCGATGCCGACCACCGAAAAGTTCAGAAACTGGCCGGCAAAGCCGGTCTTGCGCATGGCCCGGATGAAGGCGGCTGAGGTGTTGAACAGGCTGACCTGGATGATGGCCTGGGCGTTGGACTTGGCCAGCAGGGCCACGGCCGGACCGACCTTGTCGCTGTTGACCGGGGAAAAGACGCTCGCCACGAGCGGCGGCAATTTCAGGTCCATCAGCGCCTGATTGACGGCAGCCAGTCCGGCGCGTCCCATGGCGTCGTCCTCGGCGAACACCGCGATACGGCTCTGGTTCAGCGTGGCGCAATGGCGCACCATCTTGTAGGCTTCGTCGGCCAGCGCCGGCCGGATGTGGAAGGCGTTGCTCAAGGAGGCCTCACGCAGGCTGTCCGACGCCGCAAAAGGTGCAAAAAACAGGGTGTTGGCCGGTTTGGCCAGGGCAAAAGCTGCATCGCAACTGGCGGTACCCACGAAACCAAACAAGGCATCGACCTCGTCATCGATCAGTTGTTTTGCATTCGTGGCAGCTTTGCCGGGGTTGTAGCCGTCGTCGAGTGTTCTGACCTCGATTTTGTAACCGCCCGCACCGTTTTTGGCATTGATCGCATCAAAATAGAGCTTGGCACCGTTGAGGTAGGCCAGGCCGATCTGGTCTGCCGCACCGGTCAACGGTACGGACTGTCCGATCACAAGCTTGCGGCCGCCCCTGCCCGATTGCGACCAGATGGCAGGACTCCAGACCGCTGCGCCTGCCGACAGGGCGCTCGCAATAAGTGCACGACGATGAATTTTCATACTAGCCTTGGTTGAGTTGGTGCTGCTTACGCAAGATGGGTGCCGTACGCCCTATCGGGGCTTTTGTAAGCAAATGAACAATGACCAAAGGTTAGTGGTTTCGTCCCCAAAAAAGGGCCGTGCCGGATGCCGCTACGTCATAAGGCTATGCCGACCCTGCGGCAGGCCACGGCTCGGCGGCCAATCAGACGCGCCTGAGCAGCGCGTGGATCTGCCAGGCCAGCAGCAGCCCGGCCACAGAGCAGGCCCCGGTCACCAGCCCGGTCCATTGCCAGTGGCCGGCCTGGGCCGCCACCCCTGCCACCAGGGGCGGTCCGACAAATTGCCCCAGCGCGGACCACTGCTGAACCCAGCCCACAGTGGTCGGCACCGCCTGCGGGCCTGGCGCAAGCCGAACCGAGAGGCTGAACAGCGTTCCGGGGATCAGACCACCGAACATGGAAAAAACCAGTACGGCGAGGTATTGCAGCCGGGGCAAGCCATCCACGCCGAAAGCAAGCCCGGCACCCAGCGCCATCGCCACAAACCCCGCTGACAGCAGGGCGACGGGCGCCACGCCGCGATGCAGCAGACGGCCTGCCGCCAGGTTGCCAATGATGTTGACTGCAGCGGCCAGCGCCGTCAGCCAGGCCGTGGCGCCCGCCGCCACACCGGCCTGAGCGTAAATCGACGGAAGAAACCCGACCACAGCCATCCACTGGCCTGAATACATGACAAAACTCAGGGCCACCACCCAGGCGCCGCGCGAACGCAAGGTAAGTTGCAGCAAGCTACGCCAACCGGAGGAAGTTAGCGCGGCCTGCTGCGGCTCCGCGGGCAAACCTGGCGCCTCCACGTCTGCCGGCACCCGTACAAAGACCAGCCATGCCAGCAACACTGCCAGGGCAGACAAGCCCCACCACCACAGCCGCCAGCCCCAGGCAGCACTACCCAGCGCCATGACTGCAGGGCCGGCCAGCAGGGCCAGCGACGCACCCAGCGGCATGTAGGCGCCCCACCCGCCCAGCACCCGGCTCAACTGTGCGGACGGCACCAGCGCACGCAACAGTCCGGGCGCAGGCAGCACCACACACAGGAACCCCAGTCCCTCCAGCACGCGGGACAAGAGCAACCCGGCGGCAGTCTGGGCGGCGCCGCCCATGGCGCTGCCTGCTGCCAGCAGCAGCAGGCCGCTCAGCAGGCTACGGCGCGGACCCCAGCGCGGGATCAGCAAGCCGGCCGGCAGACCCAGCGTCATGCCCGCGAGCTGGACCAGCGACAACAGAAAGCCAGCCTGCAACAACGACACACCCATGACCTGCTGCAATACCGGCAGCGCTGGCGGCAACTTGGCGACATGCAGTGCGGCCACCACCCCGGCGGCAATCACACAGGCGGCGGGACGCATCAGCTTCAAACCGGAAAGGCCACGCGGCCGATCAGGCGTTCATGTTCCTTTGCCGCAAAACGGTCGGTCATGCCGGCAATGTAGTCGGCCACCACGCGTTCGGGCTTGGGCGGCGAGCCGGCGCCGGCCAGCGGGCCGCTTTCCAGCCGGTCGAAACGGTCGGTATGCGCCTGCGGCATTTCGGCCGGATCAGCCATGTAAGCGGCAAACAGCTCGCGCACCACCTGCTGTGCGGTTTGTGTGGTCTCGACCACCTGCGGATGGCGGTACAGGTTTTGCAACAGGAAGCGCTTGAGGGACGAGGACTTCGCGGCCATGTGCGGGCTGAAACACACCAGCGGCGGGCTCAGCCGCACCGCCTGCACGCTGTCCACGACAGCGGCGTCCAGCGCCGCCCGCGTGGCGTCCATGACGTCGTAGACCTGGGCGCTGAGCATGCGGCGAATGGTTTCGAAGAGGAGGCGCCGCCCCTGCAGGCCCGGATGCTGCAGCAGGGTGTCGCGGCGGTACTGCGCGAACAGTTCCACCTGCTCCAGTTGCTCCAGGCGAAGCAGGCCGGAACGCACGCCGTCGTCGATGTCATGCGCGTTATAGGCGATCTCGTCGGCCAGGTTGGCGAGTTGGGCCTCCAGGCCCGGCTGCTGCGCAGGCTGCTCCTCTGCCGTGGCCAGAAAGCGCTGCGCCACACCGCCCGGCTCTCGCGCCTCGATGCGCCTGGCGTTGCGTCGCGAGCAGTGCTTGAGGATGCCTTCGCGGGTCTCAAACGACAGGTTCAGGCCGTTGTAGTCGGGGTAACGCTCTTCCAGCGTGTCCACCACGCGCAGGCTCTGCAGGTTGTGTTCAAACCCGGCACTGTCCGGATGGTGGTTTTTCAGGCAGGCATTGAGCGCATCCTGACCGGCATGGCCAAACGGCGTGTGGCCCAGGTCATGCGCCAGCGCAATGGCCTCGACCAGGTCCTCGTTGAGGTGCAGCGTGCGCGCGATGGAGCGGCCGAGTTGCGCAACCTCCAGCGAATGCGTAAGCCGGGTGCGGAACAGGTCACCCTCGTGGTTCAGGAACACCTGGGTCTTGTAGACCAGCCGGCGAAAGGCGGTGGAATGCACGATGCGGTCACGGTCGCGCTGGAAGGCGGAGCGCGTGGGCGCAGCCGGCTCAACATGGCGGCGCCCGCGCGAATCGGCGGGATCACAGGCGTAGGGGGCCAGCAGGGTCATGGTTTACGAATCAAATCGGCACTCAGCCCATGTCAGACATGGCCTAACTGCTACTGTTTTTATAGTGACGCAGCCTGTCTCAGTTGCAGCTTGCATCAATCACTTGGCGCACCAGGGCGTCCGGGGCCGTGCGCACGGCGGCGCTACCCGGCGCGGTGATCACCACAAACTTGATTTCGCCAGCCTCGGCCTTTTTGTCCACCCGCATCAGCTCCAGGTAGCGCCCGGCACTGTCGGACGGCGACAGGCGCGGTCCGGCGACCGGCAGCCCCGCGCGCAGGATCAGCGCACGCAGACGCTCCACAAAAGCATCATCGACCCCGCCCAGGCGCTGCGACAAGCGCGCCGCCATCACCATGCCGCAGCCCACGCCCTCGCCGTGCAGCCAACGGCCGTAACCCAGTCCTGACTCGATCGCATGACCAAAGGTGTGGCCGAAATTGAGGATGGCGCGCAGCCCGCTTTCACGCTCATCCTGCCCCACCACCTCAGCCTTGATTTCACAGCTGCGCCGGATCGCATGTGCGAGCGCTTGAGGGTCGCGTGCCAGCAAGGCGTCAATGTTGTCCTCGATCCAGCTGAAAAAAACCATGTCGGCAATCGGCCCGTATTTGATGATTTCAGCCAGGCCGGCGCTGAGTTCGCGCGGCGGCAGGCTTTTCAGCACATCAAGGTCGCAGATCACACGCTCGGGTTGGTAAAAAGCGCCCACCATGTTCTTGCCCAGCGGGTGGTTGATCGCAGTTTTGCCACCGACGGACGAGTCCACCTGCGCCAGCAACGTGGTTGGCACCTGCACAAACGGCACACCCCGCATGTAACACGCTGCAGCAAACCCGGTCATGTCCCCCACCACCCCGCCGCCCAAAGCAAACAACACGGTTTTGCGGTCACAACCATTTTCCAGCAGCGCGTCAAAAATCAGCTGCAGCGTGGGCCAGTCCTTGTGGACCTCACCATCGGGCAGCGCGACCAGCAAAATGCGCTTGTAATGCGGCTGCAATGCGGTACGCAACAACTCGCCATACAGGGGCGCTACGGTACCGTTCGACACGATCAGGGCCGTGCTCGCAGCCGGAAGGTTCTGATAAGTCGCCGGATCGCCCAGCAGGCCAGCGCCAATGCTGATGGGATAGCTGCGATCGCCCAGGTCGATGCTTACCTGCTGCGTCGCTGGAGATGAATTTGCATGCATGCTTGAAGTGTAGAGGCTTCGCTTGGAAGCTTGCCCGCTCGCCTGCGCCTCAGTCAGGCGCTGCAGGCAACAGACCTGCCGCTTTGAGCTGGTCTGCGATCAGGTGGACCAGGGCCGGCACAGAGGGCCGCCCGGTCTCGACCACCAGTCGCGCGCTCTCCCGGTACAGCGGGTCGCGCAACGCATACAGTTCACGCAGACGTGCCAGCGGATCGGCTACCTGGAGCAGCGGGCGGTTCTGGTCGTGGCGCAAGCGGCGAAAAACATCATCCGGCGACGAGTGCAGGTAGATCGTATGACAGCGCTGCTTGAGGTGGTCGCGGTTGGTTGGCCTGAGCACCGCACCGCCGCCCGTGGCCAAGACACAGGGCGGCCCCCCGGTCAACTCATCGATCACCGTCTGCTCCAGATCACGAAAAGGCTCTTCGCCCTCGCGTTCGAAAAACGCGCGGATGGACAGCCCCATGCGCTTTTCAATGACCTGGTCCGAGTCAACAAAAGGCCAGTCCAGGCGCCGTGCAAGCTGGCGTCCGACGGTGGACTTGCCGGAGCCGGGAAGACCGACAAAGGCAACAGGAGCCATTAAATTCGATGGAGCACCCATGTCAAGGTCTGATCTGGTCGGTGAAAAAAATTTGAAGCCGCGAGGGCAACAACGGGGCCACCAGGCCTCAACACGCCGAGCGTCGCCCGCGAACGCAGTTTAGGTCTGGGGCCACGCCCTCAGCCCATCGGCAGGCGTCACCGCAAAGCAGCACCGTTGCTGATCATTTTCGGCGAGATAAAAACCAGCAATTCTGACTTGTTGGCAGTGCGTGTTCTGGTCTTGAACAAGTTGCCGACGCCCGGCAGATCTCCCAGGAAGGGAACCTTGGTCTCGTCCTCACGCTCGGTCTGCTCGAAGATGCCGCCGATGACCACCGTGCCGCCATTTTCGACCAGTACCTGGGTCTGGATGTGTTTCGTGTCAATCGCAAAACCGTTGGCAGTGGCCCTGCCCACGCTGTCCTTGTTCACGTCGACGTTCAAAATGATGTTGCCTTCGGGTGTGATCTGGGGCGTGACCTCAAGCTTCAAACTGGCCTTCCGGAAGGCGATAGACGTCGCGCCACTTGAGGTTGCCTGTTGAAAAGGCAATTCCGTACCCTGCTCGATCAATGCCTTGACCTGGTCGGCGGTCACAATGCGGGGGCTGGAAACAATTTTGCCCCTGCCATCGGCTTCCATGGCAGAAATTTCCAGATTCAGCAACCTGGTCAACGATGAATTGAAGAGGGAGACGGCGAAAGTTGCTGCAGGAAAACCGTTTTGACCGACACCGGGCAGGTTGATAAAATCGCCCGCAGTCGTTCCAAAATTTGTCCCCAGTTGGGGCGCTGTACCGGCCGGAATGTTCGGTGTGATGTAGGTCGCGCCAAACTGGGTGTTCTGGCTGCCGTTCAGGGTGAAGGGGCGTCCTCCCAGCCTCACGCCCAGGGACTTGCCAAAGGTATCTGACGCTTCCACGATTCGCGCCTCGATCAGTACTTGCCGGACGGGAATATCCAGCTTGGCAATCAGGCTTTGAACCTGCTCCAGCTTGGACGGGATGTCGGTCACAAACAACTGGTTGGTTCGCGATTCCGAAATCACACTGCCGCGAGCCGACAATATCTTGGTTGCACCCGGCGCCCCGCTACCCAACAAGCCCCTGGCAATCTCCTCCGCCTTCGCATAGTTGAGCTTGAAGTCCTGGGTTCGAACCTGCTCCAGGCTTTGAATCGCATTGCGCGACTCCAGATCGAGCTTGTCCTTTGCAGCCAATTCATCCTTGGGCGCAATCAGCAGCACATTGCCAGTTTTACGCATACCCAGGCCCCGCGCTTGCAAAATGATGTCCAGCGCCTGGTCCCAAGGGACGTCCTTGAGGCGCAGTGTCACCGCGCCAGTGACGCTGTCCGATGTCACGATGTTGAAGTTGGTGAAGTCGGCGATGACCTGCAGCAGGGAGCGGGTTTCAATATTCTGGAAGTTCAGCGACAGCTTTTCTCCGGTGTAGCCCGGCCCCTGCGACAACTTGGACTCGTCCACTTTCTGCTGGCGAACTTCCAGCACAAACTGGTTGTCGCTTTGGTAGGCGCTGTGCTCCCACAAGCCTTTTGGCTCCACCACCATGCGGACCTTGTCACCGAACTGGGACGTTGTCACGCTTTGCACCGGGGTGCCGAAGTCCGACACATCCAGACGGCGGCGCAAGCCTTCTGGCAAGGCGGTTTTCAAAAACTCCACGACCAGGGTTTGACCCTGTTGCCGGATATCGACGCCGACCTGGTTGTTCGCGAGGTCAACCACGATCCGGCCCGACGCATCGGTGCCGCGGCGAAAGTCAATATCCTTGAGCGGCAAGGTATCGCGATTGCGGTTCTCTGCAAAAACCGGCGCGGCAATTGCCGATGGTGCAGCCAGCGCAACCGGGGCCAGTGTGATCAGCAGGGACTTGCCCTGAATCTGTGTGCTGTAGGCCGTGGAAGCCTTGAGATTGAGCACCACCCGGGTTCTCTCACCCGCCTGCACCACATTGGCCGAACGCAAGTTACCCAGATTCAGGTCCACCGCCGAACGACCCATGGAATTGCTGACCCCTGGGAAATCCAGGGCGATACGCGCTGGCGTCTGGATCGTGAAACCCGTCGGCACCGCCGTCAAGGGCTCCGTCAAGTCGATGCGAATCACCTCTGTCCCGCCCTGAACAGACCCGGTCACGGACTCAATCGCGTTGGGTGCTTGCGCCCACAACACGGCCGGCAAGGAAGCGGTCAGCAGGGCCAGTCCTATCACTGCCCGAGCGGACAGTTGCGCGCACGCGCGGTGCAACGTCCCCGCCCCGGTGGTGCATGCAGTTTTGTTCATTTTGATCCCTCTTGAAGCTGTATGTTCGCCATCCGCTCGGTCCACTCTCCGGCAGCGTCCTGCACAATTTCACGCAGGGCCAGTTCGGTTTCAGAAATTTTCATGATGCGACCGTAGTTCTGCCCGAGGTAGTTGCCAACCCGAACCTGGTAAAGCAAATTGTCAACACGCAGCAGGGCCACAGGCTGCCCCTGCCGAATGAGGCTGCCCACCATGGCCACAGCGTCGAGGGGCATGGCCTCCAGCGGCTCTTTGCGACGGTTCAATTCTGGCGCGATGAGCGCGGCATTGGAGCTCGCCTGGCTGGAGTCGCGTTTGAGCGCCTGCAGCAGTTTCTGGTTGCTAAAGGGCTCGATGGCGCCTTCCTGGGTGTAGGCTTGCGGCGAAAACTTGGTCGGCTCAGGCAGCGGCTGGATCCTCGGCCTGGTCTGGCTGCGCTGCTCATTCATCCATTGCTGCAACTCTTCATGTTCCGAGGAACTGCAAGCACCCAAACCCAGACAGCTCACCGCGGCGAGCAGCAAAAACGTCGTCCTCCTGATGCGAAGCGGGTTCATTTGTTCGGCCCTTTCGCTGCAGGAGCCGCTTTGCGCTGGGACGAAATCTCTTCAGGATCGAGATAACGAAAGGTTTTGGCGGTGCTTTCCATGCTCATGGTGCCGTCCTTGATCGGCGCAATCGCGATATTGTTCAGGGTCACGATGCGCGACAGATTCGCGATGTCGGCGGCAAACGCCCCGATGTCGTGATAACGGCCGGTGACCTTGATCGCAATCGGCAATTCGGCATAGTAGTCCTTGACGCTCACCTGCCCCGGCCGGAACAACTCGAACTGCAAACTGCGGCCCAGACCAGCCTGGTTGATGTCCGAGAGCAACGCATCCATTTCGGCCTTGCTCGGCAACTGTTTTTCAAGCTGGGTGACGTACTGCTGAACCTGTTCGCGCTGTTTTTTCAAACCCTCAAGATTGGCCGCCAGCGCCAGTTTTTTCTTGAAGTCTTCTCGCAGCACCAGTTCCTTGGCTTGTTCAGCCTTGAGCTCTTCGTCGGACGTACTGAGCCAGACAAACCACAGCGCGGCGACAACCGCGACGGTCACGAAAACGCAAAGAAGATAACGCGGAAACGCCGGCCAGGAAGGAGGATCGTTCGGGTTGAGTCCGACAAACTGCGCCTTCACGCCCGCCTGAATCGCAGCAAAATTGATGGTGACTTTAGCCATGTTCAATGCCTTTTCCTGACCATGCTGTCAGCCCTTGCCGGCCGCAGAAGCGGGCGATGCGGGCTTGCCCGCTGCAGGGTTGGCGGAAGTACCTGCTTTTTGCACGTCGGTCGCACGTTTGAGAGCGACCCGCATCGAAAAATTGGACACCCGGCGCTGATCCCGCGCGCTGAGTGCAAGCGCCCTGCCGGTAATTTCAATCAATTCGGGACGGGTCAGCCACGGGCTGTTGTTGCTCAGATTCCGCAGGAGCTCGGACACCCGCTCGTTGGATTGGGCAACACCCGTCAACAAAACGACCTGGTTATCCTGCTTCATAGTGGTCAGGTACACGCCATCGGGCAACTGCCGCACCAACTCATCGAGCAAATAGACCGGCAAATTCCGATTTCCCTGCAAATCCTCCACAGCATTCTGACGCGCACGCAGTGCAGCAATTTCCTGCTGCAAGCCGGCGATTTCCTTGATCTGGTTTTCCAGACGCGTGATCTCCGACTTGAGAAAAGTGTTTTGCGCCTGTTGCCCAGAAATCTGGGCCTGGTACCAGGAATACACCGCCCCGCAAATCAGACCGCCCATCAGGGCCGCAATACCCAGGGCGACGAAAAAGGCTTCGCGCCTGCGCTTGCGCGCGGCTTCACGGTGGGGAAGTAAATTGACCAGAATCACTGGAAAAACCTCCGCATGGCCAGGCCGCAGGACGTCAGGTACGACGCGGCTTCGCGCTTCATCTTGTTTTCCCGGATGTTGTCGCTGAGTTTCATGCCCTCAAAAGGATTGGCCACCATGCACGCAAATGAAGTTTGTTGCGTCACGGCATCGGTCAGGCCCGGAAGCGCCGACGATCCGCCAGCAAGCATCACATGGTCCACTTTGTTGTGAGGGGTGCTGGTAAAAAAGAACTGCAGCGCCCGGCTGATTTCCTGCGCCATGCTGTCGACAAAAGGCTTGAGTACGCTGACACCATAGTCGTCGGGCAGGTCGCCGCTGCGTTTTTTGCTCTCTGCTTCCTCAGGAGAAAAGCCGTACTGGCGCACGATCAGCTGGGTCAGCTGGGCGCCCCCAAAGGCCTGGTCTCGCTCATACAACACTTCGTCATTCTTGATGACCTGCATGCTGGTCGTGAGGGCGCCCACTTCAAACAGGGCCACCATGGTGTCCAGCCCCTTGTTCGGCAGGTTCTCTATCAGGCGCGCCGTCGCCAGGCGAGAGGCGTAGGACTCGACATCCACCACCACCGGCTTCAGACCCGCGGCTTCGGCCAGCCCCTGCCTGTCGTTGACTTTTTCCTTGCGCGACGCAGCAATCAGCACCTCCACATCGCCTGCCGAGGTGGCGCTGGGGCCCACCACACAGAAGTCCAGACTGACTTCGTCGAGGGAAAAGGGAATGTACTGGTTGGCCTCGGCTTCGACCTGGATTTCGAGCTCCTGCTCGCTCAAGCCACCCGGGAGGATGATTTTTTTGGTGATCACCGCCGATGCCGGCAAAGCCATCGCCACATTTTTGGTGCGGGTACCGCTTTTTTTAACCACCCGACGCACCGCCTCGGCCACTTCATCGAACTTTTCGACGTTGCCGTCAGTGATCCAACCTCTCTCCAGGGGCTCAATCGCACAGCGATCAAGCACCAAGTTACCGGCCTTGTCACGGCTCAGCTCAACCAGCTTGACACTTGACGAGCTGATATCCAGGCCCAGCAAGGCGGACGATTGACGGTTAAATAAGGATCCCAATGAGATCAAGACAGTCCCCAAATGGCAGCTAACGGGTAGCGCTACAAACTTAAGAAATCACTTGAATGCTATCAGTAAGGTCCTTGTACGACAAAGGATTTTTCAGTTTTGACTTACTATCACCGTTGTCAAAAGTTGACGCTTTTGGCGAGTTTTGGCGGTTTTTGGCGACCCAGCGTGTCGCCGCCAATAAATGCAAAATGGGGAATCCCGACCGTCCCCCATTCCTGGGAATCGGGCATTTTTAATAATGCTGGCGCGCACTTACATTAGACCTCCATGGCTTCAAATTCACCGTCCTCTGACCCCGGCGCTTCGACCGCCCATCGCCTGCCCTGGCTTCCCGCCCTGCTGAAAGCCGCTGCGTGGACGCTGGGTGTATTGCTGGCCGGTGCGGTGTCCGTCCTGATGGTGGTGGCCGTTGCGCTGGCCGTGGCCTATCCGAACCTGCCGGACGTGTCCGACTTGCTCGACTACCGGCCCAAGTTGCCTTTGCGGGTGTATTCGTCGGACGGCGTGTTGTTGGGGGAATTCGGCGAAGAGCGCCGCAACCTGACACCGATCGCCGACATCCCAAAGGTAATGAAGGACGCCGTGCTGGCCATTGAGGATTCGCGCTTCTTCTCGCACGGCGGTGTGGACTACATCGGCGTGGTCCGGGCTGGACTGGCCAACATGGGCCGCGCAAAAAGCCAGGGCGCCTCCACCATCACCATGCAGGTGGCGCGCAATGTCTATCTCTCTACCGAGAAGAGCTACACGCGCAAGATCTACGAGATGCTGCTTACTTTCAAGCTGGAACATTTGCTCAGCAAGAACCAGATCCTCGAGATTTACATGAACCAGATTTTTCTGGGGCAACGCGCGTATGGTTTCGCCGCCGCCTCGGAAGCCTATTTCGGCAAGCCGCTGAAGGATGTCAGCATCGCAGAGGCGGCCATGCTGGCTGGACTGCCGAAAGCCCCGTCCGCCTACAACCCGGTGAGCAATCCGAAACGCGCCAAGGCGCGCCAGCTCCACATCATTGAGCGCATGCAGGACAACGGGTTCATCACCAAGGCGCAGGCCGACGAAGCCAAGGCCGAGCAACTCAAGGTCCGCTCCGGGCCGGACTCCGGGCGCGTGCATGCCGAGTTTGTCGCCGAAACCGTTCGCCAGCTGGTGTTCAGCCAGTATGGTGACGAAACCTACACGCGCGGCCTCAATGTCTTTACCACCCTGCGCGCCGCCGACCAGACGGTGGCTTACAAAGCATTGCGCAAGGGCATCATGGACTATGAGAGGCGGCAAATTTACCGGGGGCCCGAAAAGTTCATCGAACTCTCCAAAGATCCCCAGGAAACCGAGGACGCCATTGACGATGCGTTGGCTGACAACCCCGACAACGACGACGTCATGTCGGCCGTGGTGCTCGAAGCTGGCCCCAAAAAAATCGTCGCGGTGCGCCAGAACAGCGAGACCATCGAAATCACCGGCGATGGTCTCAAGCCCGCGCAATCCGGCCTGTCTGACAAAGCGGCTCCCAACATCAAGATCCGGCGTGGCGCCCTGATCCGCGTCACCAAAACGCCCAAAAACACCTGGGAAATCACGCAACTGCCCGAAGTCGAAGGTGCGTTTGTGGCCATCGACCCGCGCAACGGCGCGGTGCGGGCGCTGGTCGGTGGATTCGATTACGAAAAAAACAAGTTCAACCACGTCACACAGGCCTGGCGCCAGCCCGGCTCCAGCTTCAAACCGTTTATCTACTCGGCGGCGCTGGAAAAAGGCTTCACGCCAGCCACCGTGGTCAACGACGCGCCGCTGTTTTTTGACGCAGGCGTCACTGGCGGGCAGCCTTGGGAACCCAAAAATTACGACGGCACCTTTGACGGTCCGATGAGCCTGCGGCGCGGCCTGGCCAAATCAAAAAACATGATTTCCATCCGTGTGCTGCAGGCTGTCGGCGCCAAAAATGCCCAGGAATGGATCACGCGTTTCGGCTTTGACGGCGAAAAGCACCCGGCCTACCTGACCATGGCGCTGGGCGCCGGTTCGGTCACTCCCCTGCAAATGGCCATCGGGTATTCGGTGTTCGCCAATGGCGGCTACCGCGTCAACCCCTACCTGATCACCAAAATCACCGACCAGAAAGGGCGCACTGTCATCGAAACCCCGGCCCCCGGCCTGGATGAGTCGGTGCGCGGCATCGAAGCGCGCAATGCGTTCATCATGTCCAGCCTGTTGCAGGAAGTGGCGCGCACCGGCACCGCTGCCAAAGCCCAGGCCACCTTGAAGCGGCCCGATCTGTATGGCAAGACCGGTACCACCAACGACTCCATCGACACCTGGTTTGTCGGTTATCAGCCAACACTGACAGCCGCAGTGTGGATGGGCTACGACACGCCCAAGAAGCTCGGCGACCGGGAAACCGGCGGCGGCCTGAGCCTGCCGGTCTGGATCAACTTCATGGAATACGCGCTCAAGGGCGTGCCGGTCACCGAATTCACACCGCCTGAAGGCGTGGTCAACATCGGTGGCGAATGGTTTTATGACGAATACGCCAAAGGCTCGGGCATCAGCAGCGTCGGTCTGGGTGACAGGCCGGCCCCAGGGGCCGGTGCTGACAACCCGATCCAGGGTCAGCCGGTGCCACCCGGCGCAGCGATCCAGTCACCGCCGCCGGGTGACGAGAGAAAGCGGATCCTAGATCTGTTCAAGAACTAGCCAGAATCAGCCTGGCGCCCTGAACACCAGCACCTGTCCAGCCTGCTCGCTGGCATAACGCGACAGCCCGGCAAACAGCTCGCTGCCATCCTTGGTGTCGCGCCACTGGCTGTCGATCAGCTTGTAATGGAATCCGCCAGCACGGGCGGCCAGCCAGATTTCCTGCAATGGTTTTTGCAGGTTGATGATGATCTGGCTGCGGTTGGCAAAACTCAGCGTGATCATGCCGCCTGAGCGCTGGTTGTCCACATCGGCATCGGTTTCGTCGTTGATGCGGTCGCAGGCCGTTTCGATGGCCTTGAGCGCAGCCTCCGCATGGTCCAGATAATCCAGGTCCGTCATTACAATCCCATCATGTTTGCAAGATTCCACCATCAAACTCAAATTCTAGGCGGTGCACGCGTCCTGTTACGCGGTCATGGCTTTTGCGCGCTGACGCTGGCCGTCGCGGCCAGCCTGACGGCTTGCGGCCAGAAAGGCCCTTTGTTTTTCCCGCCACCGCCCAAGGCTGTCCCCACAGCCGGTGCGGCGCCGGCCACACCGGCCAATACCCCCGTCTCGCCGGTGGCAACGCCTGACATCCCGCAGCCTCCACCCGCCGCGCCGCCCACCTCGGCACCCATCCTGGCTCCGCGATGAGCCGGATGCCCGCCCCTATCGCGCCCGATACCGAGTTGCCGGGCGCTCCCCACTTGGCCTACCGGCAGGGCAGTTTGCACCTGGAAGAAGTCAGCCTCGACGCCCTGGCCCGTGAACATGGCACGCCGCTGTTTGTCTACTCCAAAGCCGCCATGCTGGCTGCGCTGGCGGCTTACCAGCAGGGCTTTGCGGGACGCGATGCGCAAATCTGTTACGCCATGAAAGCCAACTCCTCGCTGGGCGTGCTGCAGGTGTTTGCAGAGGCCGGTTGCGGTTTTGACATCGTCTCCGGTGGCGAACTCGAACGCGTGCTGGCCGCGGGCGGCGATGTACGCAAGGTGATTTTTTCGGGTGTGGGCAAAACCCGCGCGGAAATGCAGCAGGCGCTGGCGGCCGGCATCGGCTGCTTCAACGTCGAGAGTGAAGCCGAGCTGGATGTGCTGTCGGAGGTGGCGCTGGCCATGGGCCAGGTCGCGCCGGTCAGCATTCGTGTCAACCCCAATGTGGACCCGAAAACCCATCCCTATATTTCCACCGGCCTGAAGGGCAACAAGTTCGGCGTGGCGCATGAAGATACCTTGCGCATTTACCGGCATGCGGCCTCGCTGCCTGGCCTCAGAGTAGCCGGCATCGACTGCCACATCGGCTCACAGATCACTGAAACCACGCCTTATCTTGATGCCATGGACCGTGTGCTGGACCTGGTCGCGGCCATTGAGACCGCCGGTATTCCGATCAACCACATCGACTTCGGCGGTGGACTCGGCATCAACTACAACCAGGACACCCCGCCGGCGGCGGATGCCTTGTGGCAACTGCTATTGGTCAAGCTGGACGCGCGCGGCTACGGCAGCAAAAAACTGATGATAGAACCCGGCCGCTCGCTGATCGGCAATGCCGGCGTCTGCCTGACCGAAGTGCTTTACCTCAAGCCCGGCGAACAGAAAAACTTCTGCATCATCGACGCTGCCATGAACGATCTGCCGCGCCCAGCCATGTACCAGGCCTTTCATGCCATTGTGCCGGTCGTGCCCTCGTCAGGCACGCCGCAGACCACCTACGACGTGGTAGGGCCGGTCTGCGAAAGCGGTGACTGGATAGGCCGCGACCGCGCGCTGGCGGTCAAGGCCGGCGACTGCCTGGCGGTGTTGTCGGCGGGCGCGTACTGCATGAGCATGGCCAGCAACTACAACACGCGCGGACGCGCTGCCGAACTGCTGGTTGATGGCAGCCGGGCCCATGTGATTCGACGCCGGGAAACCGCCGCCGACCAGATGCGACAGGAACAGCTGGTCTCTGACTGAACGGCGCCTGGTCCTGCAGGCCAGGCCTGTGTCACTATTATTTTGATAGCTGCTCACGACCGACCGGCGTGGGCTGAAGGCGTTTTTTGATCATATATTGCCGAACACGCCAGCCCAGCAGCAGCACCAGAATCACGGCGTAAACCGCCACTTCGGCAAAGTCGTTTTTGCCCGAACGCATCCAGAAAAAGTGCAGCAGGCCCAAGCCGGCAATCAGGTAGACCAGCTTGTGCAGGGTTTGCCAGCGTTTGGCGCCCAACTTTTTGATCGCGGCGTTGAAGGAGGTGGCCGCCAGCGGCGTCAGCAGCAGGAAAGCCGAAAACCCGACAAGGATGAACGGACGCTTGATGATATCCTTGATGATCTCGGGCAGGTCAAAGCCCATGTCAAACCAGCTGTAGCTCAGCAGGTGAATCACCACATAAAAGTAAGTGAACAGGCCCAGCATGCGCCGAAAGCGCGCCAGCGCCGGTGTGCCGCTGATCACTCGCAGTGGCGTGACTGCCAGCACGATGCACAGAAAGCGCAGCGTCCAGTCGCCGGTCGCGCGTATCAGGTATTCGGCCGGATTGGCGCCCAGGTTGTTGGTGAAGGCACCGTAAAACAACCAGGCAAAAGGCAGCAGCGCCAGCATAAACACCAGCGGCTTGGCCGCTGGATGCATCAGCGCCGCATTGGCAGCCTTCATCAGAAGTTTTTCTTGAGATCCATGCCGGCATAGAGCTGGCCGACCTGTGCTTCGTAGCCGTTGAACATCAGCGTCTTGCGCTTCTTCGCAAACAGGCCGTCCTCGCCGATGCGGCGCTCGGTCGCCTGGCTCCAGCGCGGATGGTCCACCTCCGGGTTGACGTTGGAATAAAAGCCATATTCATTGGCAGCGGCCTTGTTCCACGCAGTGCGCGGCTCCTTGTCAGTGAAACGGATCTTGACAATGCTCTTGCCGCTTTTAAAGCCGTATTTCCAGGGCACCACCAGACGCACGGGAGCGCCGCTCTGGTTGGGCAGCACCTCGCCATACATGCCGAAGGTCAGCAGCGTCAGGGGGTTCATCGCTTCGTCCATGCGCAGCGCCTCGACATAGGGCCAGTCGAGCACACGCGAGCCAACAAAAGGCATGGTCTTGGGATCGGCCTGGGTGATGAACTCGACGTATTTGGCATTGCCCAGCGGTTCCACTTTTTTGATGAGTTCGGCCATCGAATAACCGACCCAGGGAATCACCATGGACCAGCCTTCGACGCAGCGCATGCGATAAATACGCTCTTCCTGCGCGCTGAGTTTGATCAGATCCTCAATCGCATACGTCTTGGGCTGCTTGACCAGGCCTTCGACCGCGACGGTCCAGGGCTTGGTGACGAGGGTATGGGCGTTTTTGGCCGGGTCGGCCTTGTCGGTGCCGAACTCATAGAAGTTGTTGTAGGTCGTCGCGTCTTTGTAGTCGGTGACTTTTTCCATGGTCACCGCGCCAGCCACGCCAGACTTTGCGCCGGGCAGCGCCGCCAGCTTGCCGGGTTTGGCCGCGCCCTGCGCCAAGGCCTCGCGCCCGGCCCATCCGGCCAGTGCTGCACCGGCTGCGCCACCCGCCATCAGTTTGATGATGTCGCGGCGCTGGTGATAAATGCCCTGCGGAGTGATCTCGCTGGCCACCGGGTGAATGAAGCCGCTGTTATGGGTCTTGATGAGCATCTTGTTTCCTTGTAATCAATTTGTTCGGGATTTGACAGTTAGTCTGAATACGCAGCCACTTCTTACAAGGATTCAAGGCTTACAAGGTTCCGTAACTGTGCAGGCCCGACAGGAACATGTTGACGCCGAGGAAGGCAAAGGTGGTCACGGCCAGCCCCACCAGCGCCCACCAGGAGGCCACCGTGCCGCGCAGGCCCTTGACCAGACGCATGTGCAGCCAGGCCGCGTAGTTCAGCCAGACGATCAACGCCCAGGTTTCCTTGGGGTCCCAGCTCCAGTAACCGCCCCAGGCTTCGGCCGCCCAGAGCGCGCCCAGCACGGTGGCGATGGTGAAGAAAGCAAAACCCACGGCAATCGATTTGTACATCACGTCGTCGAGCACCTCGGCCGACGGCAGGCGCGCGGCGATGCGCTTGCGCCCAAGCAAAATGCCGGCCGCGATCAGGCCGGAGACCAGCAGGTAACCGGCCCAGTAGTTGCCGCCGCCCACATCGGCGGGTGACTTGCGGAAAACAATCGGCACAAAACACAGCACCACGCCCAGCATCCACAGCGGCGTGAGCTTGTACCAGCGCGTCTCCGCCGCCTGTTGCTTGATCAGGTAGGCCAGGGCCACCATGGCGGCCAAAGCGAACATGCCGTAACCGATGAAATTGGCTGGCACATGCAGCTTCATCCACCAGCTTTTCAGCGCCGGTACCAGCGGCTGGATTTCATGGGCCTCGCGCACCACGGTGTACCAGAGCAGAAAACCCACGGCGGCACTGACCACCAACATGACAAATGCACCCATGGCGCGGGTGTTGTACTGCGCCTCGAAGTAAAGGTAAAACGCAGCCGTCATCCAGCAGAACAGCACAAACACTTCGTAGAGGTTGCTGACCGGGATGTGGCCCACGTCGGCGCCTATCAGGTAACTTTCATACCAGCGCACCATGGTTCCGATCAGCGCCATGCCCACGGCCACCCAGGCGATCTTGCTGCCCAGCGACTCCAGCGCGTCGCCCTGCTGACGGATGAACATGCCGAGCCAGTAAAACACCGTGCTCATGAAAAACAGCATGCTCATCCAGAGGATGGCCGACTGGCTGGACAAAAAGTACTTGAGCCAGAACACCTGCTCAGCGCGCGCCAGATCACCCTGGTAGAGGACGATGCCGAGCAGGGAAAACACGGCTACCGCCCCCATCAGCAGCCGCAGGGGCCGCCAGAACCAGCCCATCGCAATAGCCGCCGGAATGGTGCCGAGAAGAATGCCTTTTTCGTAGACGTCCATGAAGCCCTGGTAGCGCACAAAGGCGAACAGGCCGCCGGCCAGCACCAGCGCCGCAAAAATCCAGTCGGCCAGGCTGCGTTTGGCAAAGTAGCCTTCCTGCAGGCTGATGGTGGTCGCGTTGGTTCCGCGCGAGCTCAAAGTAGTCGTGGTGTTCATCGTGGCACCTGTAAAAGTTTGGTCTTCAGCATCTCGAACTCCCTGTCGACTTCCATGGTCTGCCGGTTGCTCGACAAGGCCATGGTCGCCTGGCTGCCTGAGCCTGATTCTGGTCCTTTTTCGGCATCTGCGCCGCCGGCAGGCGCCAGCCAGACCCACAGCCTTCGCTCACGCACATACAGCATGGCAAAAATGCCGAGAATCAGCAGCGCGCAACCCAGATAAACAATGTTCTTGCCGGGAGTTCGTGTCACCTGGAACACGCTGGCCTGCACCTGCGTGAAGTCCTTGAGCTCAAAGGTCATGGGCGCCGGGTAATGATGGGCGTCGCTGAGCGACAACACCGCCTGCGCCATCCAGGCCTGGGTCCTGTCGTCGAGCGGCAGGGGTTTGAGTCCGCTTTGCTCACGCGTCATTTGCGCCAGCTCGAACAACACCCCATTGAGAATGCGCACCAGCACTTCGCCAGCGCGGTTGCGCTCGGCTTCCGGCACATTGGTTTCCATGAAGTCCGAGATCGCCTGCAGCCCCGCCGGCTGTTTCGCCTGGCCTGGAACAAGGGCCTGGTCCGGTCCGGCAAACAGCGCCAAGGCGCGCGAGGCGGAGGCCGCCAGTTGCTGTGCGAGATCAGGGCGGTCCGCAGCAATCGCCTGCCGCACATAACGCTGCACCGCCCGCTCGCGCTGAACCGGGTCAGCCAGCGCGCGACGCAGCCGCAAAAAGCCTTCCATGCTGGCCAGCTCGTCGGCCGGAATTCGCAGGTACTGAAAAGGCTCTGCCGGTGTTTCACGCACACCGAGCAAAAACAGCGCCGGGGTGGACTCCGCGCTGTCCATCTTCACCGGCAGCATGTAATTATGGAATTCGCGCGCCTGCCCGGCCGCATCACGCAGCTTGTAAGTCAGGCTGGGGCCGACGTTGCGCAACTCTTTTTGCTCTTTGGTCTTGTTGGCTGCGCCCATGCGTGCGTCAATGGACTGGCGCAGGTCCACCTTGCGCACGTCAGCGCCGGAGCCGCCCAGGTTGCCTGCGCCGCTGAAATTTTCGACGTTGATGACACGCAGCGCCGTGTATTCCAGCGTCATTTTTTCAGGGCCATTGGTCAGGCTGCTGGAGCCGCCAATCGTGCCCTGGATCTCAAATGGCTTGCTCGAAGGCTGCGCTCCCACGGCCATGGGCACCGCCTTGAGCGTCACGCTGGATCCGCCGTCATCAAAGCTGGACTGGTAAATCTCGATGCCCTTGTGGTGGGCCGGGTGGTTGACCTCCACCCGATGCGGCGTCTTCTCGCCGGTCTCCCGGTCATGGATCACGATCTCACTGGCAAACAGCTTGGGCATGCCCGTGGAGTAGTACTCGACGATGAATTTTTTGAGCTCCACCGAAAAGGGCAGGTCCTGCAGCATCACGCCGCCCGGTTGGTTCAGGATGGCGGTGCCGGACTGCGTGCCTTCGGCCACCAGCAGGTTGGCGCGAAAGGTCGGGTTGCGTTCGCTCAGTCGGTGCTGTGCGGGTACGTCGGCAATCAGGCCGCCGCCGGTATAGATGGACTTGTTATTGAGCCACATCTGCGCACGCACCACCAGGTCGCCGTCGAGCAGACCACCCACGCAGACCAGGACGATGGCGCCGTGCGCGGCGATGTAGCCGAGCTTGTTGGCGGCACCGGCCTTGGCGGCGACCATCCAGCCGGTGCCGCCCGGCGTATCGCGCTGCTGCAGCTTGACCTTCCAGCCTCCCTGCACCAGGGTCTGGCCGATGCGGCGCGCTGCAGCCTCGGGCGCTTCGCCCAGGGCCTGCTCGGCGCGGTGGCCGAAGGCCTTGAGGCTCTGCTCACGGACATTCTCTTTGAGCTGGTTCCAGTCGGCCAATATCTTGGGCGTGTTGCGGGCAATACACAGCGATGTGGACAGCACCAGGAACGCCAGGATCAGCATGAACCACCAGGCGCTGTAAACGGTGTTGAGGCTGACCGCGCGAAACACCTCGGCCCAGAACGGGCCGAACTGGTTGACGTAGTTGGTCAGAGGCTCCTGCTGCTTGAGCACGGTGCCGATCACCGAGGCAATGCAGATCACGGTCAGCAGCGAGATCGAAAACCGCATTGACGACAGCAGCTCCACGCTGGAGCGCAGCGCGTGGGAGCCGGACTTGAGCCGCAGGCCGTGGGTGGAAACTGTCATGCGTGTGGGGCCATGGAGAAAGTGGGCTGCAATAAAAAAAGGCGGGCCTTCATCGGGACCCGCCTTGGTATGGAGTGTTGAAGTCGGCCGGGGTTCAATACAAACCGCTGAAAAGCGCCATTTTTCCGCAAAAAAGCGGCGGGCTGGCGGCTGCGCTGACGCAGCCGCGACCTAGCGCAAACCGGCGATGTAATCGGCCACCGCGCGGATCTCGCGGTCGTTCAGCTTGGCGGCGACCTGGTTCATCTGCAGGCTGTTGGTACGGCCACCGTCACGGAAAGCGGTCAGCTGTGTCGCGGTGTATTCGGCATGCTGGCCACCCAGGCGCGGGTACTGGGAAGGAATGCCGGCACCGGTCGGGCTGTGGCAACCTGCGCAGGCGGGCACCTGGCGGTCGGAAATGCCGCCGCGGTAGATACGCTCGCCCAGGGCGACCAGCGCCTTGTCCTTGGCGAAGCCGGCCTTGAGGGGTTTGGAGGCCACCCAGTAAGAGATATTGCGCATGTCCTCATCAGACAGCGCCGCAGCAAAGCCCTGCATGATGGCGTTTTTGCGCTTGCCGGACTTGAATTCCTGCAACTGCTTGACCAGGTATTCAGGATGCTGCTGCGCCAGCTTGGCGTTGGCGGCGATGGCCGAGTTGCCGTCAGCGGCATGGCAAGCCACGCAGACTGCGGCATAAGTCGCTGCACCTTTGACAAGATCGGGTTTGGCGACCTTGGCCGGGGCAGCTTCACCAGCAGCCAGGGACAGGCCCGGCACAGCCAGCAGGGCAGCAAACAAACAAGTGATCAACGAAGTGGAAACTGGCTTCATATCGGGGGTTTAATAGTTGACTCTAAAGTGGACTTGGCAATCGGCGCGCGCCTCAAGCTGCATAAAAAGCCCCGTCGGGACAGCAACTTCACGCAAAACTCCCTGATTTTACAATGGCTTGGGGGACAATCCCAAATATGAGCATATCTCCCCGTTCCACCCCCATCAAAACGCAGAAGCCCAGCCACAAGCGCCCCATCCCCAAGGTGGCGGCGGCCAAAATGGCTGCAGCGCTGGCAGCGCAAGTGCCCCAATCCGCCGAGGCGAAAATTGCGATGGGTTGGCTGCACACGGCCAAATTCCTGACCACCGCGCCCGAGCTCAAACACCTGCCACCGCTTGACGTGCCGGAAATCGCCTTTGTCGGCCGCTCCAACGCGGGCAAGTCCACCTGCATCAACACACTGACCCAGATCAACCGGCTGGCGTTTGCATCGAAAACGCCGGGACGCACGCAAAGCATCAACCTGTTCTCGCTCGGCAAGCAAGGCGTGATGGACGCTGTGCTGGCCGACCTGCCCGGTTACGGTTATGCGGCGGTACCCAAGGCCGCCAAAGCCCGCTGGCAGCAGGTCATGGGCAATTATTTGCAGACGCGCGACACACTCCGGGGCGTGGTGCTATTGTGTGATCCGCGCCACGGCCTGACCGAGCTCGACGAAATTTTGCTCGACGTGATCCGTCCGCGCGTGGAGGAGGGCCTGAAATTTCTGGTGCTGCTGACCAAGTCCGACAAGCTCAACAAGACCGAAGCAGCCAGGGCACTGTCCATTGTGCGACTGCAAGCCGGCGGCGGCGATGTCAAACTGTTTTCGTCGCTGAAGCGGCAAGGCGTGGAAGAGGTGGCCCAACACCTGTGGCAGTGGGCGCATCCGCCGGCCAAGGACGGCGAGGCGGCAGCGGCCGCCCCTCCTGCCAACGAACCCGACGCGGGCTAAAACCTCGCGGGTCACCCCGCTTCTGCATTTTTGAACAAAATCTGCCTCCAGCCCATACTCAGCGGACGTAGGCAGCTATTAAATGCATAGCACCATGATCCAGACCCGCCTGTTGACCTTGCCCCACGGGATCACCCTGTCCTGCCGCATGGCCGGCGACCCGACCCGCCCGGCACTGATGTTTTTGCATGGTTTTCCGGAAGCCGCCTTTGTCTGGGATGGGCTGCTGGAACACTTTGCCCAGCCTGAGAACGGCGGCTATTTCTGCATCGCGCCCAACCTGCGGGGCTTTGAGCAATCCAGCGCGCCAGCCGAGTCCGCCGCCTACCGCCCCAAATACGTGGTGCAGGACATCGCGGCACTGATCGCGCAGGTCACGTCTGGCGGCCAGCTTGAAGCACTGATCGCTCACGACTGGGGCGGTGCGGTCGCCTGGAGCGTCGCGGCAACCCTGCCGCAGCGCATGAAAAAACTGGTGATCATCAATTCACCGCATCCCGGCACGTTTTTGCGTGAACTGCAACATTCGCCGTCCCAGCAGGCCTCCAGCGCCTACATGAACTTTTTGATCCGCCCGGATGCCGAAAACCTGCTCGCCGAGGACGACTTCCGCCGGCTCTGGCAGTTTCTGACCAATGGCAAGGACCCGCAGGCCAGTGGCGCACCGGCCTGGCTGACGGAAGACGTCAAGAACCAGTACCGCGCGGTATGGCGCGCCGGGCTGACCGGTGGCTGCAACCTCTACCGCGCCTCGCCCTTGCGCCCGCCACGTCCGCACGACCCGGCCGCCGCCGCAGTGACTTTGCCGCCGGAACTGTTGACCGTCATGCTGCCGACGCTGGTGCTCTGGGCCATGGACGACATCGCCCTGCCCCCGGCGCTGATAGACGGGCTGGAGGCGTATGTGCCGAACATGCAATTGCAGAAAATTCCGGGTGCTTCGCACTGGATCGTGCACGAGCGGCCGGCTTTGGTTGCCCGCTTGCTGCAAGACTTTTTAAGCGGGCACTGACGCTCTGTTTTTGATAGCTACTTGCGCCCATCCGGCAGGGGCTAGAGGCAAATAAGGCTTATAAATTCGCTCAGTAGATCGACGGCTCACCGTCGGGTCGGCTCTTGAAGCGTTTGTGTACCCAGTAATACTGCGCCGGCATGGTGTTGATGTAGTCCTGCAGCCGCGCATTCATCAGCGCCGTGTCGGCCACAAAGTCGGCGGAAGGCACGTCAGACCAGGCCGGCAGCACCTCCACCTCGTAACCCGTGGCGGTCATGCGCGTGACGACCGGTACCACCCTGGCGCGGCCGAGTTTGGCAAAACGCGACAGCGAAGGCACTGTGGCAGCATCGACCCCATAAAAAGGCACAAAAACCGACTCTTCCGGCCCGAAATTCATGTCGGGCAGCAAATACAAAGGCTGGCCCGCGCGCAGGGCGCTGATGATGGGTTGCACGCCTTCGGCGCGGCCGAACAGCCGCGCATTGGCAAACCGCCTGCGTCCGCGCAGGATCCAGCGGTCCAGCAGCTTGTTGGCCTGGTCGGTGTAGATGGTGGTGAAAGCGCGCGGCACCTGCTGGGTCAACGCGGCCCAGCCGGCATCAAGTCCGACAAAGTGCGGTGCAAACAGCACCAGCGGCTGCTCGCCGTCCAGTTCGGACAACGCGCCCTTGAGCTGCAGGCGTTGCCTGAGCTTGTCGGGATGGCCATGCCAGAGCCAGCTTCGGTCCAGCCAGGCCTGCGCGAAAAACACAAAGGTTTGCCGCGCGAGCAAACGCCGCTCGGCCTCCGGGCGCTCCGGAAAACACAGGCGCAAGTTGGTCTGGACAACCCGGCGGCGCGGAGCCGCCAACCCATAAAGCAGCCAGCCCAGCGCCACACCCATGGCCCGCACCGGCGGCAGCGGCAGCGCCGCCAGCAGTTGCATGAACACAATGCCGCTGCGGGTGAACAGGGTGCTGGCGATCTGTCGCGGGGTTTTCAAGGCGCGCCTTCATCGGCATGCGGCTGACGCGGCTGCTTGTAACGCGCATAGCCCCACAGATACTGTCCCGGCTGACTCATCACAATCGCTTCAATCGCCTGGTTGATGATCGTCACCGCCGGCAACAGCTCGCTTTTGGGCAGGCTGTCCAGTGCGGCCAGGGGCGGCCAGATCTTGAGAAAGTAGCCCTGCCCCTGCGCCAGACGTTCACAACTCACTGGCAGCACCACGGCCCCGCTTTGCAGCGCCAGCCGCGCTGCCAGGGTCATGGTGTAAGCCGGTTTGCCGAAAAATGGCGCCCACAGGCCCTGCCCGTCGGGCGGCACCTGATCGGTCAGCAGCGCCACCGCCTGGTTGCTCTTGAGGGTGCGAAACATCTGGCGGATGCCGCTGAGGCTGGCCGGCACCACCGCGAGTCCGGGACGGCTGCGGGCCAGCAGCTCCAGCCGCGCCAGCCAGGGCTTGCGCGCCGGCCGGTAAATCGCCGTGATCGGGCCGTACAGTTCGGCCAGCGCCTGCGGCCCGAGTTCAAAGCTGCCGCAATGCGGGCCGAAAAAAATCACCCCCTTGCCACGCGCAAAAGCGGCGTTGGCATGGCCCTTCCCTTCGATGCGCACATTCCCCAGGCAGGACTCGCCAGGGGGCCGCATCCACAGTTTGGGCAGCTCGGCCACAAACCGACCGGCTTCGCCAATGGCCGGCCGCGCGCTCTCGAAAGCCAGTCCGGCCTGCGCCACATTGGCACGGAATTGCCGCCTGTATCCAGGGCTGAGCCACCAGACCAGCCAGCCCAGCCCCGCGCCCAAGGCATGTAACGCCCGAAGTGGCCAGTGGGATAAAAACCGGAACAAATGGATCATGAAAGCGGAGAGGCTGACAGTAAAAAAAGCAGCAGATATAATCAGGGCTGTCGCCGAGTTACTGAACAACTTGCAGGGCGACATTAAACCAAACTGCTAAAGCGTTCGCCGAGGCACCCCAAGCCGGCAACGCGCCGACTAACTTCATGGAGTGTACGCAATGGCGAACGATTTTCTCTTTACTTCCGAATCCGTCTCAGAAGGCCATCCCGACAAGGTGGCCGACCAGATTTCCGATGCCATCCTCGATGCCATCTTCAAGCAGGACCCGCTGTCGCGCGTCGCCGCCGAAACCCTGACCAACACCGGCCTGGTGGTGCTGGCCGGCGAGATCACCACCAACGCGCATGTGGACTACATCCAGGTCGCACGCGACACCATCAAGCGCATTGGCTACGACAACACCGAATACGGCATCGACTACAAGGGTTGCGCGGTCATGGTCTGCTACGACAAGCAGTCCAACGACATCGCCCAGGGTGTAGACCACGCGTCCGACGACCACCTGAACACCGGCGCCGGCGACCAGGGCCTGATGTTCGGTTACGCCTGCGACGAAACGCCCGAACTGATGCCCGCGCCGATTTATTACGCACACCGCCTGGTCGAACGCCAGGCGCAGTTGCGCAAGGACGGTCGCCTGCCTTTCCTGCGCCCCGACGCGAAAAGCCAGGTCACCATGCGTTATGTCGACGGCAAGCCGCACAGCATTGATACCGTGGTGCTGTCGACCCAGCACAGCCCCGACCAAAGCGAAACCCAGCACAAGATGAAGGCCTCGTTTATTGAGGCCATCATTGAAGAGATCATCAAGCCGGTGCTGCCTAAAGGCATGCTGACCAAAGACACCAAGTATTTGATCAACCCAACCGGCCGTTTTGTCATCGGTGGCCCGCAAGGCGATTGCGGCCTGACCGGCCGCAAGATCATTGTCGACACCTACGGCGGCGCCTGCCCGCACGGCGGCGGCGCCTTCAGCGGCAAGGACCCGTCCAAAGTGGACCGTTCTGCCGCTTATGCCGCCCGTTACGTGGCAAAAAACATCGTTGCCGCCGGCCTGGCCAAACAGTGTCAGATTCAGGTGGCCTACGCCATCGGTGTGGCCCACCCGATGAACGTGACCATCTACACCGAAGGCACCGGCGTGATGTCCGACGAGAAACTCTCGGCCCTGGTCAACGAACATTTTGACCTGCGCCCGAAAGGCATCATCCAGATGCTGGACCTGCTGCGCCCGATCTACGAAAAGACTGCCGCCTACGGTCACTTCGGCCGCGACGAACCCGAGTTCACTTGGGAGAAAACGGATAAAGCTGCAGCGCTGCGCGCAGCCGCAGGATTGAAGTAACCCCCACTTCCCAATAAAAAACCACCTTCTGGTGGTTTTTTTATGTGCGCCTCATCAACGGCGAAAAGCGTTTACCTGCCGCCGGTAGATCAAGCGCTTTGTCTCACCGGAAAAAACGAAGCCAGCAGAGCTTCGACTGCATCAGGGTCTACAGGCTTGGTGAGATGGGCATGCAAGCCAGCATTTTTCGACTTGCGAATGTCATCTGCTGTGCCCCAGCCGGTCAGAGCCACCAGCTTGGCAGAGGCCGTGGCCGGACACGCCAGCAATCGCCGCGCCACCTCATAACCGTCCATGCCTGGCAAACCGATGTCGAGAAACACCAGGTCGGGGCGGAATGTCATTGCCACCTCAATCGCCTCCTGGCCACCGAAGGCCGCACGAGCATCGTGACCCGACAGGTCCAGCAACATGACCATGGTCTCTGCGGCATCGACGTTGTCATCGACCACCAGAATCCGCTGCCTGGTCGACCCAGCGGTAGCCGGAGCGGGCGGCGGGGTTGGCCGTGTCTGCAAATCACACGCCGAAGCGGTAGGCAAGGTCACGGTGAATGTACTGCCCTGATCGACACCGTTGCTGGCGGCCTGCACCGTGCCACCATGCATTTCGACCAGCGTTTTCACCAGCGACAGGCCAATGCCCAGACCACCCTGCGCGCGGTCCAGGGTGCGGTTGATCTGCGTGAACATGTCAAACACCAGGCCCAGCATATCCGCGGGTATACCCATGCCGGTGTCTTGAACTGAAACAACAATGCTGTCGCCTTGTTGGCTGGCCAAAAACTTTATCTGCCCACCGGCACGCATGTATTTGGCCGAATTGGTCAGCAAATTGCTGAAAATCTGCGTCAGACGGGTTGCGTCTGCGTCCATCCAGACAACTTCGGTAGGCCAGTCGATGGTCAGCAAGTGACTGGCTGCATCAATCTGTGGCCGCGATGCTTCCAGCGCAGCAGCGGCAATGTCCTGAAATGACACACGCTCGCGCTTGAGCACAATTTTGCCGCTGCTGATGCGCGACACATCCAGCAAGTCATCAACCAGGCGCACCAGCTGGACCAGCTGCCGCTCCATGACTGGCAAAGTGCGTGAGGCAATATCTTCTGCGCGGGGGGCGAGTTTGAGCAGCTGTAAACCCGTGCGTATGGGCGCCAGCGGGTTGCGCAGCTCATGCGCCAGCGTTGCCAGAAACGCATCCTTGCGCAAATCCTGCTCAAGCAACCTTTGCTCATAGGCACGACGATCCGTGATGTCGTGCGTCACGCCAAGCGCAGACTCCACCCGCCCACCTTCATCAACCTCGGGGACCAGCCGGCAAGAAAAATGGCGCATGCCAGCACGGGGCGTCTCCAGCAAAAACTCCAATGACGCCTCCGACTCATGATCGAAGACATGGCTGATGGCGCTCTCCCACTGTCTGCAAAGCTTTTCTGGCACGCCCAATTGGCGATGGGTTTTGCCTAGAATTTCAGAAACCGGACAGTCTGAAATTCTCTCGATCACAGAATTGGCGAAAACGTGGCGAAACTGGCGGTCAAACCGTGTCAATCCATCAGGGGTATTTTCAGTCACGCTGCGCAGCTCACGCACCCCTTGGGCCAGCGCCTGCGTTGCCCTGACTTCAACGGTGCGGTCCACGCCGTGAACAAAGATGCTCGATACCTGGCCATCGGCTTCACGCAGGGGAAGATACGCAAAATCGATAAAAATATCTGCCAGACGGCCGCCTGGCACGGTCGGCAGCTTAAGGACCATGGCTTTGGCTTCATAAGGTTTACCGGTTCGGTAAACCTCTTCAAGCAAGGCAGGAAAGGGCTGATCTGCAATGTCCGGAAAGGCCTCAAGCACCGTCATCCCGATAATCTCCGAACCGCGTTTGACCAGATCAAAGTAAGACTGATTCGCCAGTTGAAAGACAAAGGTGGGACCCGCCAACACAGCCGAAAACGACGGCATGATGTAAAGCATCTGGGAGAGTTGCAAGTCCTTGGCCAGCAGTTTTTTTTCTGCCCGCGCATGTTCAACCGCGGACCAGGTGCGCTCTGCGATTTCAAGCGCCATCGCGATGTCTTCGGGTGTCCAGTCACGCGGCGCATTCTGATGAATGCCCAGGACCGCCACCAGCTGTCCACTCTTCAAAATGGGGATGGCCAGACTAGCCACCACTTCCATCCGGGTGTAGCCGGATTTTTCGCTCTCCGAATAAGCTGCATCCATCTGTATGTCGGACACCCGGACGTTTTCACCCGACCTCAGTGCGGGCAGCAAATTGGCGCCGTAGTCCTGCAGGCCGCAACTACCCTCAATCTGCGGCACACCGTTGACGTAGCTCTGTCCCACGACCACCCTGCCATCGGCGGTTACCTCACCATAGAGCACCCGGTTGGCTTTCAGATGCATGCCCAGCAAATGGGAAGCGACGCTTTTCAGAGCGTATTCATCTGTCAAACCACGGATTGCGTCACCGAAGGCACTGCGAAAAGTTTCCCGCTCAGTCACCAGTTGCAGGTCATCTTTTCGCTGCCGAAGTTCGCGCGCCATGGCCCAGCTCTCACAGGCATTTTCAATAGCCCGCGTCAGCGATGGTGCGCTGGTCCAGTCCTTGCCTATGTAATCCTGGGCCCCAGCGCGCAGCACCCGCCGGCCCTCCTGTCGGCTGGCACCGCCAGTCACCACCACCACCGGGCAAACCGGCATGCCATCAGGCCCTGTGAGTGCAGCCAGTACTTCTGGCGCATCCATGTCGGGCAGGTTGTAGTCCAGCACGATGCAGTCCGGGGGAGGCACTGCGGCTAGCACCGCACTGATGCCTGATGCAGCCGTTTCGGCCTCGAAAAAAGTCAGGCGTCGCTCGGAACCGCCGAGCAGCATCCGGCGGATCTCAACCCGGTCGTCGGGGCTGTCATCAATGATGAAAACCCGCCACGGCGTCAACACTTCCCTTTTCACGTTGAGCATCAGTGCGCCTTTGCTCGGGTGTTCTGCAGAGTCACGCTCTCAAGCCAATAGCGCAACAACGCGCCCAGCAGCACCAGGTACTGGTCGTGGCGCACCGGTTTGACATGGTAGGCATTGGCGCCTGCCTGAAAGCAGAACGCAACATCCTTCGGATTGGCCGAGGTGGTGAGCACCACCATCGGGATTTCTTTCAAGGCCTCATCTGTCTTGATGGCGACCAACGCCTCACGGCCATCCACCCCGTGCGAGTTGAGGTCCATCAGAATAAGCACCGGCAACAGCGGCGGCGCCATATCACCCTCGCCGCGCAACATGGCAAGGCACTCGCCCCCGGACACGGCACGGCGAATCAGGCGTGTCACGCCTGCAGCCGTTGCGGCCTCGCGCAAGGTGTCGAAGTCCTCGTCCGAGTCTTCCACGACCAGGATGGGCGCGACCAGTGCCTCAGACAGGGGACTTGTCATCGGCGGTACTGAGGGTAAAGAAAAAAGTGGTGCCCTCACCCGCGACGGAATCAGGCCAGACCAGGCCGCCATGCCGCTCCACCAGCTTGCGCACAATCGTCAGGCCAGCGCCCGAGCCGCCGCCGTATTCCTCGCGGCCATGCAGACGCTTGAACATCTTGAAGACCTGGTCGAAATGGCGGGGCGCAATGCCGATGCCGTTGTCGCGGACGTAATACACGGTCTGATCGTTTGCCGACCCGGGGAAGCCGTTGCGAAGCAACACCTCGTGCGGCTCGATAAACCCTGCTTCAACATGTTTGACCGCTTTGTCGTTGTACTTCAGCGCGTTCGACAACAAATTGACCAGTACTTCTCGTACACGGACCCGGTCACACATGATGAGCGGTAACGGCCGGGGCGTCACGATGCGCGTGGAGCTGTCGCCGGTTCGGGAGCTGACCATTTCGACCGCATCGGCGAGCACCTCATTCATGTCAACCTGTTCCAGCGTCAACTCTTCGCGGCCGACGCGGGAGAAGTGCAGCAGCGAGTCCAGCAGACTGTCCATGCGCAAGGTCAAACGCATCAGACCTTCGAGCTTGCGTCTCTCGTCTTCACTGGCCGGGGCCGCCTCCATCAGCTGGTGGGCGTATTTGTGTATGCCGCGCAATGGCTCCTTCAAGTCATGGCTGGCCACATAGGCAAAGGCATCGAGCTCTTCGTTGCTGCGTGCCAGGTCGGCGTTCAGGTCAGCCAGCCGCTCGGCGCGAACGATGACCAGTTCCATGATCAAGGCGCGCAGCCGGGCCGCGGCGTCAATCTCGACCTGCAGCCACGGCTGCGCTTGTTGATGGACCGACTCACTGAACAGCTCGAAACTGCGTCTGGGCGTCAGGCGCATGCCGTGCGGACCAGCCACCGTGGGTTTGTCTTGCGGATTGCCGCCCCAATTGACCGTTGTTTTGACTTCAGGCCGGAACCACATCATGAGGTTCTGGCCGCTGCGCGACAGGGGCGCAGCCAGCAGGCCGCTGGCAATACCGGCAAAAGCTGCGCCGGCTGGGTAGTCAGCAGCGAGCGCGTGCGTGACGTAAAGTGGACTGACCAGCGAGCCGGCGTCCAGCCGTTCCACCAACCACTTGCCCAGTGCCTCCAGTTGTGCCTCGTCTGGCGTCTGGCCAACGCGCCACCATCGGTCACGGTGGTACAGCGCGGCGCCGCCTGCGCGCATGGCCCCAAGCAAAGACGGCGCACTGTCCGTCATGCAGGCCAGCCCGCCCTCCTGCGCAGCCATGGTCAGCAGCTGCTGATTGACATCTTCGAGCTGCAGGCGGTAAGCCGCGTTTTCACGGTCTTCAACGGCCTGATGCTGCAGCGAGCCGACTTGCGCCAGAAACTCGCAAGCTCCGCGTAACTCGTAAGGCACATGGTGCGGCCCGCTGTAGTGGTGGCAGGCAATCAGGCCCCAGAGTACGTTGTCACGCCGCAGCGGCATCGTCAGCCCGGCCGACACGCCCATGTTCTGCAGGTACTCGGTGTACATGACCGACACACCTCGCAGCGCGCAAAAGGTCATATCAACCGGCTTGCCGGTGTCTGGATTGAGCAGCGGCGTCATTTCGGCCAGCGCGCCTTTGATGTCAGGCACCGGGCGAATCCAGGTTTTGGCAAAAATGTCGCGTGCCGGCTTGGGTATGTCTTCGGCCGGGTAGTGCATGCCCAGCCAGGGCGCGAGATCGCTGCGGCGGCTTTCGGCAAACACTTCACCATGGTGATCGGCATGAAACTTGTAAATCATGACGCGGTCCATGCCCGACAACAACCGGGTCTCGTCGGCCAGCGCCTGGCAGAACGTCTGCACCGTTGCCATGGTCTGGAGGCGGGCGACCGTTTTCTTGATCAGCGCGTAATAGTCGGGCTGATGAAGTGGATCGGGCGTCAGGGCGCCGGTGTTGGCATCTGACTGGCTGCGGCCGGTGGCTTCGAACTCAAGCATGACGACACCATCGAGGGTGTGTACGGTTACATCCATCGCAGCCGCTTTTCCACTGCTCGGCAAGGTGAATGCATAAATCGGATTGCGATCTGTCAACTCCTTGTCGAGGATGCTGCGCAGACGGAGCTCTCCCTCAGCCTTGACCACCACACCCACCTTCTGGCCGAGCAGTGCGGGCGCGGCCTGACCGAGGATGGTCTGGGTATTTTCGCTTGCCTGCAGGATGGACAGGTCAGCCAGGCGCAACACCAGCAGCGCGCCGTGGGCCTGAATGCAGCCCGGTGTCCGCACAGGCTCGTCATCACAATTGATGATGTTGATGCCATCGCGCAGGATGCTGTAGGGCTGGGTATCCCACGGGGCAGTATGGACAGTCTCGGCCCTGGTTGCAATCGTTTGCGCACCCCGCAAGATTTTGCTGAGGTCTTCATGCATGTTGATTTGCCTGTGCGAGATGTGACATGCAGCCAGGGGCGGCCGTGGCGGACCGGTCACACCAGACACGCAGGCTGGCAAAGGTGGCGATGGCGCTTTTCACCATGGCGTCTTCCGTGGAGCCATTGACTGCGCGCCTCACCAGAAGCTGCCGCATGGCCTGCCACATCTTTCCAGTGTCGTCGGCATACCCTTCAAAAAAGGCGCCCCCGGTTGCGGCCGTCACCCCCAACGTGGCCCGCACATGCCGGGTGATCAGCTGCCCGCCCAGCGTGGCGCCCTCCATCACATACATGCAGCCCAACATTTCGGCCTGGGTTTGAACCGGCGGCAATTTGCGGCACAGTGGCAAGTCTTCGGTCGCCATGCCAAGGTGTTGAAGGTCCCGCAATAGCAGTCTGGTCTTTTGCAGGCGCAGCGGAAGTACTGACCATTGGGATGTGTCGCCAGCCAGCTGGTTAGTCAGTTGGCCGAAGCGGCTCAGCAAGGCAGCTTCGAGGGGACCATAGAAGCCATAAAACCGCGCAAGCTGCTGGCGGTAGGCCTTGAGTGTGATCCCACGGCCCATCAAATCAAGAACACGTTCAACCGCGTCATGCTCGGCCCGCGTCTCGAGCCGAAGACGGGTGAGAACAGATGGCGCTCCGGATGTGATCGAGGTCAGGGGAGCAGACCGATGCGGCCGCTGGCTTGCAGAATTGACAATGACGGACATGAAGCCTCGCAAAGGTGTGAGATCCCGGAGGAATGTCCGCAATGGAAGATACCACGCCGCGCCTGTAGGAGGGAGGCTCGTCACGCCGTAGGATAGACGCACAGCGACGGCAAGCCGCTATGATTTTCATAGCTGTACACGCATATTTGATAAGGGTTACAGGCCGATGTAATCTGCAAGAAAACCAAGTTGTCATTGTTGGACAGGATTTGTAGCGAAGAGTGTGAAGTTGCGGCGGATAGTGCAAGGGCGTCTGCGCAACGCATAAAAGATGCCCCTTTTTTTACCACCCGCCGTCAAGCCTGCAGGCACTGCATCAACATGTCGTAGTCCACCGGTTTGACCAGATGGTGGTCAAAACCCGCCTCGCTGGCGCGTTTTTTGTCATTGGACTGACCCCAGCCTGTCAGCGCGATCAACACCATCCTGCCTCCGCCCGGTTGCTGACGGATCACGCGGGCGGCCTCATAACCGTCCATGCCCGGCATGCCGATGTCCATGACGACGACATCGGGTACCACGGCCCTGGCTTGCGTCACGGCAGCCACACCGTCGTAGGCGGTGGTCACCGCAAACCCGTCCAGTCCCAGCAAAGCTTCCAGCGTATTGGCCGCGTCGACGTTGTCATCAACCACCAGCACCTTCTTGAGACTGCCGGAAACCGCCCGAACAGAAACCGGAACCTCTTCGCGCGGGGAGTTTTGTCTCTTCTCGATCACCACCGGCAGGGTCAATACAAATTCACTGCCGTGACCAAGACCGTCGCTGACGGCGTGCAGTTTGCCGCCGTGCATCTCGGCGAATTGCCTGGCCAGGCTCAGTCCAATGCCCAGACCCGTCGGCGCTTCCCCAGGCACAGGCGTCTGCGCGAACAGGTCAAAAATCCGCGTCAGCGACGTCGGCTCCAATCCGATGCCGTTGTCCCGCACGCGGAAAGTCACCGTGTCACCTTTGGCCTCAGTCCCCAGCACAATATGACCACAGGGCGGTGTGAACTTGGCAGCATTGACCAGCAGGTTCGCCACGCTCTGGACCAGCCGTGCGTGATCGGCGTTGAGCAGGTAATCACTGTCCGTCTCCTTCACATCCAGCCGGTGTTTCTTGGCTTCCATGGACGAGTTGGATATCTCCACGGCGTGGTTGACGACTGACCGCAGGGTGATGCGGTCCTTCCTGAGCACCACCTTGCCGTTGGTAATGCGCGCCACGTCGAGCAGGTCGTCCACCAGCCGGGTCAGATGGGTCACCTGCCGGTCCACCACATGACGCAAACGCGTGACCGGTTCCGAATCGGGGTGCAGATGTTTGAGAATGCCCATGGAGGTGCGGATGGGCGCCAGCGGATTGCGCAACTCATGCGCCAGCGTGGCCAGAAACTCGTCCTTGCGCTGATCGGCGTCGCGCACCTGGTACTGCCGTTCACGCGCACGGATTGCCGAACGGGCTGCAGATATCAGCGCGATGGTGCGCACCGGCCGCTCCATCAGGGTGACATTGCCCAGTCGGTCCACGGCGCGCCGGACGTCCAGGGAATCGGCGCCACTGCGTGTCAGCAAAAGAATTGGAATGTCCGACCAGTTAGGCTGGTTCGCCACATACTCGGCAAGTGACCGCATGGCGGAGCCACTGAGCACTTCCTCGGCCAGCAGCAAGGCGCCGGCACCACGTGGCAACTGCTCAAACAACTCACCCGTGTCACGGCACACCATGCTCCCGATGTTGACCGATCGGAACACCCGCGTCGTCAAGGCCGCATCCTGTCCTGTCGGCGTACAGATGACAATTCGCCGCTCCACTTAGCTGACCCCGGATTCGCTGCCAGCTGTTGCCCCCACATTCCCGAGATAAACCGGCACGCCGGTCAGGATGCCGCGGAAACCGCGCAGGACCTCACCGACGTGGATGCCGCCAGCCGACATGGAAAACTGGCGGATCGTTCTTTCATGCAGGCTGCCGCGCTTCTTGAACACGGATACCGCCTGTTTGACCTCTCCGTCATGCTCGAAATAACGCAGCATCAACACGTTGTCGGCCAGGTAACTGGCATCCACGCTGGTGGACATCTGGCCGCCCAGCATGCCCTGCTGGACACCGACCAAAATGGTCACCACACCGCGCTGGCCCAGGTAGGTCAGCAGTTCGTGCAAGTGGGTGGTCAAAAAGCGCTCATCGGGCATGGCGTTGAGATAACCGTTGATGCTGTCAATCACCACGACCTTGGCACCCCGGTCGGCCGCCGCACAGACGGCTGTTGAAAACTCACCGGGGGACAGCTCTGCCGGATCGATCTGCTGGATGGTCAGCAAACCCTTCTGGCAGGGCTCGCGCAATTGCATCCCCAGACCGTCAGCGCGGTTCAGCAGGTTGTTGATCGCTTCTTCGAACAGAAACATGGCGCTGGCCTGCCCCCGCGCAGCCGCCGCGGCCACAAACTGGGCCGCCAGCGACGACTTGCCGGTGCCCGGCGGGCCGGCAATCAGCGTGCTGGTGCCCTCCTCCAGCCCACCGCCCAGCAATGCATCCAGTGGCGCCAGGCCGCTTTTGAGTTGATGCCTTTTCTCCATGACCCGTGATTCGGCAGCCACCAGACGCGGATAGACACACAAGCCGCCGTACTGAATGTCGTAGTCGTGCATGCCGCCGCGAAAGGCAATGCCCCGGTACTTCACCACGCGCACCCGCCGCCTTTCGGCGCCGTACTCCTTGACCGATTGCTCCAGCGTGATGACGCCATGCGCAATACTGCGTACCTGCAGGTCAATGCCTGCAGCCGTGCGGTCGTCCAGCATCATCACCGTGCACGAACGGCTGGCAAAAAACTGCTTGAGCGCCAACACCTGCCGGCGATAACGCAAGGGCGTGTCGGCAAGCAGTTGCAGCTCCGACAGCGAGTCGATCACCACACGGGTGGGCTTGCGCTCGTCAATCACCGCGAGAATCATCTGCATGGTTGTCCCCATCTCCACCTCTGAGGGGTGAAACATGGTGTACTGGGCCTCGGGCTGTAACAGGTTTTCCGACGGCAGCACCTCGCGGATATGGATGCCCGCCATGTCCCAGCCGTGCGACTCGCCCACGCCCTGCAGCTCGGCCCGTGTTTCTGCAAGCGTGATGTAAACCACCGACTCACCCTGCCGAACGCCCTCCACCAGGAACTGCAGACCTGTGGTGGTTTTGCCCGTGCCGGGTTCACCCTCAATCAAATAGATACGGTCCTTGGTCAAGCCGCCGCCCAGAATGTTGTCAAGGCCGGCGATTCCGGTGGATAAGAGGGATGCCTTTGGATTGTCCTGAATCTTCATGGGTATGAATAAGCAAAGTTATCTGTCAGATGGCGTCAAGCAGAAGGAGCAGCAACTTTTCAAGACCAGAGCTGTTCATCGCACTTTGAAAAATAATAATCAGACACCCCGCGAAATGCCAGTTTGGCGCTCTTACGCTGCTGTAGGACTGAATCCCAATCCTGTATCAACCGTTTGACAGTCGTGATGTTGCGCCCGCACGCTCCTTGAGGCGAGGCGCAGTTCTGCCAGAAGCTGGCAGGCAGCAAAAAGCCACCGCAAGCGGTGGCTTTTTTGGGCTGAATGGTCTCAGCGCGTAAAAGGTGTCGATTCGATGAATTTACCCCCCTCGCCGACGTCGGAGGGTTTGGCTTTCGGGTCGGGCGTGGGCCGGGTTTTGTTGGTCCCCTCTTCACCAAACGTTTTGCGGGGCGTGGATTTTTTATCCACCTGATTTTCATTGTTGTCACCCGGCCGGCCCTGGCCGATGCTTGCGTCGCCCATGATGACCTTGGTTACCTTGCCGTCAAACCGGTCAACTCGCAAAACCGGAAGGGTTGCCCGCGTCCTGCTTGAGCGACTGTTTATCGGCCTCGCGGTTGGCATTGACCAAAAAAGGCCAGGCCGACCTGATTGAACCAGCCCTGACCAGTGCAGACGCGCGTTTGTCGCCAGACGCTGGAAACCCGGAACGAAGACCCGACGAACTGGAAGGCAAGTCAATTACAAACTGGTTCATAAATTCCCCTGGAGTGGCTTCATTAGCCAAAAAAATTGTCATGAAATGACTTTAGAGCGGGATTCTTGTCCCTCCTGTCAGACGCCAGCGGGTCTTTTGTAGGACGATGGGAAATCTGCAAAGCGGCTTCCCGATCTGGTCATCAGCCTACAGGTCCTGATTTTTGCCGCATGGCCTTGAAATGCCCTCCAAACAGCCTTATGATTAGCACTCGATGGTAATGAGTGCTAACAGCCACTCCTTCCAGTCCCTTCACTGCATCCGGACCCTTGGCACGGTTGCTTTTTGATCCAAAACCATTGTTTCACCTCAGGAGCCTTCCATGAAACTTCGTCCCCTGCACGACCGTGTGATCGTCAAACGCGTCGAAAACGAGACCAAAACCGCCTCTGGCATCGTCATTCCTGACAGCGCCGCAGAAAAGCCTGATCAAGGCGAAGTGCTGGCCGTTGGCCCCGGCAAGAAGAACGACAAGGGCGAAATCAGCGCCATGGCCGTCAAGGTCGGCGACCGCGTTTTGTTCGGCAAGTACAGCGGCCAGACCGTCAAGGTCGATGGCGACGAATTGCTGGTCATGAAAGAAGACGATTTGTTTGCAGTTGTCGAGAAGTAAGTTCTCGCACACCTGTCGCAACCCTAATTAACTGAATCTGGAGAATTAAACATGGCAGCAAAAGACGTCATTTTCGGCGGCGAAGCCCGCGCACGCATGGTCGAGGGTGTGAACATCCTGGCCAACGCGGTCAAGGTCACCCTGGGCCCCAAAGGCCGCAATGTGGTGCTGGAGCGCTCTTTCGGCGCCCCCACCGTGACCAAGGACGGTGTGTCAGTCGCGAAAGAAATCGAGCTCAAGGACAAGCTGCAGAACATGGGCGCGCAGATGGTCAAGGAAGTTGCTTCCAAGACCTCCGACATCGCCGGTGACGGCACCACGACCGCTACCGTTCTGGCACAAGCCATCGTCCGCGAAGGCATGAAATATGTCGCTGCCGGCATGAACCCGATGGACCTGAAGCGCGGCATCGACAAGGCTGTCACGGCCCTGGTCGAAGAGCTGAAAAAAGCTTCCAAGCCCACCACCACCAGCAAGGAAATTGCCCAGGTCGGTACTATTTCTGCCAACAGCGACGAAGAAGTCGGCAAGATCATTGCTGAAGCGATGGACAAAGTCGGTAAAGAAGGCGTTATCACCGTTGAAGACGGCAAGTCGCTGAACAGCGAACTCGACGTGGTTGAAGGCATGCAGTTTGACCGCGGCTACCTGTCGCCTTACTTCATCAACAACCCTGAAAAGCAGTCCGCGATTCTGGACAACCCGTTTGTGCTGCTCTATGACAAGAAGATCAGCAACATCCGTGACCTGCTGCCGACCCTGGAGCAAGTGGCCAAGTCCAGCCGTCCGCTGCTGATCATCTCGGAAGACGTCGAAGGCGAAGCCCTGGCGACGCTGGTGGTCAACACCATCCGCGGCATCCTGAAGGTTGTGGCTGTCAAGGCCCCTGGTTTCGGCGACCGCCGCAAAGCCATGCTCGAAGACATCGCCACCCTGACCGGCGGCAAGGTCATCGCTGAAGAAGTGGGCCTGACCCTCGAAAAAGTGACCCTGGCTGACCTCGGCCAGGCCAAGCGCATCGAAGTGGGCAAGGAAAACACCATCATCATTGACGGCGCCGGCGCGGCTGCTGACATCGAAGCCCGCGTCAAGCAGGTTCGTGTCCAGATCGAAGAAGCGACCAGCGACTACGACCGTGAAAAACTGCAAGAGCGCGTGGCCAAGCTGGCCGGCGGTGTTGCCGTGATCAAGGTCGGCGCTGCCACCGAAGTCGAAATGAAAGAGAAAAAAGCCCGCGTGGAAGACGCCCTGCACGCTACACGCGCTGCTGTGGAAGAAGGCATTGTGGCTGGCGGCGGCGTGGCCCTGCTGCGCGCCAAGCAGTCTGCTGGCACCATCAAGGGTGACAACGCGGACCAGGACGCCGGTATCAAGCTGATCCTGCGTGCCATCGAGGAACCCCTGCGCATCATCGTCTCCAACGCCGGCGAAGAGCCAAGCGTTGTGGTCAATGCAGTGCTGGCCGGCAAAGGCAACTACGGCTACAACGCCGCCAACGCGACCTATGGCGACATGATCGACATGGGTATCCTGGACCCCACCAAAGTGACCCGCACTGCACTGCAAAACGCAGCGTCTGTGTCCTCGCTGATGCTGACCACCGAATGCATGGTGGCCGAGGCTCCGAAAGACGAGTCCGGCGCCGGCGGCCCTGGCGGCATGGGTGGCGGTATGGGTGACATGGGCGGCATGGGCGGCATGGGCATGTAATCCGGCTACTGCGCAGGCGCCATGCGTCGTTGGGCGGTGCTCGGAATCCTCACGTACCCCAAGGTACGCTCCGGTTCCTGTGCTCCGTCCGCCTAGCCTGGCACCTGCTCGCTACGCCGTCCGGACCTCCAGACAACAAAAAAACCCGCAGGGCTCGCGCCCTGCGGGTTTTTTCTTGCGCGCTCCGGATCAGGCGACCGGCTTGAAGTCGTAACCGTTGCCCATCTTCTCGATGCGGCCAAAGGCCGGGAAGGGGAAGTGGAAACCACCGGCCATGACCTTCTCGTTGACCACCATCTCAAATACCGAGCGACGGGTCTGGCGCGCCTGCTCGGGGTTCATGTCAAACACCACGGACCAGTCCGGATTGCGGGCGAAAAGCTGGGGAACATTGGTCAGGTCAGCCAGATAAGCAAACTTTTCGCCACGGCTTTGCGCGCTGACCGTCACCATGCCCGGTGTGTGACCGTAGGCTGCGGTGGTGGTCACGCCCGGCATGATGTCCTGCCCGGCCTGGAACTGGACCAGCTGGTCAGCGCCGAGCCCACCAAAGACACGGCGTACGTTCTGGAAGGCGCCCTTCATGGCGTCCGGCGCCGCCGCCATCCTGGCGTCGTCCATCCAGAAGCCATGCTCGATGCTGGGCACCATGATTTTGGCCTTGGGGAACACCAGCTGGCCAGCCTTGTTGCGCAGGCCGTTGATGTGGTCGCCATGGTGATGGCTGATGACCACGGTATCGATGTCATTGACCGTGAAGCCGGCGGCGTTCAGGTTGGCCTGCAGGCGACCGGTGGTGGCGGGGCCGTTGTCGGCAAAGCCGGTGTCGATCAACACGCGACGGTTGCCGGCGACGATCAGGAACGCCGTGAAAGGCACGTCCACATACTCCGTGGGAAGGTTCTGTGAACGCAGCAGCGCCTGCACTTCCGTCAGCGGCGCGTTGGGCACAAACTCGGCCGCCAGCGGGCGGCGCACCACGCCATCGTTGAGTGCGATGACTTCCATGTCGCCCAGCTTCTGCTTGCGATACCCCACCTGCACGACGCTGGGCGCGCCAAAATTCGGGGCGTTCTGCGCCACCAGGGGAACGAAGGATCCGGCCAGATAGGCGGCGGCAGCGGCGCCCCCTCCAACAAGCAGGTCACGGCGATTGATCATTTTTATAGCTCCTGAGTCATGGGTTGAAGAAAACCCGTGAATACTCTCCGACTCAGGCACAAGCCGCCCGCGATACGCCGATTACCCGGTGGCGGCCTGGGGGAATCCAGCTTATTGGGAAGCGTGCAGGCGCTGTAGCAGGCCCGCCGTCGAACCGTCCAGTCCCGCCGCGTTGCCCGAATGCAGCCTGCTCTCCAGGTCTTTGGCCAACACCTTGCCCAGCTCGACGCCCCACTGGTCAAAACTGTTGATGCCCCAGATCGCGCCACTGACAAACACGCGGTGCTCCTGCAGCGCGATCAATGCCCCCAGGCTGGTGGGCGTGAGCTCGTCAAGCAAGAGAAACGTGCTGGGTCGGTTGCCGGGGAAATGTTTGTGGCCACCCGAAACCATGGTGCCCCCACGCTCGCCCACGGCGTGTGGCTCGCTGCTCCCCGAGGGGGGGGCGTCGCCTTGGGGCGGCCCGACGGCGTCGCTCTTTCCCTGCATCAGCGCCTGGGCCTGGGCCAACACATTGGCCAACAGCTTGTCGTGGTGCCCCGGAAGGCTGCGCGCGACCCGCTTGACGGCAACAAACTCGACCGGCACCACCTCAGTGCCCTGGTGCAGCATCTGGAAGTAGGCATGCTGGCCATTGGTGCCGGGTTCGCCCCACAGCACCGGTGCCGTCGCAAACGGCAAGGCCTGGCCATCCGCATCCACGCGTTTGCCGTTGCTTTCCATCTCCAGTTGCTGCAAATACGCGGGCAGACGGCGCAAGGCGCTGCTGTAGGGCGCGATGCTGCGGCTGGTGAAGCCATGAAAATTCCGGTACCAGACATCGAGCAGGCCCAGCCGCACCGGCAGGTTCTGCGCCAGCGGCGCGCTGCGGAAATGGCCGTCCATGGCATGGGCGCCGGCGAGAAAATCCCGAAAACCTTGCGCGCCAATCGCAATTGCCAGCGGCAGACCAATCGCCGACCACAGGGAATAACGCCCTCCCACCCAGTCCCAGAAACCGAAGGTGGTGGTGATCCCAAAGTCCTTTGCAGCCGCCACGTTGGTCGTCAGTGCCGCGAAATGCCGCGCAATATCGGTGCCGCCCTGCGCCTCGAACCAGTGTTTCGCCGAAGCGGCGTTGGTCATGGTCTCGGTGGTGGTGAAGGTCTTGGAGGCAATCAGGAACAGCGTGTTCTGCGGCCTGAGGTGCGCCAGCACACCGGCCAGTTCCTGGCCGTCGACGTTGGAGACAAAATGCAGCCGCTTGCCCGTCAGGCGGAATTCATCCAGCGCGAGCACCGCCATTTGCGGACCGAGGTCGGAGCCACCAATGCCGATGTTGACGATATCGGTGATGGCGTCGTCCTGCCGCACCTGCGCCGCGTAAACCAGCATCGCATCCAGCGTCTGGTGCACCTGCAACAACTCGCTTGCTATCTTTTCAGGAGCAGTCTGTGCCCGGTCGCCATGGGCTGAGGTCGGATTTCGCAATAAAAAGTGCAGAACTGCGCGATTTTCGGTGTGATTGATATTTTCACCGGCAAACATCGCGTCCCGGTGGCTCTCCAGGCCGCACTGGCGCGCCAGGTCCAGCAGCAGCGTCTGCGTCTCGGTATCAATCAGGTTTTTCGACAGGTCGGCAAACACATGGGGCGCGTCCTGACTGAATTCCGCAAAGCGTTGCGGATGGGCGGCAAAGGCCTGGCGCAGGTCAAAGTTTTTGGCGACCTTGGCGTAGTGCGCCTGCAACGCGGCCCAAGCCGATGTGTGATCGCAACGGGGGGCAGCTTTACTCATGCGTCCTCCTTGCGCCCAACAGCGATCAACCCCTGCGGTGTCGGTGGCATGACCGCATTCGTTTTGGCAGCTATCCCCGCGCCGGGACCCCCCGCTGCGTAACTCATGCGGCCAGCATCAGTTTTTCAAGCTTGACGGCATCCGCTGCAAACGCGCGTATGCCCTCCGCCAGCTTCTCGGTGGCCATGGCGTCCTCGTTGAGGGCATAACGGAAGGTCACCTCATCAAAGTTGACGGCCGGCAGGTCCAGTGTCTGGGCGGCTTTGGCGTTCAGTGCGGGCTGCAGCGGCGCGTTGCTGGCGGCCAGTTGCGCCAGCAGCTCCGGGCTGATGGTCAGCAGGTCGCAGCCGGCCAGCGCGGTGATCTGGCCGATGTTGCGAAAACTCGCGCCCATGACCTCGGTGGTGATGCCGAAATGTTTGTAGTGGTTGTAGATCTCACGCACCGACAACACACCGGGATCATTGGCGCCGGCTTTGGCGGCTTCGTCCCAGGCAGCGCCGGCCGATTTTTTATACCAGTCGTAAATGCGTCCGACAAAAGGCGAGATCAGTTGCACCTTCGCCTGGCCGCAGGCTACCGCCTGACAGAAGGAAAACAGCAGGGTCAGGTTGGTGCGGATGCCGCGGTCTTCGAGCCGGCGCGCAGCCTCTATGCCTTCCCAGGTGGCCGCCACCTTGATCAGCACGCGGTCAATGTGAATGCCTTCGGCCTCGTACAACTCGATGATGCGTTCGCCGCGGGTGAAGGTGGCATTGCTGTCAAAACTCAGACGCGCGTCAACCTCGGTAGAGACGCGGCCGGGGATGATGGACAGGATTTCACAACCGAAACGCACCAGCAGGCGGTCCATGGTTTCGTCGAGCGCCCGACCGCGAAACTTCGACACGGTGTCGGCCATCAGCGGCTGGTACTCAGGCTTTTGCACCGCCTTGTGAATCAGCGACGGGTTGGTGGTCGCGTCCTGCGGCTTGAAAGCATCGAGCTGCTTGAAATCGCCGGTATCGGCCACCACGGTGGTGAACTGTTTGAGTGCGTCGAGTTGGTTCATGGGCCAAGTGTAGATGTCTGGCTGCGGCGGACCCTGTCAGCGAAGGGCCCGATTGAGTTACGATTATGAGCGCAGAATATGAAACTTTATTACATGATGACCCCATTATGAGCTTTGACCTGGTCCTGTTTGGCGGCACCGGCGACCTCACCTGGCGCAAGCTGATGCCGGCGCTGTTCCAGGCCTTCCGCCACGGATCCTTGCCGCCTGAGGGGCGCATCATTGGCGTGGGACGTGACGCGATGAGCGACGCCCAGTACCGCGCGCTGATCCAGTCGCGCTTTGACAGCGTGGAGCTCGCCAAACGCCCCAGCGGCGACGAGTTCGAGCGTTTTGCCGCCCTGCTGCACTACCTGCGCATGGACCTGTCACAGCCGGCCGACTATGCGCAACTCGCCGACACGCTGAAAGCCCGCCACGCCGACACCGTGGTGATGTACCTGGCGACCGCGCCGGCGTTGTTCACCGGCATTTGCGAAAACATGGCGGCGGTGGGGCTCAATGGCCCGCAAACCCGTGTGGTGCTGGAAAAACCGCTGGGCCACGATCTGGCCTCGAACCGCGCCATCAACGAAGCCGTGCTGCGTGTGTTGCCGGAAAAGCAGATCTTCCGCATCGACCACTATCTGGGCAAACCTTCGGTGCAAAACCTGTTTGCCATGCGATTTGGCAACTCGCTGTTCGAGCCGCTGTGGCGCCGCGAAAACATTGCCAACATCCAGATCACGATTGCCGAGGAGCTCGGTGTCGAAAAACGCGGCGCCTTCTACGACAGCACCGGCGCGCTGCGCGACATGGTGCAAAACCATGCGCTGCAATTGCTCTGCGCCATCGGCATGGAGCCACCCATCAATGCGCATGCCGACGCCATCCGCGACGAGAAGCTCAAGGTGCTGCGTTCGCTCAAGCCCTGG
Organism: Polaromonas sp.; assembly: GCF_043778355.1. Classification (GTDB taxonomy): domain Bacteria; phylum Pseudomonadota; class Gammaproteobacteria; order Burkholderiales; family Burkholderiaceae_C; genus Polaromonas. The sequence continues at coordinate 262,242 of NZ_JAYWHI010000031.1, forward strand.
ACGCCGGAAACGCTCAAGCAGCACGTGGTGCGCGGCCAGTATGCCGCCGGCAGCATAGGTGGTGAGGCCGTGCCCGGCTACCTGCAGGAAAGCGGCGTGAACCCTGACAGCCGCACAGAAACCTTTGTCGCGCTGCGCACCGAGATTGCCAACTGGCGCTGGGCCGGTGTGCCCTTTTATATTCGTACCGGCAAACGCCTGGCCGACCGCGATGCGCACATCGAGGTCAACTTCCGCCCGACACCACATGCGATTTTCAAGTTGCCGCAGGGCGCAGGCAACCGCCTGGTGATCAACCTGCAGCCCAAGGACGGGCTGGAACTGCACCTGTTTGCGCAAGGCCAGGACAACCGGGGAGGCAGCCGCGCAGCCAGCCAGACGCTGGCGCCGGTGCAGCTTGACCTGGATTTTGACAAGCGTTTTGGCACCGAACGTGTCGGCGCCTACGAGCGCCTGCTGCTCGACGTGATCAACGGCCGGCTCAACCTCTTTGTGCGCAGCGACGAACAGGAAGAGGCCTGGCGCTGGGTCGAACCGATTCTGGATGCGTGGCAGCAGGACAGTTCCGGCCCACGTCCCTATGCGGCGGGCACCTGGGGACCGAGTGCCTCCAGCGCCATGATTGCGCGCGATGATTACTGCTGGAGCGAGGAATGTTGACCCCCAAGCTTGTCGCTTCGCGTACTGCGCTGCCCCCCGAGGGGGCCGCCCGCCTGCGGCCCGGCAAAGCCGGTTCCGCGGCTCGAACTGGTCTTGACCGGCTCGCTTCGCATCGCGGGGGGAGCTTCAGTGCTTGACCGTATCAAAGCGTCGATTCCGTCGCTGGCGCCGGCTGAGCAGCGGGTCGCGCACCTGGTGCTCGGCGATCCGCGCGCTTTTGCCAACTTGCCGGTGACCGAGCTGGCGTCGCGCGCGCATGTGAGCAAACCGACGGTGATCCGCTTTTGCCGCAGCGTCGGTTACGACGGCCTGTCGGACTTCAAACTCAAGCTGGCCGGCAGCGTCAGCGAGGGCGTGCCTTTTATTCACCGCAGCGTGGACGTGGACGACAAGACCAGCGACGTGCTGGTCAAGGTCATCGACAACACGGTGGCGGCTTTCCTGAAGTACCGCAACGACGCCAGTTCGGTCGCGATCGAGAAGGCCGCGCATGTGCTGGCTGCGACTTATCAGACCGGAAAACGCATTGAGTTTTTCGGCGCCGGCAACTCCGGCATCGTGGCGCAGGACGCGCAGCACAAATTTTTCCGTCTCGGCATGCATTCGATTGCCTACAGTGACGGGCACATGCAGGTGATGAGCGCCTCATTGCTCCGGCCCGGCGACTGCGTGGTGATCATCTCGAACTCGGGCCGCACCCGCGACCTGATGGACGCCGAAAGCATTGCGCGCAAAAACGGCGCCACCACCATCGTGATCACCGCCAGCGGCTCGCCACTGGCCTCGGCCGGCCACATCCACCTGGCGGCCGATCACCCCGAAGGTTATGACCGCTACAGCCCCATGGTGTCGCGCCTGCTGCACCTGATGATCATCGACATCCTGGCCACCTGTGTGGCGCTGCGCATAGGCGGCGAGAAGCTGCAGCCGCTGCTCAAGGAGATGAAGAACAATTTGCGCAGCAAGCGCTACGCCTGAGGCGCCGGCGTTGCGAACCGTCGCCAGCCTACAAGGTGTGGGTTCGGTCACCCTGCGCAAAACCCATCGCCTGCCACTGGCTCCAGGGCTGCTCTGGTGAATCGACCACAAAGGCGATGACCTTGAACAGCTCGCCCATCTCATGCTCGTTAACGAGTTTTTGCACCATCACGCGTTCGGCCAGCGGCGCATCCTCCATGCCGTCCAGCACGCCGCAGTTCAGCAGGAAGCGCGCCTGGCTGGTGTAGCCCAGCACCTGCAAACCGGATTCCTGCCCGGCCAGCGCAATGCCGCTGAAATTGACGTGCGCGGTGATGTCTTTTTCTCCCACGTCCTGCAATGCGTCGGCATCGACCCGATGCCCACGGTGACACATCAGCGTGCCCATGGCGCGCTGCGGGTGGTAATACTCATGTTCGGGAAAGCCGTAGTCCATCAGAAACACCGCGCCAGCCTGCAGGCGATCGGCCAGCGTCGCGACAAAAGCTTCGGCCTGCGGATGAATCTCCGTGAGGTACGCGTGGCTGTCGGGCACGTCATAAGGCGGGTGCAGCGCAGTCGGCTGGTCAGCATGGACAAACCGGTCCTCATGAACCGCCACGCCGCGTTCGAACCAGGCGCCATCGCGGCGCACCAACAACTGGACCGGCATCGCGTCCAGCACCTCGTTGCCGACCACCGCACCCTGCATGTGCGCAGGCAATTCACTGACCCAACGCACCCTGTCGCCCCAGGTTGCCAGCCGTTCGCGCTGCCTCGCCTGCAGCGTGCCTGACAAGTCGACGATGGTGTAGCGTGTGACCTGGGGACCCAGTGCGCCGAGCAACTGCTGCGCGAGGGCGCCCGAGCCGGCGCCAAACTCCCAGACCTCGTCGGTGGCCGTGGCCTGCAGCGCCTGGCCGACCTGCCGGGCCAGCGCCTGGCCAAAACGCGGCGACAACTCGGGCGCGGTCACAAAATCGCTGCCCGAGCCGGGCATCAGGCCAAATTTGCGCGAACTGTTGGCGTAATAACCGAGACCCGGCGTGTACAAAGCCAGGGCCATGAAGCGGTCAAAGCTGATCCAGCCGCCGGCGGCAGCGATGGCCTCACGGATGCGCCCCGCGAGGGCGCTCGTTAAACTAGGGGGTGTCGTCAGGGTCGGGGGAGTCACCCCCGGATTGTCGGCGATTGCCCAGCCACCCTGCCTTCAGGCCTGCCCCCATGCCCTCTGTGTCTCCCGCTCCTGTTGTTCTTGTCACCGGCGCCGCCAAGCGCTTGGGCCGGGAGATTGCGCTCGCACTGGCCGCGGGCGGTTGGCGGGTGGCCGTGCACTACCGCAGTTCGGAGCAAGATGCTCTTAAAACTGTAGCTGATTGCGCCCGACTGGCAGGGGTTGCAGCCCATTTTTGTTGTGATCTGGAGGATGAGGCGGCGGTTCACAGCCTGTTGCCGCAAGTCATCAGCCATTTCGGCCAGATCGATGCAGTGGTCAACAACGCCTCGGTGTTTGAACACGACAGCGCGGCAAGTTTCAGCTTTGCCGCCCTTGAAAAACACATGCGCAGCAACACCGGCGCAGCCATTTTGCTGGCGCAGGCCCTGCACGCCCATGTGCTGGCGCGGCAGGCCACTGGCGCGGACACCGGGCAAACCGGCCGGTTTGCGGTCGTGAATCTGCTGGACCAGAAACTCTGGAACCAGAACCCGGATTTTTTCAGTTACACCCTTTCCAAGGCGGCGCTGGAAGCGGCCAACACCATGCTGGCGATGGCGCTGGCACCGCAGTTGCGGGTGGTTGGCGTGGCCCCTGGCCTGACGCTGACCAGCCATCTGCTGAGCGAAGAAAAATTCAAGGCGCTGCACACACTGTCGCCACTGGGCCGCTCGTCCAATGCAGCCGATGTCGCCGCCACCGTCAAATTCGCGCTGGAAAATACCTCCATCACTGGCACCACGCTGCTGGTGGACGGTGGCCAGCACCTGATGAAATTCGAGCGTGATTTCTCACTCATGTGAGCGCGCCTTCCTACACACGCACCGCAGGCCGATTCCCAAGATGTTGAATACAAGTGGCAACCAGATACTGACGCTGACCGGTTTGCGTTTTGACGCCAACCTGGGCATTCTTGATCAGGAGAAGACCGCACCGCAACCGATACAAGTCGATGCCGACCTGAACCTGGGCACGCAGCCGCTGCTGCCCAGCGACGATGACATCCACCATGTGCTGGACTACCGCAAGGTTCGGCAGATCATCATCAACGAGTGTCGGGCCGAACATGTGAACCTGCTTGAAACGCTGATCGGCAAGCTGGCGCACCGCCTGATGCAATTGCCGGGTGTGTTGGGAGTGCGTGTGAAAATTGCAAAACTGGAAATTTTTGACGACTGCGAAGTGGCCATTCGCGTCGAAACTGGGCAATGGTGAAATGATGAATGACAACTACATGAGTGCGGTATTGAACGATGGAGTCACCGAGACCGGTGAGGCCGTGGCTGCGGCCGCGAAATCCGGGCTGAAGATTGAGCGCGAAGAGCACAAGCTCGAAAAACGCCTGTGCCGCGAGGTCGGCCGCGCGATTGTCGACTTCAACATGATTGAGGAAGGCGACAAGGTCATGGTCTGTGTGTCAGGCGGCAAGGACAGCTACGCCATGCTGGACATTTTGCTCAAGCTGCAAAAACGCGCGCCCATCAACTTCGAGCTGATCGCCGTCAACCTGGACCAGAAGCAGCCCGGCTTTCCCGACCACATCCTGCCGCAGTACCTGGAAAAACTCGGCGTGCCTTTCCACATTGAGACGCAGGACACCTACAGCATCGTCAAGCGCGTGATCCCCGAGGGCAAGACCATGTGTTCGCTGTGTTCGCGCCTGCGCCGCGGTATTCTGTACCGCGTCGCGGAGGAACTGGGCGCCACCAAGATTGCACTGGGCCACCACCGCGACGACATGTTGCAGACCTTTTTCCTGAACATGTTTTTTGCCTCGCGCCTCAAGGGCATGCCGCCCAAGCTGGTCAGTGACACCGGCAAACATGTGGTGATACGGCCCATGGCTTATGTGCCCGAAAAGGATTTGATCAAGTGGGCGCAGGTGCGCGACTTTCCGATCATTCCGTGCACGCTGTGCGGCAGCCAGCAAAACCTGCAGCGCGTGCAGGTCGGCAACATGTTGCGAGAGTGGGACAAGAAGTTTCCGGGACGCCTGGAGAACATGTTCACCTCGCTGCAGAACGTGGTGCCCTCACATTTGATGGACGGCAAGCAACACGACTTCAAGGGCATCCGCAGCACCGGCATGCCGGACCCGGAGGGTGACAAGGCCTTTGACGAGGAAGCGTTTTCGGAGCCGGTGCGGCCCGGTCTGAGCGTCGTCGCACTTCAGTAATTTCAAGGCAATTGTGCCTGGAGGCCATATGAAACGTGCGCTGACAGCTATTATTTTGGGAGCAACCCTGGTCGGCCTGCTGGGCGGATGTGCCAGTTCGCGCCTGGTCAAAAGCGACGTCACGAGTTTTGCGCGCTGGGCACCGTCGCCGCCTGCGCCCGGCAGCAGCTACCGCTTTGAGCGCCTGCCCTCGCAGCAATCGGCCGACCCCCGCCAGCCGGCGCTCGAAGCCCTGGCCCAGGCCGCGCTGGGCCGGGTCGGCCTGCAGCACAACCCGCAGGCCGCCGCCTTCAGCGTGCAGGTCAGCGCCACCACCCTGCCCGTCATGCGCCCGCGCTGGGACGGTTACGGCTACCCCTATGGCGGCGGCTCCAGCATTTTTATCGGTAGCGGCATTGGTGGAGGCGGCGGCAGCATTGGTTTTGGTTTTGGCATTCCGATCGGTGGGGGCATGGAGCCGCCGCTGTACCGGCGTGACGTGAATCTGGTGATCCGCGAGCTGCGCGGCAACACCGCCGTCTATGAAACCCGCGCCTTCAGCGAAGACCCCTGGGCCGACGACGGGCCGGTGATTGCCACCATGCTGGATGCCGCCCTGCGCAACTTCCCGGTCCCACCGGCCGGAACGCGCCGGATCAGCATAGAGATACCGAGATGAGGCCCCCATATTCCCTCGCTGATTTCCCGTTCGTCCTGAGCTTGTCGAAGGATGTCCGGAACGGAGCGCTGTTCAGTGAGTGAAGCCGCACGCGTGCTGGCCATACGCCATGGCGAAACCACCTGGAATGTGGATACGCGCATTCAGGGCCAGCTCGACATCGGCCTGAACGACACCGGGCGCTGGCAGGCTGGCCGGCTGGCGCAGGCGCTGGCCGGAGAACCCATCGCTGCGATTTACGCGAGCGACCTGGGGCGCGCGTTCGAAACCGCGCAGCATGTCGGCCGCGCCGCCGGCGTTCCGGTGATTCCGGAGCCTGGCCTGCGCGAGCGGCATTTTGGCGAGTTCCAGGGCAGGACCTTTGCCGACATCGAAAGCGCGCTGCCCGAACAGGCCATGCGCTGGCGCACGCGCGACCCGCACTTTGCGCCCAGCGGCGGCGAGTCGCTCACACAGTTGCGGGAACGCGTTGTCACGACCGCACACACCCTGGCGGCACGACATCCGGGCGAACTGATCGTGATGGTCGGCCATGGCGGCGTGCTGGACGTGTTGTACCGCGCCGCAACAAGGCTGGAACTGCAGGCGCCGCGCACCTGGGCGCTGGGCAATGCGGCCATCAACCGCCTGCTGTGGACGCCCGAGGGCTTCTCGCTGGTCGGTTGGGCTGATACCCAGCACCTGGAGCCAGAAGCCGATAACCGACCCCTGGATGAAACGAGCACCTGATGTATCTGCTGTCTGACCTTCTGGGCCGCCCCGCGGCCGACATCGACACCCCGGCGCTGGTGATCGACCTGGACGCGATGGAGCGCAACCTGGTTACCATGGCGGCCTTTGCGGCCAACCACGGCGTCAAGCTGCGGCCGCACGCCAAGATGCACAAAAGCGCCACCCTGGCCAAACTGCAAATGGCGCACGGCGCGGTCGGTGTCTGCGTGCAAAAAACGTCAGAGGCCGAAGCACTGGCGGCCTTGGGCGTCAACAACATCTACATCAGCAACGAGATCGTCTCGCCCTTCAAGCTCAAACGCGTCGTGGCGCTGGCGCGGGAACTCGAAGCCCTGGGCGGGCAACTGGCCATCGCGGTGGACAGCCTGGAAGGCCTGCAGCGGCTCGCAAAAGCCGTGCACGGGCAACACAGCCTTGTCCGCGTCTTCATCGAGATTGATGTCGGCCACGGCCGCTGCGGCCTGGCGCCGGGCGCCGCCGCTGTGCCGCTGGCGGCGGAGATGGCCAAGCATGCCGCGCTGCAGTTCGGCGGGCTGCAGGCCTACCATGGCCGCGCCCAGCATTTTCGCAGCGTGGCCGAACGGCATGCGGGTATCGCTCAGGTGATCACCCATGTACAGGCCACCAAAGCGGCGCTGCAGGTAGCGGGCTTTGAGGTTCCGCTGGTCACCGGTGCAGGCACCGGCACCTTCTCGCTGGAAGCCGCCAGCGGCGTTTATGGCGAGTTACAGGCCGGGTCTTATTTGTTCATGGACCGCGACTACGCGAGCAACGAACATGATCCAGCTCAGCCCGTTTTTGAACATGCGCTGTTTGTCAAAAGCCAGGTGATGAGTGTCTGCGCTGACCACGCGGTGGTGGACGCCGGTCACAAAAGCCATGCCATCGACTCCGGCCTGCCCTCTGTGCACGGGCTGGCGCTGGACTACGTCAACGGCGGCGACGAACACGGCATCCTGCGCGGTGCGGTGCTGCCGGCGATCGGCGACACGGTCTGGCTGATCCCCGGCCACTGCGACCCCACCGTCAACCTGCACGAGCACCTGCTCGGTGTGCGTGGCGGCCTGCAGCACGGCAAGGTCGAACAGATCATCAGGGTTGATGCCAGAGGCGCGCTGACCTGATCCCCGCCAGAATGGCGGCATGACTCTCTCGCCGAGCCAGATCATTGTCCTGGCGACACCCGTTTTCTTTCTGCTGATTGCGCTTGAATTCGCTTGGGGATATGCCAAGGGCCGCAACACCTACCGGCTGAACGACGCCGTCAGCAGCATCGGTCTGGGCATGCTGAGCCAGGTCAGCGCAGTGTTCACCCGCTTGTTTCGCATCGGCATCTACACCGCGATTTATTCCAGCGTTGCGCTGTACCCGAATCCCGAGTTCTGGAACACCTGGTACGGCTGGCTGATCGCGCTGGTGTTCTACGACTTCTGCTACTACTGGCTGCACCGCGCCGGCCATGAAAGTGCGGTGTTCTGGGCCGCCCATGTGGTGCACCACCAGAGCCAGGACTACAACCTCTCGACCGCGCTGCGGCAAACCAGCAGCGGCGCGCTGCTGGGCTGGATTTTTTATGTGCCGATGGCGGTGGCCGGTGTACCGCCGCTGATTTTCGGCATCGTCGCGCTGATCGACCTGCTGTACCAGTTCTGGGTGCACACCGAACACGTGCCCCGCCTCGGTTGGTTCGACCGCTGGTTCTGCTCGCCGTCGAATCACCGCGTGCACCACGCGGTCAACGACCGCTACCTCGACAAAAACTACGGCGGCATCCTGATTGTCTGGGACCGTCTCTTCGGCAGTTTCAAGGAAGAAGACGAGAAGTGTGTCTACGGCACGCGCAGCCCGCTCAACAGCTGGGACCCGCTGTGGGCCAATGCCGAGGTCTACTGGGCACTGGGCAAGGCGTCCTGGCACGCCGGAAGCTGGGGCGACAAGCTGCGTGTCTGGTTCAAGCAGCCGGGCTGGCTGCCGGCCGATGTTGCCGCGCGTTTTCCGAAAGAGGGCTTCGACATCACACGTGTCCAGTATTTCCATCCGCCGCTGCAGCCCGCGGTGGCGATCTTCGGTGGTGTGCAGTTTCTGCTGCTGCTGGCAGGCGTCGCGTATTTCCTCTGGCATGCCGACGCGATGGCGCCGGGGCCCGCGCTGGTCGGGCTGGCCGCGCTGGGCACCGGCCTGTGGGCGGTGGGCGGCCTGCTGCAGGGCCGGCTGTCGGTGCTGCAGGTGGTGCTGATCGAGGCGGCCGTGCTGGCGACTGCCACCGCCGCGCTGGGTTGGGTCGAAGCGCACCGTCTGTTCAAGCCGCTGGCCCTGCTTCTTGCTATTTTTTTGGTAGCTGCTCGCGCCCGTGGGGAAAGGGCATATGGCCGATTTGACATCAGGCTTCTGGCTGCGTTGGTGTTTTCACTGGCGGGCGACTGCCTGTTGATGTTCCCCGGCTTTTTCATTCCCGGCCTCGTGGCTTTCCTGGTCGCCCACCTGTTTTACATCGCGCTGTTCAAGCAAGGTATGCCCTGGTTCGCCAGCCGGCGAGCGCTCGGCCTGACATTGGCGACAGGCGCCGTGATGTACGCGTTTTTGTTCAACGGCCTGAATCCCGTGCTGCGAATTGCAGTGGCCGCTTACGTGGTGGTGATCGCGCTGATGGCCGCGCAGGCGATCGGTCGGGCTACCGTGCTGCGCGACAAGGCTGCTATCGGCGTGGCGGTCGGCGCCGGTTTTTTCATGCTCAGCGACGCACTGCTGGCCACCAACCGTTTTGCCGTTCCGCTGCCGATGGCGCAACTGTGGGTGCTGAGCACCTACTACCTCGCGCAAATCCTGATCGTGTTCAACGCCACGCCAGTGACCACGGCTGCAAGCTCAGGGCACAAACAAGTCTGAGGCGCCGTCCTGCCGGTTGGCCGGTGCCGTCACGCCCAGGTGCCGGTAAGCGGCCAGCGTCGCGATACGCCCGCGCGGTGTGCGCTGCAGATACCCCTGCTGGATCAGATAGGGCTCGATCACGTCTTCAATCGTGTCGCGCTCCTCGCCAATGCTGGCGGCGATATTGTCGAGACCGACCGGGCCGCCGTCGAAGCGGTGGATCACGGCTTCCAGCAGCTTCCTGTCCATCACGTCGAAGCCCTGCGGATCCACGTCCAGCATGGCCAGCGCCTTGTTGGCAATGTCCAGCGAGATGTGGCCACTGCCCTTGACGTCGGCATAGTCGCGCACGCGCCGCAGCAGCCGATTGGCAATACGCGGCGTGCCGCGCGAGCGGCGCGCGATTTCGAAACCGCCGTCCTCGTCCATGGGCGCGTTGAGCAGTTTGGCGCTGCGCGTGACGATGCGCTGCAGCTCCTGCGCGGTATAGAACTCCAGCCTGGCCACGATGCCGAAGCGGTCGCGCAGCGGATTGGTCAACATGCCGGCGCGCGTGGTGGCACCGACCAGTGTGAAGGGCTGCAAGTCGAGCTTGATGCTGCGCGCCGCCGGACCTTCACCAATCATGATGTCGATCTGGTAGTCCTCCAGCGCGGGGTACAAAATTTCCTCGACCACCGGACTCAGGCGGTGGATTTCGTCGATGAACAACACATCGTTTTTTTCGAGGTTGGTCAGCAGCGCCGCCAGGTCCTTCGGCTTTTCCAGCACCGGTCCCGAGGTCTGGCGCAGGTTCACGCCGAGTTCGTGCGCAATGATGTGGCTCAGCGTGGTTTTGCCGAGACCGGGCGGGCCGAACAGCAGCACATGGTCCATGGCCTCGCTGCGTTTTTTGGCCGCACCGATAAAAATCTCGAGTTGCTCGCGCACCTTGGACTGGCCGACGTACTCGTCAAACAGCTTGGGCCGCAGCGCGCGTTCAATCGCCTCTTCATTGGGCGAGGCCGGCGCGGCCGACATCACCCGTTTGACGGGCGGCACGCCCGACATGTCGAAGTCGTCGGTCTGGATGCTCATTTCGCGAGGGCTTTCAACGCCAGCTTGATGCCATCACTGACACCGATGTCCTTGGGCAGCGCCTTCAGCGCCAGCGCCGCATCACGGTCGCTGTAACCGAGCGCCACCAGCGCCTGCAGGATGTCGGACTGCGCATCGTCGGCCACGCTGACGGTGATGCCCATGTCGGCGCCGAGCTTGCCCTTGAGTTCGAGCAGCAGGCGTTCAGCGGTTTTTTTGCCGATGCCGGGGACCTTGATGATGCGGCCGGCTTCCTGGCTGGTCACCGCCTGGGCCAGTTCCTCCACACTCATGCCGCTGAGCACGCTGAGCGCAGTGCGGGGGCCGACACCGGAGATCTTGATCAGCTGGCGAAAGGCCGCGCGTTCGCTGGCACTGCCGAAGCCGTAGAGGATTTGCGCATCCTCGCGCACCACAAAATGCGTGAGCAAAGAGACTTTGTCGCCAAGCGCCGGCAGGTTGTAAAAGGTGCTCATGGGCACCAGCACCTCGTACCCCACGCCGTTGCAGTCCACCAGCAGTTCCGGGGGGTTCTTTTCAGCCAGCAGGCCTTGTATTCTTCCTATCATGTGCGTCCAATCATGGGCAAATCTTATCAGCCGGGCAGCGGGTGAAAATTGGGGGGACAATCCCGGCAAAACCCTCGATTTCAGGAAAACCCACGCCTTGATCCTCAGACACACCTTCACGCCGCCCAACAACACGCGCATGGGCCATCTGTGCGGACCGATGGACGCCCACATCCGCACCATCGAGGCCGCGCTGCAGGTGACGATTGCGCACCGCTTCGAGCAGTTCAAGATCGACGGCCCCAAGGCCAAGGCCCAGCAGGCGCTGGAGGTGCTGCAAGCGCTCTATGAAATGGCGAACCGGCCGATTCCCGAGGAGACCGTGCAACTGATGCTGGCCGGCGACGGCGCGATGTCCACCGCGCCCGATGGCGGTGCGGCGCTGTCGACGCGGCGCGCCGACCTGCGCGCCCGCACGGTGAACCAGGGCATGTACCTGGACAACATCGCCGCGCACGACATCACCTTCGGCATCGGTCCGGCCGGCACCGGCAAGACCTACCTGGCGGTGGCCTGCGCGGTGGATGCGCTGGAGCGCAGCGCGGTGCAGCGCATTGTGCTGACGCGGCCCGCGGTAGAAGCCGGCGAGCGCCTGGGTTTTTTGCCGGGTGACCTGAACCAGAAGGTCGACCCGTATTTGCGGCCGTTGTATGACGCGCTGTATGAACTGATGGGTTTCGAGCGCGTGCAAAAAGCGTTCGAGCGCCAGCAGATCGAAATCGCGCCGCTGGCCTTCATGCGTGGCCGCACGCTGAACCACGCCTTTGTGATCCTCGACGAGGCGCAGAACACCACGCCGGAGCAGATGAAGATGTTTTTGACGCGTATCGGTTTTGGCGCCAAGGCGGTGATCACCGGCGACGTCAGCCAGGTCGACTTGCCGCGCACGCAACTGAGCGGCCTGATCGATGCCGAACGGGTGCTCAAACGGGTCAAGGGCATCGCGATCACCCGCCTGACCAGCGC